>NZ_JBIUWB010000003.1:0-567989 GCF_044743255.1 Glutamicibacter sp. NPDC087673
GCTACGGCGCGTTCACGAACTTCGGCAGGGTATTTCTTGGGCATGGTTGCTATCTTTCTCTCGAAAGACAGCGGCATCAAATCAGGGACGGTTCAGAATGGTTTTCTTACAACAGGCCGGTAATTCCAATTTTTCTCAGCAATTGGTATCTTTTTGGAAGACAGCTTCGTCAGACGAGTTGATTATCGGCACGAATCACTTTGATGAAAACCGTGCGATAGTCTTACAAGATTTTCAGAAAGATGGCAGGAGAAGGTACCTGAAGACAGTAAATCTAATTTTGCAGAAAATGTGCTTCACTGACTCTTATCCTAACGTTATTGATCATTAAGGCACAAGAAAATAGTGATGAATTCAAATATGCTCCAACGCAACTTAAATCGTTTCCATTACAAACAAAATAGATTCTCGTCTCTCGAGGAGTTTCATTCAAAGAGAGCAGAAGCGGGAATTTCGACGATTGTATATGGCGATAGTGTTTTAGACATACTCATGGTCGACCGTCAATCAACGAACACCACTGTAATATTTCATGCTGCAAAATCGAAGGCATGGACTTCTTATCCTGTCTTTTCTGGATTAGGCATGATGGAAGGAATCGATTCCAATATCATTGCGATTTCGGATCCTTCCTTAGATTTAGGACTTGAACTGGCATGGTTCGCTGGAAATAGATCACAGCTCCTCCAATCCCAGTTACCGGGAGTCATTAGGCATATGCTCAAGTCTCTTCGGTCATCTGAGCGAACGGTATTTTTCGGTGCTTCCGGTGGCGGTTTTGCGGCGCTATTTTATTCCTATCTATTCCCCGGATCGTTGGCTTTAGTAGCGAATCCTCAAACCGATATTGGTAATTACACTAAAGGACCTGTAGACGACTATCTTCAAAGAGCCTGGTGCTCGGATTCTATTAAAGATGTAAAAATCGTTAGTGACCTAACCGGTCTTTATGCGGACGGTTTTCCCAATAGCGTGGCCTATCTTCAGAATATAGGAGACGGACATCATAGAGATAAGCACCTCGCCCCTTGGATTCGTGGCCATAAACGTCCTTCGCGAAATCTCTTTCTATTGATGGGTGACTGGGGTCGTGGTCATATAGCTCCACCGGTGGAACTTTTCAGAAGCGTCCTTCAAGGTGTGTTCGATCCAAAAAACACCTGGGAATCCGCTCTATTGGAAAAGAGTTTTACACAAGCACCATCTAAGACCTTTGCTGCGGAAGTTTTCAGAGCTTGGTCGAATGATCAATAATGACATATTGCATTATTTCCACGGATTACATAATTGCCGACATGGCCATTTTAAGCTTTAGAAAAATTAAGGAGAAAGCGCATGATGCGAAACCTGGATAGGAAAACCTGGTTACTCGGAGTAACAGTCACATTAGCTGCCCTTGTATGTATCGTGTTTACTGCCTTTAACACGAAGAACATAACCTTTCCTTTAGTGCTTTCGTTCACTTGGATCGTATCAATCTTTGTAATTGTACAAACTAATTTGGACAAGGCATTCTTGGCGAAAAGGATAGAAAGAGTCAAGAGGGAAATTCTACAAGTTGAGAAATCATCAACGGAGCAGATTAATTATGAATTATCGGGACTGTTGGAATTTATTGATAAAAAGCACTCCAATTCAACACGCGAAGTGAGCGCGAAACTAGAGAATTCGTTCGAACCCAAACTTGATAACGTATTGAGTCGGTTCATACAAGATCAAAAGAAGCTCGAGAAGAAAATTACTTACGAGATTCCATACATGACGAAGAGTCTGGTCGACGCATTGGAGCAGTCAAGCAGAAATATTATCCACGAAATTGGTAAGACCCAACAGAGTAATAACGCCGGACTGGAGAAAGCACTCCGTAAGTTCACTGACCAGACCGTGCTGTCAGACCGGAATCCTTCTCCCCTGACGCGTAATATGCTCACAAAAAATCATTCTTACAACAATGAGTCTCGAGATCCTTCTACCGTATATGGCCGGGGAGCTGCGGCAGTTCAGGCTGACCCGGAACGAACTTTCAAAATCTTCAGTAGGTTAAAGCTTAATCGCGAATTCCGAGTTTTTCTCCTCGGCAGCGATCAACTTGAACTGCATCTCTCCAACGAATTAGGGATTCAAGTCACAACGCTTCATCCCTCAGCTGGTGGTTATGAGGTCACCAGTGCTCTATCAGAAACTACGAGTCAAGTAATCTCAATTTTCATTATTGAGATGAACGCGCTTGACGATGGCATTTGGGCATCATCACTTTCATCGTCGGGAACTCGCCTGTACCGCACCATTGGAGAAATCTCCGGTATAATTCGAGAAAAACAAGGTTTTTCGTTCTTAGTTGGCAATGGTAAGTCAGCGAATACATTCTCGTCGAGTCTTGAAAGTAATGTGGATGCGTGTATCACCACAAAAGAATTCGAAGAAGACTGGGCATTTGACACTGAATTGCGGATTCCACGCTTACTCCAGGATTACCTTAATGAGAAAGAGAAATAGAGTGAACCTACGTAAAGTCTTAGTCTACGGGGATGTTAATCTAAACATCATTGACGGTTCTGCCATTTGGCTAACCTCTATCTCCGAGGCCCTCTTGCTCGCAGGTGTACAAGTGCATGTCTTGCTAAAGACAAAGGTGAGTTCAAACGACTCATTGGAAAGACTTAGTCAGAACGCAAATTTCGTTATTCATCAGCCTACAGTGGATATAGAACCAGGGGAATCTTCATCCCTTAGCCCGCGTAAGGCTGCGCAGAGAATCTTGGGATTGGACTCCGAACATCATTTCAGCGCGATAATTGCTCGTGGTATGACGGTTTGCAAATTTATTGCAATGTCCGAGCGATTGCATCGGAGATCATGGCTATACGTCACTGATCTTCCATTTCCAATCGAGAAGGTTTCCGAAAAGTCACTCGATGATTTGAACATCATTACGGCGAAGGCATACAGGCTTTTCTCTCAGACAGAAGAATCACGTGCGTATCTCGAAGCTCTTTGCCCACAGGCAGCGGGCAAAACTCGTCTAATGTCACCGATGGTTCCTGACATCTATTTCGAAGAGTTCGACGATGCTATTGCTGATGACTCAATATCTGCACTGAAGCTTATTTATGCAGGTAAGTTCGCCGAAGACTGGAAGACATTGGAGATGTTGTCTCTTCCAGAAGAATGCCAGAATTCCGGAGTTAATGTACAACTCACAATGGTCGGCAATAAATTCCAACAGAGTCGGCGTGACCCGAAGTGGCACGAACAAATGGAGTCCGGAATTGTTGCCGCTGATGTCTCATGGCTGGGCGGATTAAGTCGACACAATACTATGCTTGAGATACGTAAGGCAGACTTGGGTCTAGGCTGGCGAACGTCGGCTTTAGATTCTAGTATGGAAATTTCAACCAAAGCTTTGGAATATGCCGCCTCTGGTATACCCCCGGTTGTTAATCGAACTCGTGCACATGAAGAAATTTTTGGTGAGGATTATCCATTCTTTGTAACCGATGAAATTGAAAGCGTTGTAGAAATGCTTGATAAAAGTCGGAATAAGATCGATGCCTATAAATCGAAAGTGAGAGATTCGGTTTCTAGATATTCGATGACCTCAGCTGCAAAAAGATTCGAAGCTTATTTCGAACGTGATTTGCCGGTGAATACTCCAGTACGAGGAAAAGTCGGATCGGTTCGTGTTCTGCTTGCTGGTCATGATTTTAAGTTTTGTGGCGAGTTAATCCAGTATCTTAAAGCTTCGCCGAATGTAGAATTGGTGATCGATAAATGGTCAACCCTGCATAAAAATGATCAGGAAGAAAGCCGGAAGCTGTTAAATGATGCTGATGTTGTAATTTGTGAGTGGGCTGGACCGAATGCAGTTTGGTATTCTCAGAATGTTGGAATTGATCAGCGGTTATATGTACGTTTACATGCTTTTGAACTTCGCGGCCCTTGGCTGAAAGATATTAGCATCAAAAATGTTAGCAAGGTGCTTTGTGTTTCTGATCTATATGCAGGATTGACCGCGGATATTACCAATTGGCCCGAAGAAAAAATCGCTGTTATTCCAAATCTTATTGACTGCCTAGATTTAGACAGACCAAAAGCACCAGAATCGGAATTTCGAATTGGACTTGTGGGAATAGTTCCTTTCATTAAGCGCCCTGACCGAGCTGTTAAGTTGCTTTCTAGCCTCCTAGAACATGATTCACGCTATACGCTTCATATTCGCGGGCGGATGCCATGGGAGTATACCTATGAATGGAATAAGGGTCTCCAGCGATACGCGTATGAAGAGTTCTTCGAAGCTATAGCTTCTGATCCTAAACTATCTAATTCAGTCGTGTTTGAGGACTTTGGCCCGGATATGGGATCCTGGTTTAGAAAGATCGGTGTAGTTCTGTCGTGCAGCACGAGAGAAAGTTTTCATTTAGCACCGATTGAGGGAATGGCGGGAGGGGCGGTTCCAGTCGTGTGGGATCGTCCAGGAGCAGAAGAGATATTTTCAGAGGAATTTGTGCATGATTCCATCGAGGAGATGACTGACTTCGTTCTTGGGTTGCGTGCATCGTCAACACGAACTAAATTTGTTGAGAAGGCTAGGAATCAGGCTCGAAAATATGATGTTACAGTCGGTGCGCAGCTCTGGGCCGGACTTATAGCTAAGGAGATGTCTGCGTGAGCGAATTTCTAGTCGTTACACCTACTGCTGGCAAAAATGATATCTCAGATGAATTGAAAGATCATATTTGTAGTATTCTCGAAGCTGCATTTTCAGAGTATGAAAAATATGCTCAGAAAAATGTTGTTGCAGGCTCCAAACTTCATTCATCAGCAAGTCGATATGGAACCTTTGCCATGTCCCGGACCGAAGATGAATCACTCTTTGTTTCAAAGGGCGATTTCTGGACTATATCTTCTGATCCGTCGTCCTCCCATAATGTACATTCAAATTTGCGGCTTATCGGGGGCAGTCTAGAATATCAGCAGCCGGTGTGGGGAACTTATAGTGCAGTTTTTGGCGATCGGTATATAAACCGATTATTTGCTTGGAATACAACCCCAGCGCTTGAGCCTATTCACTATAGTTCAAAATTTGGTTTTCATTTCATATCAAATCGACCAATTTTGATAGCATTGGCCCTTGCTCAGGTTTCCGGTCGGGGTGTTGCTCTTAGCTATTCTTATCTCCTGGAGTATCTTAATTACGGATATTCGTTGGCGGGAAATACTCCATTTGAAGATGTGTTGTGCCTGCCAATTAATAAAACACTAAAGATAAAAGACGGCCGGCTTTCACTCACTGAATTCCCTCGTGGACTTGTGCCTGATTTTTCATTTGATCATGATCTGAACGAGGGGGGCGAGGCGCTAGCTAATGCATTGCTTGAGTCTACGACTGATGCAGTGGATGCTCTCAAGGATCCTAGGGTGCAACTTAGGCTTAGTGGCGGCAAAGACTCCAGGATGCTTCTCGGGGCTCTAAAGCGCACCAACGCTAATGTGCGAGCAGTCACTTACGGAACGAACTCTGATTTAGAAACACATCTTGCTTCGACACTAGCTTCGATGTCCGGTATCAAGCACTTTATTGGACGTCCATCATTCGTGCCTGGAAATACGACGAAAGCAAGAGTTCGGAACGTTCTAAGTGATTGTTTAGGAATTCCACCATCTGAAGCGCACTTATCTCAATACAAGGGATCTGCGCCTGAATTTCCCGGTGAAGCAATTTCGTTAGGGCAGTGGCCACTTTGGAAAGGTGGTATGGCGAAGCTTCTGCGAAATACGACTGAGTATGTGAATTTGATGTTAGCCAAGCAGTCTTCTGGAATTCTGCTTGATGCATATCAGATAGAGCATGATGACTTCTTGTCGCGATGGAGTAAGAACGTTTCTGCAAGTAGTGAGTTGGAAAAGCTCTATTTATTTGCCCGGGAGTTTCGATCAGGACTCTATATGCAATCCCATGTCAATCATTATTCGCAGGATGCCAAGCTCCTTTATCCGATAAGTGACATGCGGGTAACGTCTATATGCGACCGGCTATCAATGGCTGAAAAGGTTTCCGAAAAGGCGTTATTTGTGGCTCTGAAGAAAATTTGGCCGGAATCGCTGAACTACAGCTTCCACGGTTCGTCATGGCGTTTTGAAAGCGGTGGTGCAGATCCGGTTCTCTCTGGTGATTCGTATGTTCACAGGATGAAGATGGTTGATCTTTCACCAGCGAAGATCGAAGAGCGGACTGCTGATTCTGTACCTGGCGAGGGTGGAGAGCTATCTAAGCCAATTGTCGCGGATCTATGTCGGGAACTGGTTGAGCTGGAAAACTGGAAGTTTGTTTCCTGTCATTTACAGTCTGATTTCGTTCAGAACGTAGTGCTTGTTGCTGCAGGTGAAGAACAAAAGTATTCTGAAATTCATCGAGAGTTTGCGAAATATGTTTGGCGTGTGTTTACGGCTTGCGTATGGTTTTCAGGGTCTTGGATTCGGGATTAGAGTAACATATCATTTAATCCATATTGTGGTTCTTCGCTTGCTATCTCTAGAGCTTATTATGAAACTCTGATTAGTTTTTGAAGTGCGTATAGTAGTGATAAATGTGGGGTTTATGCATGCATTAGTCGGTTATTGAATGAAATTCACGTGACTAACAAAACCGAATATTGATTTCGGATCGCGGATACTGGAATTCGAGAGTGGCAATGCAACTTTGAGTGCCTTAGGTGTGGCATTGATATTCCATTGGTGTCACACCGTGAGATACATTAGATTGCTTTGTGTTTTAGCATGTGATTGAAAGCAAGCAGCGGCCGTTCCTATGGTTCTCAAAAGGGATCTAAAGGGAATAGCTCGCTTGGCCCATGTCGGTCAGGATCATATGAATATCAGCCGTTGTGGGGCCAACGATATTGCTCTATGGAACCACCGCCGCGAACCACAAATATTCTGCTTGGATTCCAGCAATAGCGTCATTGGAACCCTCAAAGCATGCTCCTTTCACCATGTGAGGGCCACATCGATGAATAGCGCTTTAGGGTACCGGTATTCCGGCCAAATAGTGTGAATTCCCGGGACTTCGTGGACACTGAAACTCATTACTTCTCTAATGTTTCTTGGCAGGTCTCGGACCCGCTGGCAAGTTGGATGCCACCCACGATTACCGAATAGCACGAAATGGTACCTCAGTTCCTGTGACCGGGTACCGAGCGATTCTTGCGACCTGGTATTTCAAAACCTGCTAGAAGGTACCGCTGATGATGTGAGCTTTGGTGCGTTAGGAGTCCATGAGGATCGAATCGGGCAAACCCAACCATGTGGCCATCTAACAGTCGGAGGTAGTACGCATTGCTGTAGTTTCGTCGCTGCTGAAGGACGGGGAATCTTCGTGCCGCGCAACCTGGGTCCCAGGGAATCATCAGGTCATCCGTCGATTGAAACTTGGGTAGCATCTCCGCGGTGCTTTCGGAATGGCAACGAGCTGCCACGCTGGCAAATAATCCGGGTGTGCTACGGCCTTCTTATTTCTCAGCCAAGCGAAGTTCCCGTTGACAGATTCGAGGCCGGAAGGCGGTTGAACGATCCGTCTTGGGGCAGCGACAGTGGCGAACAGTACCTGGTTGGAAGAACAGTGGTTTCATGTTGCAAGAATGGCAGTACCTTCAAGGATTATTCTGCAGTGAGCACTACAACCAGCGCCGCCCCCATCAGTCCTTGAACCAGGCAACTCCACAGAAAGCCTGGCAGCTGCTGGAGCACACACCGGCTACCGAGCCGATAACGATGGTGGTGCTGGAAGCCAAGGCTGCTGAATACCTGATGAAGCGCCGACTCGGTAGCTCTGAGGTGAACCGCGCTGACCTTGTCGTTTCGAAAACCGGAGACTTCCTGAAGAAGCAAACTCAGCAACACGAGCCTGGAATGTACCGGGGATGCCATCGGTTGCTGGTCCGGGTCAGTAGGGACCACTGCCACGCCTATTATCGGGGCCATCAGATTCCACTGCCGCAGACCTATGTCGACCGACCGTTCGTGAGGACCATAAACGACGACGAATTCATTTCGTCGGATCCCGAACACTGGTGCTACCAAATACCTCTGATAAACAGACGAGTGGTGAACCGTGCACGCAAGGGCAACAGCTCGGTGGATTGTACGAACGAACGGCGTGGGCATGCTGATTCCTGGCAAGCATGCGACGCTTGCGCACTAGGACCTGCAGGACGTCACCGTCGGCGGGATGGTCCTCGACCCGGGGCAGTTTCGATGGATCAACAAGTACGTACCGTCCGGCAGATTCCTGGACCACGGTGATGACGCAGTAGTCGGCGACATTCAACAGAATCGACGCAGCGTCGATTCGGCCGGTATCCGTTAAACACGGCTCGTAGCTCTTCGCGTATGAATTGACTTAGTCAACATCCATATTCGTAGAGGGGAGTGCGAGCATCACTTCTTTTCCGGGTTCTCCACGCTCAAACTCGAAGAGCCTCCAAAAGTCGATAGAACGTCGGTTCTATCGACAACGCGATGAGTTGAGCAGGGCTTTGCGGAATCTCTGTGGCTAGATTGTGTCAGAATTCAGCTCTTCCAATCGAACCGCTAGAATTACTTGCGGATAACAACACAAAGTTGAGGGAGTTTCCTCGTTGAAACGATCGAATCGCAAGACCGCTCAAGCAATGAGTTCGCGTGCCGAACTTTTTAGCATCAAACAGGAATATCTGAATCTTGAAGGTGATTTCGAGACCAGAGTACTGGACGATTTGGCTAAGTACCGTGCGCAATCATCGAAATTATCGCGGGAGAACGAGTCTTTGCGATCGCGTAGGGTGAAGTCAGAGGGCCTAATCGCAAGACTTGAGCAAGAACTTGCTTCCGCTATGGACGCGCGACAGAAATTCAGCCGTGAGGCATCGATTCTCAAGACGCAACTCGCCAATGAACATGAGCGTGCCGAGAAATTCAAGTCCGCGTATGAGAATCTAAAGAACCATCCGGTCGTTCGAGCCGCACGCGGATTGAAGAGCCCTTTTGCGCGTAAGCCTGTTGCTCCTCGCCAGGTTCAAAAGAATGTTCCAGTCCTGGCGGCATCACCAAGCATTTCCAACTTCGACAATGTAAGTCGGCCAAACAGTCCTGCCGGAACCGGCATCGAAGAAAGCTTCATCGGTGCTATTGAGCGTGAAGCGGATGCATATATAGCCCGTTACCGCGACCAGGGCGAGATTGTTGAACCTTCAGAAAGGTTAGTTGCTCTCGCTGCAAAGGAGGAATCGCCTTCAAGCTTCGGAGCCTTGCACGATCAGATTCTGGGACAAGCCCGTCTATTCAATTCCTTGCCGGTAGTTCCGCCGAAGACCTCTACGCCTGCTTATATGCCGCAGCCGGATAAAGTGATGTATTGCGCGCACAGCACTGGCGAATACAACAGCAACGGTTATTCGACGCGTACGACTGGTCTCACCACTGCCGTCACCGAAGCCGGCATGGATCTCTTCATTGCAGCGCGACCTGGCTACCCTTGGGACTCCAAAGTCAACAAGAAGATGCCGAAAGAAAAGCGCCTGATTCGCGATTACCAGGGCGTCGATACGTACTTTAACCCGGGTGTGTCACTACGTAGCGATCCACTGGATAAGTTTGTGCAGATCGCGGCGGATATCTATGTTCGCGAAGCGATGATGAATCGACCTTCAGTGATCGTTTCTGCGTCCAATCACATTACGGCGTTGCCAGCATTGATCGCAGCTCGTCGTCTTGGAATCCCGTTCATCTACGAAGTACGTGGGCTTTGGGAAATTACCGCAGCCGCTGGTAACGAAACCTGGCATAAATCGGAACGATTCGAACTAGCACGCCGCATTGAGACTCTGGTGGCGAACGAAGCGGATCGCGCCTTCGCAATCACGGAGGAAGTCCGTGAGGAACTGGTGAAGCGCGGTGCAGAAAGAGACAAGATTGAAATCTTGCCGAATGCTGCGAACATTTTCCAGTACGTCCCTCTCCCAGCTGAGCGATCGAAGGTCGTTGACAAGAAAAAGAAGGGCGAGTTCCTTCTTGGATATGCTGGCAGCCTTGTGGACTACGAGGGGCTGGATCTACTAATCAACGCGGTAGCCGAGCTACCAGAATCTCTGTCGCACGTTGGCGCACTAATCGTTGGCGACGGCTTGGTCTTACCCGCGCTCAAGCGGCAAGTGACCGAATTGGGCTTGGAAGAGCGAATTCGTTTCACCGGGCGCGTACCGAATGAACAAATCAACGATTACCTGGCAATTTTTGACGCCGTGGTCTGCCCGCGAAAATCGAATATTGTTACAGAACTAGTTTCACCATTGAAGCCTATTGAAGCAATGGCTGCAGGCCGTCCGGTGATCGGTTCCAACGTTTCGCCAATTGCTACGTTGCTTGGTGCCGATAGTGCTCGAGGCTTGCTCTTCGAAGCGGATCATGTGCAGTCCTTGGCTGAATCGATCGCCCTCCTGGCTAATGATCCGAGGACCGCGCAGGATATGGGGCGTCGTGCCCGTAAGTGGACGGTAGAGAACCGTACATGGCCAATCGTGGCAAAAACTTTCGTTGCCCAAGCTGCCACTGTCCAGAGCCGTAGGCCAACGGGCAAGAAGCTTAATGAGATTCGTATGGCTCTTATCGCTGACGAATTTACGACCTCAACCATCAGCCGCGAAGTTAATGTGGTGTCGCCAACTCCTGAGAACTGGCGAGAAGCCTTGACATCGAATCCGGTCGATGTGCTCTTCGTAGAATCGGCGTGGGCAGGCAATGATGGAACTTGGACCCGCAAGGTCGGTTACTACGATGATGAGCAATGTGCGGATCTAGTAGCGCTAATTGGCTACTGCCGCAGCAAGAACATCCCAACAATCTTCTGGAACAAGGAAGACCCGGTTCACTTCAATCGATTCCGCCGTACCGCAAAGTACTTCGACGTTGTTTTGACTACTGACGCCAACTGCTTGCGGGACTACTGGGATCACCGTGGTGGAAATCTCAAGGCGTTGGGCAGCCTTTCCTTCTGGGCGCAAGCGGAAATCCACAATCCAATGGGATCTTCCCGCACCTACTCGCATACTGTGGCGTACGGTGGCTCCTATTATGGTGATCGTTATGCGGAGCGTTCGAAGGAACTGCGCGCAATCCTCGAGGGAGCACGTCCCCAGGGTCTGACCATCTATGATCGCCAAGCCGATAATCCTGAATCGCCATACAAGTTCCCACCAGCATTGCAGGACTATGTCCAGGGCGGTCTGACTTACGAAGAAATGGTAGAGGCTTACAAGTCTCATCCGGTGCACGTGAACGTTAACTCGGTGAATGCCTCGCCAACTATGTTCTCCCGTCGAGTTTTCGAGCTTGCGGCATGTGGTACTCCGGTAATTAGCGGCAAGAGCTTCGGCGTTACTTGGATGTTTGATGGGTCGGTTCCTGTGGTCGGTTCGCGCCGGGAATCGGAACTGATTTCAACACTGTGGATGAACTCCGAAGCTGATCGCGTGGCCGATGCTTGGGAGCCATTGCGTGTGACCTTCCGCAAACATCTGGCGCACCATCGTTTGGCCATGGCGCTTCGCATGGCTGGTCTCGCAGTTGATATCCCGACTTTGCCATCACTTGGCATTGAACTGAAGACGTTAACCGAAGAAATTGCTTGGGATCTTGTAGCAGCTAGCGTGCGACCTATGCAGGTATACGTTGCCGGGTTCAGCGACGATGATACTGCAGTAAACATTCTGCGAACTGCAGGAATTGCAGTAATGAGCAATGACGCAGTTCGTGAAGCAGAGGTGATTGCCTCCAACGCTGAAGAAATTCTCCAAGATCATCAGGTTCTTGAAGACATGCTAACTGCCATGTTCTATAGCCAAGCTGCAACGGTACAGGTCTCTGACAAGTACGTGGGTACGCAGGGCCTGCCGCTCTGGATGCGCGAGCACGTGGATGCGCAGCTGCCCACCTTGACGCGCAGTAGCAACTTCGCAGATTCTGTCGTAGAGACCATATGCCTTCGACGCCCACTTGACGTCGAAGAAGCGGACGGCACGCTCATTGACAATCCTGCGTCCAAAGACTCGCAGAACATCCTAGTCGCGGGACATGACCTGAAGTTTGCCGGGTCAATCATGGCCGGGATATCCGAACACGGGCACAACCTGAAGATCGATAAGTGGGACGGCCACGCTCAGCACAATGTTGAAGAGAGCCAGGATCTTCTAGAAGATGCTGACACGGTGTTCTGCGAATGGTCACTTGGCAATTTGGCGTGGTATTCAACGCATTTGAAGCCCGGGCAGAAACTGGTTACCAGATTCCACTCGCAGGAACTATTCACGGATTACCCTCGATCGGTGAACTTCAAGAAGGTTGACAAGGTGATCTTTGTCAGCGAGTTGATCCGAGGAATGGCGATTCAAAAGTTCGGAATTCCTGAGGAAAAAACGATGGTCATTCCTAACTCTGTGGATACCAGGAAGCTGGATCTTCCCAAGTCCGATGATTCTCAATTTGTATTGGGCTTCGTCGGCATGGTTCCGCAGATGAAGCGATTCGACCTCGTGCTTGATCTACTGGAAAAGTTGCGTGCAATCGATAGCCGCTTTACGTTGCGCGTCAAGGGCAAACGACCGGAAGATTACCCCTGGATGGCTGCACGCGAGGAAGAAATGGCCTTCTACGAGGCGCAGTATGCTCGTATTGAAGAATCTGATCTACTCCGCGGTGCTGTGGTCTTCGATCCTCAAGGCGATAATATGGCCCAGTGGTACCAGGAGATCGGTGTTGCCGTATCCACCAGTGATTTCGAGTCCTTCCACTTCACTCTTGCAGATGGAGCGGCATCTCGTGCGTTGCCGGTAGGCCTGGCCTGGCCGGGAGCGGAATGGCTGTACCCGAATGAGTGGTTGCATGCAGACACTGCGTCAGCAGCTCAATACGTGATCAGTCAGGTACAGGATCAAGCGAAACTGGCAGAGCAGGTTGAAGCTGCACGCGAGTTCACTGTGAAGAACTACGATTCCAACGATGTGCTTGCTCGAATCATGAATGAAATTGAAGCTAACTAGCGCTCTTTAGTGCTTTTCTCTAGTGAGGTGCGTTCAGTGGCAATCGCCACCGAATGCACCTCACTGTATTATTGATCTAGTCTGCATTGAAGATAAAGTGAGTTGAGAAGTGAAAATTGCATTAGGGGACTTCCGAAAAGCACTTTGGCATCTTCGCCAGGGTGGTCCACAGCAATTGCAGGAGTGGTACCAGCGCCGCAACTATGATTTGCGCATCGGGGGACAGCAGCGCTACTTGCGAACAGATGTTGAGAAATTGCTTGGACTGCAATTCCCACCGGTAGAATTTGAACCTTCAGAGGACCACGATGGAAAGTTAAACGTTGCCGTCATTCTTGATGATTTCAGCGCGAAAGCTTGGGCGCCTGAATGGAACTGCACCTTTATCACCCCCAGCTCATGGCAGGATGAACTTGAAACACGAGAATTTGATCTTCTCTTCGTGGAGTCGGCCTGGGCTGGAAACAACAAGTCTTGGCAGTACCACCTAACCGGTCCGTCGGCACCTCGACCAGCGTTTGTCGAGATGGTGGAAGCGTTTAAAGAACGATCTGTTCCAGCAGTTTTCTGGAATAAAGAAGACCCACCGCACTTCGCCGACTTCCTCGATTCTGCAAGGCTGTTCGATGTCGTTTTCACATCAGATTCCCGCAAAATTCCGGAATACCATGAAGCACTGGGCCATGAACGTGTCGCAGCGTTGAGCTTTGCAGCTCAGCCGAAGTTCCATAATCCGGTACGGACACTTAGCCAAGAACGCCGAGATGTAGCTTTCGCCGGAATGTATTTTGCGGACAAGTACCCCGAACGACAAGAACAGATGGAAATCGTGCTTGGCGGAGCCATGGATATCTCGCCAAAGCTCACTAGCGGGCTAGACATTTTCTCCCGGCAGCACGGCGGAGACGCGAAGTACCAGTTCCCGGCACCGTATGACCAGAATGTTGTCGGCTCGCTCGACTATGACAAGATGCTTTCTGCGTACAAGAACTACAACGTTTTTCTGAACGTCAACTCCGTGGTCGATTCGCCAAGCATGTGCGCCCGTCGAATATTCGAGATCACCGCCGCTGGCACTCCTGTGATTTCGGCTCCAAGCGCTGCGATAGAGAATTTCTTCACGCCTTCAGAGGTACTTCAGGTATCCACCAGGGAACAAGCATCTAACTCGATTCGCAGCTTGGTTCGGAGCCCAGAACTTCGCCAGCGAATGGTCCATATGGGTCAGCGCAGGATCTGGAAGAACCATACTTATGCGCATCGTGCTCAGCAGGTTGAACAATTCGTTGGGCTCCGTTCTGCTCACGGTCAGCCAATGTCCATGTCCTGTACTCCAAAGGTAAGTGCGATTGTTTCGACCATAAGGCCTCACCAGCTTCAGCATATATTCGAGACTGTAGGGAAACAGAAGGATGTTGAAGTTGAGCTCGTCCTCGTGGCTCATAAGTTCTCGGCCGCCACTGGACAACTGGCCGATATGGCATCAGCAGCTGGAGTAGCGAACTACCAACTGCTTGAGATGGGTGAAGAAAATACTTTGGGTGACTGCCTGAACGCCGCGGTGGCCATGGCCAACGGCGACTTCATCACCAAAATGGATGATGACGACCTATACGGGGAGTACTATCTCTTCGATCAAATTTCAGCGCTTCGATACAGCGGTGCCTCGATAGTAGGCAAGCAGGCGCATTACATGTACCTCGCGGATTCAGATGCTACTTTGCTGAGATTTGCCGAACGTGAGCACCGCTTTACAAACCTCGTGATGGGTCCGACGATGCTTGGCCGCGCGCACGTTTTCCGCGAGACACCCTTTGATACACGTAACCGTGGCGAAGATACAAGATTCCTAAAAGACGTCATTGAACGTGGAGGAACCATTTATTCGAGTGACCGTTTCAACTTTACCCAAATGCGAGGGAATGATGGGCTAGCGCATACCTGGGATCTGAGTGATGCGGAGTTGACTGCAACTGGTAGTATTCAGTGGTTTGGACGCAATGATAAACATGTCTTTTTCTAGGAAAGTCTTATTGTGCAAATAGTACGAGGTAAATCAGGGGAGTGAAGAAGATGAAAGTTATGCTTCTGACTCACTCGTTCACGCCTGAGATCTCGCCACCTCAGCGACGCTGGTCAATTATTGCCGACGAACTGGGGCAATTGGGGCACGAAGTTACTGTAGTGACCCCGAAATCAAATCGGATTGCAACTAAACGGCAAAGTCGTCTTCTTGATAATCATTATTTGAAGCTGCAGCACTATCCATCAATGCGTCGTTCCAAAACGATGCTCGGAAAAGTATTGAAGCATGGCGTTGATGCAGTTCTGAGCGTCCCTGCTGCATTCCGAGGGCAAAAGCCTGACGTTTTTATCGCAACTGTCCCAGCAATTCCAACGCTAATTGTTGGCTTCGTGGCCAGCCGTTTACGGGGTGTACCCTTAGTTGTCGACCTCCGGGATGCTTGGCCAGATTTGCTCAGTGAATCACAAGTTATCAAGTTCCGCTGGGTCGAGCCAGCTATTTCGAAGATCATCAGTTTCGTTGTGAATAAAAGCGACATGCTCGTCACGGTGACGTACGGCTTGGCGGGGAAGATGAAGCGAAATGGCGTGAAGAACGTCGCCACAATCACCAACGGCGTTGAAACCGAACGCGAAGATTTTACAGTTGCTCAACGCGAGATCGATGGCGAATTCCATATTCTCTATCTAGGGAACATTGGTCGGAGCCAGGGTCTGGAGACCGTTATCCGAGCGATGGAGTACGCACCAGAATCTGTACGTCTGCGCATTGTTGGCCAGGGTACTGAAAAGAGTAAATTGATGAGCCTAGCGATGGATCTTGGGCTTGATATTGACTTCCAAGACCCTGTCTACGGCCAGGAGGTACTGGAAAATTACTCGTGGGCGGATACATGCCTAGTTTCTCTGCGTCCTGACTGGCCGAGCTTTAACCACACAGTGCCTTCGAAACTCTATGAACTTCTTTACTTGAATCAGCACGTCAGCGGCTTGGTCAGAGGAGAAGCAGCGGAAATTATTCGTGATTCCGAGGCTGGGACTGTGATTGAACAAGATGTACCTTCCCTGGCCGCTTACATTAACAACTTGGTTGCGAACCCTGGAATTTTGCGGACCGATCGTCGCGGGACCGACTGGGTCAGGAAACATGGATCGCTACGTCAAGCAGGGCGGGAATATGCCGAACTACTAGCCACAGTCGTCGATGCGTACTCCAAGAGATAGAGCAGAACTTTTGAATCTAAAAGTCATTCCGAATACGATCAACACCGGTAATTTGGTACTTTCCAACATTGCTGATGATCCTACTTATTTTGCGCTCCAAGTTGCTCGCCGCTTCAAGTCCAAGCCGGTTCTACGCTCGTTGATTATTACTCTTGGGAGTGATAAATCCAGCATTCGGCTACGCGCGCTCTCGGCCATGCTGAAGGATGACACTAGTGCCCTGCTCTCTGCCTGCAGAGAATGGTTAAGCTCCGACAGCAACCCAACGCAGTCAGTATTCCTGGCTAACCTTTGCATTGCTTCCAATGAGTGGGAACTTGCAGAAGAATTACTCAATAGGGGCAAACCTTCCATCGCCCACGTACGTGCCAAGGCCCGTCTATTGTGGTCATTGGGCTGGATGACAGATGCCATTGAGCTGTTGCAGCAGAATCGCAGTGGCCGTCAACTTCGTCACTATGAATCAGAATTGGCATCCTTCAAGGGGGCAGAGCCCTGTCTTTCTCCGCTCCGTACCGCCGGTATATCGACTAGCGCGACTCGTTCTGTTCTTTACGTTGCTACCAATTCGTTGCCACACACTGGTAGCGGTTACGCACAACGAACTCATTCAATTCTCGCGTCATTAAGGGATGCAGGATGGGGAGTCAAAGGACTTACCCGTGTGAATTATCCCTTGAATATCGGCAAACTATCCGTCTCAGAAGCTGACGTGGTTTCTGGTATCGAATACCAGCGCTGCCTGCCTTTTCCAGCGAAGCATGACTTCACCGGAAGAATCCAGCAACAAGCTGAAGACCTACTGAGCAGAGTCCTTCAAGAGGCCCCTTCTGTACTTCACACGACGACAGATTTTTCTAACGCTCTAGCGGTTAAGTCCGTTGCAGAAGCGACCGGTATACCGTGGGTTTATGAAGTTCGCGGACAGCTGGCAGACACGTGGCTTTCTACGCGTCCCGAGCGCTCGAAAGATTCAGAACGATACCGACTATTCGTGGAACGCGAAGCGTTTGTAGCTCGGCATGCCGATCATGTCTTCACCTTGGGCGATGCCATGAAACGCAACCTGATTGACGCGGGCGTTGATGAATCAAAGATTTCAATATTACCGAACGGGATAGGGGAAAAGTTCCTAGAGGAACCCGTGCCCAGGGTCCAAGCTCGTGCGCAGCTGGACCTCGATTCTGAAGCATTTTATGTGGGGACGGTTAGCAGCTTGGTCCCTTATGAGGGGCTTTCGACAGTTGTCCGTGCTGTTGCTGAACTTGCGAAGCAGCACAAGGAGTTACGTTTGTTGATCGTTGGTGATGGTACGGATCGCGAGAATCTGATCAGTCTTGCCAAAAGTCTAGGCATCGCCGCGCGTTGTGTTTTTCCTGGTCGCATTCCGCGGGAACAGTCGCATCTCTATCACGCTGCGTTGAACGCTTTCGTCGTGCCACGAATTGACTCTGCTGTCACTCGCTCGGTAACTCCGCTCAAACCAGTTGAAGCAATGGCATCGAACGTACCTGTCTTGGCATCCGATCTTCCTGCCCTGCAGGAGCTGATCACTGACGGTGAGAACGGTCACTTGATACCTGCGGGGGATGTGGCTGAGTGGGCCGAAAATATCGAAAAGTTGATTTTAAACCAAGGGGCAGCTGAACGCATGGGCAAGTCAGGGCGGGAATTCGTGCTTGCCAATAGAACTTGGGAGCAAAACGCGCTTAGCGTTGTCCAAGTTTACGAGCAAGTAATAAGTAAAGCTCCGTGACAATGAGGCTGTCGCTGAACTCAGTGATGGGATATGGTTTATAGGGCTAATCTTGCACTTCTTGTGCTTCAAGATCAGCTTGCAGGCCCTTTCGTAGGGAACATCGCTCGTACCAGAAGGAAAGTCACTTTAGTGAACAACATTAAAGAAGTCGCCGTAATCGGTTTGGGTTACATCGGATTGCCAACTGCTGCAATTCTTGCCTCGAAGGGCATCACCGTAAAAGGCGTCGATGTAACTCCTCGAACTGTAGAGGCAGTCAACAAGGGCGAGGTGCCGTTCGTAGAGCCGGCGTTGGGCGAATTCGTTTCCGCCGCGGTGACTGCAGGTACCTTGTCTGCAAGCTTCGATACTCCAGAAGCTGAAGCGTACATTGTTGCTGTGCCAACGCCGTTCAACGATGACTACACCGCTGACCTTTCATACATTGAGGCTGCAGCAGAGGGCATCGCTCCAAAGCTGAAGGGCGGCGAACTGGTTATCCTCGAGTCGACCTCGCCTCCAGGTGCAACCCAGCACCTCTTCGACTACCTGCTGAAGAAGCGTCCCGACCTGAACAAGGACAGCCTGCTTGTTGCACACTGCCCAGAGCGCGTACTTCCTGGCTACGTCATGGAAGAATTGGTCACCAATGACCGTATTGTCGGCGGTATCACCCCAGAAGCTGCAGAGAAGGCCAAGGCTCTTTACGAGACCTTCTGCCAGGCAGCTATCCTCACCACCGATGCTAAGACTGCTGAAATGGCAAAGCTGGTCGAGAATTCGTACCGCGACGTGAACATCGCCTTTGCTAACGAATTGTCGGTCATCTCCGACAAGCTGGGCATTGACGTTTGGGAACTGATCTCCCTGGCCAACCGCCACCCACGCGTAAACATTCTTCAGCCCGGTCCAGGTGTTGGCGGTCACTGCATCGCAGTTGATCCATGGTTCATTGTCTCGGCTGCTCCTGAAGAATCAAAGCTGATCCGCATGGCTCGTAACACCAATGATGCAAAGCCGAACTGGGTTATCGACAAGGTTGTAGAAGCTACCAAACTCCCATCCTTCAACGGCAAGGTAGCGGTCATGGGTTTGGCTTTCAAAGCGAACATTGACGACATGCGTGAATCGCCATCGATTGCGATCGCTCGCAAGTTGGCTGAAGCCAACCCAACCGTCGAGTTCCTTGCAGTGGAGCCACATGTAGAAGAATTGCCTAAGAATCTTGCGGGCATCGCCAACCTGAAGCTGGTTGCAACCGATGAAGCCCTAGAATCGGCAAGTGTAATTACTTTGCTGGTCGACCACGACCAGTTCAAGTCCGTACCAGCAACCGCGCTGGCCGGCAAGGAAGTTATCGACACTCGCGGTCTCTGGCGCTAGTTCTCCAAGCTGACAAGGTATATATCTATGAAGAAGATCATGCCGATCTATGGCACTCGTCCTGAGGCCATCAAGGTTGCGCCGATCGTCAAGGCTTTGAAAGAAGCTGACGAGTTTGAATGCGTTGTTGTCGTAACTGGACAGCACCGGGAAATGCTGGATCAGGTCAACGAGCTCTTTGGCATCACGCCGGACTATGACTTGGACGTCATTCAGCCGGGCCAGACCCTGAATGGTCTGCTTACTAAGACCATTGCTGGTCTTGACGAGATTTTCGAAAAGGAAAAGCCTGACGCTGTAGTGGTCCAGGGCGACACCACCACTTCGACGGCTGGCGCAATCGCTGCTTTCTACCGTGGTATCCCAGTGGTTCACGCTGAGGCTGGACTTCGGAGCTATGACATCTTCTCTCCATTCCCGGAGGAAGCTAACCGCAAGCTGACCAGCCAGATCGCCAGCCTGCATTTGGCTCCAACGTCGTTGAGCAAGCGTAACCTTGAGCGTGAAACGTTCAAGGGAAGTGACATCGTTATCACCGGTAACTCTGTCATTGACGCACTGCTGACTGTCGTCGAAAAGAAGGTTCCTTTCTCGGATCCCAAGTTGGAAGAACTGGTTTCTTCTGACAAGCGCATCGTTCTGGTGACGACGCACCGTCGTGAGAACCAAGGCGAACCAATGCGCGGCATCGGCCGTGCATTGGCAAAGCTCTCCAAGGCTGAACCAGATGTTGAATTCATCTTGCCGTTGCATCGCAACCCTGCGGTTCGCGAAGCGTTGCTTCCGGAAATCGATGGGCTGCCTAACGTGACTTTGACCGAGCCGCTGGCTTACGGCGAATTCACTCGCATCATTGATGCTTCGACCGTCGTCTTGACCGATTCCGGTGGCGTCCAGGAAGAGGCTCCAAGCCTCGGCAAGCCTGTCCTGGTCATGCGCCTGAACACCGAGCGTCCTGAAGCTGTTACCGCGGGTACCGTACGCCTGATCGGCACCGATGAGAAGCGCATCTTCGAATCGGTCACTGAGCTGTTGCATGATGAAGCGGCTTACAACGAGATGGCTAACGCTGTAAACCCTTACGGTGATGGCAGGGCTTCCGTACGTACCGTCGCTGCAATTGCAGAATTGCTTGGCGTAGGTTCGCGTATCGAGGAATTCGATTCAAGTCTGTCAGATCCAGAGGACATGATGCGGGCAACCAGCATCTAGTTCCGTTCAAAAGACCAGTTCAACACCAGTTGAACTGGTCTTTTCTGGTTTACACCGGAAAGAGTCATGCGATGCAGGCCCTTTCAATATGGTTTGCCTAGTTTTATCAGTACGATCGAAGCATGATGAATCAAACTGCAATATTTATTGATGCCGGATTTCTGCTCTCACTAGGCGGTCATCGTGCCGCCGGAACAACCTTAAGATCAGCCTTTACAACCCATTACGAGGCGCTGGTACGCGGGATCGTGCAAACCGTAAAGAAGAACACGGGTCTTAATAACCTCCGCGTTTATTGGTATGACGCCTCGAAAGACGGGCTATTTACTGAGCAGCATAAGCGGATTGGCTTGATACCCGGCGTTAAAGTGCGCTTAGGTCGTATCTCTTATAACGGCGAGCAAAAAGGTGTGGACCTGAGGCTGGCGCTGGACCTTGTAGGAGTTGCCCGTAATGGCTCGGCATCAATTGCTTACTTGGTCTCTGGCGATGACGACCTCGCCGAGGCCGTCGAAGAAGCGCAAGACTTGGGCATGAAAGTAGTGTTACTAGGCGTAGCGAAATCCGATAGCCGTCTTGGAGTAGCCTCGGTGGCTGAACACCTGGCTTTGACCGCTGACTACATTGAAATCGTTCCGAATCAACTATTGGATAGCGCATTCACCAAGGTTCTTGAATGGGACAAGAATCATTCTGAAAAGACGTCTTTAATTGCTAGTGCGTCTTTGGAGACAGAAGCAAAGCCAGCAGCGAAGCCATCGGTTCCTACTCCTGCCGTCATGGCTCAGAAGCCAGTTATCAGGCCAGCCGTTGAGCCGGAAGCCGAACCTGTGGTGATCTATTCCAGTGGTGGTGAAGCTTCTGGCTATCAGGGTTCCGCGGCTTATGAGCAACAAGAGTTGAAGGTTGCAGAAGAGATCGGCGCAAAGGTTGCTGAATCCTGGCTTGCCTTCACGACACAGTCTGACGTAGTAGAACTAATTGCTGACAAGCCGCAACTGCCACCCGAAATTGACAGGACTTTGCTCAAGGATTGCGCTCAAGTGCTTGGGGAATGGAAAACTGATCAGCAGATCATCCGCCGCACACTTCGTGGCGCCTTCTGGGAGTATTTGGGCAAGATCATGTGACGAGTCAGTACAATCTGGAAATCCGCTTTCTGACGCTAGCTAAGGTAAATTTATATCGTGACTTCTCAGCAGAAACCTTTTTACATCACCACGGCTATTTCTTACCCGAATGGTACCCCGCACATTGGACATGCCTACGAGGTAGTGGCTACCGACGTTATGGCTCGATTCAAGCGCCTAGATGGTTTTGACGTCTTCTTCCTGACCGGCACCGATGAGCATGGCCAGAAGATGATGCAGACCGCAGAGAATCTTGGGGTCACGCCGGCTCAGCTGGCTCAGCGTAACTCGGATGCATTCCAGGCCATGAATGATGAGCTGGGTACAAGCTACGACCGCTTCATTCGTACCACTGATGCGGACCATCATGCGGCTGCGCAGGAACTCTGGCGCCGTATGGAAGCCAATGATGACATTTACTTGGATAAGTACGCAGGATGGTACTCGGTACGCGACGAGGCCTTCTACACCGAAGACCAGACGGAAGTGCGCGAGGACGGTATTCGTTATGCCGTTGAAACCGACACTGAAGTTACTTGGACTGAAGAAGAATCCTACTTCTTCCGCTTATCCAAGTACCAGGACAAGTTGTTGGAGTACTACCAGAACAACCCTGAATTCGGAGCGCCACGTTCCCGCTTCAATGAAGTAGTACGGTTTGTCGAAGGCGGTCTGATGGACCTTTCGATCTCTCGAACAACCTTTGATTGGGGGATCCCGGTACCGGGCAACGAGAAGCATGTCATGTACGTGTGGGTAGACGCGCTGACCAATTACCTGACGGGCGTTGGATTCCCGGACGTTGAGTCTGCTTCTTTCCAGAAATACTGGCCGGCAGATGTCCACGTGATCGGCAAAGACATCTCGCGATTCCACGCGATCTACTGGCCAGCATTCCTGATGTCTGCAAAACTGCCATTGCCTAAGCGCGTCATGATCCATGGATTCCTGCATAATAACGGCGTGAAGATGTCCAAATCCCTGGGCAACACTGTTTCCCCAGATGATTTTGTGAACCGTTATGGCTTGGACCAGGTACGCTACTTCTTCTTGCGTGAAGTTCCGTTCGGTGCCGATGGCAGCTACAACCACGAGACCATCGTTGCCCGTATTAACGGTGACCTGGCCAATAACTTCGGCAACCTTGCACAGCGTTCACTTTCGATGGTCGCAAAGAACTGTGGGGGAGTAGTCCCAACCCCGGGCGAATTGCTGGAAGCTGATCAGCAGATTCTGGAAGCAGCCGGCAAGCTGCTGGAGATCAACCGCGATGCTTTCTCGCGTCAGGAATTCAGCAAGGCACTTGAATCCGTTTGGCACGTTCTGGGCGATACCAATGCCTACTTCGCTGAGCAGGAGCCATGGAAGCTGAAGAAGACCGATCCTGAGCGTATGGCTACTGTCTTGTACGTGACCATTGAGATTGTCCGCAAGGTGGCGTTGCTGCTTCAGCCAGTATTGCCGCAGGCCATGACTTCTATGCTCAATGCGTTGGCAGTTGGCGAAGGTTCGGCGCGAACCTTCGAGTCCTTTGATAGCGCTTTGGTCCCAGGCACTGAGCTCCCAGCTCCTTCTCCTGTGTTCCCACGCTACGAGGAAGAGAAGTAAAAATTTTCCTGAGAGGAAACTGAGGTGTTCTGCTTGATTCTGAATCCGAGCAGAACACCTCAATTTTTTTCATTCAGTCAGGGTGTGACGACTCCGGTCTGGTAGGCGATGACTACAGCCTGGACCCGGTCACGAGCTTCCAGTTTGGCCAGAATATGACCCACATGGGTTTTGACTGTAGCTTCTGACAGGAAGAGTTTTTCTGCGATTTCCGGGTTGGAAAAACCTTCTGCAATCAGGCCAAACACTTCCCGTTCGCGAGGCGTCAGCGATTCAACAGCGGCAATCAGGTGATCCTTGTGCTGTGACGAGCTCTTCTTGAGCATTGGCGCCATGTGGTCCAGCAACCGTCGAGTGGTCGAAGGCGCTATGACGGCATCACCGCGATTGACCGTGCGCACCGATTCCAAGAGTTCTTCTGGGGGTGCATCCTTCAAAAGAAAGCCGCTGGCGCCGGCTTGAATGGCGCTTAGCGCATATTCATCCATGTCGAAAGTCGTCAGAACGATGATCTTGGGACCATCCGCAGCCTTCTTATCTGGATCCAGTAGGCGCTCAGTAGCTTCGATGCCGTCCATTTCCGGCATTCGCACGTCCATCAAGATGACATCCGCCTGAGCCATCAGCGGTGCAGCTAGTGCTTCACGGCCATTGCCAGCTTCAACAATGACTTCCATATCCTCTTGGGAATTAATGAGCATTCTGAAGCCACTGCGAACCAAGAGCTGATCATCAACCAAGCCGACCTTGATGGCATCTGTATTAGGCATTTGAATATTAGTCCTCGGTGTAAGGGATGGAAACATTAACGGCGAAACCGCCCCCGGTCCGGGGGAGTGCAGAGCAGGTACCTTCATATAAGGCTACGCGTTCTTTCATTCCCTGCAGACCTTGTCCTACGCCTTCCAGGACGATGGAACCGGCACCTCGCCCATCGTCGCTGACGCTCAAATTCAAGCCCCGGGAAGTCCACTCAATATGGACTTGGGTCTGCGTGTCAGGACCAGCGTGCTTAATGACATTCGTGAGTGATTCTTGAACGCATCGATAGATTGTGAGCTCCGCGCCTGCCGGTAGTTCTTTCCGCGGGGTTCCAGAAGTTTCGAGATGGACATTCAGTCCGGACACGGCAACGCTTTCTACGAGTTCAGGTACGTTTGCCAATGACGGAAGAGGGCGATTCTCCAATTCCTCATCTTTGCGTAGAACTCCCAGGAGCCTGCGCATTTCTTTCAGTGATGCGCGGCCAGTATCTGAAACTGTCTTCAGGGTCTCGATGGCAATCTCCGGGTCTTTCGCCGCCGCATATCGTGCCCCGTTGGCCTGGGTGATGATGACAGAGAGCGAATGGGCCACGATGTCATGCATCTCGCGGGCAATGTGGTTTCTCTCGTCGGAAGCTGCCAGGGCGCGCTCGGTGAGGCGTTCCTTCTCCAGGCGTTCGGCATGATCCTTCAGGGATTTCATGGCCAGGCGCCTCGTGCGCGCTAAGTCACCGAAGGTCCAGGAAAGGGTGACGACCAATGCAAGACCCACGAAAGAAATCATCATGTCGAAGGTGAAGACGGGTGATGGATCAGGTGAGTACCTTGAGGCGCCGAACATGCTGAACGTCGCCAACAACGCGCCAATCAGTCCCAGTCCCAGCGTGCTGAATGACTGCCAGCGTTTCCCGTAGACAGCCATGGTGTAAACCATGATTGGAACGGATACTTGCGAGAACATCATTAGCCCGTCAAAGCCCAGTTGCAATAAATGCCCGGTGGCGACAACGAGGGTCGCTGCCCATGGGCAGCGACGCCGCACCATCAGCGGCGCTGACTGGAGAAGAGAGAGACTCAGAACGGCGAGAACGGCGGCAACTGACATCGAAGAAGCGAGGCTGAGGGCTGCCGGTATGCAGAACAGCGTGTACAGCAGGCCGGTGATGAAATCTACTCGTCCGGGATTCTCGCGGATCCAACCGTCAATTCGACGGTGGGGATTGGCAAAGATCAAGTGTTCCTGCAATTCGACGTGTTAGTAGCTGTTGATCCTTATAGCGAAGCAAAGGATCTGTTTATCCAAGGTTATCGGCAACGAAGACGGCGATGCCTCATGCCCAGGGAGGAAATATGTCGGCGGAAACTCATCAGATCTCATTATTTGAGATGAACTCTCAAATGGCGGACGCTAGTCGATAGAATCTGTGCCATGGGAAATGTAATTGATATTGCGGTCATTCCGGGTGACGGTATTGGCCCAGAAGTTGTTGCCGAAGCGGTTAAGGTTCTGAAGTTCGTCACTAACGGTGGCAAGAACGAGATCAAGCTGACTGACTACAAGCTTGGTGCAGAGCATTGGCTGGCGACTGGTGAAACCCTTCCGGAAGCAACGCTGGAAGCTATTAAGAAGCACGATGCAATTCTCTTCGGCGCTGTTGGCGCTGCCCCTGGAGATACGCGCATTCCGTCCGGAATTATCGAGCGCGAAATGCTTCTGAAGCTCCGCTTCTCGCTGGATCATTTCGTGAATCTGCGTCCGGCTAAGCTCTATCCTGGAATTGAGAGCCCTCTGGCTAACCCCGGTGAGATTGACTTCGTGGTGGTTCGCGAAGGTACCGAAGGCCCCTATGTAGGCAACGGCGGTTCCGTGCGCACAGGCACCGCGCATGAAATCGCTACCGAAGTATCGGTAAATACCGCCTATGGTGTGGAACGTGTTGTCCGCGACGCATTCCGCCGTGCATCAGAGCGTGAACGCAAGCGTGTCACCCTGGTGCACAAGCACAACGTGCTGGTGCACGCCGGGCATTTGTGGAAGCGCACTGTCGAAATGGTGGCGCAGGAATTCCCAGAGGTTACCCACGATTACCTGCACGTGGATGCGGCTACCATCTTCTTGACCACGGACCCATCGCGTTTCGACGTGATTGTCACTGACAACCTCTTTGGCGACATCCTCACCGACCAGGCCGGCGCCATTACCGGTGGTATTGGCCTGGCAGCCAGTGGCAACATCAATATGGACCGTACCTACCCATCGATGTTTGAGCCGGTTCATGGTTCGGCTCCTGATATTGCCGGCCAGCACAAGGCAGACCCAACCGCGGCGATTCTGTCCGTGGCACTGATGCTTGATCACCTCGGGTTGGCTGAAGAAGCTCGCACAGTTGAGCAAGCTGTTGAAAAAGAGATCACTTCACGTCAAGAATTGACCGATAATCGCACCACAAGTGAAATTGGCGATGCAATTGTGGCGTTACTGGCATAAGCTGAAAGTGACGTTTCTGGTTAGCTGATAGCCAGTAGCAAATTCCACGAACGGATGTTCCGCTGAGGCGTGGAGCATCCGTTCTTTGTTTATTGAACTAGGAAGTCCAGGGTAGATGGAATTCACCGAAAATCTCTCAACGAATCGCAAGAGCGAACAGGACCGAGCCGGCGTCTTGGCTAATCCTGGGTTCGGAGACTTCTTCACTGACCACACCGCAGTCATCGACTGGTCAGCAGACGATAGCGGCCGTAACGGTGAATGGCATGATGCTCGAATTGAGCCATACGGCCCTATCGCCATGGACCCGGCCGCTTCAGTTCTGCATTATGGCCAGGAAATCTTCGAAGGCCTGAAGGCCTACCGCCACGCCGATGGTTCGGTATGGACTTTCCGCCCGCAGGCCAACGCTGCCCGCATGAATAAGTCGGCTCAGCGCCTAGCACTCCCGCAGCTGGATGAAGACGTTTTCGTCGACTCGCTGCGCAAGCTGGTAGCAACGGATATCGATTGGGTTCCTACCGGTGACGGTGAAGCCCTGTACCTGCGTCCATTCATGATTGCTACCGAAGCATTCCTCGGTGTGCGTGCAGCGCGTGAGGTTTCCTACCGCGTCATCGCCTCTCCAGCAGGCAATTACTTCGGTGGCGAACTCAAGCCAGTGGCCATTTGGGTATCGAAGAACTACGCACGAGCAGGCCGAGGCGGTACAGGTTCGGCTAAGTGCGGTGGCAACTACGCGGCCTCGCTCGTAGCCCAGCTGGAAGCTGAAGAAAACGGCTGCAAGCAGGTTCTGTTCCTTGACTCCTTCAATGACAATGCCGTTGAAGAGCTCGGGGGCATGAATGTCTTCTTCGTAACGAAGGACAACAAGCTGGTGACCCCAGCGTTGACCGGAACCATTCTTGAAGGCGTGACCCGTTCATCGGTCATCCAGCTCGCGAAGGATCGCGGCATGGAGGTGGAAGAACGCAAGATCACCCTGGATGAGTGGCGTGAAGGCATCGCCTCAGGCGACATTGCCGAGGTCTTTGCTTGCGGTACAGCGGCGGTGATCACCCCAATCGGCCTGCTGAAGAACGGCGAAGAGCTCATTGGTGAGGAGAATGCTGCAGCCGGTGAGGTGACCATGTCCATTCGCGAAGAACTGCTGGGAATTCAGCGGGGTACCGTGGAAGACCGTCACGGTTGGCTGGAACGTTTGGCGTAAAGCTAGCTCAAAGTTGCTGGTCTCGAGACTTATAGTCTCGGGACCAGTGGTTTTTAAACCGAATTGGTCATGTGCAAACGCAGTTGCTAGCGTCAGTACGTAGCAGACGCTGCTCCGCTGCAAGAAGTTCTGGGGCCGATCGAACGGAGTAATGTTTGTCTGGAGAAGAGCGCAGGGAAAATAGAAGCATTGCAAGACGAAGCTTGCTCGGTCTGGCTGTTGTTGGTGGAACCGCCGCAGGGCTTTCTTTCCTCTTCCCGGACCGTCGGGCCTCTGAGATTAGCGCTCCTTCAGTGACCCCGTCTCCGAGCCCCACGCCGAAACCGACTCCCGATATGCGGTATTTAGCGAATCTGAAGAGTGGGAAGGAAATTAGTGGCCATGAAAAGGTCTTCGGCAGAGCATATTCGACGCTGAAGATTCTAGAGGCGGTACCTCTAACCAACTATCGCAATTCTTCGAAGCTTCGGTTGGCGGTGTCTGTTGTCGGGCATATCAATGAACTGCAAATAATCGATCCCTCCGTCGGCAACGCTATTCACACGTTGAATTTGCCCGATGACAGCGGGCACGTAATTGATTCGATGGTTTGGGATGAACCCCGGCAAAGACTATATGTCAGTGTGGACGGGAGTGTTCTCGCATGGAATCCAGCGATTCCTGAGCAGTTCAATACCCTGGTGGACGTTGAAGGCGCCTCGGTTGCATATGAGCTTCGGCTTGATTCGAGCGGCAATTTATGGGGAGGGACCTATCCACTCGGCGCAAGCTTCAACTACAACGTCGAAAGCAAGAAACTTCGAGTGTTTGATCGTGTAGCCGAAGACACCGACTATATCCGCCGGCTGGCATTGGATGGCCGGGGCAGGGTATGGATGGGAACGGGGTCTCGGAATCCTAGGTTATTCACCTTTGAGGCGGGGAAGCCGGATGCAGTACGTGAAATAAACCTTCCAGTGGATGTGGCCCATGGATTCATTGGGTCAATCGACCCTATCGGGCACTACCTCGCTGTTACCGTTAGCTCCGTTTCCGAACAACTCATACTCGATACCCGGACGATGAAATGGCACGAGCCAGTGACCCGGGTATGGGCATCGCGCGAGATTTCCAAGGCCAGTTCGGGGAGATTCTTCAGCATCACTGCCGGCCATCTGCATTCAACTGCATTCCAGGGAATGGACGACAAGCAGCTCGGAAAAGTCGAGGCGCGCGGCATCTTGTGCATCATTCCGCAGAATGGGCGCATCCTCATCATCAGTACGACAACCGATGGGATTCTCTGTGAAACATTCGATCTGGGTTTGAATCGCGTACGCGCTACCCGCGAAATCCGATTGACCCCGAGCGCCATCAAGATCCAATCGCTGCTCGGACACAGTGACGGAAACATCTATATCGGAGGATACAAGGCGAACGGTGTCGCCGCATTGAATCCGGAAACTGGCGTTCGTTGGAACTCCGGCGATGACGAGCAGGTGATCAACCAGATCGAAGGAATGGTCGAATACGACCAGAACAAGACCTATATCGGTTCCTACGGTAGCGCTGACCTGGTCCTCATGGAAACACCTCAAAACAATGCCGACAGAAAATACGACCGCATTGCACGTCTGCTCACCGAGTACTCGCAATCGAGGCCCTTCGGCTGGGCATCGAATTCATCCAGCGTGTTTTTCGGAACTGTTCCGGAATATGGAGTCTCAGGCGGTGTTCTGGGGAAGATTGATCCTGCTACTGATACGGTCTCTTGGGTTCTTGACGGGGATGGCAAAGGATTCGTTTCAGGCCATTCCATCATCGGGCTAGCCGCCGATGAATCGCATCTCTATGGCACCACTTCGGTGCGCAACGGATATGGCGTTGAAGATACGAAAAGTCCTGCCAAGGTCTTCAAGATGCACATAGCGTCCCGCAAGATCCTCTGGGAAACAAGTCCTGTGGAATCCGCGGGCGCGTTGTATTCACCTGCGATTACCGGCGGTTGGCTGGCCGTAGCCGATCTGCAAGGTGTGGCCTTGCTGGACTTGGACAGCGGACAGTTGAAGAAACGGCATATCGTCAACAACGTTAAAAACACTTCCTATCGTCCTGGATGGCTAGCTGCAGACGTAAGGGCAACGCCGGATGGGCAGAAGATGGTTCATGCTGCAGGGGGCGGAATAACAGTGTTGGATTATGTTGCAGGAACTACTCATTCCGTTGTGTCCACACGAAGCCATGACCGGCATGGCACCAGATTGACCGTTGGTGCCGACGGCCACGTGTACGGGATTCTAAATCAAACCACACTGGTGCAGCTTGCCCTGGAGCCGGAATTGCCCTAGCCGAGTTCGCGGCGACGAGCCGAGGTGGATTGCCGTCCGAGGATTTTCTTTCCCTTCATTAGCCGTATTTCATAGTCGCAGTTCCTGCAGTGAAGGAAAAGCCGAGACGTCATAGTTTAGGCTTGTATTCATGCGCATTGCACGATTTGTAGTAGATAGCGACCCGCTGTACGGCGTCGTCGACGGTAACGATATTCATGTTTTGGCTGGAGATCCATTTTTCCAGGGGATCAAGACCACTGGTGCTACGCACTCCTTGGATGATGTTCGGTTGGTAGCCCCGATCATCCCTCGCTCAAAGGTGGTGGGCTTTGGCCGCACGTACCGCGAGCACGCCAAGGAACTTGGAAATGAAGTTCCTGCTGAGCCGCTGATGTTCTTGAAACCGAATACTTCCGTAGTCGGCCATGGAGACCCCGTCACCCTGCCGGAGTTTTCAAATGAAGTTTCCTTCGAAGGTGAACTTGCCGTGGTGATCGGCCGTATTTGCAAGGACGTTCCAGCCGACAAAGCGCAGGACGTGATCTTCGGCTACACGGTAGCAAACGATCTGACCGCCCGCGATGCTCAGCGCACCGATCCGCAATGGGCTCGTGCCAAGGGCTTTGATGGTTCTTGCCCGCTGGGCCCGTGGATTGAGACCGAGATTGCCGACCCGGATGATCTGGGAATTATCAGCCGCGTCAATGGAGAGGTTCGCCAAGATGGAACTACCAACGACATGATCTGGCCAGTCAACGAATTGGTTGCTCGTGCGTCCGAAGCTTTCACCTTGCTGCCAGGCGATGTCATCATGACCGGCACCCCGGCGGGCGTCGGCTTAGTAAATGCAGGCGACGTTGTAGAAGTGGAAGTCGAAGGTATCGGTTCATTGAGAACCGTCTTCCGTCGCTAGGAACCATCACTGATGTTGTGAGGCTTTCGATCGCTAATGTGATCGGGAGCCTCGCGCTTTAACTGCAAGTTTCTTTGCAGAAGGCATAGAATGAAAACATCATGACTGATCTTTCGTTGATTCCCGTTGTTACCGAAGATACCCCGGTACGCGTTCGTTTTTGCCCATCCCCAACTGGTACCCCTCACGTAGGTTTGATCCGTACTGCCCTTTTCAACTGGGCCTACGCGCGTCACACCGGCGGCAAGATGGTCTTCCGCATCGAAGACACCGATGCCAAGCGTGACTCCGAAGAAAGCTACAACCAGCTTTTGGATGCTCTGGCATGGTTGGGTATCGATTGGGACGAGGGCGTCAACGCGGGCGGTCCGCATGAGCCATACCGCCAGTCGCAGCGTGGTGGCATCTACGAGGACGTCATTGCCAAGCTTCGTGCTGCAGGCCATCTGTACGAGTCCTACTCGACCCCAGAAGAAGTTGAAGCACGCCACAAGGCAGCCGGCCGTGACCCGAAGCTGGGCTACGACAACTTCGACCGCGAGCTGACCGATGAGCAGAAAGCTGCGTTCAAGGCCGAGGGCCGTGAACCGGTATTGCGTGTTCGCATGCCGGATCACGACATCACCTTCAACGACTTGGTACGTGGCGAGATCACCTTCAAGGCTGGATCCGTTCCCGACTACGTGGTGGTGCGCGCCAACGGCAAGCCACTGTACACCCTGGTCAACCCAATCGATGATGCGCTGATGGGTATTACCCACGTACTTCGTGGCGAAGACCTGTTGTCCTCGACCCCACGCCAGGTCGTCTTGTATGCGTTGCTGCACGATATCGGCGTTGCCCAGTACATGCCGCGCTTTGGCCACCTGCCATACGTTATGGGACAGGGCAACAAGAAGCTCTCCAAGCGTGATCCAGAATCCAGCGTATTCCTGCACCGCGACAATGGTTTCATCCCGGAAGGCCTGCTGAACTACCTCGCGCTGCTTGGCTGGTCGCTGAGTGCTGATGAAGATATCTTCTCGCGTGAACAGCTGGTAGAAGCCTTTGACGTAGCAGATGTGCTGTCCAATCCTGCCCGCTTCGATGTGAAGAAGGCAGAAGCAATCAACGGAACCCACGTGCGCATGCTCGAAGCACAGGATTTCCGTGATCGTTTGGTTCCTTACCTGAAGGCCGCTGGCCTGGTGGGCGAAGAGCTGACTGAACGTGAAAACGTCATCCTGGACCAGGCTGCACCACTGGTGCAGGAACGTATTGCCCTGTTGGGTGAAGCGACCGACATGCTTGAATTCCTCTTCAAATCTGATGACGAAATTGTCATTGACGAGAAAGCGCTCAAGGGAATGCCGGCAAACCTGGTTGAGGTTGTCGATGCTACCGTCCAGGGCCTCGAAACCCTTACCGAATGGAACGCCGAAACCATCCAGGCAGCACTGCGCACGAAGCTTGTGGACGAACTGGAACTGAAGCCTCGTCAGGCATTCGGTCCAGCCCGTGTTGCTATCTCCGGAAAGCGCGTATCTCCACCGCTCTTCGAGTCCATGGAAATTCTTGGACGCGAGTCGAGCCTCAAGCGTTTGCGCGCATTTGGCGAGTCCCGCTAGCTATTCGCCGAAAGCCCGCTGAGAAGCAATTTGAACGCCTCGGATGGTTCCAGTCCTGTGACTGGTTCTGTCCGAGGCGTTCTCTTTGAGTTTGATGACGCGCGCGTAGATTTGCAAACGCCCGCAATCCGCGGTTTCTTGTCCATGTCGGAGCCGGAGCTGGCGAATCTGTATCCTGAGTGACTGGCCGGAATTGCGGCAGGTCTTGCGGATGATGGTGCTTATGCCCGGGAGAGGTACATGGCAGGCGGGCTTATGTTCATGGGGCAGCGAGAAGTGCGGTTCCTGCGTGCGTGGAGTTTGGCAGGATTAACCGCGTCACGCGCTACGTTTATACGCCTTGGATCGCTGGATACGATACCGCCGGTGTTCCTAAACCCCATTTTTGTCCCGTTCCTTGGCCGGTACGCTGAACTAGAGGGTCTGCCGGCAAAGGCGCTTTGCATAGGGGATGACCCTGTTGGCGGCTATCAATGTGCCGTTGACGCGGGACTCCAGTATTTTCTCACGGACAGTGCCTCACTTCACAAGAATTTCTCTGGTTAACTAGTGGAGGTTTTCGGATCTCTGACAGCTGTTCCTGGTTGATTTTCCGCGGATTCTGCGTGGGGTACCGGTCGCGGGACTCGATTTGTGTACTGAACATTAGGCCGGTATAGTTTTATCTCGTGCTACGGCAGTGGCCGGAATGACGCTCAGCTGAATTCCGGAAAGGCCAAGTCACAGTGGGATATGGTGTAATTGGCAACACAACGGTTTCTGGTTCCGTCATTCTAGGTTCGAGTCCTGGTATCCCAGCGCTTCACCAAAGAGATTTGGTGAGCTGAAGATTTATCTTCAGCATACGGCCCCATCGTATAGCGGCCTAGTACTCCGCCCTCTCACGGCGGCAACACGGGTTCGAATCCCGTTGGGGTCACCACAGTAAAACCGCGGAGAATTCCGCGGTTTTTGCGTTTCCCGGACAAAATCTGCATCAGGCTCGCGGGTTTCCCTGTTGGCATGAGGCAAGATAGTTCTCATGGAGTCGAATTCAGATCTGGCTAAGAGCTCAGGGCAGGAAACTGCCTCGCAAACCGAAATTGGCAGTGATTCCGCGGCGCGTTTGAGCGAGCTCCAGGAGCTGCTCGAAGAGCTTTCCTTTGTAAATGGCCAGCCACGAGAAGCCTCTGCCTTCGAAGAACTGCGCAACAAGGCATTGCATCAAATCTCGGACTACCTGATTCCACGAGTTTCGAATCTCGGCGCACCGCTACTGCTGGTCGTCGGTGGCTCCACGGGCTCGGGCAAATCGACTCTGGTCAATTCCCTCCTGGGGGAACCCGTCAGTCTCTCCGGCGCTGTGCGTCCGACCACGCGGACTCCGGTCTTGGCTTTCAACCCTGTTGACCAATCCTTCTTTGAATCTGAACGGATTCTTCCCGAACTTAAACGCGTAGCCGGCCGTGGCTTCAATGCACATGCCGGAGCAGCCAGTAACCATGCGCTGTTGATGACGCCTCGTGAGCAGGTTCCACGAGGTTTGGCCATCCTCGATGCCCCGGATATCGACTCGGTTTCCGACGAGAACAGGGAATTGGCGGGCCAGCTTCTGAACGCAGCAGATCTGTGGATTTTTGTCACCACAGCCAATAGATACGCCGATGCTCTTCCTTGGGATATGCTCACCGAAGCCGGCGCACGGAAAATTACCGTCTGCGTCGTCTTGAACAGGGTGCCACCGGGAGCCGAAGACGATATTGTTCCGGATTTGAAACGCCTGTTAAGCGAGAAGGACCTGGATCCGTCGTTGCTGCATGTCCTGAACGAGACGCAACTGGATGACCAGAAATTGATTCCAAGTGAGCACGTGGAACCCTTGCTCGCATGGCTGAACTCATTGGCAGCAGATTCCGCTAAACGGCAGCAGATTGCGGCCCAAACACTTGACGGCGCGTTGCGGCGCGCCACCGCAGATGTCAGTGAGCTTATCGCTGAACTGCAAGAGCAGGAGAAACAGCTCGGTGAATTGCGCGCCCTTACCAATGAGCGCTTTGAGCAATCGTTGGCCAGAATTAGCGATTCCCTCAATGACGGCTCATTGCTGCGTGGCGAAATCCTGGCCCGGTGGCAGGACTTCGTAGGAGCGGGCGAGCTGCTGCGCGGAATCGAAGGCGCCATTGGACGGATGAGGGATCGTGTTGGCGCATTCCTGACTGGAAAACCGCCAGCGACCCATCGTGTTGAACAAGCCATCGAATCAGGCCTGCACATGGTCTTCATTGCCGAGGCAACCAAGGCCTGCCATGACGTTGACAGATCGTGGAAGAACACGCCATTTGGCCAAGCGCTACGCTCTAATCTGCAATCGCCGCGCCCGCCACAGGATCTCAATGAGCAAGCTTCGGAAAGCATCCGGCTTTGGCAAAAAGATGTCTTGGACATGATTCGGCAGGAGGGCGCCGGGAAGCGCAAGACGGCCCGCATGGCGGCATTTGGAGTCAACGGGGTGGCGGTCATCCTGATGGTTGTGGTCTTTGCGTCAACAGCGGGCCTCACCGGTCTGGAAATCGGTATTGCCGGCGGCTCCGCATTGGTAGGGCAGAAACTGCTGGAAGCAATTTTTGGCGAGGATGCGGTACGTCGCATGGCCACCAAAGCCCGCAAGATGCTTGACACCCGGGCACGGGATCTACTGGATAGGACCTCGTCGATCTATCTGGACGAGTTAGCTGCAAAATCGCAGCCGGAGCTTGCCGATCAATTGGGCAAGATTACCTCAGCCTTGAGCAGCAAAGGGGCTCACTAATGTCCGAGCGCAAGATTCTCAGAGCAGTCAGCGGTCTCAACTCGCAAATCAACAGCATCGTGGAAGCGATGCAGCTTGCAGAACCATATCTGGAACCAGAAACCATCGATCTAGCCGCGGACGTTATCACGCGTGCTGAATCTCGGCGCCAGCTTTCATCCGAACATGTGGTTGTAGGACTTTTCGGTGCCACGGGCAGCGGAAAATCAACGATGTTCAACGCTTTGGTAGGGCAGGAGTTGGCGGCCACGGGTGTCATCCGCCCGACTACTACTGATACTGTCGCTGCAATCTGGGAACCAGAAGGATCAAGCGAACTACTGGACTGGCTGGAAGTGACTACTCGCCACGTCATGGGCGATCAGGACAGCCGGGCGCAACCTGGCAAGAAAAAGAAGTTCGACTCCGGTCTCTTGCTGTTGGACCTACCGGACATGGATTCCACGGCAGTGGATCACCACAAGATTGCTGCTCGTTTGGTGGGCCAAGTGGATTATCTGGTATGGGTGCTTGATCCGCAGAAATACGCCGACGCGTCAATACACCATGGATATCTCAATTCCTTGCGCAGCCAGCAGGGGAACCTGCTGATCGTCCTGAACCAGATCGACAAGATTGCAGAACACGAACGCAAGCAAGTCGTCGATTCCTTGCGCGGCATCTTGGCAACGTCGGGTTTGGAGAACCTTCCCATCGTTTGCGCTTCTGCTGCCACGGGTGAAGGCGTCGCAGATGTGCATGCCAAGATTGCGGCCGCGGCGAAAAACAAGGCACTTTCCACACGTCGGCTCCGCGCAGATGTTGATCAAGTCATCCACCGCCTGAGTGAGGAACTCCAGGTGGAGAAGGTGCGCCTGCCTAGCCAGCTGCACCAAGCGGAGTTGGAGCGTGTGATCGCAAAAGCGCACGGCGCCCAGTACATTGCTGACGCAGTGGAGACCTCCTACCTGCTTCGGGGTGCTTCGCGAACAGGATGGCCTTTGACCACGTGGCTGGTGAAGCTGCGCAACGATCCGCTGAAGCGGATGAATCTCGGGCGCCGGCATGAAGACACGGAATTGTCCTTGACTTCGCGTCCAGAGCTTTCTGTCGCGGAGACTGCGGCTATCGAACATGGCATCGACCAGTATGTTTCCGAGGCTTCCAATGATCTTCCGGAAAGCTGGAAAGAGCCACTGCGTGAAAAGGTGCACGCGAATACGGAGGTACTACATGACGGCATCGATGCGGCTATAGCCGGGACACCGCTGGGTGTTGAACGGTCATCCTGGTGGTGGCCGGTAGTTAAAGTCATCCAATGGGTGGCACTTCTTGCGGCCTTGGGCGGCGCCTTGTGGCTCGCGGGCTATCCGGTGGCTGGATACTTCCAATTCGACCTGCCGCAGGCTCCCCGGGTTGAAGGAATCGCTGTCCCGACGCTGCTGGTTTTCATAGGAATACTGCTGGGTATTGTCCTTGGCTTGGCTTGCTCGTTTGTCAACCGAATAGTCGCTAAAGTTAAGCGTAGGAAAGCGTTGAAGAACATTGAACGCTCGGTATCCCACTTGGTCAGGCAGGCCGTGATTGATCCTGTTGACCAGCATTTGGACACCTTCAATAGTTATTCAGCATTGATCACCTCAGCAGCCAAGAAAGCCGATTAGAACTCTGTGACTACAAACCAACCAAACGTCGATGCAACGGTAGGTGACCTTGGGGAACAAGGCATCCTGGACGCGATGTTGCCGCTGCTTGATTCAGAACAAGCAAGTCTCGGGCCCGGCGACGACGCAGGTGCGCTGCGCGTGCGCGGAACGGAAGTTCTCGTCTCCGTGGATACCCTGGTTGAGAATCAAGATTTTCGGTTGATCTGGCCCAGCGGGCTAGAGCATAGAGCCTATGACATCGGGTGGAAATCCATTGCACAGAATGTTTCGGACATTAATGCAATGGGCGGTCACGCTACTGGCGCCGTGATTTCTTTGTCCCTGCCGAAGGACACTTCCTTGGAATGGGTCAGGGACTTCAGCCGCGGCGTTGCCGAGGCTATACAGGGACTTGGCGCACAGGAACTTACCATTCTCGGGGGAGACCTCGGGAAGTCCCAAGAAATTTCCGTTACCACTACCGTTCTGGGCGAATGCGAGCATGGCAAGGTCCTGAGGAGCGGAGTCCAAGTTGGCGACCGCATTGCCGTGGCGGGACGTGTCGGTGCTGCTGGGGCAGGGCTTTCCGTCCTGGAACATGATCGCAACGAACAAGGCTGGAGCCGGGCGGTGCGCCGGCTGGTCCAGGCGCAGTGCCGTCCCGTGCCACCGTTGGAATCCGGCCCGCGTGCCGCGGAATCGGGTGCTACAGCCATGATGGACATATCTGATGGGCTGATCCGTGACGCTGGTCGCTTGGCCAAAGCCAGCCATGTGAATCTCGAGTTAGAGTCTTCCGCATTGCAGGATTATGCTGTTCGCTTGGAAGCCGCCTCAGAACTGACCGGCACCGATCCTATGTCGTGGGTATTGTACGGCGGCGAAGATTTTGGACTCCTTGCTGCCTTCCCAGAGGGAATTGAAATCCCAGAGGAATTCACCGTAATTGGTGCTGCCAAGCCGGCTAACGGCCGCCGCGCAGTAGTGAAACTCGATGGCAAGGTCTCAAAGCCTGAGACAGGCTTTGACCACTTCGGCTAGCTGCTCCGAACGTGCTTCATGAGTTGGCTACGCGCGGTCATTCTGGATGCGCAGCAGTTCGGAAAGCTCGTGGGCGGCGCTAGTCACGGCTTCGTGGTGAATCTTCCCTGGCTGGCGCGTGAGCCGTTCAATCGGGCCGGACAAGGACAGCGCCGCGATGACTCGTCCGGACTGCCCGCGAACTGGTGCTGATACGGAAGCTACACCTGGCTCGCGTTCGCCCAGCGACTGGGCCCAGCCACGCCGACGGACGCCAGCCAGAATTGTCGGCGTGAAGCGCGCGTGATGCAATCCGTCGACCATGCGTTCATTGTCTTCCCAGGCGAGCAGAATCTGGGCTGCCGAGCCGGCTTTCATGGACAGCTGGGTTCCAACAGGGATGGTGTCACGCAGGCCGATTGGACGCTCAGCACTGGCGATGCACACACGATAATCGCCCTGCTTGCGGAAAATCTGCGTGCTTTCACCGGTGAGGTCGCGAAGCTTGATGAGCACGGGGCCAGCGGCGCTGACCAATCGGTCTTCGCCAGCGGCGCTGGCGAGTTCCACCAGACGGTTCCCCAGTTCAAAGCGGCCGTGCATGTCGCGTCCAACCAATCCATGGTGAACCAGCGATTGGGCAATACGGTGCACCGTAGGACGCGAGATTTCGGTGAGTTCTACCAGCTGGGACAGGGAAGTGGGACCATTCTCCAATGCGTTGAGAATGGCTGCTGCCTTGTCCAGTACGCCTACGCCGCTGCCTGTTGTCATGGTTCCAGTATCACGTCTCAGTATTTGAGATTCAAGTCCGCATACTGGAAAAGTCGATCTATGAAGTGTCAAAGTTGGAGTATCAAATGTTCGTAGCTTGAGGAGTGTGTCGCATGTCCGCCATGCAGTCGCCCCAGACATTGGCAGAAAAAGTCTGGAATGCACATGTTGTGCGCCGAGGAGAAGGCGAAGGCGAAGCCCGCCAGCCGGATTTGATCTACATTGATCTCCACTTGCTGCACGAGGTGACCTCGCCGCAGGCCTTCGAGGGCCTGCGCCTGGCTGGCCGTCCGCTGCGTCGTCCGGACCTGACGATTGCTACCGAAGACCACAACACTCCCACGCTGGATATTGACAAGCCCATTGCCGACCTGACCAGCCGCACCCAGATCCACACCCTGCGGGATAACTGCAAGGAATTCGGTGTCCGCCTGCACTCCTTGGGCGACAAGGAGCAGGGCATCGTTCACGTGGTAGGTCCGCAGCTGGGGCTGACCCAGCCAGGCATGACTGTGGTCTGCGGTGATTCGCATACCTCGACCCATGGCGCCTTCGGAGCCCTGGCTTTGGGTATCGGCACCTCGGAAGTCGAGCATGTCATGGCCACCCAGTCGCTGAGCCTGAAGCCGTTCAAGACCATGGCCATTAACGTCGAAGGCACCTTGAAACCTGGTGTTACCTCCAAGGACATCATCTTGGCGGTCATCGCCAAGATCGGTACCGGTGGCGGCCAGGGATACGTGCTGGAGTACCGTGGTTCTGCGATTCGCTCGCTGTCCATGGATGCCCGCATGACCATCTGCAACATGTCCATCGAGGCTGGCGCCCGTGCCGGCATGATCGCTCCGGACGAGACCACCTTCGAATACGTCAAGGGGCGCCCGCACGCACCAGCCGGTGAAGACTGGGACGCCGCCGTCGAGGACTGGAAGCAGCTGCACACCGATGAAGGCGCGCGCTTCGACGCTGAAGTCTTCTTGAATGCAGACGAACTCGAACCATTTGTCACCTGGGGTACCAACCCCGGCCAGGGTGTCTCGCTGTCTGAGAATGTGCCTTCTCCGGAAGACTTCGAAGACGAGAATGACCGCAAGGCTTGCGAGCGTGCCTTGAACTACATGGGTCTGACCGGTGGCACTCCGCTGAAGGACATCCGCGTGGATACCGTCTTCCTGGGGTCCTGCACCAACTCCCGCATGGAGGACCTGCGTGCAGCTGCCCAGGTCATCAAGGGCAAGGAAAAGGATCCTGATGTCCGCATGATCGTGGTACCCGGCTCGGCGCGTGTTCGGCTGGAAGCCGAAGCAGAAGGCCTGGATCAGATTTTCAAGGATTTCGGTGCTGAATGGCGTTTTGCAGGTTGCTCCATGTGCCTGGGCATGAACCCGGATCAATTGGCCGAGGGGGAGCGCTGCGCGTCCACCTCCAACCGCAACTTCGAAGGACGCCAGGGCAAGGGCGGACGTACCCACCTGGTGTCGCCGCTGGTGGCCGCGGCTACCGCAATCCGTGGAACCCTCTCGTCGCCTAGCGACCTCGTCAACGCACCGGCTTCGGTCTAGGAAGGATCACCGTCATGGAAAAGATTGTCAGCCACACCGGTATTGGTGTTCCACTGCGCCAGAGCAATGTGGACACGGACCAGATTATTCCTGCCGTTTACCTCAAGCGCATCACCCGCACCGGATTCGAGGATGCGTTGTTCGCGGGTTGGCGACGGGATGAGAACTTCATCTTGAACCAGGAACCTTTCAATACGGGCTCCGTGCTGGTGGCAGGTCCCGACTTCGGCACCGGTTCTTCGCGCGAGCACGCTGTCTGGGCGTTGAAGGACTACGGATTCAAGGCTGTGATCTCCGCTCGTTTTGCCGATATTTTCCGTGGCAACTCGGGCAAGCAGGGACTGGTTGCTGCTGAAGTGGCCCAGAGCGATATTGAATTGATCTGGAAGGAACTGGAGAACAATCCAGGCACCACGGTCACCGTTGACCTGGAATCGCGTACGGTCCAGTGCGGTTCCATCTCGGCACCGTTCCAGATTGACGACTACACCCGCTGGCGCCTGATGGAAGGCCTGGACGATATCGGCCTGACCTTGCAGCATGAGGAAGATATCACCGCATACGAGGCCAAGCGTCCTGCGCATAAGCCGCAGACTTTGCCGGCACGAACCGCAGGCTAAGCACCGAGTTCAAAATAAATGGAATGGTCCGCTCCTCCCTGACGTTGTTAGGGGTGAGCGGATTATTGCATTCCTAATGGAATGATTTTCGGCAGAGCATAATAGGTCTGTCTGAAAGCATGCTCACAAAGTGTGCGCCACGAGATGATCTGGGCATACTGGCAGGTACAGAGGCGGTATGCTTACTTAGTCCTGCCAGTTCGAAAGCCTAGAAGCTTCGGCGGGCGATAACGACTACGCGATGAGGTAATTCATACATGGGTAAGATCCTGACGATCCATGGTGGTGTCCCGCTCAAGGGCACCGTACGAGTCGGCGGAGCAAAGAACCTAGTGCCAAAAGCCATGGTCGCGGCTCTGCTTGGCGATACCCCTTCGGTATTGCGCAACGTACCGGAGATCAAAGATGTAGCTGTCGTGCGCAGCCTCCTTGAAATCCACGGTGTCAAGGTTGACCAGGACCCTGAAACCGGCGATCTGACCATGGACCCTACCCAGGTCAAGACCGCCTCGAACCAGGCGATCGATGCCCATGCCGGTGACTCGCGTATCCCTATTCTTTTCTGCGGACCATTGATCCACGCCCTGGGCGAAGCGTTCATCCCGGATCTGGGTGGCTGCCGCATCGGCGACCGCCCAATTGACTTCCACCTGGAAGTGCTGCGCGACTTTGGAGCGATCGTTGACAAGGCTGCCGATGGCATCCGCATCTCGGCCCCTAATGGGCTAACCGGCGCCAAGGTTGAACTGCAATACCCAAGTGTTGGCACCACCGAACAGGTCCTGCTCTCGGCCGTTCGAGCCAAGGGTGTCACCGAAGTCAGCAACGCGGCCATTGAGCCAGAAATCCTTGACCTGATCTCGCTGCTGCAGAAGATGGGCGCCATCATCTCCGTGCACCGCGACCGCGTGATCCGCATCCAGGGTGTCGAGAAGCTTACGGGCTTCGACCACTCCGCTTTGCCTGATCGCAACGAAGCCGCGTCATGGGCCTCTGCCGCGCTGGTCACCAAGGGCGACATTTTCGTTCAGGACGCGACCCAGCGTGATTTGACTGCTTTCCTGCACGTCTACCGCCAGATCGGTGGTGAATTCGACGTCAAGTCCGACGGTATTCGCTTCTATCATCCAGGTGGAGACCTTAACCCACTGATCCTGGAAACCGACGTTCACCCGGGCTTCATGACTGACTGGCAGCAGCCGCTGGTAGTGGCCCTGACCCAGGCCAAGGGCGTATCGGTCATTCACGAGACTGTGTATGAGAACCGCTTCGGATTCACCGATGCGCTGGTTCGCATGGGTTCCACCGTCCAGGTTCACACCGACTGCCTCGGCTCCACCCCTTGCCGCTTCGGACAGCGCAACTTCAAGCATTCTGCTGTTGTCGTAGGCCCAGCGCAGCTGACCGGTGCCGACATCGATGTTCCTGATCTTCGTGGCGGTTTCTCCCATTTGATCGCTGCTCTGGCTGCCGAAGGCACCAGCAAGGTCACCGGCATTGAGATCATCAACCGAGGCTACGAGCACTTCATGGAGAAGCTGCAGGCCCTGGGCGCAAATGTCGAGCTGAGCAACTAAAGGGGATCCGAATCGTGGTAAAGATTCTGGCCCCTGGCGAATCTGCTAAGACTAAACGGGTTTTCTCGCTATTGGCGGGCATTGTCCGTTCTGCCATGAACGGTTTGATGGGCAAAACGTGGAAGGGCTTCGAAACCCTCCCTCCGGGCGGGTACATCCTCTGCCCCAATCACCTGACCGAGATTGATCCGCTGGTTGTCGGCCATGCTATTTACAGCAATGGCCGGCTGCCACGCTGGCTGGCCAAGGAATCCTTGTTCAAGATCCCAGTGCTCGGATGGATGCTGCGCGAGACCGGCCAGGTTCCGGTGTCACGCAGCGCATCCAATGCTGGCGAATCGCTGGCCGCGGCCCGAAAAGTCCTGGACGCAGGCGGGGTCATAGTCATCTACCCGGAAGGGACGCTGACCCGCGACCCTGATCTGTGGCCAATGGTAGGGCGAACCGGTGCCGCACGTTTGGCCCTGCAGACTGGCGCACCAGTGGTACCGATGGCTCACTGGGGCGACCAGGAACTGCTGCCGCGCTATTCCAAGAAAATGTATCCGTTCCCGCGAAAGCACGTCACCGTGTCAGTTGGCCAGCCCGTGGATCTTGATGACTTGCGTGGTGGCCCGCGGACTCGTGCAGTGCTGCAAGAAGCCACTGATCGCATCATGGACGCGATCACCGCACTGACCGCAGAACTGCGCCAAGAAGAAGCACCAGCTGCGCGGTGGGATCCCAGCAAGCATGGCCAGTCGAAGACTGGCCGCAATTTCGATACCCCGGATAACTAATTACCTTGATCAACACCTTCCAGAGGACTGACATTGACTAAGCCGCTACCACGCAAAATCGCCGTCATGGGCGCTGGCAGCTGGGGGACAACCTTCGCCAAGGTACTTGCTGATTCCGTTGCAGACAAGGGCATCGACGTTCAGATTTGGGCCCGTCGCGAAGACGCCGCCAATGAAATCAATGAACGCCACACCAATTCACGCTACCTGCGCGAAACCAAGCTTCCGGCCAACATCACGGCATCATCGGATCCGAAGACCGTTCTCAACGACGCTGACCTTGTCGTCTTGGCGATTCCGGCTCAGTCGTTGCGCCAGGAATTGGCGAAGTTCAAAGAATTCTTTGAACCCGGTGCGGTCTTGCTTTCACTGATGAAGGGTCTTGAACGCGGGACCGATCTGCGCATGAGCCAGGTCATCGCCGAAGTCACCGGGCTGCCTGCAGAGCAGATCGCTGTGCTTTCCGGACCAAACCTGGCAATGGAAATCGCACGCGAGCAGCCAACGGCTTCGGTCGTGGCCTGCACCGATTCTGATATTGCGCAGTGGATTGCTGAACTGTGCTCCGCTGCATACTTCCGTCCCTACACGAATGACGATGTCTTGGGTGTTGAGCTTGGCGGAATCGTCAAGAACATCATCGCCCTTGCCGTTGGCATGTGCGATGGCATGGGAATGGGCGATAACACCAAGTCCACCGTCATCACGCGCGGCTTGGCTGAAACCACTCGCTTGGTCCTCGCCTTGGGCGGCCGTTTGGACACCTTGGCAGGTCTTTCTGGCCTAGGCGACCTTGTGGCTACCTGTTCTTCCTCGCTCTCCCGCAACAACACTGCAGGACGCCTGCTTGGCCAGGGGCTCTTCTTGGAAGAGGTCAATGACCGCATGTCGCAGACTGCGGAAGGCATCAAGTCAGCACGTGCCGTATTCGACTTGTCCCAGGCCCATCACGTGGAAATGCCAATCACCGAAGCAGTGGTCATGGTCCTGGAGAGCACCTTGAGCGTTGAAAATATGGCTGCACGCCTGTTGTCGCGTGAATTGAAATCTGAAGGAGAACGTCACTAATGACTGAACGCAAGCTCCGCGTCCTCTTGCTCTTCGGTGGCCGTTCCTCAGAGCACTCCGTTTCCTGCGTTACTGCGGCCGGCGTCATGCACGCCATCGACCGCGAGCGTTTCGAAATTGTTCCGGTGGGCATCACCCGCGACGGCGGTTGGACCCTGCTGGACGAGGATCCAGAAGGCTGGGCACTGAATACTGGCAAGCTGCCAGAAATTTCCTCGGTGGATCATCCGGTGCATCTTTCCACCGACGCGCAGAAGACATCATTGCTGTCCTACTCGGACTCCACGGTGGCAGATCTGGGCGAGATCGACGTGGTCTTCCCGTTGCTTCATGGTCCGTTCGGCGAGGATGGATCAATTCAGGGCATGCTGGAAATGGCTGGCGTTTCTTACGTTGGCTCCGGTATTGCAGCCAGTGCGATGGGCATGGACAAGCATTTCATGAAGGTTGTCTTCGAAGGGGCAGGCTTCAAGGTAGGCCCGTACGAAGTCATCACCAACAAGCAGTGGCTGCGCAACAGCGAAGCTGCCATGAAGCGTTGCGAAGACCTGCAGTACCCGTTGTTCGTCAAGCCGGCACGTGCAGGATCCTCGGTAGGCATCACCAAGGTAGACGAGCCTTCGGGGCTTCGTGCCGCTATTGAGATTGCCCGTGCTGAAGATCCCAAGGTGATCATCGAGCAGGGGATTGTCGGCCGTGAAATCGAATGCGGTGTTCTTGAAGGCCGCGGCTGCGAACCTTCGCGGGCCTCATTGCCAGGCGAAATCGCGGTGGCAGATAATGAGCACACGTTCTATGATTTTGAAGCGAAATATGTTGATGGCGCCGCCGCCGAGCTCAGCTGCCCAGCAGATCTGAGCGAAGAAGCCACTCGCGAGATCCGCGAACTTGCAGTGAAGGCCTTCGACGCTATTGATGCAGAAGGCCTATCTCGAGTTGATTTCTTCTATACTCCCGAGGGGGAGTGGATCATCAATGAAATCAACACCATGCCCGGCTTCACGCCTTCAAGCATGTACCCGCAAATGTGGGCCAAAACGGGAATTGAGTACCGTGAACTTATTGATGAGCTGATTGGGCTGGCTACCGACCGGAATATCGGTTTGCGCTAATCCGGGAATAGCCGTTAAAGCTTGAGGGTGTGTTGAAGAATCAACACACCCTCACGTTTTGCTTGTAGGCGATCCGCTTACAAGCTCACTGACTTGTCAACACTAACGCACTTTTTGGAAGCCGGGATCTTCTGGGCTGCATCCGACAGCGTGGCCAGCACGGTACTTGACGGGATGACGTTAGGATCCAAGACGACTTCGGTCGCCGGCGTCCGGCCGTAAGTAGTCAAGGTCCAGATACCTGATTCTTCATCCTCATTCGCTACCCAGTCGACGTCATTCACGGATACGCAGGGGTCAGTAGTGGGTCCGGGAACTTCGACACCGCAACGCAAGACAACTTTTGACGGGTCGCCCCAGGCCGAGGTTGCCTGCGAGGTCGTTGAACGACGCTCGGCATCATCGATGGCTTCGGGCAGGACAACCATCATTTCCGCACAAAGCGGGTTGGCTGCGTCCGGGGCAGCATCCACGGAAGCGACTGATGCGCAGCCTGCAAGTACTGGTAGTAATAAAGTACCGCTCATCACCAATGCCGAAGTTTGAGCAAGTTTTCGGTTAAGTTTTGGTGACAGTCGGGCTTTCAAGCTGATTTTAGACACGTTATAAGACTACATCGGCACTCTGAAAGATAGGATGTACAGAGTTGAAACTGTGAAAGGTAGCAAATGTCCTTTGAAGAGCACCCAGCGCGACCGCGCAAAAAGAAAAAGCGCACCGGGCGAGCCATCGTCTTAAGCGTGCTTGCCCTCGTCATGGTCGCGGCGCTTGTTGCCGCCGGTTACCTTTGGAACCTTGGCAGAACTTTCGACTCTGAAAGCCAGACGATTACGGATGCCTTCCCCGCGGAAGAAACTCGTCCTGAAGTCAATGACGAGTCCAAGGACGCCGTCAACATCCTGCTGCTCGGAAGCGATACTCGCGCAACTCGTGAGGCGGATGAGGACAGCGAAGACTTTGGTACCCTGCCTAACGGTGGCCGCTCAGACACCATGATGCTGGTTCATATTCCTGCAGACCGCGAGAATGTGTTTGTCACCTCCGTCATGCGCGACACCTGGCTTGATATTCCGGGCGTAGGCACTGCCAAGATCAACCGCGCTTTTGCCAGCGGTGGAGTGCCCAAAGCAGTCGAAACCCTTGAGGGGCTCTTTGGCGTTCGCATTAACCACGTCGCGTCCGTCGATTTCGAAGGATTCAAGGGTCTAACCGACGCAGTGGGCGGAGTTACCGTCAATAACCCGCGAGGCTTCAAGCAGTCAATTGTTAATGGCATGTACTTCCCAGAGGGTGTTCAAACACTGGACGGTGAACAGGCACTGGCATTTGTCCGTGAACGCAAGTCCTTCCCAGGCAGCGACTACGAGCGCGTCAAGAACCAGCAGCTTTTCGTCAAGGCTTTGCTTGGTCAGTTGATGTCCAAGGAAACCCTGACCAACCCGGGTAAGGTCTCTGAAGTTGTTTCTCAAATTGCACCGTTCATTGCAGTTGATGAAACTCTGGATTCTGGCAAGGTTGCCTCTTACGCTTCCTCCATGCTGAACCTGCGTTCGAACGATATGGAATTCTTCACCCTTCCTAACAAGGGCCCGGGACGTTCGGCCGACGGACAGTCAATTGTCATTCCGGATATGGAAGTGATTGAGAAGTTTGGCAAGGCACTGCAAGAAGACAAGATGGCAGAGTTCGTAGAAAATACTGACCTGTCACGATAACTCCACTGAAGGACCAACTTTCCATGACTCCCCAAAAACTCGATACCTCGGTGCGTGCCATCAGAGAATGGCTCGCACGGAGTGTCAAGAGTCTCGGGAACCATTCTGACCGGCTCAATGCCATCAACGTTTTCCCGGTAGCAGACGGAGATACGGGCAGTAACCTGTATCTGACTGCACGGGCAGGTCACGATGCAGTGAGTAAACTGGAAAGCGACGACATCGGTGGCTTCTTAGAAGTTGCCGCGCGCGCGTCAATGGAATCGGCGCGCGGCAACTCTGGAACCCTGTTGGCTGTATTCCTCAGCGGCCTGAGTGAACCGTGGGTCGGTTACGAGCGGCTTACCGCGCCGCTGCTAGCCCTTGGGCTTGAACGTGCCAAGGTGCGCTCATGGTCAGCACTTAGCGAACCAGTCGAAGGCACCATGCTCTCCGTGATCAACGCCATCGCGTTGGCCGCAGGCTCAACCCTTGCTCACTTGAAGTGCGATTTAGAAAGCCGTGCAGCGTTGGACACGGTATTGACCCAGATGAGCCAAGCGGCTCGATTGGCAGTGAAGGGAACTGAAACAGAGCTCCCGTCCCTCGTTGAAGCCGGTGTAGTAGATGCGGGCGCGGTGGGCATGCTGATCATCATCGATGAACTTTGCGCTGCTATTCGAAGCGACGCCACTGATTTTGAGTCCTACGAGAAATTCCATGGCTATCAGGTCCAGGATCCGCATGTTCATCTGAACAATGACACTGAAACCGGCGTCGAAGTCATGTGCACTGTCTCTCTGGACGCATTAGGCGCTGCTACTCTGCGCGGTCAGCTAGATGCCATGGGAAATTCCGTGATCATGTCCCCGGTAAACCAGCTTGAAGAAGACACCTACCGTTGGCGCGTACATGTGCATGTTCCGGAGTCTGAAAAAGCCTTGGACCTGATCAAGAAATACGGTGACCCAGTGAATATCAGCGTCACCGACCTGTGCACCCACGATGGCTGAAACAACGCTGACCACGTTTGAGAATGCAGAACTCTCAACATTCCTCGGAAATAAGAACGCCACCGCGCTGGAAAAGGCATTCGGCTACAGCACAGTGGGGGAGTTCCTCTGGCATTTTCCGCGGCGCTATGTCGAAGTAGGCGAACTTACGCCGATTTCAGAGCTTCCCTTTGACGAGCACGTCACCGTTGTGGCCCAGGTGGTCAACGTTAGCCAGCGACAGATGCACTCGCGTCGCGGTTTCATTTTTGAAGTGACCGTTAGCGATGAACTCAGTGCAGGCGGCCAAGAGCTGAAGATGACCTTCTTCAATGGTTACCAAGCCCGAACGGACCTGGATATTGGAACTATTGCAATGTTCAGCGGCAAGGTTGGCTGGTACCAGGACCACCTGCAGCTGAGCCAGCCCGAATACGCGATCCTGGATGAGGCATCACAAGCGGATCCGCGCCCTATCCCGATCTATCCGGCCTCGGCGAAGATGCCGAATAAGCGCATCAGGGATTTGATGGCGTTGTTGATGGAAGAATTCACAGATCAGAATCTTCCTGAATTTCTTCCAGCAGACCTCCTACGCACCCATCATTACCCAGTACGCCATCAAGCGTTCTTGGATCGACATTTTCCCAAAGAAATCAAGCAGGCTTACGTCGCTCGACAGCGCTTGGCCTTTGAAGAAGCCTTCATGCTGCAGCTGGCATTAGGGGAACGCGGTCGCCAGCTGGGAGCGCAGAAAGCTATCCCGCGTCCACAGGTGACAGGACGACTGGCCGATAAATTTGATGCCATCCTGCCGTTTACCCTCACTGAAGACCAGCTCCTTGTCGGAGAACAAATCTCTGCCGATCTGGCACAGCCACATCCGATGCATCGATTGCTGCAGGGAGAGGTGGGCTCCGGCAAGACCATTGTCGCGCTACGTGCCATCTTGCAGGTGATCGATGCCGGAGGCCAAGCAGCACTCCTTGCACCGACAGAAGTCCTGGCCGCACAGCACTATGCGTCTATCAAGAAGATGCTTGGCAACCTTGCAGAACCCGGATTGTTCGGCGAAGGCGAAGGAACTGGAGTCGCGCTCCTGACAGGTTCGGCAAAAACTGCACAGCGTCGTGAAGCTCTATTAGGTATTGCCAGCGGTGAAACAGGACTGGTGATTGGGACGCATGCCCTGCTGGGCGATCAGGTGCAATTTGCTGAACTTGGCCTAGTCGTCGTGGATGAGCAACATCGTTTTGGCGTTGAACAGCGCGATGCCTTGCGGGCTAAGGCGGCCGGCTCTGTTCCGCATACACTGGTCATGACCGCTACGCCGATCCCGAGAACCGTCGCTATGACCGTGTTCGGCGATTTGGACACGTCGACAATCAAGCGCATGCCCGCCGGGCGCGCACCGATCCAAACGCATATTGTTCCCATGCAGCTGACCGGTTTCCGGGACAGGTTGTTCTCAAGGATCATTGAGGAAGTCGGGAAGGGCCACCAAGTCTATGTGGTGTGTCCAAGAATTTCGGACACGACAGCGGAACAAGGCGTTCTCCTAGCGACCTATGAAGATTCTGCCGGACAAACCATGAGCGTCGAAGCCATGCAGGAGTTGCTGGGTGGGATGCCTGAATTTGTTGGGATACGTACCGAAGCGCTGCACTCGCAACTGGATGCAGCAGACAAGCAAGAAACCATGGATTCCTTTGCACGTGGCGAAATTGACGTGCTGATTTCTACGACTGTCATTGAAGTCGGTGTTGACGTTCATAATGCGACGTTGATGGTGATCATGGACGCTGAGCGCTTTGGCATCTCGCAGCTCCACCAGCTGCGTGGCCGCGTAGGCCGTGGCGGATTTCCCGGGACGTGCCTCATGACCACATGGTTGGACGCGGACCATCCGTCGGTTGGACGTTTGAAGACGATCGAGTCAACAATCGATGGCTTTGAGCTAGCCGAAGCAGACTTGGCGGAACGCAAAGAAGGAAACATCCTCGGCGTTCAGCAATCGGGTAGCCGATCGTCGTTGCGGGAACTGAGCATCATCAAGGATCGCTCGCTCATTGAGCGGGCTAGAACCGATGCGGGTCTCCTCCTTGCCGATGGCAACTGGGGACGTCATCACCCCGGACTCCTGGTGGCTGCCGGGAATTGGCTTGATGAGTCCACCAAAGAATATTTAAATAAGAACTGATTGAAGGTAGATCTAGGCAATGAGCCGAATAATCGCTGGAGCCGCTGGCGGGCGTCCACTGAAGTCCGTACCTGGTGATGCAACACGCCCTACAACGGACCGGGTCAAAGAGGCTCTCTTCTCCCGTTTGGAAAGCTGGGATATCCTCTCTGGCGCACGAGTACTGGATCTCTTTGCAGGATCAGGGTCGCTAGGCGTCGAGACAGCCAGCCGCGGGGCGCGGCAGGTTGTTCTGGTAGAAAAGGCGCCCAAAGCGGTCTCTGTTTGCCAGCAAAATGCGGCACTGGTGAATAAGGTTCTGAAGACCGATACCGTTACGGTTCAGCGCGGGAGTGTTGATAGCGTCCTCGATGGGTATTACAACGCGGTTTCGGGAGTGCCCAGCAAGACCTTTGACGTGGTCTTGCTGGATCCTCCTTACCCGCTGACTGAAGAAGAACTAGCTGTCACGCTCGAGAAGATATCCAGAATCCTAGCTGAAGATGCCACCGTGATCGTCGAGCGTTCCGGTCGTTCACCAGAACCAACATGGCCGAGCGCCATGGAGAAGTTCGCCGACAAGAAATACGGCGAAACGCACCTATGGTTTGCAGAACCCATCTAGATCCATCGAATGGCGAACCTCTGACGGGTGTGGTCCCGCTGCCTGGCATTGGAGTATTAGATCGTCCCGGAATCGTTGGCGGGACGCTGTCAATATCAAGTTCCCGGGGAAGCGCTTGGTAAACATTTCCGGACTTGAACTCAGCATCACGAATTCAAAGCTGGAACCTGCTGCCTCAACTTGAGAACAAGTGAAATCCAAGGGAGGATCATCGCCAATGTTCACAAACAGCAATCCGTCGTTGGCCAATGAATTCTTGAGTTCTGCGTAGTAGCCGTCGGTGGTGAGGTGTTCTGGTGCGTCCGGCCCAGAGAAGATATCCAGTACGATGACGTCAAACTTTTCATCGACCAGTTGTTCGGCAAGCACGCTCCTTGCATCGGCAACAATTGGGGATAGATCGCAGCCTTGAGGCAAAGGCAGATGCGTGAGAACGAAATCAAGAAGTTCCCGCTCAATGTCTACAGCTACGTGAGTACTCGACGGATAAACCACACTCGCCCAGCGAGCCAGAGTCAAAGCGCCTGCGCCGAGATGCAGCATCTTCATTGGACGCTCCTCTGGGCGCAGGACCTTCAGATGATTGGCAATGCGCGCGAGATATTCGTAGAAGACTTCTTCCGGATGCGAAAGATTGACATGCGACTGGGGCGCGTCGCCGATGGCGAGTATTTTTGACCCGGGGACCAAGTCATCGTCGTAAATCGTGGCGTGTTCCTGGACGAAACCAAGCCACCGTTTAGCCAGCTTTCGTGTCAATTGGAGAGCACCTCTGGCAGGCGCTGCAATCGCTGAACTGCATCGGAAATCACGTCAGGCTTTTTGCAGAAGGCGAAGCGCAGCAGGCCCTGGTAGTCATTTCGGTTTTCGGGATGGACAAAGGCCGACATCGGTATCGCCGCAACTCCGAGGTGCTCGGGCATCATTCGTGCTACTTCAGCAGCATCATTCAATTCAAAGCCACGTACATCAGCAACCAAGAAGTAGGTACCCTTTGGGCGAATCACCGGGATGCCAGCTGTTTCCAGACCTGATGCGAGAATTTCTCCCGACTGTCCGAGATCGGCGGCGAAGCGCTCGAAGAAGGCGTCTGGAAGTTGCAGGGCTTTCGCTACTGCCGGTTGGAACGCTGGGCCCGAGGAGTAGGTCAGGAACTGTTTCACTGTACGGACAGCAGTGATCAGTTGGCGAGGACCGGTTGCCCAGCCTACTTTCCAGCCAGTAAAGGAGAAAGACTTGCCCGCTGAAGAAATGGTGATGGTTCGCTCTGGTCCACCGGGCAAGCTCGCGATGGGAACATGTCGCACACCGAAAGTCAGATGTTCATAGACCTCATCGGCGATGATGATGCAGTTGTGCTGATGCGCCAGGGCAATGATTTCTTGGAGCACTGAAACATCTAATACGGTGCCAGTTGGATTATGGGGATTATTCACGAGGATTACCCGCGTCTGGTCAGTGACTGCACGTCGAAGGTCATCCAAATCGGGTTCGAAATTCGGAGCCTTGAGCTGAACGACCTTATGCACAGCGTTGGTCAACCCAATCATGGCTGCATAGGAGTCGTAGTAAGGCTCAAAGGTCACAACTTCATCGCCAGGTTCCAGGAATGCCAGCAGAGAAGCGGCGATGGCTTCAGTTGCGCCTGTGGAAACGACAATCTCAGTCTCCGGGTCAAGCTTCAACGAATAGAACCGTTCCTGATGCGCAGCGATAGCTTCGCGGAGGTTCAGGGTCCCTGAACCTGGTGCGTATTGGTTAGCGCCATTTTGAATTGCGTCGATGGCAATTTGCTTGATTTCTGGTGGACCCTCGGAATCGGGAAACCCCTGGCCTAGATTGATGGCCTTGTGGTGATTCGCTAATGCGGTGATTTCTTCAAAGATCGTCACTCCGGGCTGTCCATTGGAATCTAGTAGGTTGGCACCATATGCGGTTCGCTGCCATGGAGTGAATTCAATGCTCATGAGTCCATTATCATCTCGTACAGAGGAACGAGGGTATTAAGTCATGGAATCTTTACGAGACATTCACACCAGATCGCTAATTTGACATGAGTTCTTGATAGATTCAGTTCATGCGAAGAGCGGTATGCCCGGGTTCTTTTGACCCAATTCATAATGGACACGTCGAAATCATTGCGCGTGCGGCGAGCCTTTTTGATGAGGTGATCGTGGCAGTGTCCACGAATTACTCCAAGAAGTATCGCTTCAGCGAAGACGAACGAGTCGCCATGGTCGAAGAAACTGTCGGTGGACTGCGTGGGGTTTCCGCTGTGCCGATGGGCCAGGGGCTGCTAGCTGATTTCTGCAAGGAGCAGGGAGCGGAAGCAATCGTCAAGGGATTGCGTAGCACTGTTGACTACGCCTATGAGATTCCCATGGCCACGATGAATCGGCATCTGACAGGTGTTGAAACGGTCTTCCTTCAGGCTGATACGCGATACACGCATCTTTCCTCATCTCTGCTCAAGGAAGTACAGGCTCTTGGCGGGGACGTTGATGAGTACTTCCCGCGCGCTGTAATCAAGAGGCTTACTCATCCGTAGGTAGTTGCGCAATACTGTCGCCATTAACTAATCCGAAGATAGGGGATTCAACACTATGTCTGCACCTCGCGCTATTACCAAAGCGGTCATTCCGGCAGCCGGTTTAGGGACACGTTTCCTTCCTGCAACGAAGGCAATGCCAAAGGAAATGCTCCCAGTCGTCGACAAGCCAGCGATTCAATACGTTGTCGCCGAAGCTGCTCGTGCTGGGCTTAATGATGTCCTGATGATTACCGGACGAAACAAGCGCGCTCTTGAAGACCATTTTGATCGTGTTCCGTCACTGGAAGCGTCTTTGGAAGCGAAGGGTGATACGAAGAAGCTCGCGTTGGTGCAAGATGCCACAGCGTTGGGGGATATCCATTATGTACGGCAACGCGATCCTCGCGGGCTGGGTCATGCAGTCTTATGTGCCAAGCAACATGTAGGGGATGAACCATTTGCGGTTCTTCTCGGTGATGACTTGATCCATGAAGATGATGACTTGCTTTCTTCCATGATTGACATTCAAAAGTCGACTGGCGGTTCAGTTATTGCTCTGATGGAAGTTGATCCGAAACAAATCAGTGCTTATGGATGTGCAGATGTGTCCCCGGTAGAGGATGCCGACTACGTCAAAGTTAATGGATTGGTTGAGAAACCGAGCGTTGAAGAAGCACCGAGTAATCTAGCTGTCATTGGACGTTATTTACTGCATCCCCGTGTATTCGAGATTCTGAAGCACACGGCTCCCGGTAGGGGCAATGAAATTCAGTTAACGGATGCTTTACAAGAGTTGGCGACTGCCGACGGGGAGGGAGCTGGTGTGCACGCTGTAGTTTTCCGAGGTCGGCGTTACGACACAGGCGACAAACTAAGTTATCTGCAAGCGAACATTGCCCTTGCTGTGGAGAACGAAGAACTCGGGGCCAACTTGAAGACTTGGCTGAAGAATTTCGTTAGAACTCTAGAAGACTAGTTCTTGACCTAGGCTACTCAGGATAATCACATTTATCTTGGGTAGTCTTTTTCATTGCGCGAAGTCACCCAGGCTGCCGTTGACCTTGGGGGATCGTTGCCCGGTGGAGTAGGAATGAGAATAGTGCAAGACCAAGATTCAGTCTTTTTGTCGCGGAGCGCGCGGACTCGATCTGAACGTCGGAAAAAGAAGAGAACACAAGGCATCGTCGTGTCTGTAGTTGTAGTGCTCCTGGTGGCAGTGCTCAGCACCGGCTATGTTCTTTTCGATTTGCAGCGCCAGTTCAACACGAAATCTAATACCGTGGATTTAGGATTTTCAGACGCCGAGGAGCAAGCTCGTCCGATCAAAGATCCTGAAGATAAGTCCATGAATGTCTTATTACTGGGCGTCGATCATGCAGATGAAGGTACTGCCGATGCTCAAGCTCTTGATGGGGCAGTTTCACAACGTAGCGATTCAATGATGCTTGTTCATATCCCGGAAGACCGCTCACAGGTCTACGTTATGTCGATGGTTCGAGACATGTATGTGGAGATTCCGGGGCATGGAATGAACAAGCTCAATGCCGCGATATCGCTTGGCGGGGTTCCTCTGTTGATGCAAACGATTGAAGGACTCTTCAGCACCAAGCTTGATCATGTAGCCATGGTTGATTTCGAAGGGTTCCGTGAATTATCGACTGCTCTCGGTGGTGTGACTGTAAATAATGAGATCCCATTCACGGCAAACGACACGGACTACTTCTACCCAGCCGGCGACATCACGCTGGAAGGCGACCGCGCACTTCGGTTTGTGCGCGAGCGAAAGTCGTTTACCAATGGTGATTACCAACGTGTCGCGAATCAACGCAAGTTCATCGCTGCAGCAGCAAATCAGGTGCTCTCATCAGGAACATTAACTAACCCTGTCAAGCTGTACGAAATCGTCGACAAGGTTTCTCCCTATCTCACCTTTGACGACAACTTTGATGCCGCAACCTTGGTCGGACTGGGTTTGCAACTCAAAAACGTGGACACGGAGAATATGGAGATGTTCACCATGCCAACTGCTGGAACATCGACTAGTGCAGACGGGCAATCAATAGAATTGGCAAGCGAACTCGCTGTTGCTCAAATTAGCGAAGCTTTGCAAGGCGATGCCATGGCTGACTACCTTCGCGAAAACCCGCCTGAAACACCGTAAGTAGTAGATGTGGGATGTACTACACCAAGCTGAAGAGCGAAAGCCAGAAGAACAGCTCTCCATCTACTAGACTTTGTACATCTATGCTTAGCCGATAATGCATCAAGAAGCATTCGAACAAGAGGACATAATTCGCATGACAGTTGCAGATGAGGCCGAAAAATACGGCTTGCACCGTGTTGGTGCAAGACCAACATTGGTCAACTATCTGAAGCAGACATGGCAACGCCGCGAGTTCATTTATGAGCTGGCTAAAGCACGCGTCCAATCGCAGAACCAGCGAAATCGCCTGGGGATGGTATGGATCGTAATCAAGCCGACATTCAATGCTTTGGTGTACGGATTTGTCTTCGGCATCTTGCAGGGCGGCGCACGAGGTGTCGATTTCCCCGTTTATGTCGTGATCGGCGTTTTCCTTTTCGAGTTCTTCTCAACCTCGATGAACGGCGGAGCCAAGTCGATCACGGGGAATGCGGCTTTGGTGCAATCTCTTGCCTTCCCACGATTATCTCTGCCTGTCGCTCAGGTTACCCAGAACTTGCTGACTCTCATGCCAATGATCGCAGTGATGTTCATTTACGCTCTGATTCTTGGTACCAGCCCTAAGTGGACTTGGTTTGGGATTATACCGATCCTTGCAATCTTTACTGTTTTCAACCTCGGAGTCGCGTTAATTTGTGCTCGCATCACTGTGCACGTCCGTGACTTCTCGAACGTGTTACCCATGATTGGCCGCGTTCTGTTTTACACCTCAGGAGTGCTTTTCAGCGCAGAACGACTTCTGAATCATTGGCCCTGGATGATTGCAATCTTCGACATACATCCGATATATCAGACCCTGCAATTGGCTCGTGGATTCATCATGGATCATGCTGAGTATGACACGCAGGCATGGTGGGTTATATCCGTTTGGGCAATTTTCATGCTTATCGCTGGGTTGATCTTCTTCTGGAAGGCCGAAGAAAGGTACGGACGTGCGAATTAGTTTCGATGATCTGATTAACCCGCAGCTGCATCCGGAGTACGAGCCAGCGCCTATATTCTCAGATGACACCTCCTTCATCGATGTTGTGACGCCTGACCAAGTCGAGTCGCAGTCGATTACTGTGGATTCGTCAAGGCAGCCTGTCGTCATCGTCGATAATCTGCATGTGAAGTATGAGGTGTTTGCAAGTGGCAAGGCAATTGGAAACGCAGGCGCCCGCCGCCTTCTCCAACCAAAGCTCAGAGGTGTTCGAACAGTTCATGCGCTCAAGGGAATTTCCTTCGTCGCCTATGAAAATGAATCAATCGGTGTAATTGGTTCGAACGGCTCGGGCAAATCCACGTTGCTTAGGGCCATCACTGGACTGACTCCGCCATCGGATGGCGCAGTATTCGCTCGTTCACGCCCCAGCCTACTTGGCGTAGGCGCAGCTTTAATCCCCGATCTTTCAGGCGACAAGAACATTACCCTAGGCGGGTTGGCGCTTGGATATAGCCGCGCTGAAGTCGAGAAGATGCGGGAAGAGATTACGAAATTTGCCGAGCTCGAAGAGTTTATCGACCTCCCAATGCGTACATATTCTTCGGGCATGGGCGCAAGGCTAAAGTTCGCGATTGCAGCTTCTAAAAAACATGACATCCTCATTGTTGATGAGGCTCTTGCTGTAGGCGATGCGAAATTCCGAAAGCGCAGTGAGGCCAAAATCCGCGAAATCCGGGATAGCGCGGGTACCATTTTCAATGTTTCCCACTCTATGAATTCCATCAAGGAAACCTGTGATCGTTGCATCTGGATTGAAAAGGGTGTGCAAATGATGGATGGTGACACTGCTTCAGTGATAAAGGAATATCAGAAATTCTTGAAAGCGAAGAAGTAAGGCCCGCATGACTCAACTTCCTGGCGTTTCCTATGTCATGCCCGTGCTGAACGAAGCGGACTACCTTGAAGAAGCGGTAAGTTCGATCTTGGGGCAGGACTATTCTGGCGAGAAGGAACTTGTACTGGCATTAGGGCCCAGTACTGATACAACAAACAACGTTGCCCGACGCCTGGCTGATGCCGACGCAAGAATCGTATTAGTCCATAATCCTCTTGGCAGAACACCCATTGGTCTCAACTTGGCTATTCGGGCGTCTACTTTGCCGATAGTTATTCGCGTCGACGCCCATAGCGAGCTGCCGTCGCACTACACACAACGTGGAATCGAAACTCTTTTTCGCGTGAATGCGCACGACGTTGGGGGACTGATGGACGCAAAAGGGCGTACACCTGTCCAGCGAGGAATCGCAGCGGCTTATCATTCGAAGTTTGGTTTTGGCGGACCGGCATATCATTCGGGTGCCCCAGAAGGCCCTGCTGAATCTGCGTACCTCGGTATCTTTCGTCGCGAAGTATTTGAAGAAGTCGGTTACTACAACGAGGAACTATGGCGAGCCCAGGATTGGGAACTCTGCTTGCGTATTCGCCAGGCGGGCCACACCGTTTGGTTCGATCCAGAACTAAAGGTCGGCTACTATCCGCGTGATAGCTTCAAATCCTTGATTAGCCAGTCCAAGGCCTCGGGGACTTGGCGAGCAGAAATTGCGCGGCGCTTCCCTGAAGGTAAGTCGTTGCGCCACGATGTTCCACCACTATTGCTTTTGGGGGTTGCAACGGGACTAGCGGCAACTGTAATTGAGCCGCTAGTTCGCGAAGCAGCCCCAACCGGTGTGAGCGTAGTTTTGAACTTGGCCAAGGCCGTACCTGCGGTCTATGCAGCGATCGCGTTGGCTGCGGGGCTGACTAGCAACGCAAAAGGATTGAAAGACAAGTTGCTGGCAGCATGTGCTTTCCCCGCAATCCATTTGCCTTGGGCTTTTGGATACATCAAGGGTCGTTTTTGCGGGGCAGCCGGCACTGTCGACAAAGGGCGCGTTAGGTAATCATGGTTGAACGTCCAAAGAATCCAACGCTCGAACAGCTGCGTGCGGTCTGCCAACCTCCGGAAGTCCGTGCGCGTAAGAATGCCGAGCACTGGACAGCTGAGCTGTACCTGCGCCATATCTCCATTTACCTCACCGCAATACTGGTGCGCACGCGTATCAGTGCCAATGGCGTTACCGGCTTGATGATTCTTGCGGGTTGGTTCATGTCTCTAGCGCTGTTGATCCCTGGCATCTGGGGACCGTTGCTGGCAGTAATCTTGTCGCAGCTCCAGCTGTATTTTGACTGTTCTGACGGAGAAGTCGCACGTTGGAGGGGAACTCAATCTCCTCGCGGTATTTTCATTGACATGGTTGGGCACCACACAACAGAGGCGCTGATCCCAATTGCTTTGGGCTACCGAGTCTTCAGAGAACTATCTGCGGATGATTCCTCAGTTGAGCAGGCCTGGCCTACACTGTTCATGGCCGCTTGCCTGTCGGTTCTTCTGGTCCTGAACCGTTCGCAGTCACTCATGGTTCATGCGGCCAGAGGCATGGCGGGTCTCGGGAGATTGCCGGATACTGCCGCCGCCAGATCTGTTCCAACAATTTCATTCGTTGGAAAGCTGCGTTCCTTGGCTCGCTTCTTGCCATTCCATAAGCTACTGCACGCAGTGGAACTATCGCTGATCATTCTTGGATGCTCAATTATCTCCGTAATCGTTGGTATTCCAGGAGTCGCTGAAAAGTGGATGATCTGGATCCTGTTGCCTGCATGCGTCTTGGTGAACTTTGGGCATTTCCTTTCCAATATGGCCTCGTCCCGACTCAAAGCATAGTTTGACCTAATTCCGTATATCCCACCGCCTTAGAGGACAAATGCCTGCAGAGATCAAGCCAACCATCGGCGTAGTTGTGTTGACCATGGGTAACCGCCCGGTTGAGCTCCGACGCGCCCTGGAATCTTTGCTGGCCCAACGCTCAGTGCTGATTGACGCTGTAGTCGTAGGCAACGGATGGGATCCTACGGATATCCCTGAAGGGATCAAGACTCATTTTCTTCCAGAGAATTTGGGCATTCCGGCCGGCCGGAATGCTGGAGTGAACCAGGTAAATGGCGAATACTTGTGCTTCCTCGATGACGATTCATGGTTCATCGATGATGACTTCTTGATTACGGCTGTCGAACGGTTCAAGCATTACCCTCGCATGGGGCTGTTGCAGCCGCGCATCACTGATCCGGAAAACGAAGAACAGAATCCACGACGTTGGATCCCGCGATTGAAAAAACGAACGGCAGTTGAACCAAGCAAAGTTTTCCACGTGGGTGAAACTTGCCTAGTTACTACCCGTAGAATTTTTGATTCCACCGGTGGCTGGGCAGGGGGATTCTGGTACGCGCATGAAGGCATCGAACTTGCCTGGCGTGTATGGGACACCGGCACTTACGTCTGGTATGCCGGCGACATGCAGATTGGCCATCCAATCGTGGATCCACGACGCCACGACGAGTTCTATCGTTTGAATGCCCGAAACCGGGTGTGGCTGGCTCGCCGTAACTTGCCCGTGCCGCTGCGTTGGATCTATCCAACAACCTGGATGCTCATTGAGTGCTTGCGGCTGCGACACAACAAAAGCGCTGTGTCCCAGTACATAGCCGGATGGCGGGCAGGTTGGACCGGCAGCCCCTGGTACCGTGAACCACGGCCTAAACTTAGATGGAAAACAATAGTTCGCATGACCCTCGCGGGTCGTCTGCCTATTATCTAACGACGAATACAAGTGAGCGCCACTAGCTGAGCAAGCGAAGCTATTACCTTACTTCGAAAGGGACCCATGACTAAAACTGTTTTGACGTACGGAACTTTTGACCTGTTCCATATCGGCCACCTGAATATCCTGAAGCGTCTTAAGGAGAAGGGCGACCGCCTGGTTGTTGGCGTATCCACTGATGAGTTCAACGCCATCAAGGGCAAGAAGCCTGTAGTTCCTTTCGAACAGCGTCTCGAGATCGTCCAGGCCATCAAATACGTAGACCTCGCCATTCCCGAAGAGAACTGGGAACAGAAACGTACTGACATCAAGAAGTACGATGCAAAGGTCTTCGGCATCGGCGAAGACTGGAAGGGCAAGTTTGACGACCTCGGTGATGAGGTCGAAGTTGTCTACCTTCCACGTACCTCCGGTATCTCGACAACCGAAATGAAACGTGTCCTGAGCGAGTTCGATGAGCGACATGTCACGTCGTTAAAGAACACATTGGACACTTTGAGCCAGATCGTAAAGGAACTGAGCTAGTAAACTCGTTTGGTTGTAAGTTGTTGTTTTCGAGATTTGAAAGTACTCATGGCTAGCGAGCACATCACAGACTCCATCAAGTCCAGCGTAAAGGGCGCCCTGCAAAAAGTGGGGCGACGTCCGGAAGCAAAACGGATATCCCGTCTGATGGGGCTAACCGGTCGTCCGTCGGCCAATGTGAATGTTGGTGTATCCAATATTCCGGTACCAGGATCTGTAGCGGTTTACTTCGGAGATGGCGCTGACAAGATCTATCAGGTGACTCAGTGGCTTCCGGTGCTTGAAGAACTGCATGAGAAAGAAGAAGTACTGCTGGTCTTCCGTACTTTGAGTGCTTTCAAAGCGGCGGAGAAATTTACAGACCTGCCACGGATCTATGTACGCCGATTGACCGATCTCATGGATCTTTATGATGACAATGACCTGAAGCTGGTCATATACACCAACAATTCGCGCACGAATTTCCAGTCCCTGGATCACCCAAGGCTTGTTCACGTGCATGTAAACCATGGTGAGAGCGACAAACTCTCGATGGTTTCGAATAAGGCCAAGGCCTACGACAAGGTTTTTGTCGCAGGCCCTGCAGCCATCAAGCGCCACGAGGCAATGTTGATTGACTTCGAGTTCAACAAATTAGAAGTCACCGGTCGTCCGCAGCTGGATATCAACTTCGAACTCGAATTGGAACCAAGCGAGAAGTTCGATGTCATGTATGCGCCGACGTGGGAAGGGGAAAACGAAGACAACAACTACACCTCGTTGGACAAATACGGTGTTGCCATTGTCGAGTCATTATTGGAGAACCCTTCTTGGCGCGTCGTCTACAAGCCGCACCCACGAATTCAGGAAAGCAATACTCCTGGCGTTGCTCAGGCACACGCACGCATTCTGGAAATGATCGAAGCTGCCAATGAAGCCGGCGCAGAGCACGTGATATCCGAACAGGGCAATATCTTGGCCATGTTCGAGTCGATCGATGCGCTGATTACCGATGTTTCCAGCGTAGGCCTGGACTACCTGTACCTCCACCCGGGCAATCCGTTAGTCATTTCCGACCGACGTAGTAACCGCGAAATTCTTCACCGCGATGCACCCGTTGCGCAGGCCTGCCACGTGGTAGACCAAGATAGCGTGAAGAACGTTGGAGACCTGCTCGCCGATGCACTGACTCGTGACGGACACAAGGATCAGCGCATTGAAATGCGCCAGTTCTACTTTGGCGACCTGAACCGAGGCGATTCAACTAAGCGGTTCCAGGACGTCATTCAGAAGCTGATTGTTGAACGTCAAGGAAAGCTGGAGAACTTCCGGGGTTGGCACAGCTAGAGGTCCGCTGACTCCTTGGTCCCGATTCGTACCATACGAATTGGGACCAATTGCTTTAAGCGCCAGATAATGACAACGCTCCAGTCGAGGCAGACTCTATGGCCATTTGCAGGTGTCCGTGGCGGTTTCAAACTGATTTGAGCGCCCATGGGCGGTAATCTTAGACTGTGGATCACATGAAATGACGGCCACTGCCGTGTGGTGCTAGCGGCCTATTCATGTTGTACACGCGCGATTTCCAGGCTGTTCCGCTGAAAGACTGACGCGGGGGATAACAGCTAAAACATTGAAGGACACTATTCGTGGCAGTTGAAATTCGAGCTATGCAAGACTTGGCGCAGTCAGCGATGCAGACTTTGCGTACCCAGCGGTTAAAGCGCAAAAAGTATCGCTACTACAGCGGCTACCAAGAGCTGAACCTTGCAATTCGTGATGAAGTTCTGCATCTGGACGCTAGCGTTGCCCATCCCGTGCAATCCGTTTCGGTATTACACGGTAGCCACATCGTTCTTTCTGTTGCGCCACTTACGTCTGATCTAGTCAAAATCGGTCACGATGAATCCCATCGAATCTATGCTGAGATCTCTCTGGATCCCCTTCTTGATCGGTGGCAAGACTATCGCGAACTCGCTTCCAGCAACGAAGAGCCGGAATCCAGCGTTCCTGATTCGGATGACGCAGATGACAACCAAGTGACTCTGGAAAATGACCTGTACGCCGGTACGGTTCGTCTTGCACTGACCTTCAGCTCCGAATTCGATCAATTGCCTCCGGGAATCGCATGGTTGCAGCTAACTGAAGACGGTGAATTGCTCAGGCGCAAAGAGGTCCGGGAACGGATCGACGCCGGGGAACTAATCCTCAACGGCCCTGTTATCGCCCACCGTATTCTGGGGCGGTTCTCGTCGACTACTTTTAGCCATGACACGGTCTATAATTCAGGCGAACGCAGCGTAGGACTTTATATCAATAAGAAGGCCGAAGTGGCTTTGGCCCTGAACCGTCCTCTACGCTTCAAATATCGAATTCGTACTGACATCACCCGGATCCACGACGGCATGCTGTCGTTGGGCGGAGTTCTGGAAACGCAGAGCGACCGGTTGTCCTCAGTCACTTTGCAACTGGTTGGACGTAAATCGGAATTTGCAGTTGAAGTTCCAGCGGAGCTGGTTTTCGACGAAAAGCATGCAGCAAAGCGCTTTGGACGTGCTATCTACAGCTGGTCAGCAACCCTGGATTTCAAATCTGCTGACTGGGAGGCGATCGATCGTGGCGATAACTACGATCTCTATCTGCTGGCGACTTCGAATTCCAGCGGTGAGCTTGCACGCATTCGAGTGACTCGTACCCCGTTTGCCGTGCGCAGCACGACGCGTGCAGATGCGGTGACAATCGGTGAAAAGACTCTAGCGATTTCTCCGTATTTCACCTTCAAAGCAAAATCAACATCGGTGATTCTGGAAGTGTTCGACAAAGAAGCCTTTGCCGTACTTGCTAACGCTAAACAGCGCAGTTTCCCAATCAGCCAGCCATCGGATTCGAAGCCGATTTGGATCGTCGGCGAACTATCCTACAAGGCTCAGGACAACGGGCTGCATCTGTTCAAATACCTGCGCAAAGAACGCCCAGATATTGATGCATACTATGTCATCGATGAGAAAGCTCCCGATTTGCGGAATTTCGATTCCATGGATCACGTCGTTTTCCATGGCAGCAAAGAACATTTTGAATTGGCTATTCGTGCGCAACGAGTCATCGGCACGCACCATGCCGATTACTTGTACCCAACAAGGCACCATAGCTTCTCCTCGCGTTGCCGCGCTACTCGGGTGTTCTTGCAGCATGGCGTCATGGGAACCAAATGGATGGTTCCCAACTACGGCAAGAATTCACCTGGCTTTGCGACGGACCTTTTCATGGTTTCCTCTGAGCGCGAGAAGCAGTACATCGTTAAGGACTTCCTCTACTCGCCTGGCGAAGTCAAGGTCACCGGGCTATCGCGGTTCGATTCCTTGCTGGCGACGGATTTGAGTGTTAACGAGAACATGCTCCTGATCATCCCAACGTGGCGTGATTGGTTGCAGAATGAGGAAGTTTTCCTAGAATCGGACTATCTCGAGCAATGGAAAAACCTGCTTAATTCGGCGGAACTTGCCGAATTAGTCCAGAGGTATGGCCTGGAAGTTGTTTTCTGCCTCCATCCCAACATGATGCAATTCAGGGATCATTTTGCTGGCGCGCCCGCTCGACTAATTGTCCAAGGTGAAATTGACGTCCAGGAACTAATCAAGACCGCGGCAATCATGGTCACGGATTACTCTTCAGTGAACTTTGACTTCAGCTTCCTGCACAAGCCTGTTCACTACTACCAGTTCGATCGCTCTCGCTTCTTGGGACCGAGCGGATCGCATTTGAACTTGGACGACGAATTGCCAGGCCGCATTGCCTTTGACGCAGAAACATTGCTGGATGATCTTTCACGTACCCTGCAACGAGGGAAAGCCATGGAAGACAAGTACCGCCAACGTGCTGACGTGTTCATGACCCATCGGGACCAAAACAATTCGCAACGCATAACGGAAGAAATCGAGCGAGCCGAGCTGCGCGGCAAACCCAACGTTGGCTGGCGTGCCGAATTGCCGGTTAAGTTGAAGAACAAGTTCCGTAGGAACAAGCGGTACTTTGACGTCATGCGCAAGCTATACAAATTGTACAAGCTTGCTCCCATGGAAGAAGACCTCATCGTCTTCGAATCAGGTCTCGGGAATCAGTACGGCGACTCTCCTCGGTATATTTACGAGGAATTGCTGCGACAAGGTGACACACGTCGCAAGGTATGGGTTTACTCGGGCAAGCACCGCTTCTCCGATCCTCTGACGACTACCGTTAAGCGATTGTCACCGGAATATTTCTGGCACCTCGCACGGGCAAAATACTGGGTGAATAACCAGAGCTTCCCGCACTATGTGAAGCGTCGCGCGAAGGGAGTGTTCCTGCAGACCTGGCACGGAACACCACTCAAGCAGATGGCACTCGATGTTCGCGAAGTTCAAGGCCGCGATGAGGGGTATCTTGAGCGTGTTACACGAGCAACGCGCCAATGGACGCACCTCATTTCGCCTTCTCGCTACACGAGCGAGATCATGCGATCCGCCTATGCATTCTCAGGCGAAGCCGTGGAGCTTGGCTATCCCCGAAACGACATCTTGACCGGTACCGACGTTGCTGAGCAAGAAAAGCGTGTTCGTGATGAGCTTGCGATACCCCCAGGAATCAAGACCGTACTTTACGCGCCGACATTCCGTGACGATGCGGCTTCAAGCCGCGGTAAATTCAGATTCGACCTGCCAATGGATCTGGAGGAGTTCGACCGTCGTTTTGGCGAAGATACCATCTTGATGTTGCGCATGCATGTGCTGGTATCAAATGCCGTGTCGATTCCGGAGAGCCTGCGGCACCGCATTATCGATGTCTCGAGTCATCCAGATATTCAGGAACTGTACCTTGCTTCTGATGTATTGATTACTGATTATTCGTCGGTGTTCTTCGACTACTCGCTGTTGCGACGACCAATTATCTTCTATGCATACGATCTGGAGAACTACCGGGACAATCTGCGTGGTTTCTATTTGGACTACGAGAGTGCGTTGCCTGGCCCTATTCTTGAAGAAGAGAACGACCTTTGGGATGCACTATCGTCAGCTTTGGCGGGGGCTGATCTGCCAGGGGTGAATCGAGACGAATTCATTGAAAAGTTTGCCCCAAATGATGACGGACATGCCGCGCGGCGCGTTGTTGAGCGCTTCTTCAAGTAAGGAAGACACCGCAGCTTATTGAAATTGTGGTGCCGGGCCTCTTGCAGGCCCGGCACCACTATGCTGCTGAAGCTGGCTAGTGATCAGTGACGCTGTCTTCTTGCACTAGCGCCAGCGTTTCTGCAATGAAACGTTGCATGCTGGCACCGGGGGAAACGTCGCCAAAGTAGTAATTGACCAGTCCTCGTAGCTGCGGGTTGCTGCCGGCCAAGGCCTCTCGCGCCAGCCGGCTGATTTCCGTTGCCGACGCAGCTGTAAGGGCAGGCACCTGTCGCAGCGCTGGAGTTTCATCAACGGTAGCCTCGGTGGACACTGGTTGCGTCACGAACATTGGTTTCCCTGTCGCCAAAAAGTCATAAGCAACTGCGGAAATGTCAGTCACGCAAAGGTCGGCAGCTGACCACTGCCAGCCCCAGTGGGCCGAGTCATCGAAAATGAATTGGGCTTTTGAAGTTTCGCTGTGCGCCCTCAGCTGTTTTCGGATTCTTTCTACGCCTTGCCCATAGGGTTTCGCACCCATTCCAGAACGTGGATGGGGACGAAAAATAACGTTGAATCCGCCGTCCTTGATCAGGGCGTCAATTAATTGTTCACCATGGGATAGTACTGAGCCATAATTCATGGAAGGCCGGTCGCCTTCCCACGTTGGGGCATAGAGAAGTGTTGGTAGTTCCTTATTCAGGTTCACCGGCGACGCATAATCCACATCTATTTGCGGACGCCCAATTAACCGGCATCGCAACGAAGCGTCGAAATTGCGCAAGTGATTTACCAGGCGATCTTTAGCTGCTACACCGGCTGAAAATACATAATCGTAGGCCTTGAGCTGGTTGGACCACATGTAGGCTTTTTCGCTTTCGCCATGGCAGATGAAGACATGATTAGGCGCATTGAACCGCATGATTTGAAAGTTCCGGATATTTTGATTCACGTAGAACACCACACGTAGATCCTGGGATTGCATGAATCGCTCAACATCTACAACGGCGGGGGCGAAGTGAATCGGTAGCGGGCATTCCTTGCGCAGCGACAGTGCAGTATCAGGACTTCGTACGATGATTACCACCGGCACGAATTCTGCCAAGGCTAAAAGCGGTTCGTACCATTGCCTGATCTGGTAGGCGTTGGCCATCTCATCGGGAAAGTGCAGCGCTACCTTGTACCGGTCAGCGTCCACGGGCAGGTGACGTAGTTCTGTGGCGTGGTTCTGAATGAACTTCAGGTGTCGCCGTGTCTCAAAGCGCGATTGCACTTTCTTGACGACGCTATTGACGGTTCGTAACACTTTCACAGAGAATCCCTCACCACTTAATTCGAAGCATGACCAAGCATAATTCGCTGGGCAGGCTTTCTTCGGGACGTTTGCTATAAGCCGTTTTGCGTCGCGCTCGCCCGTGGCGTTATTCCGATTCTTCTTCGAAGTCCGCGGCCCGGATTGCAAGGTCGGGAATGTTGGATTAGCAACGCGTGCAAGTAGGGATTGGCAGGTCGTCTACGATATGCTGTGGTGAGTGCAACACCGGCATCGAGCTCTGAAAACTGGTTTCAGTTTGGGAACTTGGCCTACGGCAAGCTAAGATGAAATGTCGGACTATGTTTCTATAGGAGTCATCATTAGCGAAAAGCGTTCTGATCGATCGTCACACGGCGAACTCGATCGCAACTCGCCTCTGGTTTTTTCAACCAGGGAGCTCGGCCGTTCGCCTGGCTCAATGAAAACTCTCAATGAGCAGGTTTCGGCACCCGCAGATGTGGGAAATGCACTCATCGGTATTCGTGGAGGATCTGAGCTTGACTTAGATCTTCGCTTTGAAGCCGTGCATGAAGGAATTCTGGTATCGGGTACCGCTACAGCGCAAATCGCTGGGGAATGTGGACGATGCTTGGAGCCCATCGAGTACGACTTCGAGGCTGATATTCAAGAGCTCTTCTATTATGAAGAGAGCGAAGAATTCGAAGACGATGATGATGTGGATCAGTATTGGGTGGTCGGTGACTTGATTGACATCGATCCGGTAGTACGGAGCGCAGTGGTTACCGCCCTGCCGTTCCAGCCGGTTTGCCGGGAAGATTGCTTGGGGCTCTGCAGTGAATGCGGAATCAGTCTCAACGATGACCCTCAGCATGATCATGAGATTCTGGATCCACGTTGGGCAGCGCTAGCGCAGCTGTCCGACATTGTCGCAGAGGATGCGACAAATGATAAAACGTCAGACAAGAGAGAAGAGAAGTAGTCGTGGCTGTTCCAAAGCGGAAGATGTCCCGTGCGAATACTCGTGCCCGCCGTTCTCAGTGGAAGGCTACCGCACCGAACCTGGTGAAGACCGTTGAAAACGGTCGCGTAACCTACAGCCTGCCTCACCAGGCTAAGGTTGTCACCGACTCGGCTGGTACCGAATTGTTCCTTGAGTACAAGGGTCGCAAGGTCGCAGACGTCTAAGACATGTCTTCAAAAGAAGGACTTATGAAGCGTCTCGGAATCGATATTGATTCCGAGACGTTTCGTCTTGCATTTACCCACCGCTCATATTCCTATGAGAACGGTGGCATTCCAACGAATGAACGCCTTGAATTCTTAGGCGATTCAATTCTTGGCTTCTGCGTTGCAGAATACCTATACGCAACTTTCCCGAATCTGCCAGAAGGCGATCTCGCGAAGCGGCGAGCGGCTATCGTCAGTACCCGCGCCTTGGCGATCATTGCCCGTGATCTGGAAGTGGGGGAGCACCTGCTCCTAGGACGTGGGGAAGCCCAGTCCAACGGAGCCAATAAATCCTCCATTCTGGCAGACACCATGGAAGCAATTCTTGGGGCCACCTATTTGGTTCAAGGCATGGAAGCTGCGCGCTCGTTTGTGCTTCGTTTCGTCACTCCACTGCTGGAAGATCATCGGCTGCTGGGCGCGACGACTGACTGGAAAACTGTAATCCAGGAAGAAGTAGCCTCCCAAAAGCTAGGCGAGATGCACTACCAGGTCACTGGTTCCGGTCCTGACCACGCACGCACCTACCTTGCCGAACTCCGCATCGGAAACGAGGGATACGGCCAGGGACATGGGCCATCCAAGAAGGAAGCTGAGCAGGAAGCGGCGCACAAGACTTGGCTGTTGCTGCATCCAGGTGAGCAGCTACCTAAGGGATAGCGTTTAGTTCATGCCAGAACTGCCAGAAGTTGAAGTAGTCCGCGAAGGGCTGGATAAGTGGGTTCGCACTCGAACGGTACTAACCGCTCAAGTGCTGGACCCGCGTTCCGTCCGCCGTCATGCCGACGGCGTTGAAGATTTTGAACAGACATTGAGCGGTTGCTCTATCGCTTCCGTGGTTCGCCGGGGCAAGTTCCTCTGGATGGACCTCGAAGGCCTTTCAACTCCTGCAGCATTGGTTGCCCACCTCGGCATGAGCGGTCAACTTCTTGTCGAAGAACCTGATGCTCCCGATGAGAAACATCTAAAAGTCAGGCTCTCACTCAGCGAAAGATCCGATTTCCCCAGTGAACTGCGTTTCGTAGACCAGCGTATCTTTGGGGGAATGTTCCTCTCCCCACTGGTTGCAACAACCGATGGGTTGCCTGCCGGAGCCGGGTCGCTAAAAGCATCGATCCCACAGGCGGCCGCTCACATTGCCAGAGACGTGATGGATCCTCACCGCAACCCCGAAGACCTGTACGTCGCGCTTCGCAAAAAGACGACAGAACTCAAGAGAGCCATTCTGGACCAGGGGATCATTTCCGGAGTCGGCAACATCTATGCGGATGAAGCACTCTGGCAAGCAGGCCTTTCAGGTTTGCGCAATACTGGCACTATCAGGCGTCCAGAAGTGCAACGCCTCAATAATGCTTTGGTTGATGTGATGACACGCGCCCTCGCCGCTGGTGGTACGAGCTTTGATTCTCTATACGTGAATGTTAACGGCGCTAGCGGTTACTTCGCCAGGTCCTTGAACGCCTACGGGCGCGAAGGCAAAGCCTGTCTGCGTTGCAGAGAAAACGGTCGTGAGTCTCTTATTCGTCGTGATCCCTTCATGGGCCGTTCTTCCTACAGCTGTCCCGTGTGCCAGCCGCGACCACGCCGAACAAGACGTTAGCTGCGATTCCAAAGTATCGTTTACTCGTGGCTGGCACTCCCGGGGATCCGATCAAGAGGCAACACGCGATTCGTGCTAGCCCCGGGAAGTCAATTCACATGTTCGATGAACAACGACTACGTGATCCTGAACCCCACAGTGACGATTCCGTCCCAGGCTGAAGGCTGTGCGGATTGTCCGCAAAAGTCCGAAACTTTATCGACAAGTGGTTGTGCCGCAGACTCTGAACTAGCGGCAACAAATAATTCAAGTGCACCATCCGGGCGGCTTGTAATTTTACCTGAAATGCCTCCAATTCGTGCTAATTTCTTGATGGTTCTACCTGAATATGGACGTAACTGAACAGAACCGCTCTCAGAGTCGAAAAGGTACCTTTGGCGAAACGGAAAACCGTGCTTAGGCAGTGCGGGTAACGTTAGTTTCGAAGCCAAACCTTCTGCGAACAGATTACGCACCGCAGAGGGATCAAAGCGGATCGTTTTGAACGAGTCACCGGTGGGCCTGGAAGAGCTAGGGAAGAACGAGTCAAGTATGGCTTTTGGAACGTCGCGACCAGTGCCGATCGATGGATACATATTCACGCCAATCTGTGGCCGCGAATTGATTTCAATTATCACGTAGTTTGCCTCGTCAGATCCGTCGTAGAGCACGTCTACTCCAGCTATATGGATATTTGGGAGAACGCGCACTGCTCGTATCGCGGCTTCCTTGATAGCATCAGGAATAGTCTCTGTTACGTCCTGGACATCGCCACCGGCAGATGCATTTGCAACCCTGCGTAATGTCACTTGTTGATTTTTCCGTGGAATAGTGTCAATGGTCAGTCCTTGGTCCGTCAGACACTTGCGGACCTCGTAATCAACTTTGATTAACCCAGAACCCAAAAATGGATTTCTGGTCCGACGGTTGTTTTTGATGGCGATTAGTTCTTCAATGGTGGATCTTCCATCACCAACAATATTGGCGGGTATCCGCTTGACCGCGCCGACAACACGATTTCCTATCACAAGTAGACGGTAGTCGTCTCCTCCATGATGACGCTCTAAAAGGATCGTATCTTGTTTAAGCATGACAGTCAGTTCATGGAAAGCATCCCGAAGTTCGTTCCAATCGTTGAGGTTCGAGAAGACACCACGGCCCATTGAACCTTGATTTGGCTTCAAAACGAGAGGATATCCCATTATTAAACCGAGTTCACGCAGCTGTTCGTATGTTGTGTTCGATGTCTCTAGCAGAATACTCCGTGGCGACGGTATTGCGTGTCTTGTGAGTATCTGGTTGGTTTCTCCCTTTCTATCGAGGCGAAGATAGTCTGCTCGTGGGGTAAGTGAGTCGGGCCTAGCGAAATTGAAGTCGATCTTAGTGGTGCCATCTGAAATGGAGTAGAGGTGTAGCTCGGGCGCCGTGAATGTCACTTCTAGTCCTCGTCGCCATGCTTCTAAAGCGATCGCGAAACTTGAAAGGCCACTACTCCCCAAGCGCCGGCCCATCAATCGAGATGAGAAGTGAACGGGCCAAACTACTACCATGCTTATCTCCTTCGAGGGGGGCACCCAACTAATCTATGTTCTCGTAATCATTGTTTCACGGATGGTCGTCAACTGAATCGTGACCCAACGCGTTCGTCTCCCCCGAGTTTGGCTGAAGATATTCTATTCGTAAGTGACACAGCTGCGCGATTTATTCTTCCTATATTTTTGATTGTAGAAGTGCGAATCTTAAGCTATCAGCTGGGGACACACATCGCCTATAATCAATAGTTCTACGCCACCACTTGCGCGGTGGAGAACCCGCATTCAACAATGTTGCTAACCTAGGGGACAAGAACCCAGTCGGACGTGAAAGCCTTCATGGCATGGTTTGCACCCTTAGGAAAAATTCTGGCTCGGTATCTACCTTTCCGCGTTACAGTGAAGGCCATACTTTTAACCAACCCTCGGTGCTCGTGTATTAGTTCGTTTTCGTAGTAAATACGGATCACTGCTCGTGTGTCTTTGCTGCAACGATCAAGTCGAAGAACATGGTTAAGGCAAAGCAGAGTACCAAACTGTGATCTTTGACGATCCTTCACTTCGACTCCTTCATGTGGAATGGAAGGGAGGGCGCTAGAAACCTTTGGAGTCTCCTGTAGGCTAGTTATTTGCTTTGGGGTGGAGTTTCCAAGCTTCTTCGCTTCAAAGTCGAAGGTTGTGATGAGGGTAGTTACACTTTCCGACCGGCCCTCGAATATAACTTGAATCTGTGAGCCAGGGACTTTGTGACCAAAACTCGGAAAGCGCCATCCTCGCGGACGAGATCCACTTCGCCCGGTAAAGCGAACGATCTTCTGGATATCGACGCCAGAAAAATCGAGCCTGATGACAGGTAAGGAATCGATACAACCTATGACATAATTCTCAAAGATTTCTACTCTGAGAAACGGACCAAAATTCCAAATTAATGAGTAGATATGGTTAGATTCTGAACTTAGTTTGTCTACCACTCGGATGCGTTGCAGATCATCGGACATGAATAATGATCGATTATGGGTAGTGCCGGTGAACCTGGAGTTTGATGCTCTTACATAAATTTCCCCGAGTTCTCCGACTCGGCTGCGAGTCATCGAAACATGGTCATATTTTCTGTCATGCCGGGGTAAAGATTTATAGTCCAGCGCAATTGAATTGTGTGCAAATTGACTGAAAGCATACTTTGTCATGGCATCTTGCATTTGATAGCCGAAAGGTCCAGCTTCAGTCAGTAATTCGTAGCCATATTTCCAAAGGTACACGTGGAGATCATCCGAATGTTTGTGGTAGGCCCCGTTGTACGCAGCTATAAACGCCAGATATCCAGCCGAACTATCGCTCCAAGACGTGCGATGAAAAAAGTATCCAGAGACCGGTTCCGACAATGTGCGGGTACCGGGTTCACTACCTCGCGAACCGCAAGAAGACACGTAAGCAAACTCCTCGCTATTGAAAACGTTGTTCCGTGCTCCTGAAAGAGCAACTTGCGCAGTATCACTTAGTGGGAGAAATTTCCCGTCTGGTTGAACACAATGAATCGTATGCGATTCGGCACTCGCGAGTATCTTGCTTAACTCAGGGGGAATAACACCGAAAGCAGCCTCCATGAACAATGAGTGTTCGTGAATATGTCTAGCTATCATTAGGTGATAGGACGGACTGTGTTCGATATGCACTCCTTCGGACGTGAAGGAATATGCAAAATACTCAGAAATACGCGTCAGGGAGCGGGCTAAGAAGTTGGATCGAGTGGCATGCTCTGCCCAGTCAGCATAGACTGCATAGTCTCGCAGAGACTTTGCCTGGAACATACCGTGATTGTTTTTTCCAGCATAGAAATCGTCTGTGTACAGGAGTGCCGCGGTTTGGTCCATTAAACGTTGTAGTTCACTGATCAAACGGGTTCTTTTATGCCTCATACAAAGGTGATGTAAATGGATAGCTGCAGCTAATCTTTGCGCGGTGGTTTCATCATGATAGACAGTCTTGTAGCTTAAATCGGATTCCTGCAATGAGCCATATTGTTCAATCCAGATTAGAACGAAATTTTCAACATGGTCGAAGTCTTTGGCGGAGGACTCCAAAGCTGCGTACCACCCAGAAAGAAATATCCACCCCTGTACAAAACGATTCACGCTATTGTTATTCGATAGTTGAATAGTTCCATTCACTAATATCTCCACAGATCCCCAGTTGGGATGTGAGAGCGAGCCGGACAGAGTAAAATTCTGGAGATTCCTGAGGGTGCTCATGGTTGAACTTGATTTAAAACGATTCACGATGTACTGACGAATTTGGATTTGGTCCAGAGAATCGAAGACGTCAGGATCGTTGATATTTCTCTCCAATGAAAACAACTTTCTACGTGATCCTCTGGAAGTTCAGGGAGGAGTGCTATCTAGTGAATGTAGAGTCAAATGCGAGATATTGACACTTCAATAAATTTTATCATTGAGTCACCAGCATACATATTTTTCTGAAAGTGATGGAGTACTATTTCCATTCAGTAATAAGTACCCGCGCGGAAACACTAAGGATTAATTTGGGCGAAAGAACTTCTCGAAGCTCACAAAAATCGAGAGGTGCTTGAAGGGTTGATAGCAGACTAGGGCGTCAAGATCTACACAAGATCACGAAAAGTCGACCACTGTTTACCGTACGCGGTTTGATGCCACTGTCTTTCGAGAGAAAGATGACACCATACCCAAGAAGTAGCCTTCCGAAGATCGTGACCGTGCCGTACAGCTGGTCCTGGATCGTCTCCCCGAACACCCATGCGTGCACGCGGCTTGCAAGGTCTTTGCTCCGATACTGGATGCCGGTCCCGAGTCCTTGCGTCGTTGGGTGTTCCCGACCCATGTTGACACCGGAGTGAAGGATCGGTCAACCACCGATTATCAGGATTAGCGCAAGCGCCAACCTGCCCAAAACCGGGATCTGAAGGAAGTCAATGAAACCCTGAAGATTACATCGATTCTCTTCGCGGTGAAGCTGGACCCTCGCCGACGCTGATCTGCCGGGGCATTGAACAGTTCAGGGCCGAAGGTCATGTGGTCGAGTTGATCTGCGCCGTCCTCCGTCAGCAGGCGTGCGGGTCGATGCACGAACCAGCGGGTCTGGAAAACAAGACAGCGGGCACTGCGCGCCATCGAGGACGCCTAGATCATCGACTCGTGGCGCGGGCGCCGCGATCCAGATGCTGGGGGAGCGGCTTGGGCCGGAAATCCTCTACAGTCGTCAGAAGATTGCCGCATAGCTGCGCCGCAGCGGCTTCCCCGAGCTCTCCAAACACACGGTTGACCGGCTAATGCGGGACACGGGCACGAACGGCCTGGTCAGAAGACACGCCCTGCATCGCCACCCGTGACGGTGTATGTTCAAAAGTCAGCTCGGTGAGCTTTATCTGGTTAATTTCAGGTCGCAATCCAGCCCGTTGATCTGTTGTGCGCTGGACGTACAGCTTCACCGAGGGCGATACCAGTGCCAAGTGGCTCATCTCGTTCGCGCCATGTTGTCATACTCTTGCTCTGCATTGCGCTCAGCGGCTTGCGGGCATTCATATTTGAATCATTCGCCCGTATCAGCCTCGCCAGTGCGTTATTGACTCGAAGCCGATCAGTAATCATCTGGTCGCGCCTTACGCTATGTACTCTAAGCGCGGTCTGCACATCGCCTGCTCGACGGTCACACAGCTTTTCAAGATCCATTACTAGTGCCGATCTAGTTACTGTATTTTCGTCCAGATTGTCTGTTTTCCCTTGCCTCGGAGCCATTTGGCTGAAGGAGCGGGTGCTTCAACCACACCACATATCTTTCCGGCGTTAGTCGTTCGGATATGTCGGCTCCGTAAGAACCGGTGGACTCGCCCATGATAAGAACAGAGTCGATATTGTCCTCGGTTCGGCGCCTGATCCAGGTTGCTACATGGGTGAGGCCGGTGGAACTGGTCGAGAAGGTTTCTTGAGCCAGAACCCGACCTGAAGCCGATTCGAAAATCGCGTATGCATGCGTTGCTGCGTCAGTGTCCACGCAGAAATTAAATTGCTAGTGATCAGCCGTAATTGGCATAAGATGCCGCCTTCTTGTGAGCCGTGTCGTGTCCGATATCGGCCCGGGAGAAGTTCACTACGAGGCAGGCCTGTATGGGGCCACAATCCACGAAGATTGGGTTGGCTTCTAGTCAGGCCGTCGCGGTAGGCGGGGTCGATGCCTGTCCGTCCAGCCAGACGGACAGATACCGGAAATGACACCCTTTAGGAGTCAATCGGTTCATGAGTCACATCGGGTCCGAAGAACCAATATCACCCTGCCAGCTAGTCCCAGGCCAGCCCCTACAAACAGTTACAGACGGTTCAGAAGGGATTGCGAGCCCTACTTTTCTTTCAGGTTCACCTCGCTATAAGTCGAAGAGGGCTTACCGCTAATAAACTAGTATTCTGCTGGCGCACCAGCAGTATTCGCTTCTATGATCCTATGGATAGATAAAGGCTAGACGTCGTGACACGGATGGATAGCCGAGAGTAGAAATGTCCCCTCCTTCAGGAAGTATGCAAGATACCGGAAACGTCTGAGAATACTTCGTTGTTCTCTGGAAATTTCCTGGTGCCTATCGAAACCTGCATTGCTGAAAGTGTTTCTAACTTTCAATAAAGTAAAATTCTGCTCGAAGTGGAGATGTTCTATGGATCGCAGATGGCCGGATGATGACTAATTTGTATAAGCAGCTGCTGCTGCTATGAACTTCAGGTGCATTTCGAAAGATAAGTTATCAAGGTGTTATATTGGGCGAATGGATAATATTTCTGTCCCAGAAGCTGCGGATTCCAAAACGATAACTGGCACCGTTGCGCCCGTCATCAGATATGACCCATTGCGACAAGACGGCGCTAAAATGGCTCTCCTGAACGGGCAGTCCACAAACGTTGTCGGAGATAGAAGATACACGATAGACGGAGCGGCTATATTCGACGGCCGCGTCATTTCGGCTCGTGAGAATCTAGATTCTCTCGTCCCGTTGATCGCTGGTAGTGATACCCTTCGGAGCACCGGAGCAAGCTGGATATCTCGGACCCGCAACCCCAATGCTCTATTTGTGGTGGACGAGACGAACCAAGAAGCCGTAGTGGTGCCAGACCCGCTCGGCGGCGCGATAGTCTACTACTACAATGTAGAAGGGAAATACTATGCTTCAACAGATATAGCTTCATTGAACAGCGCATTGCAAGCTGACGGTGTTCGAACGACTAAGTCATACAACTTCCAAGTCGAACGACTTTTAATTGGTAATTGTGGTACTACTGATTCTAGCTATGACGAGATTAAGACACTAGATTCATTTGAATTCATCCAGATCAAATCTGGAACATTCCAAATAGTTAATATGAGAAATGAACTTTTGGAAAGCAACTCAGACTCTTATTTCGAGTTGCTCAGGAAGACGCGGCAAGACATTATCGAGAACGTTGTTGCTGTCGCAGGGTCTCGTTCTCAGATGAAAATCGCTCACATTACCGGCGGGTTTGATTCGCGTCTGGTGCTAGGAGCAATCACCCACGCAGGAGTAAAGGATAAGTTCAGATTTTTCTGTTCCGGTCCCGAGAAAACTCGGGATCGAATCATCGCGGATGGCTTGACCGAGCAATACGGATTAAAAAGGACAACTGGTCCAGGACTTGTCCCTGGACCAGCGCATTCCATCACTGAGCGACTTTTAGGTCCGCTATTTCACAGTGGGGGAATTCTTACCACAGGTCCTAATGGTAGAGAGATCCCAGTCGATGTTGTTGCTGTCGGTGGTGGATACGGCGAAATGTACCGAACCGTCTATGCAGACCGATTCGCCGAAATTGACAGGAATGATCCGAATGCAGCTATGCGGTCGATGCTTCCATGGTCTAACAAAGATTCTACGTATATTTCAGAGGAAGCCTGGGCCTCCTTATCACGGTCGATCAACGCAAAATGGCAGTCGGTCGCCGATCAGTACGAAGAAAAGGATTTCCGGGGTGATGCCCTTTGGATACATCGTCGCGCTAGGTTTCACTTTGGACAAGGTTCGATGGCCTGGAGCCGCGTAGGGACCCGAATCGATCCGGCTTATTCCCTCCATGGATTCAGGCTCGCAATGTCAACACCAATTCTCCTACGTTCGGGTAATGCCCTAGGCTACGATCTCATGCAATCATTCGATCCGGATCTGGTTAGCTTCGAGTTTGATAAACCGCGCTTTGAATCTGACGAATTCCAGAACTTGAGACGATTCAATGGTGTGCGTTCGTTGCCTTTGGGCAGACCGAGTTCTTATGAAAATGCTCCCAGCACGCCTCATACCAAGAATCGTGTCATTCCTAACACGTTGGATCCATTTATTTTGGACGATAAGAATCCCACTGCCGCGGAGAGAGCACAATTCGTCGAGCAGGCAAACCGTCTTGGCGTTAATTTTTGGCAGTCCGCTAGCTATACTGATGCTCAATCTGTTTTGACCAGGATGTTAGCGGATAAACAAATTCGTGGAGCGGCACCGGACTTAAACTGGGCGTATGTAAACGACCTATTGAAAGACAAACCCTTAACTCGTGGACGAATCAGGGATATATATTCGGTAGTCGCCTTAATCTCCTGGCATGCATCATAACAAAACTGGGCACCGTTCTTTACCCCTTTTCTCGTATAAATCGTGGGGTAAAGAACGGTCCATGGCATATCAACCCAAAATATTTAATATTTAGGGTAGCTAGATAAATTCATCTAGAGAGGTCAAATCCTTAACCGCGAGGGTTGTATTCATCAACTCCCGTAGGACAGACCCAATGAGCGTCCCGGATGGCGGAGCATGGCCCAATGCGAACTCTGCTAGGTAGACACCATGGTCATCTCCCAATAGATTTTTCCCTTGTACCAACTCACGCGTTGTCGTCTTGAACCAAAGCGGCTGCAAATGTTCTATACGGTGTGAATCACCTAGATTTTGAAGGTAAACCAATCTGCGCGGTCTATGTAGAGTTGATTCAGTGACCACTGACGTTCGTGACGCACGATCAGTACGGATTCGGCAGTATTCTTTCCAATCATCGCGGCGCAGAGTGTCGTGCGAAAAATTGTATTGACTACGAAGATAGTCCTTGACGAATCTGGGGGAGTATTCGAATATATCTGTTTGTGGGTTCCAAACCAATGTCGTAGTTCGGCTCGAAGTGTCCAGCCCGGCGTTCAAAGCAGCATATCCACCACCGGATCCACCAACCAGAATCAGTTCAGTCTCTAAAATCTGATGCAAGGCATCGAGAGTTGCGGACAGGTTTTCTCCGAAATTGTCGGTTGCGTCCCCTAAGTACCAGGCCAGCTTGAGATCGCGATCAGCATCGAGAGCTGGATCCGCAATCGCAATCAATGGTAGCCCAAGCCTCTTAGTCATGCCGAGACCGGAAAAAATGGTCCTAATTGAGTGGTTCGATTCGATATCGCTCCACTGAAAAATATCGGAGTAGCCTTATGAGTAGTCTCTTTAATATTTTCGTTGATGTAGAGGTCAATGTTTTTCTGCCCAGCGGCAAACTGGATAGTGTGAATTCCCGGAATGCGATTCCACGTATTCCTAAAATGCTCTAAAGAATCCCACAAATAGTGAAACTGTTTCCATTGTGCGTAGTTCGAATAGTTCATATTAAAATCTCACCATACCTAAATTTTTTGATTAAATATCAGTGCGATGTTTTTGGATCGATTTAAAATGCTCAAATTTCTTACCCGAAATGAGGTCCGTTCTCAATCGAGCATCTGCGCTCACCAAGTGGTTGCCTAAAGAATTGTCGATCGATGCAGCGAATAGATGTGCACCCCCAGGCTTGGGAGTAATTTCATTAACAACGGCACCGCTTGGTGAGGCCAACAAATCAACTCTGACAAATGGTGCTGGAATGCTATGACCTATTCGCTCAGCGATTTCGTAGAATTCTGGAGGAATCCCGTGCCCAACAAAAAGTTCCTTCGAGTATTTACCTGTGTTAACTAGGTTTGAATAGTTGTCGTACCAGCAACGTTGTACTTTAGGAATGCGAACGGTCTCCAGCGCAAGGAGCGGCTGACCGTAAAAGGTGTAGAATTTAATGTCGCGAGCAGGCTGGTCTACGACTTTATCATCAAGAATCAAACGTTCGCGGATCCACTGATCTTACCGCTCGTTATAAGATTCTTCATACACTGGCGTAAGTCAGTGAAATTAGAAATTATATGATTATTAACAAGGTCTATGATGGAATCAGCGGTTATGAGAAATACGCCCTGCGACATGACTCCTGTGAGTGGCTTTACGACAGTATTTCGCTCAAGGGGTATTTGATCGTGGTTAAAACTCCTCAATTCTAGTGCAGGGCTAGACAGTCCAAGACTTTCAGCGAAGGCATAGGCATTTAGTTTCTCGTCCAATAGCCACGCACTATTCTCTCGGTGGCCGAAAGCTTTTCTGCTCTCCCAATAGAGTAATGAATGGAAAGAAGCAGGAGGCTGATGGGCAGGGCGTGGTTTTAAAGTCCGCGGCCTTATCATCTGTTTGTTAAGTCCGAAGTCAAAAGGTAGGCTCGAAACTACTTCCATGGAAGAATTGGTTCGAATCATGCACGTAAAATGGTATTTGCCAGGAGCTAGAGATGGTGGCGTTTCCCATGTGTTCGAACTGCCTGCTTTGGACGTCGCGGTGACCTCGTTGCCACGGTGCAGTTTGAACGTGTATTCGGCGTCGTCAGGTCCGCCCGTCAGCCGCGCGTTGACTTTTAGGCCCAAACCTCTTGTCAATAATTTATAATTAGTCATTTAGTGTCCTAGCCCTTAGCGAGTTCTTCAATTATTTTATTGTAGAAGTCGTTTTGGTAGTGGTATTGAGAAGGGCCCCATTTGTGATTTTTGTCAGATAGAGAAATCTCAGGTCCTGGTTCTATGGTTGCGAAACCTAATCCAGAAAGGTAATCGTAGTATCGTTGGTATAGGGTGTTCGCCGTTGCTGAGTCCATGCCCCTGAATTGCGGAGTTGGAGTTCCCTGTATCGTTATGTCTGTCCAATTTGCCTTGATTAAGCGCGATTTTTCCAAGAGCCCCTTAGCCTGCAATAGGATCTTTAGTTGATCCGCGGATTTTGACCAAATATCAAAATGCCTATCGCTACCAAATCGAATTAGCGTTCGTGGAATCTTAAACGTTGACAGTAGATTTGAGCTAACAAGTTCAGTGGAATTCGTTATATAAGTTCCGCCGTGTATGCGGTATGCGCCTAGGCGCTCACTCAATATATCGAACAGGAAGATATCAATTTCGTCACTGTTTTGGATGATTTTAGGGAAAAGGGAGGACTGGATGTCTCCTCTAACCATTCGAGAGTTAAAGTTTAGCGGCAATGACTGAACTGGAATTCGTTTTTCGGGCTTAGATGCCGCACTAATTAGCGATTGCCTCGCGACATAGTGCGTTAAGGAGTTTTCATTTTTTATTAGCTCGTATGTGTCGCGCGAAACGCAACCGCCGTATACGAAAAATTTCTTCATTTCGTCCTGGAAAGTCGTTTAGATATCGTAAACATTCATATCTCGTCTGTATTGGCATGTATTCTTGTTGCTATAATACCGGTATTCTGATGTGCGGTCGCGAAGGGGAGACTCCGTGTCAGGCTTGGACCTCTTGGAGGGATCCAGTCGGACTTGAGAAATTCGAATGTCACTTGACCTTAGGGTGTTGGAAGTACATCGGATTCAGAACCGCAGGAAGTACGGAAAACTACGTTAGCTCAGACAAGATTTGCTCATTGAACGGCGCCCAAGCGTCAACAGCCCACTGGCCAAAGCCTTTGTCGGTGAGCGTCACACAGGCCAGACGATGTTCCGGGTCCACCCAGAGGAATGTGCCGGACTGGCCAAAATGCCCGAAAGTGGTACCGGGATGGTTTGCACCTGTCCAGTGCGGCGCTTTGGATGAACGGATTTCAAACCCGAGTCCCCAATCATTCGGGTTCTGCCGGCCATAGCCGGGCAGAATTCCAGCCAGGTTCTCGAAATGCACACGCGTTGCCTCGCTCAATGTTTCTTGCGCCACGATAGTTGGTTGCAAAAGTTCGGCAGCGAATTTTGCTAGGTCCGCAGCGGTGGAGCGGCCATCCTTTGCGCAGCTGCCGGCAATTTCCGTATCAGCCATGCCCAGGGGAGCGAAGACCGCTTCCTGGGCATACTGGGCCATGCTGATTCCGGTCTGTTGTTCCAGATGCTCTGCGAGCTTTTCAAAGCCGTAGTTGGAGTATCCGCGTTTAGTCCCTACAGCAAAGCGGATGGTTTCCGAATCAAAATCGTAGCCTGCGGTGTGCGCCAACAGGTGGTGCACGGTTGAACCCTCTGGCCCTGCAGGGTCTTCGAGGGTGATGGCTTCTTCTTCCAGAGCAACCAAGAACGTGTAGGCACTGAGCAACTTGGTCACCGAAGCCAAGGGGTAAACACGTGCAGTATCACCGTGCTGGTCAACGATTGCACCATTGCCGTTCACCACCACGGATACCGCGTTGTCACTTGGCCACTGGTCAATCTGCGTCAGAATGCTCATAGAATGATCTATCCCTCGATTTTCTTCCTCGGATTTTGCGAGCACAACCAGATAATCCCCAGTGCGCTTCGCTAGAATTGCGACAAGGATTGGGTTTGATTGCCCAACCCAACTTTAGCGATTTGGCCCAAACATAGGAACTTCACGCCGTGCATCTCAAGACTCTCACCGTTCGCGGATTCAAGTCTTTCGCATCGGCGACCACTTTTGAGTTTGAACCGGGTGTCACGGCTGTTGTAGGACCTAACGGTTCCGGCAAGTCCAATGTGGTTGACGCGCTGTCCTGGGTCATGGGTGAACAGGGTGCCAAGACGCTTCGCGGCGGCAAGATGGAAGACGTGATCTTTGCTGGCACTTCTGGCCGCCCACCACTGGGACGTGCCCATGTGTCCCTGACAATCGATAACTCTGATGGCCAGCTGCCTATCGACTATGCAGAAGTCACTATCTCCCGCACGCTGTTCCGTACGGGTGGATCCGAATACGCCATTAATGGAAGTTCGTGCCGTCTTCTGGACATTCAAGAGCTGCTTTCGGACTCCGGTCTGGGTCGAGAAATGCATGTGATTGTCGGACAGGGGCAGCTGGACCGCATCCTGCACGCTACCGCTGAAGATCGGCGTGGCTTCATTGAGGAAGCGGCCGGCGTGCTCAAGCACCGCCGGCGCAAGGAGAAAACACTGCGCAAGCTGCAAGCGATGCAGGGAAATCTGGATCGTCTTGAAGATTTGAGCGCCGAGGTTCGCCGCCAATTGGCCCCACTGGGCCGGCAAGCGAAAATCGCTCGCCGTGCGCAGACGGTGCAGCTTGATGTCAGGGATGCAAAGTCCCGTCTTCTGGCAGATGATTTGGTAACACTGAACAACAAGCTTGCACAGGATATTGATGACGAATCCAAGATCCAAGCTCAGCAAGAAGACGCTGCGGCACGTCTGGAACGCATCAAGAAGCACATCGCTGAACTGACTGCCCAGATGGAAACCATTACCCCGCGCCTGGTTCAAATCCAGGAAACGTGGGTTTCGTTGAGCACGCAGGCAGAGCGTTACCGATCGCTTGCCGCGTTGGCTCGTGAACGCGGGAAATTGCTGGAAAGCAATGAAACCCATTTCGATTCCAGCCGTGATCCTGAGCGTTTGGAAGCTCAAGCTGAGCGAATGAGCGAAGAACTTGAGGAACTTGAAGAAGCTCTTGAAGACCGCCACGAGATTCTTGCTGAAGCTGTAGAGGCTAAAGAGCAGGCCGAGGAAGCATCACGCGCCGAACAGCAGCGGATGGCTGCCATGCTCCGTGCCGCGGCGGACCGTCGAGAAGGCATGTCACGGCTCGCCTCGCAGGTGGCTTCCGCACGCAGCCGTGTCGACGTGACCCGGGCCGAAATATCCCGACTCCAGGAAGGCGTCCAGTCCTTCGACTCGGACCTTGAACTGGATTTGCGCTCTCACGCAGAAGTTGCCAGTGATCTTGAAAAACAATTGGCTGGCGAAGCCCAACTGAATATCGATTTTGAGAGTTCAGATCGGGAACACGCAGCATTGTCAGAAGAACACAATGCCGATAGCCAGTGTGAACGCGAGCTATCTGTGCGTGTTTCCGGATTGCGTGCTCGCCTTGAAGCCCTGAAGTTGAACTCCAAACCAGATGATCAGTCGTCACAGCTTCTTGGATCAACATCCGGACTGCTCCTCGGTCGTTTGGGGGAGCTGATTACGGTTAATCCGGGATATGAACAGGCCGTCGCCGCGATTTTGCGTGACAGTGCAGAAGCTTTGGTAGCCAAGAACCTCGGTGATGCGTTGGATCTCATCGAAGACCTCCAACAGCAGCAGGCCAGCCAAGTATTCCTGCACGCCGAAGTTCTTCCAAGTGGTGCAAAGGCTCCTGCGATGCCTAATGCCGTCAGCGCTCGTGAAGTTGTAGCTGCCGATGGCCCGCTGAACAGTTTGCTTGATCAGCTTCTTGTTGGCCATTACATCATTGAGGAAATGAGCCAAGCTCCTGCGGCTTTGGTGCAGAACCCATCTGCGCTGCTCACCACCTTGGATGGCATAACTGTTTCGGCAGTTCGCAGTTCCGTGGGGGACTCAGCAGTTGCTTCCCTGATCGCGCAGCAGGCCTTAGTGGAACAGACGGAAACTGAACTATCCCAGTGCCAGGAAGAACTTTCTACAGTCGAGCAACGATTGGCTCAGCGGGGACCAGAGCTTTCCATCGCTCAGCAACAGCGAGATGAAGCCCAGTCGGCGTTGGCTGAATCTGATGCCACCATTGATGAATTATCCACGTATCTGGCACGTCTTGGACAGAAACTTCGCAGCGCGCGATCGGACAAAGCCAAGCTGGAAGAAAAGCTCGAAGCAACGCTGGAGAAGCTGGAAATCGAGCAGGAATCTCTGGAAGAGATTACCGAGCGCATGGAGCTAGCTTCAACGGATCAAGATGAAGAAACCGTTGATGACGCGGCACGAGCAGCTCTTGCAGATGCTGCAGCCGCGGCACGACAGCAGGAATTAGAAGCCCGGCTTGCCTTGCGCAGTAGTGAAGAGCGCGTTTCTGCGTTGCGTTCGCGCGTTGAGGGGCTGCGCCGCACTGCGGCCGCTGAGCGCAATCACCGTGATGTTGCAGCTCGTCGAGCTGAGCAACGCAAGGCGCAAGCAGCCAATGCGATCCGTATTGAGCAAGCTGCTGAGCGCGTCCTGCGTTTCATTGAAGTATCGGTATCGATGGCTGGCCAAGAACGCGAAGAGCTGGCCGGAAAGAAATCCGAACTGGAATCCATGCTGGGCAGTCAACGCAAGGAAGCGGAGCAACTCTCCGCCGAGCTGGCCCGTCTTGCTGATGCTGTGCACCGTGATGAGATGGCCCGTGCGGAACTGCGGATGCGCATTGAAAATCTTGAGACCAAGGCCCTGGAAGAACTGGGATACACCCCTGATCACCTCATCGCCAACTACGGTCCAGACCAGCTGATTCCGGAGGCCCTCGACGAAGATGACAAGTGGGGCGCGCTGCGGCAGAACGTTGATGAAGAAGGCAATCCTGTCGGCACCCGGGCATATGATCGCGTCGAGCAGGAAAAGCGGCTGAAGAAGGCCGAACGCGACCTGGCGGCCTTGGGCAAGGTCAATCCGTTGGCACTTGAAGAGTTCGCTGCCTTGGAGGAACGCCATAAGTTCCTTTCCGGCCAGCTCGAGGATTTGAAGAAGTCCAGAGGGGATTTGCAGCAGATTATTGCCGACGTTGATTCCCACGTCGAGCGGGTGTTCACCGAGGCCTATAACGACACAGCCGTGCAGTTCAGGCGGATCTTCGATCGCCTCTTCCCAGGCGGCGAGGGCCAGCTGGTGCTCACCGATCCCGAGAATATGCTCACCACAGGCATCGAGGTGGAAGCGCGTCCGGCCGGCAAGAAGATCAAGCGGCTCTCGCTGCTCTCCGGTGGCGAGCGTTCGCTGACTGCTGTCGCGTTGCTGGTCGCCATTTTCAAGGCTCGCCCATCGCCGTTCTACGTGATGGACGAGGTGGAGGCGGCCTTGGACGATATGAATTTGGGGCGCCTGATCACGATCTTCGAAGAGTTGCGCGAGTCCTCGCAGCTGATTGTGATTACCCACCAGAAGAAGACCATGGAAGTAGCTGATGCCCTGTACGGCGTCACTATGCGCGGCGACGGGGTTTCTACGGTGATTAGCCAGAAAATGGAACGAGCTGTGACGACGTAGCTATTGCGGTAAAGTAGGGAATTGCAGGAGCGAGCTTGCTTGCTCTGTAATTCACTGTCTCTACTGAGGATGACATGGCATTTTTCCGTAAACGTATCAATGATAACCCTGCTGTTACGAAGAGTCCTGTGCATCGGGAATCAAGGCAGGAGGATGTCCTCCCGAGCGGGTCGGTGCTCCAGGGACCTTCTCCATTGGTGAGTGTGGTTATTCCCGTTTACAACGCCATGCCATTCCTTACGGAACTGCTTAATTCTCTGGAAGCCCAGGACCTGAAGCCAGAAGAATTCGAAGTCATTGCCGTGGATGATGGCTCGACGGATTTTGGCGGAGAGATTTTGGATGTCTATGCGAAGCGAAATTCGAACTTCATCGCCCTGCATCAAGAGAACAGTGGTTGGCCGGGCAAGCCGCGCAATGTAGGCATTGAGAATGCGCGTGGAGAATATGTTTTCTTCATCGACAGTGATGACCGGCTCGGGCCTCAAGCGCTAAGGCGCATGACTTCATTTGCGCTGGAGCACGACGTGGATGTCCTCGTGCCGAAAATGGTCGGTTTGGACGGCCGGAGAGTTCAAGCGAAGCTGTTTGAAAAAACAATTCTCGATGTCGACTACGACTTTATTCTGCGGACCCTTTCGCCGCAAAAGATGATCCGGCGACGGCTTCTCAATTCGCATGGCATCCGCTTTGTCGAAGAAAAAGTCAGGCTTGAAGATGGCATCGCCATGGTCGAAGCCTATTCCGCTGCTCAGCGAATCAGCATCCTGGGCGATTACAACTACTACGAGATCCGGCTAAGGTCGGACGGCCAAAATATTAGTACGCAGCAAATCGATCCTGCCGGTTACGTAGGTTCTTTGACCAAGATCGCGGAAACTATCGCGACGTACACTGGGCCGGATCTGGAAGTGGCCAGGAAGCGCATTGCCGGATTGTTCGTTCGCAAGGGTTTGCGTTTCTATGACGGACAACGTTTCCTGCGTTATACCGCAGAACAGCGCGCAGCATGGGTGTCGAGCCACAAGAGTTTCTTGGAAACCTTCCAACTGGATAATTCTGCAGCGCTCTTCAAGCCGCAAGAGGCAAAGCTGGTCGATGCCATCCTCGCCGGCGACTTGGAATACCTGGAGCAGCTTGCCCAGAATAAAATGGAAGCTGAGAAAGCGCCTGCAGTTGTTTCGGTCGAGAATACTGCTGAACGCATCTGTCTGGTCGTCGATTTTCCAGTCTCGGGACCGTCGCCAATCGGCATTCATATAAGGGATCGAGACACCGAAACCGTGGCAAGAGGCGAGCTTGCAGTTGACGAAAGCGGATCGCGGCTCACTGCATCTTTCCCGCGTGCCGCCGTGCTTGAATCGATTTCTCGCTTGGGCAACATCTTCATCGAGTATCAGGGCGTTCCTGCAAAGCGGATCAGGATGGGGAAAAGCGTTGCGAGCCAGGAATTCTCGGGTTTGCTGGTCTACGCAACGGCCAATGGATATATGAGCATAGATGCTCGCCAAGCTAAGTAGCACCGCGCTATAGGGAGCCGGGGTGCCAGCCTTCCCTGGGACAGGCTCCCTCCTGCAGAACACAGAGAGGCTCGTAGTTGCCTCAAACAGCAACTACGAGCCTCTGTGCAGCTAGGCGAACCCTAACTCGCAACGCCTACGAACACGTATTGAGGGTTCCGTCATTTCGGTAGGCAACAGTCTCGTCGAGAACCAGCGGACCACCTATGAGCACGTTAGTCCAACCTTCCATGCCGGTCAGCGCTGAGCCTATGGACTTAGGCAGGCAGGACTTTTTAGCCAGCAGCATTGGCGCGCCGTTGTAGCCTGCAGCAACGGCACCGCTCAGTCCGTCGGGGAAGCTCTTGCCGTTGGCAATGAACTGGCGCTGCGCACCATTTGGCCAGAAGGCCTTGGCGATGACAGCACTGGTGTCATAACGCGTTTCTCCGCCGTAGCGAGCGATCCTGGCATTCGGAAGCGCTTTTCGGATCTCGTTTTCCGCATTTCTGGAGATCGCCAGAGGTCCACCAGCCAAGTACACGGTGGAGGGATTCAGGCGCTTGAGCTGCTTCAAGATGGTGCTTGGCACGTATTTCTTGCTGCTCAGCAGCAATGGAGCCTTGCGGTCTGCCGCGACAGCTGCCATGGACAGGGCATCAGGGAACGAGCGTCCAGATGCCACAAACACGTTCTTTGCAGAAGACCAATTCGTAGCAATCTCTGCGCTGGTTCCATAGCGCGTGTTTCCTGCTTCTCGGGATACCGGTGCATACTTCTTCAGCTGCGTGAACGTCTTGCTGCTGACTGCGGTCGGGCCACCTGCAATGATGATGCGGGACGGATTGAGCCGCTTGATTTCCGCAGCCACTGCGCTCGGCAGATAGGCCTGCTTGGTCAGCAACAGCGGTGCATTGTGGCGGTTGGCCAGCGAGGTAACTGATAGTGCGTCAGCGAAGTGCTCGCCGGAAGCCACGACAACAGTTTTGGCCCCGTAGGGGAAGGTGCGCTTGGAGATCGCAACAGGCGTTCCATAGCGGTTGGAGCCAGACATGCGTGATGGGCCCAAGCGGGTCGGCCAGACATCCATATTGCCAAAGTAGCTGGTAGTCAGCTTGTACTGCGTGCTGCGGCGGTTCTTCGCAAAGTCGCGCAGCGACGTCAGATCGCCGTTCCACACGTTGGCATCCACATTCTTCGTTGACCCCAACAAATTGGAGTTGGAAGAATACTGCCAGACATTGAACGTGGTCCAGCCTTCAGGAAGTTCGCGGGGATTCTTCGCAACGTCAGCGGTGGGGAAGATCGAGACGTGCAGTGGCCAGGACTTGAACGCTACAGAATCGCCCGTGCACTCATCCCACCACGACTGGGCCGTGTAGATCATCGGCAGGCGACCGGTCTTGGCCTTGACAGTATTGCCGAAGTCCTTGATCCAGGTAACCAATTGGGAGGGCGTCATGCCGTAGCACATATCGCCCTTGCCCTGCGGATAAGCGGTCTTGTTGTACGGGTTCCACTCGATATCCAGCAGTGGGGGCATGGTGTACCCGTCATTGGTCCAACCGCCACCGTTGGCCATGAATTCCCTGGCCTGAACGGCACCGGAAGAATGGGCAGGCATGGCGAAATGGTACGCACCGCGAATCAGGCCGGCATTGCGCGACTTGGTGTAGTTCTGGCTGAAATTCGGGTCCTTGTACAAGGAAGAAGGCCACGACTGGGTGGCCTTGATGTAGGCGAAACGTGCCCCGTTTGTCTTGGCAGTGGACCAGTCCACGTCGCCCTGATGGCGGGAAACATCGATCCCAAGGGTGCCGGGTGGACGCCAGGTCCGCAACTCATCAAGTGAAGCCGGCGCACCCACCTGGAACGGAACGGATGCCGCAGAATCATTTGACGACAGCTTCGCGAGATCCGCTAGCTCGTCCATGGTAGGGATCGTCGCGTCACCGGTTTCGGCAATTCGCTTGGCTCCCTGGCCCAGCTGGGCATCGAGGTGCTCGAGCTCCATTTCGGCCAGCGCCTTGTCGGCTAGCCGTACGCGTTCTTTCTTGGAAAGATCATCGTCTTTGGACAGTGCCTTGGAAATTTCTTCAGCTGCTGGAGTGGCAATAGCAGCCGGCGCACTTGGTGCTGGCGCCTCGGACTCAACTTCGCTGGTGCTGGTCCCAGTGGCCTCGGCCTCGCGAGACGGCGTAGACGATGGTTCCGGCGCATCAGCCACGGTAGCAGTGGGCGAGGGAGACTGAACAGTTTGAGCGGAGGGCTCTTCTGTTGGCGAGGCGAACCCCGGACCAGCAGAAAGCGGGATGGAAAGTGCGGCTATAACCGCAATTGATAGAGCTTTGGATCGTCGCGTCCGGATAGCCGGCATGGATTCCCCTGAATAATCGAGTGCAAGTGAAATGGCGAAAGCCTTTGCTAGTATATCTACCCGATGTTTCCCGGCAAGATTCCGGGAATTAATATCGCCGCCGATGCCAAGGGAAATCTAAAACTGCGGAATTGCTTAATCGGCCAATTCCACCGGTTTTATGGTCTTTGGAACCAACAGCCAGGCAATCACTCCGACCAGGCCCACGACAGCCGAAATGTTGAAGGCCAATTGGAAGCTGATCATGTCGGCCATGGCCCCGGCCAGCAGCGGGCCGATGATGGAGCCTAGATCGGTGCACATCTGGAATCCGGCCAGTGCCTTGCCGCCGTTGCGGCCGGAACCAATCACGTCAGCCACGGACGCTTGCTGTGCTGGGCCCAGCAGCCCGCCGCCAATGCCTGCCAGGACCGAGAAGACGATGAAGCCAGCCAGGGACGTCGAATACCCCATCGCGCCAATGGACACGAGCAGGACACTCATGCCAATGACCACGGGGATCTTGCGTCCAATGCTGTCTGTCAGGCGACCGGAGAACACCAGTGCGCAACCATTGCCGATGGCAAACACCGTCATGGAGATTCCGGCGGCCGTGGCACCCATGGTTTGGCCGAACACGGCCAAGGCGAAAAGCGGGATCATGCTGTTGCGCACGCCGAACGCCAGCCAGCCGTAGCTGAACCCGGAGAACAATGCCGCCCGGTAGGCGGGGGAGACCAGCGCCTCGCGGGTGGTCACCACTTCAATATCGGAATGCCTTGATCGCGGGTTTGCCGCATCTGCATCCAGATCGCGGCGACGGCCCAAGGCCATGTAGACCACGCCTGCGGCAATCACCAGGGCGGTACCGTAAATCAAGAACGGAATACGCATGCCCAGCGGGGCAAGCAAGGTTCCAAGAACCGGGCCGAAGACGTTGCCCAAGAGGAATGAGCCGGCGTACAAGCCTGAGATGCGTCCACGGGATTTCTCCGGAGCCAGGCGCGCAATTAATGCCATCGCTGAAATGGTGAACATGGTCGAACCGAACCCGCCCAGTCCACGAGCAATCAATAGCTGCGTATAGTCCTGGACCACCGCGCAAAGCAAAGTCGATACCGCAACCAGCAGAACGCCAGTGACGTAGATCTTGGGCTCGCCGAGCTTGCCTACCAGAACGCCTGCTACCGGTGCGAAAATCAAACGGGTAAAGGCGAAAATGCTGACAATAATCGTGGCGGCCGCATTGCCGACATCAAAGCTCACTGCATACTGGGGCAAGATGGGGGCGATGAGCCCGAAACCCAATGCGATGATGAATGCCGCAACCAGCAATACGCTGATCTCTTGGGGGATGGGCGCCTTGGCAGCACGGGTGGTTTTCAATGCCATATCAATTGAACAGATGGTTCTGCCGCTCAGCGAGCAGTAACCCTCAGCCTTTCTGGAACGACGAGCGGGGCTAAGCAACCCACCTGCCAGTCTAGCCTTGAATGCAAAATGTGCTGATGCTGGTGCTGCCTGCCATATGATCCCTAAATCGTTGGAGATATGAGACGATTTAGAGCGTGTCTGATTCGCTTATATTAACCATCATCATTGTCGCGGTTGTTGCCGTGGTGGCCATTGGCGTCATTGCCTTCGTCACCAAGGGCCGCAAGCCCAAGACTCCGTATACGTCAGAGCGCGATGCAGACGACTTGCCAGCTGGCCAGAGCGCTGAGGGCGATACTGATGCCGCAGCGGACACTGCCGGTGCAAGCGATGCGCCTGTCGCGGTCCAAGAGCCTGCCGCACCTGCTGCGCCACAGCTCGATGTTCCAGAACCAGTGCAGGGCCGTCTGGCCCGGCTGCGTGCGCGACTGACCAAATCCAACAGCATGTTCTCCAAGGGCCTGCTGGCCCTGCTCAGCCAAGACTCGATTGACGAGGATGTCTGGGAAGAGATTGAAGAAAATCTGCTGATGGCAGACCTGGGTACCGAGCCTGCGCTTGAGCTTGTTGACGCACTGCGTGAACGAGTGAAGATTGAAGGCAGCAAGGACCCGGCTCGCGTCAAGGCAATGCTTCGCGAGGAACTGCTCAAGCTGGTGGATCCTAGCCTGGACCGCAGCTACCTGCCTGAACCGCATCCGGACCGCCCAAGCATCATCATGGTGGTCGGGGTCAACGGTGTTGGCAAGACCACCACCATCGGCAAGCTGGCGCGAGTACTCGTTGCGGAAGACAAGGACGTCCTGCTGGGCGCCGCCGATACCTTCCGTGCCGCCGCCGCCGAGCAGCTGGCTACCTGGGGCGACCGCGTGGGCGTGCCTACCGTGCGTTCCGAGATCGACGGCGCCGACCCGGCCTCCGTTGCCTTTGAAGCCGTTTCCGCGGGCATCGAGCAGGAAGTCGACATTGTCATGATCGACACCGCCGGCCGCCTGCAGAACAAGGTCGGCCTGATGGACGAGCTGGGCAAGATCAAGCGTGTGGTCGAGAAGAAGGCCACCATTGACGAAGTCCTGCTGGTGCTCGATGCGACTACCGGGCAGAACGGCCTGCAGCAGGCCAAGGTCTTCTCCGAGGTTGTCAACGTTTCGGGTATCGTGCTGACCAAGCTCGATGGCACGGCCAAGGGCGGCATCGTCGTGGCTATCCAGCGTCAGCTCGGTGTTCCGGTAAAGCTCGTGGGATTGGGCGAGGGCCCGGATGATCTCGCGCCATTCAATCCGGAAGACTTCGTGGACGCACTGCTCGAAGGCTAATCGATAATTCCATATTTCCTGATCTCCCCGCCATTTGAAATGGCGGGGAGATCTTGTTTAAGCGGGCGCTGCGCATCTGCAATTCCTGCACAGAGCGGTTTTGTTCCTGTTGGGCCATCGGCGCACACAGGGCTTGGGATCAAGGAAATCTTGCAGTGAGGTCGATCACACCGCCTGATTCCGGGGCCGGAGCTTTCCTTGGAACCCCCGCGGAAAAGATCAAGTCAGCGAGCGAATAGAACTTTCCCGGCGCCTTCTGGCCGCAGCTCGCACAAGGAAGCAGTGGCCAGCGCTACAGAAAACGTCCAGACTACTTGGGTAAAGATGTTTTCTGGGGAAGTGTGTCCCATCAATCTGTACGCACTGCATGAGGGATACTCCGGTTGGTTCTGGATGCCCCCGTGCGGCTAGACCAGCCGGTAAAGGATCCATCCAGAAGTGTCGTCGAACCAAGACCTGCCCATACCAGTCAAGCAGGACCCTCAGCCCAGGGCTTTCCGCATGGACATCCAGGGCCTGCGTGCCATCGCCGTAGGTGTTGTTGTGCTGTACCACTTCTGGGGGCACTATCTGCCCGGCGGCTTCGTCGGAGTCGACGTGTTCTTCGTGATCTCGGGATTCCTGATCACTTCGCATCTGCTCGCCAAGCCGCCGAAGAGCATTGGCGATGTCGTCAATTTCTGGATGAGGCGAGTCAAGCGGCTGATCCCTGCCTCCTTCTTGGTGATCCTGGCCAGCGTCTTGGGCATCTGGCTCTTCGCACCGTCCACGGTGTGGCAGGACTGGGGACTGCAAGCGATGGCCGCGACGTTCTACTTCCAGAACTGGTACCTGGCACTGACCAAGGTCGATTACCTTGCCGAAGGCGAAGCTCCAAGCCCCTTCCAGCATTTCTGGTCCCTGTCTGCAGAAGAGCAGTTCTATTTCGTATGGCCAATTCTGATCGGCCTGCTGATCTTTGCTGCCATCAAGTCCGGAATCAAGCCGGCAACCGCCGCGTTGGCCGGGATCAGCGCCGTCTTCTTGATTTCCTTCGGATACTCGCTATACGCAACCGCGACTGAACCGGGCAGCGCATACTTCTCGACCTTTACCCGAGTCTGGGAATTCTCGGCAGGCGCCCTGGTGGCGGCCTTGGGAACGCGTGCGCATGCGGCCAAGAAGGATGCGATGAGCTTGATCGGGTCGTGGGGCGGAGTCCTTGCCATCGCATTCAGCGCGGTGGCCTTTACCGGGCAGATGCCATTCCCCGGATACATTGCAGCGATTCCCGTATTCGGCACCGCACTGATCCTGCTCTGCCATTCCACGCACAAGTACTCGCCGAACATGTTCTTGAGCAGCAAGCCGTTCCAGTTCTTCGGTGACAATTCCTATGCCATCTATCTCTGGCATTGGCCGCTATTGATCCTGATGCCGTTCATGGTGGATGATTTCAAATGGCCCCAGAAGATCATTGCCCTGGCCTTGACGCTGGTCTTGGCTGTTTTGACGCAGAAGCTTGTCGAGGTTCGATTCCGTAAGTTCATTGACGCCTCGGTACTGCTCACGGCGCCACGCTTCCTTGCCACGGGCAGCCTCGTCTTGGCTTTGGTTGCGGGAGCTTTCTACCTCAACACCGAACGCATTATCAATGACGCCCAAGACGTCGACAAGGCCTTGGCCCAGGTCGAAAAGGAGCTGGGCGAAAACTGCTTCGGTGCCGCGTCGCTCAGTGAATCATGCGGTGAAGCAGTGAATATCGAGACGGCCTACCAGCCGGTGGCTCCCGCCCCGGTAGTTGCGAAGACCGACAAGCCGGTTGTCTACAAGGACGATTGCTTCGCCAGCCAGGACGCCGACTACAAGGACCGCCCGGTATGCAACTATGGTGATGGCAAGATCAAGGTAGCACTGGTTGGAAACTCGCATGCAGGCCAGTGGATTCCTGCCTTGGAACCTATGGCGAAGAAGAATGGCTGGAGTATTGATACCTATTTGGCCAGCCGATGCGCCGTCATGGGCGAACCCCAGGTCTTTGACTCCAAGGCACGGGAAAAGGGCTGCGCTGATTATGGCAGCTGGGTGACCAAGCAGATCGAAAAGGAAGACTATGATCTGGTGATCAGCTCCAACCGCCAGTCCCTTCCGGTTTCCGGATACGAAATGGAAAACACCGCTGAGCCTGCCCAGAAGGCCTACGAAAAGATTCTCCAGGACTGGGCCGGCACCGGCGCCGCTGTAGCGGTCATCCGGGATACGTCCTTCCCGGGGGAGACCGTGGAGAATGTGCCTGACTGCGTGGCCTCCAGCGATGGCGAATTCAGCGAATGCAGTGGCGAGGCGAAGCAATGGATTCCGATGGATCCGCAAGCCGACGCGGTGAAGGCCCTGGATAAGCCGAATATTATCGACGTCGACATGAATGACCAGCTGTGCGAGGACGGACGCTGCTTTGCGGTAGTCGGTGGCATCGTGGCCTATTGGGACCACTCGCACCTGACCGAAACCTTTGCCGAGTCCCTGTCCCAGACCCTGGAATCCCGGCTGAAGAAGGAACTGGATTCGAAGGAACTGTTCCCGGCAGCATAGGGCTTTGCGGCACCTTGCTCGATAGGCTCTGGCTTCAACGCATTAATTGCGTTGCAGCCAGAGCCTATTTCTGATTCCTGATGCCCGTGACTGCCCCAGGAGCATCGCGGCCCAGGCGAAAAGCGGAAACGCTTGGCTCATCGGGCAGCCAGAATCGCCAGGGGAACTGCGGTCCGCCGGCTATCCCCGCGACGCCAACGCGGGGTCCAGTGCGCAAAGCCTCCGGGAGACCAGGGGCAGCATGGAGGGTAAAAGGTGCAGCGAACAGATCCAGCCCGTCATGTTCCACTCTCGTGAGTCCCAATGCGGTGGCCAAGTTCCCCGGTCCACGGGCCAGCTGGATTTCCGGGATGGGGCTGCGGGCGTAGCGGATGGGCCGCTTCTCCAGTCTTCGTGCGTGGGCCAGGTCGGCGCCGGAAATAATTTCGCCAGAACGTATCAGCACCCCGGACGCAGCTCCTGGCGGTGAGCAAACGAAATTCAGGGCGTAGTGCATTCCGTAGGTGAAGTACACGTACGCGTGCCCGGGTTCCAGGAACATGGACGCGTTGCGTTCGGTTTTCCTGTCCTTCGAGTGGCTGCCCGGATCATAGGGCCCTGCGGTTCCCAAGCCCATGTACGCTTCGGTTTCGGTGATGCGCACGCTGACCGGTCCATCACTGGAATCCACGGTGAGTACTGCCCCGAGCAACCGGGGCGCAACGTCCAAGGCATCGGGCAAGAAGAAAGATCGGTCCATGCTTCCAGTGTGCCTGCTCCAGCTAAATTGTCCCCGGCCCCTGTAAGGATCATGGGTACTTGAAACTTGGGGGTTCAAGCAACTCGCACTCGTGAAATGGGGAATGAGCATGAAAGGTTCTTAGCAACTGCAACCGCACTGGCCGGAATTCTATCGCTGGCTGCCTGCGGGGTATCGGCAGAAGAGTTCGAGGCTGCGCAAGCCTCGAGCGCAGCCATAGCTGCTGAAAAGGAAGCACTGCGAGCCCAGCTGGCAGAAACCGAAACGCAATTGGCCCTGGCCGAGGAAGAAGCAGCAGGGCTTCGCGCAGCCGAGGAAGAACGCGCAGCAGCCGCAGAAGCCCAGAAGGCCCGCAAGGCGAAGGAAAAGGAAGACAGGGAAGCTGCGGCCGCGGCGGAAAAAGCCAAGGCCAACAAGGCCAAGAAGGTCACCAAACGGGCTCTGGCGCACATCGTGAAGCAACCGGACTCGCACATCGATGAGAATGTGACTCTCTACGGTTTGGTCACCCAGTTCGACTCCGCGACCGGTCCCTGCACCTTCCGGGCCGAGCTGAGCCACGCGCAGGTGGGCAAATACGACTACGAGCACAATTCGATGTTCACTGCCGGTGACGGCCTGGCGGACTGTGATGCGCTGGATGACATCGTGGCCGAGGACATTGTCCAAATCACCGCCACGGTGACCGGATCCCTGAGCTACGACACGACCATCGGCGGATCCACTACGGTGCCGAAGTTCCAGGTCGTGAAGATCAAGCGGCTGTAGCCGCTGCCGGAGTCCGCCTTGCCAGCCCGGCATCAGCAGAAAGCACTTTCTGCTGATGCCGGGCTGTTCTTTTGACCGTCGGCCAGCAGCACCGTGAACTGTTCGAAACGGCGGCGAAACATTGCCGAGAAGCAAACGTTACCCCCGGCAGGAACTTGATACACAGCGGAAACGAAGCAGCGAGTGTTCGGAAACATCGGGCGCGTTAGATAGTCATAACACCACCGATACACCGAATACCTTGAGGGGAAGTGATCCAGATGGAGTTGGATGTAGCCAGCTTATGGATCCTGATAGCTGCCGCACTCGTATTGCTGATGACACCGGCACTGGGACTTTTCTACGGCGGCATGACTCGCGCCACCGGCGTGGTGAACATGATGCTGATGAGTTTCTCCGCCGCGGCGATCACCGCCGTCGTCTGGGTGCTCTGGGGCTACTCGTTCTCCGCCGGGGAACCAGCCATCGCCGGAATCGTCGGCAATCCAATCAGCGACTTCGCCATGCACAACACCGAGCAGTCCGAGCTGCTCGCCGCCGGGTTCGCCGGTACCTTCGCCATGATCTCGGTAGCCATCATCTCCGGAGCCATCGCCGACCGTGCCCGCTTTGCGCCATGGCTGTTCTTCGTCCCGCTGTGGGTCACCCTGGTGTACGCACCGGTGGCCTTCTGGGTCTGGGGTGGAGGCTTGCTCTCCGCAGACGGATTCCTGGGCAGCATCTTCGGCGAAGCCATTGACTTCGCCGGCGGCGCAGTGGTCCACACCAACGCAGGTATCGCAGCCCTGGTCCTGGCCCTGAAGCTGGGCCAGCGCCACAACTTCCACGATCGTCCGCAGCCGCACAACACCCCGCTGGTCATGCTCGGTGCCGGCCTGCTGTGGTTCGGCTGGTTCGGTTTCAACGCCGGTGCGGCGACCACCGTCGAGCAGGCTGGACTCATCTGGGTCAACACCCTGGCAGCTCCGGGTGCGGCCGTCCTTGGCTGGATCCTGGTTGAGAAGCTTCGCGGTTCCCGCCCCAGCTCGCTGGGTGTCGCCTCCGGCTTGGTGGCCGGCCTGGTCGCCATCACTCCTTCTTGCGCAGATGTGGCCCCGTGGGCCGCGATGCTGCTGGGCATCCTGGCTGGAGCCGGTGCAGCCTGGGCAGTGAACCTGAAATGGAAGCTGGGCTACGACGACTCGCTGGATGTTGTCGGCGTGCACCTGGTCGCCGGCTTGATCGGAACCCTGTTCCTTGGCTTCTTCGCCCTGCCAACCGAGGAAAGCGCTGGCGGACTGTTCTACGGCGGAGGCGTCGCACAGCTGATCGCCCAGGCAGCCACCCTGATTGTGGTCATGGTCTTCTCCGCGGTGATGACCTGGGTCATCGCCACGGTCATTGGAAAGTTCAGCCCATGGCGTGTCGCGGCAGATATTGAAATTGCCGGGATCGACGAGGCGGAGCACAACGAAAATGGATACCAGCTGGTTTCCAAGTAAGGAGCGGAACCTGGAAAATAACGCAACACAAGCACGAGGGGCAGGGCGTTTCTGAAACGTCCTACCAAGACCGCCGGTGGGCCATGCAGCCACCGGCGGTCCTGGCGTGTTCACGCCCGGTGGCGGGCACATGTGTAAATCATGGGAATCGCCTAGTGCGCTGGCATCAGCGGTGCACCGGCCCCTAGCGTGGCATTCACCAGCCGATTATTCCCAAGCAGCTAGGAGAGTGCCATGGCCAGCGAACCACAACAGCAAGCAAGCCCGGGAGGGGAACCGGTGTTGTCCGGCCCCGGCCAGGACAGCGAATTCCTGACCACCAACCAGGGAGCTCCCGTCAGCGATACCGACCACTCGCTGAAAGCCGGAGAGCGCGGGCCCACGTTGTTGCAGGATCACCACCTGCGCGAGAAGATCATGCATTTCGACCACGAGCGGATTCCGGAGCGCGTGGTCCATGCCCGCGGGGCTGGCGCCCACGGCTCCTTCATCAGCTACGGCAACGCCTCCGAACTGTGCCGGGCCGATTTCCTCAAGCCGGGAAAGCAGACCCGGGTCTTCGTTCGGTTCTCCACCGTGGTCGGTTCCCGCGGCTCGATGGACACGGCCCGCGATACCCGCGGCTTTGCCACGAAGTTCTATACCGAAGAGGGCATTTTCGACCTGGTGGGCAACAACATCCCGGTGTTCTTCATCCAGGATGGCATCAAGTTCCCGGATCTGGTCCATGCCGCGAAGCCGCACCCGGATACCGAGATCCCGCAGGCGCAATCGGCCCACGATACCTTCTGGGATTTCGTCTCCCTGCATACCCCTGCCCAGGCCCACGTGATGTGGCAGATGAGCGACCGCGCGATACCCCGTTCGCTGCGCATGATGGAAGGCTTCGGCGTGCACACCTTCCGCATGGTCAACGAGGCGGGCAAAGCGTCCCTGGTGAAGTTCCATTGGAAGCCCAAGCTCGGCGTGCACTCGCTGGCCTGGGAAGAGTCCCAGCTGGCCGCCGGCGCGGATCCGGACTTCCACCGCCGCGATCTGGCCGAAGCCATTGATGCCGGAGCCTACCCCGAATGGGAACTGGGCGTGCAGATCTTCCCCGACGACGGTTCGGGGGTCTTCGAAGGCATCGACCTGCTGGATCCGACGAAATTCGTGCCAGAAGAGCTGGCCCCGGTCCAGCCGCTGGGCAAGATGGTGCTGGACCGCAACCCGGAGAACTACTTCGCGCAGACCGAGCAAGTGGCCTTCCACCCCGGGCATCTGGTTCCGGGCATCGATATCAGCGACGACCCGCTGCTGCAGGCGCGGCTCTTCTCCTACCTGGACACCCAGCTGACCCGCTTGGGCGGGCCGAACTTCGCGCAGATCCCGATCAACTCGCCGGACTCGCCGGTCAACGACATGTTCCGCGACGGCTTCCACCAGCACCGGGTGCCCAAGGGCATCGCGCCGTACAAGCCGAATTCGCTGGATGGCGGCTGCCCGTACATGTCGCAGGTTCTCTCTGGCCAGCAGCCTCCGCTGGACTTCCCGCAGCCTGTGGCCTCCGGGAAGAAGGTGCGTTCCGAACCGGCCAGCTTCTCGGACCACTACAGCCAGGCGCGCCTGTTCTACATCAGCCTCTCGGCCGTGGAGCGCGCCCACGTGCAGCAGGCCTACTCCTTTGAGCTGGGCAAGTGCACCGATACCGCGATCCGCCAGCGGCAGGTGGAATGCCTGGCGAAGATCGATACCCAGCTGGCCGCTGGTGTGGCCCAGGCACTGGGCCTGCCGGCGCCGGCCGCAGTGCAGCTGGATGACCCGGTGGCCAGCCCCGCGCTGTCCCAGATCGGAAAAACCTGGCCGGTGGACGGGCGCAAGGTCGGGGTGGTGTTCAACAGCGGCAACCACCAGCATGTGCCGGCAATAGCCCAGGCGCTGGCCGAACGGGGCATGTCCCCGCTGCTCGTTTCGGCCTCCGGCGGCGAGGTGGCCCCGGACCTGCCCATTGACCGCACCTACCTGACGGCGCGCTCCATCGAATTCGATGCGCTGGTGCTCATCGGCCCGCTGCCGCCGGCCCCGGACGCCGCGGTTGCGCTGGATGCCAAGGCCGGCGCCCTGGGGGCAGGCGGGGTTCCCATCGACCCGCGCGTGGCGTTGCTGGTTGCAGAGGCCTACCGGCACAACAAGGCCATCATCACCCTGGACGGGCTCTCCGATGGCCTGCTGCAGGCGGTCGGCCTGGAGGAAGATGCGCCGGGCATCGCACTGGTCGAGCTTTCGGCGGTGGCCGAAAGCGCCGAGCAGCTGCTGTCCACCCACCGCGCGTGGGAGCGTTTCCCGGTCGCCGAGTAGCAGCGCGGCCACGCTGGCCTACTAGGTGGCGCGGCAGGTGCATGACTCGATGCGCCTGCCGCGCCGGCCTGGCCCAGCAGCAGGGCCGGCGGCAATCAACTGGCACAGATAGCTGATGAAAAGAGGTGCAAAATGCCTTCAGGAACCGAAAGCCATGCCGGGAACGGGAACGCGGCCGAAACCGCTGCCAAAGCCCGGCACGCTCCTGGACCCGATGCCGAATCCAAACCCGATTCCCCGCCGGATATGCACTCCAGGTCCTGGAAATACGCGGCCAAGCGCTCCATCAGGGAATTCTCCCGGAAGAAATGCACGGATATGGCGGCCTCGCTGACCTATTTCGCGATGCTCTCCATTTTCCCGGCCCTGCTGGCGGTAGTCTCCCTGCTCGGAGTTGCCGGCCAGGCGGAGAACATGACCCGCAACATCCTCTCGCTGATCCAGGAACTGGCCAGCAAGGAAGTGGTCGAAACCCTGCGCCAGCCCATCGAGCAGCTGGCATCGGCCCCGTCGGCAGGCCTGGCCCTGATTGCCGGTCTGGTCGGTGCGCTATGGAGCGCCTCGGGGTATGTCGGGGCGTTCGGACGGGCAATGAACCAGATCTACGAGGTGGCCGAAGGTCGCCCGTTCTACAAGCTGCGTCCGCTGATGTTGCTGCTGACACTGGTGCTTCTTGTGGCCGTGTCCGTGCTGGGGATGCTGCTGATCGTCTCCGGTCCGCTGGCCCAGGCGCTGGGCAACGCCATGGGGCTGGGCGAGGGTGCTGTGGCGATCTGGAACATCGCCAAATGGCCGGTGATCGTGCTGTGCGCGATTGTGCTGGTAGCAGTGCTCTACTACGGGGCTCCCAATGTGAAGCAGCCGAAGTTCCGCTGGATCAGCCTCGGCTCGGCCATCGCGCTGCTCGTGCTGGCGGTAGCGACCGTCGGCTTCTTCTTCTACGTTTCGAACTTCGGCAACTACAACAAGACCTACGGCGCCATCGGCGGGGTCATCGTGCTGCTGCTGTGGCTGTGGATCGCCAACCTGTCGCTGCTGTTCGGCGCGGTTTTCGACGCGGAAACCGAGCGCGGGCGCCAGCTGCAAGCGGGGATTGCCGCCGAACGCTCGGTCCAGCTTCCGCCGCGGGATACCAAGGCCAGCATGAAGCAGGAGGAAAAAGAAGTGCAGGACATCAGCGACGGACGGCAGCTGCGTTTCGCCAGCGAGCTGGACGCCGAAGAGCAAGCGGATGCGGAATCCAGGCGGAACCCGGAAAGCTGAGCAGGAGCCGAAGCTGGCCATCGCCTGACGCGCCTTGGCGCGGGCCGGCACCTCGGTAGCGTGTGAAACGACCAGACCATTACAAGACAAAGGAGCTCATCATGGCCAACGAAGAGGCAAGCAAAGTCATCAGCATCATCAAGGACCTGCGGATCGCCATGGTCACAACCCACAGTGCTGGACGGCTGGCTAGCCGCCCCCTGACGCTGATTGAAGCCACCGACGAAGGAGAGCTCTGGTTCTTCTCTACCGCCGACGCCGGGATTGTCCAGGAAATCCGGGCCCAGGGACTGGTCAATGCCGCGTTCAGCGGATCCAAGGCGTGGGTGTCGGTCAGCGGCCACGCCGAGGTGGTGCTCGATGTCGCGAAGAAGAAGGAACTGTGGAACGCCGCGGTGGAAACCTTCGCCAGCGAAGGCCCGGAATCTGCCCAGACAGTGCTGCTGCGCATCGATGCCGACTCCGCTGAATACTGGGAGAACCCCGGCGGGGCAGCGAGCCTGGTGGCCGGCTGGGTGAAGCAGAAGCTCACCGGAAAACCTGCCGAACCCGGGGACTCGAATAGCGTCGAACTCTAGGGCGCCGGAAGCTGGCAACGGCCGCTGCTCCGTCTTCCCGGAGCAGCGGCCGTATTGCTGTGCACATTGCCTGGCGCAGAGCTATGCCCCATGGATACGCATCCATGGGGCATAGCTGGTAGTGCGGTTTAGGACAGGTCGTCCTTGACATCCTTGGCGGCGTCCTTGACGTGTTCTCCTGCTTGCTTTGCCTTGGCGGCGGCCTGGTCCTTCACGCCTTCGGCTTGCAGGCGCTCATTATCAGTGGCATCGCCGTAGGCCTCCTTGGCCTTGCCAGATGCTTCCTGGGCCTTGTTCTGGATCTTGTCTCCAATTCCCATGATTCTTACCTCCTGTGTGGATCTGGTTACTGACAATTTGAACTATAGGGCAGATTGCAAATCGGGGTCCCGAAGCTGAAAGTTTGCTTGCGGCCAACTTTGCAGATCATCACAGTGCCTCCTTCGCGGCGGAAAATCCCATAAGCTGCCTCGCTGAGTTGCGTGGTCCTTTGCGGTTATCAGGAGTCATTCAGCTGGGCCGGGCACGAATGGGCCGTGACCTAGACTGGCCAAAAGTTCCGCGCAGAGAAGGAGAGCCGATGGACCAGCGGCCGGTGTCGTTTAGAGCAGCCGAACCAGGATCCCGCCCCCGCAACAGCGAGTCATGGTGGGGCGCCGAAGAAGCGGTGCGTGCGGCCGCCGTGCGCTGCGAGGGCAACCCGGAAGCGATGCTGCGTACGCTGGAAAGCTCGGGGGAGAACCCTCCGGTGCCAGCGGCCGGACAGACCCAGCGCCTGTGGGAGCTGCTGGCCTCCGTGGCCGCCACCGACCTGGTTGCGGCCAGGACGCTGGAACCGCATTTGGACGCCGCGGGAATCCTGAGCCAGTCGGGCATGTCGTGGCCGGCCGGCACTGCATGGGGCGTTTTCGCCGCGCAGCCGCCCAACGCCACCCTGGAAGCGGTTCGCCAGTCCGGCGGGGGATGGGAGCTGAATGGCGTCAAGCCCTGGTGCTCGTTGGCCGCGCAGCTGACCCATGCCCTGGTCACCGCCCCTACGCCCGAGGGTGTCCGGCTGTTCATGGTTTCCTTGCGGCATCCGGGCGTTGAACCGGCACCGGATGCCTGGGTCAGCCGCGGCATGGCGCAGCTGCCCAGCGGCAGCGTGAACTTCACCGGCGTGCCGGCCCAACCGGTGCAGGACGCCGGCTGGTACCTGTCCCGTCCCGGGTTCGCTGTCGGGGGCGTTGGCGTCGCCGCCTGCTGGTTCGGGGCAGCGGTGGGAATCTACCGCCATCTGCTGCGAAGCGCCCAAACGCGCACCCCGGATCAGCTGGCCCTAGCCTGGCTCGGCGAAGCAGACCGCTTGCTGGCCGGCTGTGCCGCGCTGCTGGAACAGGCCGCCGGGCTGGCCGATGCCGGAGCGCTGGATGCTATTTCGGCCCATCGGGTCCGCGGCCAGGTGGCCGGGGCGTGCGAGCGGGTGTTGCAGCTCAGCGGCCAAGCCACCGGCCCGGGCCCGCTGACCGCCGATGAGGAGCATGCGCGGCGCGCAGCAGACCTGGGCATCTATCTGCGCCAGCACCACGCGGCCCGCGACGACGCGGCGCTGGGCCAGTTGATCGCGGACCGCGCCGGCACGGAAGGCGGCAGCGCATGGTGAACTTCACGCATCAGGACCAGGGAACATCTGCAAGCTGCTGGCAGCAGGCTGGGCTAGAGCGGATCGCCGCACTGGATCCGGAGAAGCTCTTCCACGCAATCGCATCGGTGATTGTTCTGGCCGCCCACCCGGATGACGAGACGCTGGGAGCCGGAGGGCTGATCCGCATGGCGCTTGGCCGGGGGATCGATGTCCACGTGATCGTCTGCAGCTTCGGGGAAGCCTCGCACCCGGACTCCACAACACACTCCGCCGCCCAGTTGGCCGCGCTGCGCCAGGCCGAACTGGCCGAGGCCATGGACACGCTGCGCGCTCAGGGACCGCGCAGCGGAACGCTGCATCTGCACTGCTTGGGCCTGGGTGACGGGAAACTCGAAGCGCAGCAGGAGCCGATCCGCGCAGCTCTTGAGCAGCACGCCGGCGAGCGCTGCCTGATCGCCAGCACCTACCGCGGCGACGGGCACCCGGACCACGAAATCCTGGGCCTGCTCGCCGCGGACTGCGCCCTGGCGCACAATGCCTGCCACCTGGAATTCCCCATCTGGTTTTGGCACTGGGCGCAACCGGACCGGCAGCCCAGCTTCAGGTATTGGCGCCGGCTGGCCTTGGATGCTTCCAGCGCCCAGGCTAAGGCCCGCGCCCTGGAGGCCCACCGTTCCCAAACCCGGCCGCTCTCTGCCCTGCCAGGAGACGAAGTCCTCCTTAGCGAAGGCTTCCTGCAGCATTTTTCCCACGGCGGCGAGATCTTCCGCGCCACCTGGCCTGGCCACAAGGACGCCGCGTCGGCTCCGGCGGTCTTCGACGAGCTCTACGGGCAGCGCGAAGATCCGTGGGAATACCGCAGCAGCCGCTACGAGCAGCGCAAGCAGCAGATCCTGCTCGCCTCCCTGCCCCGGGAGCAGTATGCGGCGGTACTGGAGCTGGGATGCTCCATTGGGGTGCAGAGCGCCGAACTGGCCCGCCGCAGCACCAGCCTGCTGGCGGTGGATGCCAGCGCTACCGCGTTAGCCCAGGCCCGGCGTGCCGTGGCCGGAATGGAGCATGTCCGCTTGCTGCAGGCCACGGTGCCCCGGCAATTTCCGCAGCTGGAGCCGGGAAGCGTGCAGCTGGTAGTGCTCAGCGAAATCGGCTATTTCCTGGCCGCCGATGAACTGGAGCAGGTGCTCGCCGCCAGTGCTGCAGCACTGGAAGCCGGCGGAGAGCTGGTGCTCTGCCATTGGCTGCATCCCATTGAAGGCTGGCCGCTGGACGGGGAGGATGTGCACCGGATAGCGGGAGACCTGGGGTGGGAGCGCATCGTGGAGCATCGCGAGCCCGATTTCCTGCTTGAAATACTGCGCAAGCCCGCTGGTGCCCATGGGTAGGCAGCTGGCGGCCATGGCGATCATCATCCCGGCCCATGACGAGGAAGAACGCTTGGGCCGTTGCCTGGATTCGGTGCGTGCGGCCATGGACCGGTTGGCGTGTGCCCACCCGCAGCTGCAGGTCCGGGCCATCGTGGTTGCCGATAGCTGCACCGACCGCACGGTACAGGTTGCCCAGCGGCAGATCAGCGCAGATCGGCGGATCAGCTTGCTGCAGGCCAGCTTCGGCAATGTCGGAGCCAGCCGGGCTGCCGGGGCACGCCACGCCCTGGCCTGCCTCGGCGCGGCCGCGGACCCGGACGCCATCTGGTTGGCCAGCACCGACGCGGATACCTGCGTCGCCGAGCATTGGCTGGAGGGCTTTGCCTGCCTGCACGCCGGCGGGGCCGATGCGGTGGCCGGAACCGTGGAACCGGACCGCGGCGAACTCGATGAGCACATCTTCGCCTTATGGGAGCAGGCCTACCAGCCGATCGAGGGGCATGGCCACATCCACGGCGCGAACTTCGGCGTGTGCGCTGCTGCCTACCTGGCTGTCGGAGGCTTCGAGCCCTTGGCGGCCCGGGAGGATGTGGCGCTGGTCGAGGCGCTGCGCCGCGCCGGCTACCGGGTCCAGGCCACGGCCCGGTTGCAGGCGATTACCTCGGGGCGCTTGCGCGGGCGGTTGCGCGAGGGCTTTGCAGACTATCTTGCCGCGCTGGATCACCAGATGCTCCACGCCCGCTAGCGCCCAAGTCAGCGGTCCCGGTCCCTGGCATAGGAACAGCCCCCGGGGAATCTGCGCGGATGCGCGGTTTCCCCGGGGGCTGTGCCCGTTGGGTCGGTGCTTGCTGCTACACGCTGCTGCCGGACTCCTGCGTGGCGTACCTGTGTCCCAGCTTGCTGGGGTCGAAAGGTGGGACCGCGTGGGCGAGCGCAGTGTATTGCCAGTACTTCACGCGGAATGCGGCCATTCCGCTGTGCTCGGCCTGGCCGAACAGATCCTTGATCTTGCTGCGCGGCGCGCTGGCCTGAACCACTTCCAAGACTGGAGAAGGCTCGGAAATGTGCAAGAACTTCAGTTCCTCGGTCTGCGGTTCAACCATCGCGACCAGCACTGGCCGCTTGTGCACCGAGACCAGGCCCATCACATCATCGAGCGCTTCCAAAGGCTGTGTCATGACCACTGGCATTCCTTGGGTCCAGCCATAGCTGCTCAGATGCCTTCTTCCCTCGCGTGATCCCAGCAGCTCTGCTACGCGCAACGCGGTCTGGGACCTGACTAGCCTTCCTGGCATGTGAACTACCCTCCACTTCTAGACGATACTTCTCACTTCAACAATGCAGTTATCCGTCCCTCCGGACTGGGCAGCGTGGCCCTTAAAATACGCTGTGGACCATGCGGCGAGCGGTGGGGACTCGATAAAAAATTATCATTGGCCCACCAAGTTGTTGCGAAGAGGCCGCGATTCTGAGGAAATTCCCAGACTTTATTCTCTACTAGTCAGTATCCTTATTCAGCTACCGTGATTGCGCTGCTCAGTCCCGCCCAAGATCACGCAATGCCCGGTGCGCCGCATGCCAGCCGGCCATGCCATGCACCCCGCCGCCCGGAGGGGTGGAGGAGGAACACAGGTACAGTCCCGGCACGCCCAGCGAATAGGGATTCAGCGAGGGCGAGGGGCGGAAGAACTGCTGAGAGCCGGCCAGTGATCCGCCGCCGATATCCCCGCCGACCAGATTCGGGTTCCAGGCCTGCAGCTGCGCCGGGCCGCTGACCACCCGCTGCACGATCCGGTCCTTGAAGTCCGGCGCGAACCGCTGGATCTGCGCATCGATGAGGGCCCCGGCATCCCCGATGTAGCCTTGGGGCACGTGGGCGTAGGACCAGATGACCTGGCGGCCGGCCGGGGCGCGCGAAGCATCGGCGCTCGAAGGCTGGACCACCATCACGAACGGGCGTTCGGGCATTGACCCGGCAGCGACCTGGCGCTCGGCCCGGGCCAGCTCGGCGGCATCGCCGATGACATGCACGGTGCCGGCTTGCGCGGTGCGCGCGTCCTTCCAGGGAATCGGCCCATCGAGCAGGTAGTCCACCTTGTAGGCCGCGGTGCCATAGCGCCAGCGCTCGAACCGCCCGCGCAGGCGTGCCGGGAGCCGGTCACCGGCGAGCTGCACTACCTGGCGGGGCGTGGCATCCAGGAAAGTGAGGTCCGCGTCGGGGAGCTGAGCAAGGTCAGTGATCTGGTGCCGGGTATGGATCTGCACCCCCAGCCCGTCGAGCACCCGCAGCAGCGCGTCGATGATGCTGCCGGTGCCGCCTTGCGCCACCGGCCAGCCCCAGGACTGGCCCAAGGCCCCGAAGAGCACGCCGAATCCCGAGGTGAACGGATGGGAGAGCGGCAGCATGGAATGCGCGCTGGATCCGGCAAAGAGCGCCGCGGCGTGCCGGGTCCGGAACGCGGCGGAAGCCAGCAGCTTCGCCGGCGGCAGCGCGCGCAGCCCGAAGCGGGCCATGAGCACCGGATGCGGCGGGATGCCCAGCAGCGGGCTGGTGGCATTGTCCAGGATCTCCTGCGGATGGCGCACCAGCGGCCCATGCAGCAGCTGCCAGATCTTCCGGTCGGCGGGGAACTGCGCCATGGTGGCTTCCAGGTCCTGGTGCAGGAAGACCGACTCGGCGTCGTCGAGCGGGTGGGCCAGCGGATAGCCGTGGAAATCCCACTGCAGCCCATGGGCGGCCAGATCGAAATGCGCGAAGGCCCGGCTGCCATAGGCGAAGGGGTGGGCGGCAGCTCCCAGATCCACGATGCTGCCCTCGCCCAGCGTGCTGCCGGAGGCCGCGGCACCGCCGGGACGGGCATTGCGCTCGAAGACCTGGACATCGAATCCCTGCTCGGCCAAAACCGCCGCGGCGACCAGCCCATTGGGGCCGGCGCCGACAATGTTCGCTTTCTTTGGGGTCATGGGCGGTGTTCCCCCTGTTCATCGTTCACTGGCGGGGCGAAGCGCTCGGGCCAGGTTTCGTCGCTGAGCGCCTTGAGCTGGCTGATCTGCGACTCTGCGCGGTGCGAAAGGTCCTGCAGCAGCGTCTGGTCCAGGCGCGGATCATGGGGCAGCATCAGCAGCAGCGTCTGCCACATGCGCAGCTTGGCATTGAGCAGCCCGGTGAGCACATCGAGCTGCACCTGCGCGGCGGCCAGCTTGCGCATGCGCAGCGGATTGAACGGGTTGACGTGCCCGGCGAGCTTGGCCGCCGGAGCGAGCAGGCGGGCCATCGGCCGCTTGGTGCAGCCCAGCCGGTCCATGATCCGTTTCAGGTCATCCTGATCCGCTTGGACCTGCTGGTGCAGCGATTCGAAGCGCTGGGCATAGGCGGTGTCCGCCCAGGTGCCGTGGGCGGCCTTGAAGTGGTTCAGTCCCGATTCGGAACCCAGCAGGTGTTCGCTCAGGTACCGGTGCAAAGTCGTCTGGTCGATGGTGTTGTGCGGCATGGGCCCGTCCTTAGTTCTCGCCTGGGGTCGCAGTCTTCTGCTGGCTGAAACGCTAGGGCACCGGCCGCCGCTGGCCAATGGCCGGGCACTGATCCGCAGGCAGCACCCAGCATCCGGCGGCTATCGGGCGGGGAAAGGCCGGGCTTTGAGCAGCCGCGCCAGATGGGCTGCGTTGCGCGTGGCGATCTGCGTGGCGTTGGCCGTGACCTGCGGGGTCTGGTCCAGATCCTGGTAGTCGGTGGTGTGCATGGCCTGCCCCACCCAATAGGTGGAGCCCTGGGCTGGCAGGGTGAACCCGACCTCGGCCAGGCCCTGGCCCAGCTCCGCAATCACGTGGTGCGCGCCGTCCTCATTGCCCACCACGGCCACCACGCCCACCTTGCCGAAGAGGATCGGGCGGCCCTGCTCGTCGGTCTGGGACAACTCGGCATCCAGCCGCTCCAGCACTCGCTGGGCCAGACTCGAGGGGTGGCCCAGCCAGATCGGGGGTGGCCAGCACCACGATGTCCGCGGCCAGCAGCTTCTGCCGGATCCCCGGCCACTGGTCGCCGCCTCCCATGTCCTTGAGTACTCCGGGCTTTACGTCGAAATCGGCAATGCGCAGGATCTCGGAGTGGACCTGGTGCTCCTCGAATTCCGCCGCCACCTGCCGGGCCAGCAGATCGCTGCTGGAGGCTTTGGGCGAAGGGGAAAGGGTGCAGACCAGGATCAGTGCATTGATCGGTGTCTGAGCCATGGCTATCATTCCTTGTCGTCGAGGGTGCTCCCGGGCAGCAGGATCAGCGCTTGATGCGTGCATCAATGCGTGCGGCCAGCTGCGTGGCGGTCTGCATCGCCCGCTCCAGCGATGCTGCGGTATCCCATAATCCGGAGTGCTGCGCGTGCGCCGGGCCGAAGGGCAGCTGGGACAGGTCGTAGCGCAGGTTGCTGCTGGCGGCCTGCAGCACTGCGCGGACCATGCCCAGCGCTGCGGCGACATCGGCCACCAATTGCGGTTTCGCATGCTGGTCAAGCCAGCGCAGGTCATTCACGGCGGTCATGGCCAGCGCGCCGAGTGCGGCCGAGGATTTCGCGGCCTGCAAGCAGGCCGCGGCGAGCTGGCGGTCGCGCTGCTCCGAGGGCGGTTGCGCGGAGGCTTCCCCGAAATCCGCGGAGGCCTTGGCATCCCGGTCGGCCATGCCCAGCGCGTCGATCCGCAGCTGCTTGGCCCGGGCCTGCAGGCCGGCGAGCTCTGCGTGGGCGGGTCCGGAGGCCGAGACGTAGCCGGCGGACATGGACATCAGCGCGGCGGCAGCACCGAGCATCAGTGCCGCCGCGGCTCCGCCGCCCGGGTTCCCGTCCGATTCGGCCAGCTCTTCAAGCCAGGGTCCTATGCGCGCCTCGCTGATCGGACGCTGCGGGCCGCTATTCGCCATGCCCCTGGTCTTGGCTCATCGAGCCTTCACCGGGCGGGGTTTCGCCCGGCGGCACCGAACCGCCCGGCTCCAGTCCGGTAATCAGCTGCTGCTCTGGGTCGGGGTTGGATGTGGCTGCGGCTTCGCGATTGGCGTCTTGGGCTTCATCCAACTGTGCGTCGGGCTGCGACGCGGAGGATTCCTGCGGGTCCATCGGCTGCTCCTGTCTGCATCTGGGCTGCGGGCTGGGGATCCAGCCCTTGTCCGCTCACGCTAGGCCAGGGCCCCGGCGGGCTCAACAGCACCGGGCGATTCACACGGAACGCACGGATTGCGGTGCGCTGCCTGCCGGAATTCAGCTGGCCGGAGGCAGTCCAGGCGCCAAGTGCTTGAGCACTGCGGCGTGCAGGCGCGCATCGGCCAGCAAGCGGAAATGCCCCAGCGTGGGCAGCTTGATGTTGGTGGCTCCGGCCAGGTCGCAGCCGCCGGGGATGTGCGGGTCGAAGCTGCTGTAGATGGAGATGATCCGGGAATTCACGCTCAGGTTGGCCGAGAGCTTGAGCAGGCCCTGGTCGTTGGGCGACAGGGAACGCAGGGAGCGGACCGGCGCATAGCGTGCATAGCGCGAACCGGAGAAGGGGGTGCCAATGGCGATCATCCGATTGATCCGGTAGCCCTGCGGCGAGGCGGACATCAGGTACTTGCCGATCAGACCGCCCTTGCTGTGCGCCACCAGCACCGCATCGTCGAGCTGCGCCCGGTCCAGGTAGCTGGAGACCACCTGGGACATCTCCGGCACCGTGCCGCGGTTGAAGCCGAGCTGCGGGATCACGTGCACCGGGTGGCCGGCCTGGTGCAGCGCGTCGGCCAGCGGGAGCAGGAATTTCCAGGATTCCCAGATACCCGGAATCAGCACCACCGGTTCGGCTGCCGGATGGCTGCCGGAGCGCAGCCGGCCGGCCTCCGTACCTGGCAGCAGCGAACGCAGCTGCCAGGCACCGGCATAGAGATAATCCTGCAGCCAGGCGCGGGACAATACCGCCCACCGCGACAGCCTGCTGGACAGGGTGCTGGTCTCCACCGGTGCTCCTTTGCTGCGTGTTGCGCTGTGGGACCGGTTGCGCCGCGACGGGGTCCCAAGAGCATTATCACCACATGAGTAGGGCTGAGTCCGGCAGCGACATTGCCCGGTCTGGGGAATTCCGGGCGTGGGGCCGCCGGCCATCCCGCTGCCGCGGCGAGCCGAGGCCCTCTTCATGGCCCATGCCAGCCCACGTGCCATGTGGGGCCTGTAAATGGTTCAGCCCAGCAACCAGCGAAGATGCGCCCCGGGAGCTGCAGATTGCATCCAGTTAGCGCACGCCTGCCTGCTGGCTGCGCCGGATTGACGCTGGATTCCCGAGCCGATTTTAGGGTGCTGCAGGCCTCGCGCAGGTGCCGAAACCGCATCGAGCTGGTACTGGATTTCCACGCGCGTGGCGTGGCCGCGATGGCGCGGAGGGGAAAGTGGTGGTGCATGGAATCCTCACGCTGCTGAAGAAGGCTTCAACTAGCCATGGATTAATCATCGCGCCGGGGCTATTCTGAGGTTCTGTTGAGTAGTTGCAGTTTTTGGGGGACTGGCAAGTTATGAAACGACAACATCATGGTTTAAGCAGCTCTGTGCCGCGCGGCGTTTTGGGGAATGGCCGGCGGCTTCCGTATGGGGCGCTGGCCATTGCAGCGGCCTTCGCTTTAAGCAGTGCATTGGCTTGGCCCGGGGCGGCCGGTGCAGTGCCAGCCAGAGCCCAATCGAGCACACTGGCCTTTCCCGCCGCGCCAGCGCCGGCGCTCGGGAGCGAGCCTGTCACCGCACCGGATCTGGGCGGAACATCCGCTATCCAAGTCCTCGGACTGAGTTCACTTGGCGGAAGGACCGGAGGGTCCGCGCCCGACCCGCTGGCCCACGTGGCCGCCAATCGGGCGGCGATGACAGCAAAGACAAGTCCTGGAGCGCTGGCACAGCCCGCGCCGCTAGCTGCCGACCAGGGCATTCGTCCGGCAATGCTGAGCCCTGGTCTGCTTTTGGAGCATCCAGTGGCCACCCGCCGGATTTCCAGCCCGTACGGTTGGAGGTTCAACCCGACCGGGTTCGGCCGCCAAATCCATATCGGCCAGGACTATCCAATTTCCTGCGGTTCGCCCGTGCGCGCTAGCGAGTCGGGCCGGGTGGTCGTCGCGGGCTGGGCCGGGCATTCGGGCCAGCGCGTCACCATTGACCACGGGCATGAGGTGCAGACCGGATACAGCCACAACTCGCTCTTGCTCGTCAGAGTGGGCGAGCTTGTCGTCCAAGGCCAGATCATCGCCCTGGCCGGGACCACCGGCAACTCCACGGGGTGCCATGTGCACTTCGAGGTCATCGTCAATGGCCAATGGCATAATCCGCGCAACTACCTTCCTTCAGGCGGAGGGCAGCGCCAGGCATTGTTCGCTTCGACGCAATTTGCAGTGGATGCCGGCAGTGCGATGCGCCATCAACCGGCAACAGGAAGAAGCGGGCAGTACGCCGGGGCGGCCAGGCATCACGGATCGACCCGAACGGAGCATCCAGCGCCGCCGAAGACCACGAGGCACTCCCACGCGGATCCGCTCCAGCCGCCAGCGGCGAGCAAGAAGAAACAAGCCGCGCCAGCCAAGCCGAAGGCCCAGCCGAAAAAGGAATCCGGCAAGCTCCGCCCGGCCCCGCGTCCCGCGCAACCGGCACCAGAGCCGAGCAAGACGCACAAGCCGAGCGAGACGCCCGAGCCGCCGCAAAAGTTGAATACCGGAAGCCCGAAGGCCACGCCATCTGCATCAGCGTCACCAGCACCCGTTTCGGCCAAGCCGAGCGCGCCGAGCGCAGCGCCGACGCCCAGCACTGCACCAGTTGCTGAGCCGAGCCCGTCGACGGCGCCGACCGCCTCGCCAAGTCCTTCGGCACTACCTTCCAGCGTGTCGCCATCAGCTCCGGATAGCGTTCCGGAGGCAACGGAATCGACCAACTCCACGCCAACCTCTGAACCAACCCAAGTGCCTGGACCCAGCGAGGAAACTGGCGTCGAGCCCCGGGAGGACCAGGGCCCAGGCGGTAAGGATGCTCCAGCCAGCGAGGAACCCACCGACCCTGCAGCTCGTGTCGAGCGCCAAATAGGTGCAGCCCAACCCAAAACCGTGGACTTGCAAGCACAAGAGCCGGAGAAGAAACCGCCAGTGGCCAAGGCCCTGCCACCGGCCAAGTCCACAACTGCGAAAAAGCCGGCCGCGAAGGAAGTACCGGCTGAAAAGTCCAAGCCCGAGGTTGCAGTGCCGGCTGCCAAAAAGCAGGCCAAGCCGCCAGTGAAGCCCAAGGCCCCGGCCCCGGCCCCGGCCAAGCCTAAAGTTGCAGCGCCCGTGAAGCAGGTCGCCAAGGCGCCGGTTGCAACCCTGCCCAAGCCGAAGCCCACGCCTGCCATTGCAGCGCCGGCTGTGCAGAAAGTTGCCCCGGCGCCGGCCAAGCCGAAGCCTCAGGCGACAGCTGCGGTGAAGCCCCAAGCGGGCGCCCCGGCCAAGCTCCCGCAGGCGCCGGCTGCAGCCGCACCACCTGCCAGCGAGGCCAAGCCGTAGTCCGTTGCTGCCCGGTCCCTTGATGCTGCTCCCGTCCTTTTGGGCGGGAGCAGCGTGGTGCTGGGGAGGAGACAACTGGTGAAACGCTGCACAGCTGGTTAGTCCAGCGCCCGATTATTGATATTCTTGGGAGTTGAGTCCTGTGCGATTTTCCAATGCGCACCACAAGACCTATCGAAAGAAGTGCCCGGCACGTGTTTAATTCACTTTCCGATCGCCTGACAGCAACCTTCAAGAACCTGCGCGGCAAGGGCCGCCTGACTGAAGCGGATATCGACGGTACCGCACGCGAGATCCGCCGCGCCCTGCTTGACGCCGACGTTGCCGTACCGGTGGTCCGCGGCTTCGTGGCCCAGGTGAAGGAACGCGCTCTGGGTGCCGAGGTCTCCGAGTCGCTGAACCCGGGCCAGCAGGTCGTCAAGATCGTCAACGAGGAACTCGTTGGCATCCTGGGCGGGGAAACCCGCCGCCTGAACCTGGCCAAGAACCCGCCGACGGTGATCATGCTCGCCGGCCTGCAGGGTGCCGGCAAGACCACCCTGGCCGGCAAGCTGGCCAAGCACCTGAAGTCCGAGGGCCACACCCCGTTGCTGGTGGCCTGCGACCTCCAGCGCCCCAACGCCGTCAAGCAGCTGCAGATCAACGGCGAGCGTGCCGGCGTGCCGGTCTACGCACCGCACCCGGGCGTCTCCTCGGAATTCGACACCGCCACCGGCGACCCGGTAGCGGTAGCCCGCGACGGCGTGGCCGAGGCCAAGGCCAAGCTGCACGACATCGTGATTGTCGATACCGCCGGCCGCTTGGGCGTGGACACCGAGATGATGGCCCAGGCCGCGAACATCCGCGCCGCCATCAACCCGGATGAAGTCCTCTTCGTCATCGACGCGATGATCGGCCAGGACGCGGTCAACACCGCCCAGGCCTTCCACGAGGGCGTCGACTTCACCGGTGTCGTGCTCTCCAAGCTCGATGGCGATGCCCGCGGCGGTGCCGCGCTGTCGGTCGCCTCGGTCACCGGCAAGCCGGTCATGTTCGCCTCCACCGGCGAGAACCTGGACGACTTCGAGATCTTCCATCCGGACCGCATGGCTTCGCGCATCCTGGACATGGGCGATGTGATGACGCTCATCGAGCAGGCCGAGAAGAACTGGGACAAGACCGAAGCCGAGCGCATGGCGAAGAAATTCGCCGACCAGGAAGACTTCACCCTGGACGACTTCCTGGCCCAGATGGCCCAGATCAAGAAGATGGGCTCGATGAAGAAGCTGCTGGGCATGATGCCCGGCGCGCAGATCTCCCGCCAGCAGCTCGAGCAGTTCGACGAACGCCAGATCGACCGCGTTGAGGCCATCGTCCGTTCGATGACCCAGCACGAGCGCGTGGCTCCGAAGATCATCAACGGCTCGCGCCGCGCGCGTATCGCCAAGGGTTCGGGCGTTTCGGTCTCCGAGGTGAACCAGATGCTGGAGCGTTTCGCCGAAGCGCAGAAGATGATGAAGAAGATGGCTGCCGGCGGCGGCGTCCCGGGCATGCCGGGGGCCGGCAAGGGCGCTGCCCGCAAGGCGAAGGCCAAGGGCAAGGGCAAGAAGCAGCAGAAGTTCGGCAACCCGGCCAAGGCCGCGCAGGCCGAGCTGGAGGCCAAGAACAAGAAGGCCGCCGCCCCGAGCGGTGCCGCCTTCGGGCAGGGCGCCAACCAGGACTTCGATCCTTCGAGCCTGAACCTGCCGGCGGGCTTCGAAAAGTACCTTGGCAACAAGTAGCAACCAGTCCTTGCAGGGCGGCGACCAGGAGCACACGCTGGTCGCCGCCCTGACTCTTTTCTTCGAAGAACCCCAGGCGCAGCAGGCCGAAGCCAAGGTCCGCGAGCTGCTGGCCGCACGCGAAGTGATCTCGCTGGTCTCCGTGCCGGTGCCCTGGAACGGGCTGGCGATGATCGAGGCCAGCCTTGCGGTGAACCACGAGGGGCTCTTGCTGCTCGATGGCGCCGCGGGCGCCATCAGGCTGGGCCAGCAGGTCGAGGACTTCGCGCTGGCGCTGAAGCTGGGCACCGGTGCGCTGTACATCGACCAGGACGACGCCGAGGTGCAAACCGGGGAGCCCATCGAGGATCCGCGGCTCGACGCCATGCCGCCGGGGCGGACCGTGGCCATCGGCGCGCTGAACGAGCCGGACATGGGGGTGTGGGCCGCTGCGAGCAAAACCAGCTGGCAGCTCCTGCCGCCGGAATCCGCCGGCGCAGCCGTGGCCGTGCACGAAGGCTTCCTGGTGGGCGGCGTGCTGGCTGCCAGCCAGCATCCGGCGATCATGCTCAGCCGCACCGGCGCGCGCTTCACCGCGAGCTTCTGGTTCGAGAAGCAGCCGGCCAAGCTCGGCGGGCACCCGGCCTGGGTGCACATCTGGCCGGTCGCGGCCAGCCCCGCCTTCTGGCCTCAGGCCTCAACACCCGCCCGGCGCGAACTGGACTGGCTGCTCGCCAACCAGGACAGCGTCGATAGCCAGGAGCTCGACGAGCTGGCCGGGCTTGCGGTCGGTGCCGAGCACATCGAGCGGCTCAAGCAGGCGCTGGTGGGCACCGGCAGCCTGCAGTCGGCCCAGCTGGTGCTGGAGACCTTCGGGCATCCACCGGTCCTGGCCCGCTATCTGGACGACGCCGATCTTCCCGAGGGCGTGCGATGGATCGAACCGGTGTCAATGGCCCGGGCAGTGGGCCGTGCACTGATCGCCGAATCCCGCACCTCCGGTGCCCGGCGGCGATGGTACAACACGTTGTCGTGGAAACCCGCCGCGCAGCTGGCGCTGGGGCTCATCGAGGCCCTGGTGTTCTCGCTGGTGCTTGCGGGCACCCATTGGCAGCAGCCCTGGGCGCCACCCTGGGTAATCGTGCTGCTGCTGGTGCTCGGCTCTGTTGATGCCACCGGGAATACCGTCCTCGGCGCGGTCCGCTGGTTCCGCGCCCGGCGCCGGCGCTAGCGCCAGGCAACCACCCGGGCGCTGCCTGCCAGGACGGCACGGGTTACCGCCTATGATTGACTTATCGCCATATCCAATTAACCAAAGGGGTTACTTTTCGTGGATTCAACCGGGTTCAACTACCTCAACCTAGAGTTCATTTTCATGGGCGACAAGCCTGAATCTGCACAACTGGTACGCACCGCGCTGGCCGATCGCCGCCTGCTGGGTTTCATTGGCGGAGCTGTTGAGCGCGAGAACTCCACTGAAGTAGCCGCCGAGGTGGCCACGGTGAGCGAAGCCCGCGATGCGGTGCTCTACCGCATCGATGCCAAGGGCAAGCTGCGCGAAGGCTCGCGCGTGACCAAATTGGTCCACGAGCTGAAGAACTCCACCGGTGCCAGCTACGTGCTGGTTGACGGGGACGAGATTGACGGCCCCAACCCGGATGACGAGCAGCTCGGCGAGTACGGCGGCACCAACGAGCTGCTGCACGGGCCGAAGCTCAAGGGTTCCGAACTGGTGCTGGCAGCAGGCTTTGCCGAGAACGAGATCACCGTTTGGGAGAATGCATCCGGGCTGATGGCCATGCCCAAGGAACCGGTCTATGCCCCGAGCATCTCGCGCTCGAACCGCCCGTACCTGTGCTTGGACCGTACCGGCAATGTCATTACCGCAACCATCGAGGCCAAGGGCTCGCGCCGGACCATGTTCGGTTCGTCGGTGTCCATGGTGGTGGACCTGGAACGCACGGCAATCCTGGAACCGGAAGCCGGTTCGCCGGCAGCGGTGCGCCTGGATGAGCTCAACAGCTTGCTCTTTGGCTGGGACGAAGAAGAAATGCAGATCATCGAGCAGCTGATTTCGGATCCGGCCGACCGCTCCGAGGCCCAGCAGCTGCTGTGCAGCAGCGGGGACCTGAAGGATATGAAGCGCCTGGTCTCGCTCTTCGGCTTCGATACGCGCAGCATCGATTACCTCACCGGCCGTCCGCTGCCCGAAGACCGAAGGGTGATCACCACCGGCGGCCCGTTCAAGACCTTGAAGTCCGCATTGGCTGAGCAGGAGCGCGAGGCCACGGGCCTGGAACGGCTGCTGTACCGGCACAACTGGAATCCGAAAGCGCTGATGGGTTCGGGTGCCGCCGTACTGGCCTCCGGCGCGGCAGCGCACCTGGTCCTGGCCAAGAGCGGCAAGTTCGCCTGGTTCCCCAAGCCGGCGCGCCAGCTGCTGATGCTGGCCTGGTACGCCGATGGCGCCTTCTATCTGGGCAAGGGCATCGTCGATGCGCTGAAGGCCAAGAACAAGCGCTAGGCGCTCACCGCAGGCAAAGGACAGCCCGGCGGGAAGCTGGATCCGCTTCCCGCCGGGCTGTCTTCTGCTTTTCGTTCCTAGCCGCGTTCCTTCAGCTCAGGGAAGTCGGTATCGCGGTATTCGCCGCTCGGGGTCGTGCCGGCCGCATGCTGCTCTTCCTCGGCCAGGCGCAGCTCCACGCGGCGGATCTTGCCCGAGATGGTCTTGGGCAGCGCGGTGAATTCGAGCCGCCGGATCCGCTTGTACGGAGCCAGGTGCTCGCGGCAGAAGCCGAGGATGTCCTTGGCGACCTCCGCGCCGGGCTCGACGTGCGATGCCAGCACCATAAAGGCCTTGGGCACCGAGAGCTTCAGCGGATCCGGCGAAGGCACCACCGCCACCTCGGCCACCGCGGGATGCTCCAGGACCACTGACTCCAGCTCGAAGGGGCTGAGCTTGTAGTCGCTGGATTTGAAGATGTCGTCGGCACGCCCCACATAGGTCAAGACGCCTTCATCATCGCGTTCGGCGATATCACCCGTGTGGTACACGCCGCCACGCAGCGCCTCGGCAGTTTTCTCCGGATCGGCGAAATAGCCCTTCATCAACCCGGCAGGCCGGGGATCCAGTCGCAGGCAGATTTCCCCGATTTCGGCCAGCTGCCCGGTGGTCGGATTGCGCAGCTCCACCGCATAGCCCGGCATCGGGCGGCCCATCGCGCCGACCTTCACCTCGGTACCCGGCGAATTGGCAATCTGCACCGTGCTTTCGGTCTGCCCGTAGCCATCACGGATCACCTGCCCCCACGCGGTGCGCACCTGGTCGATGACCTCGGCATTCAACGGCTCGCCGGCAGAGACCAGCTTGCGCGGGGGAGTCTGCAAGCTGCCTAAGTCCGCCTGGATCAGGTAGCGCCAGACGGTGGGCGGTGCGCAGAAGCTGGTGACCTTCTCCGTATCCATCTGGTTCATCAGCGCCAGCGGATCAAAGCGCTCGTAGTTGTAGACGAAGACCGTCGCTTCGGCGATCCACGGGCCGAAGAAATTCGACCAGGCGTGCTTGCCCCACCCGGGGGACGCCACATTCAGATGGACATCGCCTGGTTCCAGGCCGATCCAGAACATCGTTGCCAGGTGGCCGATGGTGTACGAGGTATGGGTGTGCTGGACCAGCTTCGCCAATGAGGTGGTGCCCGAGGTGAAGTAGAGCAGCATGTTCTCATCGGCCAGGGTCGGGGAGTCCAGGCGGAATTCGGCCGGAGCGTCGTGGGACTTGGCATAGTGCAAGGTCCCTTCGGCGGCCTGCCCGCGGACCTGCACGATCCGGTAGTCCCCGGGGACTGCTTCGAATTTGGCGACCTGGTCATGGCTGGTGATCACCCAGTTCGCGTTGCCGCGCTCGATGCGGTCGGCGAGGTCCGCGCTGACCAGCTGCGTGGTGGTCGGGATGATGACTGCGCCGAGCTTCATGCCGGCGAGCATCACTTCCCAGAGGGCCACCTCGTTGCCCAGCATGACGATGATGGTATCGCCGCGCTGCAGGCCTTCGTCGGCAAGCCAGCGGGCCACCTGGGTGGAGCGGCGTGAAAGTTCGGCCCAGCTGTAGCGTGCCGAGCTGCCATCGGGTTCGGTCAGGATCAGTGCCGGCTCATTGGCTCGCGCCGGGTCCTTGGCTACCTCGTCGAACCAGTCGTAGGCGAAGTTGAAATCGGTGAATTCCGGCCACGTGAACTCTGCCCGAGCCCGGTCGTAGTCATCGCGTGCTGCCAGCAGCAGATCGCGTGCTGCCCGGAACTTCTCGGTATTGCCCATGGGGGTCCTTTGCGTGATGGGCGCCTGCGCCCGACAGAATTCTTCGGTCTTCAGGATTCAATATACTTCAGTGCACAGTTCTGGCGAATTGTTGCGTCACCATGCGCGGTGCAGGTGCTGAATTTCACGAATTTTGTCCAGTAGCTTCCAATACGGGCATGCATAGTGACCGAACGACCGATCCGGCTGAACCCGCTGGCGGGGACGCTGCCGGTGGCAGGCTGGCCAAGGCGCCTGCGAGCAGTGCCGGGCAGGCAACTGGACTCGCAGATGCCGATGGTCTAGCGTCTGGACTATGCCAAAGGAAGAGACCCCCGCCAAGAAGCACAACCCCCTATTGGTCTTGGGAAAAATCAGTTCCATCCTCGATTCCTTTTCACTGCGCCAGCCGGTGATGAACTTGGCCGATATCCGTGAAGCAACGGATTTGCCTGCCTCCACGGTGCAGCGGCTTGTCGCGAATTTGGTGGGGCAGGGTTTCTTGGACCGCGAGGATGACGGCTTCCGCATCGGGATGAAAATGGCCTACTGGGCCGCGCCGGCGACCCGGGGGCGGGAAGTGCTGGACGTCATCAGCCCGTCGTTGCGCGAACTGCGCGACGTCACCGGGGAAACAGCCTGCCTTTTCCGTGCCGAGCAGCAATTCCGCGTGTGCGTGGGCATTGCCGAAACGCGCCACGCGCTGCGCAGGGAAATGCACCTGGGTGAGCTCGCCCCATTGCATGCCGGATCTGCCGGCCGCGTGCTGCTGGCCTGGAAGCCCGAGCTCATGCAGCGGTTGCAGGAATCTCAGCTGCAGCCGTTGACCGATGCCACGATTACCGGCATGGCCAACCTGGAAAAAGCGGTTCAGCAGACCCGCGCCGATGGCTTCGCGATCACCACGGGGGAGCGTGAAAGCGGGGCCTCGGGACTGTCCGCACCGGTGTTCGATTCCGCGGCGGGCCTGGTGGCGGCGGTGACCATCAGCGGACCCACCCTGCGCATGCCGCGGGAGACCTGCCAGAGCTGGATCGAGCCGTTGCTGGACACTGCTGAACGGATGACCCGGCTGATCGGCGGACGCTTCCCGGGCGAAACCCACCGGCCTTCCGCCTAGCGCCGCCCGCCCGGTCCGAGGGCTGCGGCGGCACCAGGCAATAGCGGCACTAGAGGCTGGTGCCGCAATCCGGGGTGGCATCGGAGGGGATCACCCAGGCAAAGGCTTCTGCCTTGGAACGCGCCCCCTGGGCCGACTTGGAACGGTTCGGCTCGCCCAGCTCCTGCAGCAAGGATTCGGAGAGCCCGACGAGCCCGGCAAAGCGCTGCGGCGTGAGCCATGGCGGCTGGGTGGCGAACAGGATGTCCTCGCTGGAAGTGTTCCCGCTGGCCCCGGGGGCGAAGGGACAGCCTCCCAGGCCGCCGAGCGCTCCATCAACCAGGGTGGCTCCTGCCGAAATGGCTGCCAGCGTATTGGCAACACCCAGCCCCCAGGTATCGTGGCCGTGGAACACGATGCGCCGTTGCGGGGTTTCGCCGCGGACCCTGGAGATGAGCGAGGCGACCTGTGCCGGAACTGCTTGGCCCAGGGTGTCGCAGATGACGATGTCGCAGGTGCCCTCGGCCCGTGGATCATTGGCGATCTCCAGCACGCGCTCGGCGGGGACCTGCCCCTCGAAAGGGCAGGTGAACGAGGTGGCCAGGCACAGCTGGATGCGCCCGCCGGCTTCCTGGGCATAGCGCACGGCTTCTGGCAGGGCGGCAAGGCTTGCTTCCGTGCTGCGCCCGATATTCGCCTGGTTGTGCGCATCGGAAACAGAGAGGCAATACTGGAAGTTCCGGATACCCGCCTTGGCCGCCTTGGCCACATGCCCCGGGGTCGCCACCCAGATCCAGCAGCGTTCCAGCTCGTCGGGGCGCAGCCCCCGGGCAACATCGAGGGTATCGGCCATGGGCGGCACCAGGTCGGCACGCGCCATGGAGCCGAGCTCGATTTCCTGGACTCCGAGCCGGATCAACTCGCGCACGGTCCTGATTTTCTCCGGGGTGCTCAGCAGCTTCCCGGTCAGCTGCAGCCCGTCACGCAGCGTGACGTCGCGCAACGCGGCTGCGGGGGTGAATGAGTAGCTCACGCGATATTCCTTTCGCCAGCCGAGGCTTGCGCGATTTGCGCATCGGTCATTCCCAGCAATCCGCCCAGTACCTGTTCGGTATGCTCCCCGAGGTCGGGGCCGAGATTCCGGATGGGCAGCGAGGTGCCTCCCATGACCGGGACGATGCCGGGGAAGCCGACACCGTGCAAGGTTTCCTCGCCGGTGGAGACATCCAGATGCTGGATCATGTTCCGGCAGATGTATTGCGGCTCGTTGGCAATGTCCTTTGCGGTGTAGATCGGGCCGGCAGGAACTCCTGCCGCGTCGAGGATGGCCAGGGCCGTGCTCGAATCCACGCTTGCGGCCCACTGGCCAATGGCGGCATCCAGCATTTCCCTTGCCTCCCAACGCTGGGCATTGCCCTGCAGCCGCGGATCGGCCCCGAGCTCCGGCCTGCCGATGGCTTCCATGTAGCGGCGGTAGATTCCGTCACCGTTTCCGGCGACGACAATGCTGGCCCCATCGGCGCAGACATAGGCATTGGATGGCGCAATGCCTTCCATGCGTCCACCGGTGCGGGTCCGGGTTTCGCCGTAGGCGCCGTGGTCAGGGAGCAAAGATTCCATCATGGAGAACATCGCCTCGTGCAGCGCCACATCGATCACGCGATGGTCCAACCCGAGGGAGGCCTTTTCCCCGCGCGCCATCTCCCGCTGGTAGAGCGCCATCACCGCGCCGAACGCGGCGTACAGTCCGGCAATGGAATCGCCAATCGATACGCCGACACGAACCGGCGCGCGATCTGGATCGCCCACCAGATTGCGGAAGCCGCTGAAGGCTTCGGCCACGGCGGCAAAGCCCGGGCGCTCGGAGAGCGGCCCGGTCTGGCCGAAGGCCGAGATGCGGGTGATCACCAGGTCCGGATTCACGGCGCTGAGTTCCTCTGGACCCAGGCCCCACTTCTCCAAGGTGCCCGGACGGAAGTTTTCCAGCAGCACATCGCAGTGCTTGGCCAGTTCCAGCACGGCCTCCCGGCCGGCGTCGCTGCGCAGGTCCAGGACGATGGACTTCTTGTTGCGGTTGATCGTCCGGTACAGCATCGAGACGCTGCCCTTCTTGAGCCGCCAATTTCGCAGCTCGTCCCCGGTTCCCGGGCGTTCCACCTTGATGACTTCGGCGCCGAAGTCCGCCAGGAGCCGGCCTGCAGTGGGGGCGGCAATGTAGTTGCCCAATTCGAGAACGCGGACACCCTTCAATGGGGCGATGTGCTCTGACATGTTCTGCCGTTCCTTTGCTGTCGCGCTAAATGAAGATGTTGAGGATCATGACCATTGCAAGGGCCACGATGGATGCGACCGAGACGCCTACGCTGACGGTCTTCAGCGCACCGCGCACGGTCTGCCCGAACAACGACTGCAGGAGCCAGAAGGTGTTCGAGGTGACGTGGACCATGAACAGCGCTCCGGAACCTGCCGCCAACGCGATGAGCACCGGGTCGATGCCCAGGCTCGGGGCGATCGGTGCCAAGAGGCTTGCGGCAGTAATCCCGGAAAGGGTTACCGAGCCAACGGCAATGTGAAGCAGGGCCGCGATGCCCCAGACCACTACCAGTGGTGCAACGGTGCTGGCCGAGAAGAACTGGCCCATGATGTCGCCCAATCCAGCCGTGGAAACCGTGGCTGCCAAGGAGCCGCCGACACCGGTCAGCAGCAGGATCTGCCCGCTTTCCCTGAACCCGCTGGCCACGCCGCGGTCAATCGCCTTCTGGCCGATGGTGTAGCGTGCCACGGCGATCGTTCCGACCAGGCCGATGAGCAGGGCAACTACCGGATTGCCAACCAGCTGGATCCAGCTGGCCTCATAGCCGAGGATTTCGGCCAGCGCGCCGCTGGCGATGAGCAGCAAGGATGCGAGCAGCGGCAGGAAGAGCAGGGACAGGGGCGCCTCGCGGCGCTGCCCGGTCTGCACCGCGGTGGCCGCGGCGGCCGTTCCGGCGTTACCGGTGCGTGCCGCATCCTGGCCGGTTCCTTCGCCGCGCTCCAGCTTGCGGGTTCCCGGTGTCGGCTCGTCTTGCGCCAGCAGCTGCTCATCGCTCTCGGCTTTCCAGAAGCCCCGGTCGAAGAAGAAGGACATGATGGCGACGGAAATCAAGACCGTGGGCACGACGACCAGCAGGCCGAAGATCAGCATCTTGCCCAGGGGAACTTCAAGCATGCCGGCCAAGGCGACGGCGCCGACGCCAGGGACCATGAGGACGATGCCGACCTCGCCGGCGATGGCCATGGCCGTGGCAATGCGCGCGGTTCCGTGCTTGCCGATTTTCGGCGCCATGCGCCGGGCCAAGGGGGCCGCGATGACCAGTAGCACATCGAGGAAAATGGTCTGCAGCGCGGTGCTGACAGCCAACGCCATGGTGTAGGGCAGCCGTTTGGGGCCGAAAGTGTTCAGCAGGTGCTCGACCAGGCGGCGGATGGCGCCGGTCTCATTGAGGATGGAACCCATCAGCACGCCGAAAGCCACCAGTAGTCCGACTTCCACCATGATGTCGCCGAAACCCTGGGTGATGGTCTCGATGGTCTTGGTGACTCCCAAGCCGGTGGATAGGCCCAGGTAGAGCGAGCCAATGACCAAGGCGATGACTGGGTTGACCTTGAATCTCACGATAAGCACCACGGCGGCAAGCACGGCCACCGCGGTATTTATCAGAATCGCGATATCGGACATGTTGGATCCGTTCTAGAGGAATCGGGGAGCAGTGTGACATAAGCCACGGCATGAGAACTCATAGTATGAGTGTCAGCTCACGATGTAAACTATTGGCTTCTTAAGCGGGAAACCTCTGGAAATAAACCCGCGGCGAACCCTGGCGGCTTGACGCGAGGAAGGGGAGCGGTGATGGGCTGGCGGACGTTTCGAGGGAAGAGAAAAATCCAGGGCGCCTGCCGAAGCCATGTCCGGAATGCGCCCTGGATGCTCGATCCGGTTGCAGCCGCTGGCGAAGACGCTGCTGGTGGCGGGCTCTCGCAGCGGGCTTCGGGGTCGGAGTGCCGGTTGCCAATGCAGCAGCACCGGCGCTCATGTTGCGTCTTAGTCCCTTTGATGCAGGAGAATCATGCTTATTTTAGTGGTAAATCGGTGGTAAGGTCGTGGTATCAGGGAATCTCGGCGAGAAAGGCAAGGGGCCTGCAGGTGGGAATCACAACGACGATTGGAACGGCTCACGCGGAAACGTCTCGCATGGATTTCCGTGAGATTGTGCGGAGATTGAACGCATCCCTCGGAGCCGCAATGGTATCCGCGATAGCGGGCGCGAAGGACCCTAAAGCAAGCTACCGCTGGCAAAAGGAGAACGGAACGGTCCCCTCGGATGCGTCCCAAGCTCGTATTCTGCTAGCTCACCGTGCGTGGATGATGGTCTCGGATGTTGATGGAGAACAGGTAGCTCGCCAATGGTTCCTCGGCGCTAATCCCTGGCTCGACGAGATTTCACCCGTCGAAGCCATTTACCAGGATCGGTTCAAGGCTGTGATCGATGCAGCCGAGGCCATGTCCTCAGGTGGGTACAACGGATAATGAACGGCACATCGGAAGAAGTGGACGGTCAGCCGAGCATTGTGCGCGAACCCCTGGCCGGCTTCCGCATCGCAGCTGAAAGCTACGGTGCGATTAATCCCCCGAAGCGGGGTTACTTCTTCCCTGATGATGTCGGAGTATGGAACAGGTATGACACAACCGGCCGCACTCTGTACGCGGCGTCCACGCGCCAGGGCGCCTTTACTGAATGCCTTGACGGTTACCGGCTGGACCGTAAGTCCCGGACTGCCATCGACTTCATGGCAGAACTGTTCAACATCACACAGGCAGAGGCCCACGCTCTACACATCGAGGAGCAGAAAGCGCTGGGGCACGATGAACCCGGAACGTTTCCTAGAAATTGGCGCGAAGGCCGCCGGCTCTACGAACTGACGAGCAAGACCGACCTGCTGTGGTTCGACCTGAACACAGCGCATTCGCTGGCCTATATCGACCGGACCTTAGGCTCCGAAATAGCCAATACCTGTGGTGTGAACGCCGTTGACCTATCTCACCTGCTCGGAGCAGATCGCAAACTCACCACCTTGATTTCCACGAGATTGCGTAACTTGCGGCTCCGCGATGGTAGCTTCGCGGACGGGATCCGCTTCACTTCCCGCCACGGCGTCGGTACTTGTTGGGCGTTTTGGATGAGGCGTACCGATGACGGGCTCGACAACGAACTGGTCTTCGCAAGCGAGGGCCGGAAGATACGCGCAGACGATCGGGATCTGCTGAATGTCTCTGAACGGTTCAACATCCGTTTTAGCTAAACGGCTATTCTGCTTCTATGTCTTCTTCTGATCGTGCAGCCTGGGCCGTTAGCTTATCCGTGCTTTCTGATAGCGATCCCTGCAGTTTGTTGCACTGGTGGCCAACGTGCAGCACTAGAAAATGCCCTCACTCTCAGGGCTTTCGCGGCGGTTGCCATTGGACGCAATGTTTCAATGTTCTCGGAAGCTTGGCGTGGCGCGGCAGGCTATTTACTTCTGGTGCGGAAAAGCTCGGGAAACAAACCCATAGGAACCAGCATCGTCGACTCCGAATGAAGTGCACTGCCCTCGAACTTCGCGCGCAGACAGAATCTGTTGGATGCTCTCATCGCAAGGCGAATCCAGGGCACCTGCCGAAGCCATGTCCGGAAGGCGCCCTGGATGCTGGAGGTCCCTATCCCTTGAGATTCGGGAAGTCGGTGTCCCTGTATTCGGTGCCCGCGGGGGCGCCGGCGCGGTGCCGGTCCTCTTCAGCCTGGCGCAGCTCCACCCGGCGGATCTTGCCCGAGATCGTCTTGGGCAGGTCCGCGAATTCCAGCCGGCGGATGCGCTTGAAGGCCGAAAGGTGCTCGCGGCAGTAGGCCAGGATCGATTCGGCCAATTCCGGTCCGGGCTCATGCCCGCCGGACGCGACGATGTAGGCCTTGGGCACCGTGAGCCGCAGCTCATCCGGTGCTGGAACGACGGCCGCTTCGGCCACGCCCGGATGCTCAATCAGAACCGATTCGAGTTCGAAAGGGCTGATCTTGTAGTCGCTGGATTTGAAGACGTCATCGGCGCGCCCCACATAGGTCAGGACGCCGCGTTCGTCCCGCTCGGCGATATCCCCGGTGTGGTAGACCCCGTCCCGGAAGACCTCATTGGTCTTTTCCTCGTTCTCGAAATAGCCTTTCATCAGCCCCAGCGGGCGCTGGGCGGTGACCAGGCAGATCTCGCCCACATCGCCTTCTTCCCCGGTGGCCGGATCGCGCAGCACGATCTCGTAGCCGGGCATCGGGCGCCCCATGGCGCCGATGGTGATGGGCTCTGCCGGGGGATTGGCGATCTGCACCGTGGTTTCGGTCTGCCCGAACCCGTCGCGGATCACCTGCCCCCAGGCCTTGTGGACCTGGTCGATGACCTCTGCGTTCAGCGGCTCGCCGGCCGAGACCAGTTTCTGCGGCGGATGCTCCAGCGCACCGAGGTCGGCCTGGATGAGCAGGCGCCAGACCGTCGGTGGCGCGCAGAAGCTGGTGACCTGCTGGGCGTCCATCTGGTTCATCAGGGCCACTGGGTCGAAGCGGTCGTAGTTGTAGATGAAGACCGTCGCTTCAGCGATCCACGGGGTGAAGAAGTTGGACCACGCGTGCTTTGCCCAGCCCGGCGAGGCGACGTTCAGGTGGACATCGCCTGGTTCGAGGCCGATCCAGAACATCGTGCTCAAGTGCCCGACCGGATACGAGGTATGCGTATGCTCGACCAGCTTGGCCTTCGAGGTGGTGCCGGAGGTGAAATAGCGCAGCAGCGTTTCATCGGCGCGGGTCGGGTGCTCCAGGGCGAAGGCCGCTTCTGCCGAGGATGACTGGGAGTAGTCGAGGATTCCGGCCGGTGGCTGCCCGCCGATCTGGATCAGCGTGTAATCGCCCGGCACCGATTCGAACTTGGGGATTTCGCCCTCGTTGGTGACGACCCATTGGATATGGCCGCGGGCAATGCGGTCGGCCAGATCGGTGGGCGTCAGCTGCGTGGTGCAGGGGACCATGACCGCACCCAGCTTGATGCCTGCCAGCATCGATTCCCAAAGCTCGACCTGGTTGCCCAGCATGATGGCGATTGAATCCCCGCGCTTGATACCCTGGTCGCTGAGCCAGCGCGCAAGTTGGGTGGACCGGGTTGATAGTTCTGCCCAGGTCCGCTGGGTGCAGCTGCCGTCGGATTCGGCGATGACCAGTGCTGGGCGCTCGGAGCGCTGCGGATCCCGGGCGACGTGGTCGAACCAGTCGAAGCCGAAATTGAACTCGGTGAATTCCGGCCAGGCGAACTCGGCGCGAGCCTGGTGGTAATCCTCCCTTAGCTCCAGGAGACGGTCACGGGCTGCTCTGAATTCTTCGGTAACGCTCACAACTAACCTTCCGTAGCTCTGGGTAAACCACCAAAACCCAAGGTGAGGTGGATCACCAGTCAATATACTTGGAAGTCCTAGCGAGTGGAAGATCGCCACCGATATAAAACCGGGCCACCCCATGATTGCTGTGCGAAGTCGGACTGAATCCCGGTCCCTGGTTACGCGGTGACCAGAGCCCAGCTAGCAGTTTGTTCCCGATATCCCGTCTGCAGCCGCGGCGTGTGGCCTTGCATTATTTCTGGGGTCCGACTGCCCGGACGCAGGCTTCGTCGTTTTTGGCCTTGAGGTCTTCGACCAGGGCTGTTAATGCTGCATTTCCAGGGCAGTGGTTTTACCGATCCTCGCGGATGCAACCCGTACGCCGGGGCAATGGCATGGAATGCAGTGGCTGCAGTGTGGCCCGGGGCCGCTGCGGAATCTGCCTGATCGGCGAGCTCGTCTGCCTGTTCCATTGTTGTCGCATCAGCGGTTTCGCTTGCGACCGGAGTAGTTGAAGCGGGTAGAAACGTGCTGTTGATTGATCTGGATCCACGAGCAGTCCAGACCTATCCTCTATTAAGTGCCGACCAAGAAATGGGACTGGGTGACCCATGGTTAAAGCCAAGCGGCTTTGTCCGGGCAGCCCATTTTCCGTGAAATCTGAGTATCAACTGCGATGCCCCATGGAAACAGGGATCGGGTTGCACTTGGGGATAGAGTCTCTCGAAGACGGCTAGAAGTTGTACCATATCCAGTACTGACCAAGGAGGGGCATGGCAATCACAGCGAGTGAGGCGCGCCGCGATCTTTTCGGCTTGATCGAACGAGTCAATCTTGACCATGCCGAAGTGGAGATCTTGTCAAAGCGCGGATCTGCAGTCCTCATGTCTAAAGATGAGTATGACTCTCTGGTGGAAACGAGCTACCTTCTGCGCTCGCCGAGGAATGCGCTCCGCCTGCTTGCTTCGCTGGAAGCGGTACGCGGTAGCCAAGTGTCCGAGCGTGGACCTATTGATCCCTGAGTGAAAGACTGCTGACCTGGACGACTGCCGGCTGTGAAGACTATTTCCACTGGCAGACCCAAGATCGCAAAACGCTCAGGCGTATCCATGCGTTGATTGAGGCTGTGCTGCGCTGTGACCCATTTGAGGGTATTGGCAAGCCTGAACTGTTGAGGCGTACCCTGGCTGGCGCATGGTCGCGCCGCATCGATGAAGCTAATCGACTGGTCTATATTGCCGATGATCGCGCGGTGGCAATCCTGCAGGCCAGATACCGTTAGTGAACGGTTTCAAGCATTCGGTCGCCTGGCAGGCGTGCGTTATCGCGGCGCTTCGAGGGGAACGTGCGGGCGATATCCCTATTGATGGGCAGATCGCTTCCATGGACGGCTGCAAGGGTCCGGCACGCATGGCCCGTGCAGGGCACGTTGTAATCCCAAGCTGACTCTTTGTCCTGCCGGCAGGGTGTGCTCAAGATATTCGGCAGCCGCTGGCCCGAGGCATTTGACCCCATTGCCCGGGTGAATGGCTTCGGGGATGTCGATGTTCAGCAGCTGGACTCGAGTTTCTGCGCCCGCCACCTTGGCATCCATGGTGTCGCCATCGCCATCGGCAACCCGGGTGGCCGTACCGCGATTCTCCGATCCGCCACTGCTGGTGAGTTCTATGGCACTGGCAAACAGCGACCCTGCCGCCGCAAGGAAATCCGGATGGCCTTCGTGGTTTTGGCAGCGGGGGTTCTTGGTGTGCGAGCAGGGGAGGCTAATGCCATCCCCGGAACAGAATTCGCTGTGATCGGCTGAACATCCCAATTTCATTGAAGCATCAAGTAATTTGCGATAGGCTGTTAATCAATAAGGAATCGATGCACTTGGAAAAGGAGCTTGCCATGTCAGTACTCCAGCAAGACAAACTAGCGGCCACCACCCACATGAACGCAGTCCAGCTCAAGGTCGGCGACATGAAAACCATGAGCGAGTACTACCAGAAGGCCCTGGGCCTTGAAGTGCTGGCCGAATCAGCCGAAGGCACCCGCCTGGGCCGCGGAACCCAGGAACTGGTCAACCTGCAGAACGCGCCAGGACTGCAGCTCCCATCGCGCAACGAAGCGGGCCTGTTCCATACCGCGCTGCTCTTCGACACCAAGGCTGATCTGGCTGCGACCGTCCTGTCGGCAGCCCAGTTCGACCAGAGCCGCTTCGTGGGCAGCTCCGATCACCTGGTATCCGAAGCGTTCTACTTCACCGACCCGGAGGGCAACGGCATCGAGCTGTACTGGGACCGCCCGCGCGAGACCTGGAGCTGGAACGGCGGCGAGGTGGCCATGGACACCATCTACCTGGATCCGAACACGTTCCTCAATGAGCACCTGACCGAGCAGTCCATTGCCGGACAGCGCAAGGCCGCCGCGGATGTAGGCCACGTGCACCTGCAGGTGGGCGATGTCGCAACCGCCCGCCAGTTCTACGTCAGCACCCTGGGCTTTGACGAAACCACCACCCTGGGCGAGCAGGCACTGTTCGTCTCGGCCGGCGGGTACCACCACCACATGGCCATGAACGTCTGGAACTCGCGCGGAGCCGGCCCGCGCAAGGACACGCTGGGGCTGGGCGAAGTGCTGATCAACGTCCCGACCGAAGAAGAAGTAGGCAAGCTGGCCGAGCGGCTGGCCTACGCCAAGGTGGCAAACCACCACACCGGAGCCGAACTTCGCTTCCGGGACCCGTGGAACAACGAACTGCGCGTCGCCGTAGGCTAACGCGGATCCGGCGCACCGAGGCTTCATTGTCCCCGGCGCGCTCGCCGAATCGGCGAGCGCGCCGGGGACACTTCCTGTCTTCACCCGGTTCCGGTGCCCAGGGCCTCCAGGTGCTCGGCAATGGTCTTGGCGGTCAATGGACGCGTCCGGAATGGCCGAACATTCCCTGCCCCGGCCTGCTTGAGCACCTGCTGGGCGAAGGCGGCCGGGTTGGCCACGTCCAGGTGGGTCAGGTTCTCCGGGGCGTACTGCCACCACTGCGATGCCTGGAGGGCCTGGACGGTCGGCGCATCGAAGCGGTCGTGGATCTTCTTGGCCGGCAGGCCGCCGACCACGGTGTACGGCTCGACGTCGCTGGTGACTACGGAATTCGAGGCGATGACCGCGCCGTCGCCGATGGCGACCCCATGGCCCAGCGTGACCTTTTCGCCGATCCATACATCGTTGCCAATGGAGATCTTCCCCGGCGTGTAGCCGTACTTCGTCGTGCCCAGTTCCGCGCCGTGATCAGCCGCGTAGGTGCGCATCAGCAGCCGCTGGTTGTAGAACACCGGGCTGGTCGATGCCCACTCCAGGGGGTGCTTGGCTCCCATGACAGTCATGCCCTTGGCGATCGAGGTGAACCGTCCGACGCTGATGGCCTTGTTGAGCTTTGAATGGGTGTAAGAGAACGCGCCCATGCGCGGAAGGGCTGTTCCGCTGGTTCCCCAGAAGGTGGTGTAGGGATCCAGCGCGAGGTCTTCCTGGTAGCTGATCCACGCCTCGGGATTGCAGGTGCTTCCGGTGTCCTGGAAATCCTTCATGCCCGGAACCGTCATGAGGATCCGGTGGCTTTTGAGCAGCGGTCGCAGTTGGGACATCTGAATTCGCATGCGATCGACTTTATGGGACCGGACTTGGAGAATTGTCAGCAAGTCCCGAACGCGCGCTGGATGCGAGCTGCTGCCCGGCTACTGCTTGGGGCGGAAGGAGAGGTTCTTGTGCGTGGTGAAGTACGGCAGGATCATTGTTTCGGGCAGACCCAGGCGCTTCATTTCCATGGCCTTGCCCACGCGCAGGCGCAGGTTCACGTCCACCGCTGCATCCTGGTCCTGGGTTTCGCCCAAGAGCTGCGGTTCCACATCGAAGACCGCCAGCTGCTCGTCCACACTGCTGCTGGCCACGGCCGCGATTTCTTCCTTGCTGTCCCGATTGACGAAGACCAGCTCGAAGGTTGCCGGTTCGGGCAGGTCTTCGACGTGGGCCCGATGCTCCACCCGCACCTGCAATCCCTGGCCGTCAGGGAAGTCGACGCCCCGCAGTTTTGCTTCGAAATGCGGGACGCGGTTCTTCGCGCCGAGCTTCTTGAGCATCTTGGCTATGGACATGGTGTCCTCCCAAAGTGAGACTAGATCGCGAGCTTGGTACTCGCTGGCAAATGTGCGGGCCTGCTGCGACATCCGGGCGGCCAGGGCGGGATCGTCCATGAGCTGCTGCACCCGGTCGGCCATGGCCTGGATATCGCCATGGCGGACCAGGAAGCCGTTATGCCCATCGGTGATGCTGTCGGCAGGGCCGAAGTTGATGTCGAAGGACACCGGGATGCATCCCTGGGCTTGGGCCTCGAGGATGACCAGCGCCTGGCCCTCGTTGGTCGAGGTGAATAATTGGGCCGTGCAGGAAGCGAAGTGGCGGGGGAGCTGGTCGGAGTAGCCGTGGAAGATTACCGACTCGCGCAGGCCCAGCTCGGCGGCCCTTTCCGCCAGTGCGGCGTGTTCGCTGCCCTCGCCCACAACGTGCAGTGTCGGCCGCTTGCCGCGAAGGGCCAGCTCGTGGAGGACATCCAGGGCGGCGGCTACGTTCTTGTTGGGGGTCAGCGAGCCGGCAACAATGAGGTCGGTCGAGCTGCGTGCCGGCATAGGTGGCTGCACCATTGCGGGCTTCAGCGGGTTGGGAATGACGAATGCCGAGTCTGCTTCGCCGAAGCGGTCGACATAGGCCTGGCGCTGGGCGTGGGTCAGGAAGACAAAAGCATCCCAGTTGGATCGTTCTTCGATGATGGGTTCGTGGCCCTTGGAGAGCTGGCCGCTGGCAAGGTCCTGCCCCTTGGCCACATGGATGCTGTGGAACGCGAATACCTTGGGCACGTGCACCGGTTTCCAGGAAGCGAGCATGGCCGCGGTGTACTTGCTGTCGATGACCACCAAGGAGTTCGGGTGGTCGACGATCTGCGACAGCCAATGGCGGTAGAACGACGCCGCGCTGGGGAAGCGGGCCACCAGGGTTCCGCTGTGGTCAAAAGCCTCAACGATACGACGGGCCTTCCCGTCATGGAACTTCATATCGGACAAGAAGGCGGTGCCATCGGCGCGGTAATACGTGGTCTTCTTGATCCCGTCTTCGGGGCCTGCGACGCTGTGCTCGCAGAACAAGGCGGCGTCCTGGCCAGGGTGGTGGACGGACTCGCTTACCGTGAAGTCCAGGCAGCCCGGTTCGGCCTTCCGCTCGGGGATGCTGCCCTGCGGCTGCAGGTCATGGTCCGCCAGATGGAGGTAGGGATTGAGCACCCGGACCTTGGGCGAAAGCTTACCGCGCGCGGCGAGTTCCTCAACGATCTGCGGGAGCTGTTCGTTGGGGCCGAAGGTCACCACCGCGGCAGAACCGTGCCGCTGGGCGAAAGCGGCCGCGCGCTGGGTGCAGACGGTGGTCATCCCGCCGAATTCGCGCTCGAGCTTCCACGTGACCATGTAGGCGTCCAACTGCTGTTCCCTGATATCCACGGAGAATGATCCTTAGTTTGACCACGGCAAAGTTAATTTCGCGCGAGGATATGCAGTTCCTCGCGCCAAACTCCAGACTACGCGGTGAAGCTAGGCGGGCGCTGGGAAGACACCGTCGTGTCGGCCTCGATTTCCCTGAGCTGCACCTCAAGGCGGGCCCAGTGGCCGCAGAGGCCGCCAACGCGGATTCGAACGTATCTTCGAGAACGCCATGGCGCTCGCCGAACGCCGTGGGAGAATCGCCGGGAAGGCTCCAGCCCTTGCTCTTCGGCGCGAAACTTCCTATGGTTCAGGTTATGGGGTACTCTCCTCACACTTGTTGGAGGCGCAGCGCGTCTCCGGTAAAGGACGGCACGTCATGTCGAGCAAATCCCCACGCAAGGGCGAAGCGAAAAAACCAGGCAAGAGCATCAAGGAAAAGCGCGCTGAGAAGCGGCTGAAGCACGCGGAGGTCGCTGTCGATCCGGTGCGCAAAGCTGCCAGATAACCACTGATTGGCACCGGCTCCCGCGCGCGGAGCCGGTAAATGAATCGAGTCCCTGCCTATGGCGAACGACGCCGGGCAGGGACTCGAGTATTTTAATTGCCGGTTTTCCGGGCGCCGCTTACGGCAGCTGCGGGTCGACCTCGAAGTGCTCGGCCACCTGGGTGATGACCTCGTGGGCGCCCTGCAACGACACCGAGGAGAGGAAGATCGAGTCGTCGACCTGCATGACCTCGCCTTCCAGCTTCTCCCACAACGGGTTGGAGGTGAACTTGTCTTCCTGGGCGCGCGACGCGTCGCCCTCGGCGCCTTCCGGGGCCCAGGTGGACTGGAAGATCACTTCGGCGTCGGCCTTCAGGATTTCCTCCGGCGACAGCGGAACGAAGATCGACTCGGTGGTATCCGGGGCATCCTCCGGGCGCGGAATGCCCATGTCCACCATGATCTCGCCGATGAACGAATCGGTGGCGTACAGGCGCGCGGTGTCCTCGCCGGCGAAACGCACCAGCGAGTAAGTGGTCTCGGGCTTCTTCGCCAGGATTTCCTTGCCCACCGCGGCGGCGCGGGCCTCGTAGTCAGCCACGGCCGTTACCGCCTGCTCCTTCTTGCCCAGGGCCTCGCCCAGCAGCACCACGTTTTCCTTCCAAGTTGGTCCGGTGGACTCGGAGAAGATGGTCGGGGCGATCTTGTTCAGCTGGTCGTACATGGCGCCCTGGCGCACGTCGGCGGAGATGATCACGTCCGGCTCGGTGGCCAGCAGCTTTTCCAGATCCGGTTCGGTGATGGTGCCGACGTTCACGGCCTCATCGGTCAGCTCGGTGATGTCCCCGAGGTACTCGGGGAAAGGGTTGTTGCCCTTGCGGTATTCGGTGTAGGCCACCAGCTCGGCTCCCAGCAGCATGGCGGCATCCACGTAGGAAGGGTCCAGTGCGGCGACGCGCAGCGGGCGTTCGGCCAGCTCGGTGGTGCCGCGGAAGTGCTTGATGGCCGCCGGGAAGCTGGAATCGGCTTCCGCGGTGGCGGCGGTTTCTGCCGGCTCGGTGCTCGGGGAGGAGCTGGCGCAGGAGGACAGGGCCAGTGCGGCCGCGGCCAGTGCGGCGCTCAGGGCGAGAATGCGGGGAGTGTGCATGCGAGTGCTTTCCATGAAGGTGATTGACTAATTAGCGCATGATGTATTTTTGCTTGCCCCACTTAGGCAAGGGTAAGCTTAGCGCGCGAGAAGAACAGTAGCATGGATCCGGCCGTCCCGGTCAAGGTCCTGCGACATCATTGCTTCGCATATCCTGCACGCACCCGCCGCGCACCGCGCGGCCCGAGAAAGGCCACCGACCATCGACCGCACCACACCGCGCATCAGCTCGCTGCTGGCCCTGGCCGCCGGCGTGGGCGCCGCCATCGGGCTCAGCCTGTGGATCGGCAGCACCACCTCCAGCTTCGCCGAGCTGCGCCACGCGCTGCTGGCCCCCGACGGCCAGGTCAGCGACATCGCCATCCGCGAGATCCGCTGGCCGCGCACCGTCACCGCGCTGGCCGCCGGCGCCGCTTTGGGGATGGCCGGCACGCTGATCCAGGGCCACACCCGCAACCCGATCGCCGAACCCGGCCTGCTGGGCATCAACCAGGGCGCGGCCCTGGCCATCGTCTCGGTCGCCGCTTTCACCGGTCCGCTGCCGGCGTGGACCCAGGCGCTGCTGGCCCTGGGCGGAGCGCTGCTGGCGGCCCTGGTGGTCTTCGGCATCGGGCGCATCGACGGACGCGGGGGGTCGCCCATGACCTTGCTGCTGGTGGGCGCGGCGGTCACCGCGCTCTGCGCCGGAGTGGTCTCGGCCATCGTGCTGCTGAGCGAGGCCGCCCTGGAAACCCTGCGCTTCTGGCAGGTCGGCTCCGTGGTCCAAGGCTACGAATCCTTCTTGTCGCTGTGGCCGCTGCTGGTGGCCGGCACCGTGCTGGCGCTGGCCAATGCCCGCGGGCTGAACGCGCTGACCCTGGGCGAGGATTCCGCCCGCAGCCTCGGGGTCACCGCCCTGCATGCCCGCGGGCTGGGGCTGGCGGCGATCGTGGCACTGTCCGGGCTGGCGGTCACCTTGGCCGGGCCGATCGCCTTCCTGGGCCTGCTGGTACCGCATATTTCCCGGCGCATCTTCGGCGCCGACTACCGCTGGGTGATTCCCGGCTCGGCCCTGTGCGGCGCGCTGCTGCTGTGCGTGGCCGATGTGCTCGGCCGCATGCTGGCCCGCCCCGGGGAACTGCCCGTGGGCGTGGTCATCGCGCTGCTCGGCGCGCCCTTCTTCATCTACGTGGCCCGGCGCCGCAAGGCGGTCACCGTATGAGCGCCCCGGCGATCCGCACCCCCGCTTCCGCGGTGCGCGCCCGGCGCGCTGTGGCTACCGGCCTGATCCTGCTGGCCGTGGCCCTCGCGGCCTTCTGCCTGCACCTGGCCATCGGGGGCACCCCGATCGCGCTGGGCGATGTGGTGGCCACGCACTTCGGCGCGGCCCCGGATCCGCGCACCGAGCTGACGATCATCGAGTTCCGGCTGCCGCGCAGCGTGGCTGCGGTGCTGGCCGGGGCCGGCTTCGGAGTGGCCGGGGCGCTGACCCAGAACGTGGCGCGCAACCCGCTGGCCAGCCCCGACATCCTCGGGGTGACCAACGGCGCGGCCCTGGGCGCAGTGGCCGTGCTGGCCCTGAGCGTGCACGCCGGCGGGCGTTCGGAACTGCTGGTGCACTACGGGCTGCCCATTGCCGCCACCTTGGGCGGCTTGCTGGTCTCGACCCTGGTCTTCGCGCTGGTCTGGCACAGTTCCCTGGAAAGCAACCGGCTGGTGCTGGTGGGCCTGGGCTTCTCCGGGCTGTGCGCCGCACTGACCTCCTGGATGCTGACCCTGGGAGAAATCTACAACGCCCAGCAGGCGCTGACCTGGCTGGCCGGGACCATCAACGCGATCTCCTGGGCCGACCTGGCCTTCGCGCCGGTGGTCATCGTGCTGGGACTGGCCGCGGCCGCGCTGCTGCGCAACCAGCGCGAGGTGCTGGCGCTGGATTCGGATACCTCCCGCGCGCTGGGCATGAACCTGGGGCGCGACCGGGTCCTGATGCTCGGCATCGCCTCGCTGCTGGCCATTGCCGCGACCGTGATCGCCGGGCCGCTGGCCTTCGTTGCGCTGGCCAGCGGGCATGCCGCGCGGCTGGTGGCCCGCGGCACCATCCCGCCGGTGCCCCATGCCGCGCTGATCGGGGCGATCTTCGTGCTGCTGGCCGACCTGGTTGCGGCCCGGGCTTTCCCGGTGATCCTGCCCGCCGGGGTGGCCACCGCGGTGATTGGCGCCCCGTACCTGATCTTCCTGGTCATCCGCCAATCCAAGGTCCGCCAACGCGGCTAGCGGTTTATCCACAGCTGGCGATGGCTGCCAGCTCGGGCCTCTGGCCGCGCCCATGATGGGTCCATGGGCATCCACCAGCTAGCCGCAGCGATCCAGATCCTGCGCGAATCCATCACCGGGTCGCTCCCGCGCGGAGCGATCCAAGTGCTCCTTGAGCTGATGGCTTCCTGCTGCGCGCTGCTGGCCAAGCTCTCCTGCACCCTGCGCGAGTCCGATGACCCGCGGGTGGCGGCGGGGCATGCACGGCTGATTGAAACGCTCTACCGCTACACCCTGCGGGAGCAATTGCACTGCGCTATCCATCTCGAATCAACCGGCGCCCACCTGCTGGAAGACGATGAGCTGGCGGCCGTTTCCGCATCGCGGACCAGCTACGACCGCCCCGCCCGACAGCATTCAGGCCGCGCCCACTACCAGAACACCGGCGACTTCCTGGCCAGCTGGCTGGGGATCAACGCCCATGAGGGGCAGCACCGGGTGAATGACGCGCACCTGCTCATCGCCCGGCGCCTCATGGATGGCAGCACCGCCGCCCCGCGCTTGTCCCAGCTGGCCAGGCTCTACGCCGAAGCGCCGGATCTGGACCCGCGGCTGATTGCCCGCACGGCCCGCGCACTGGACAAATTCGAGCCGGCTGACACGAGCTTCCAAGGCCGGCCGCTGGAACCGGCCGCCCGCAATGAACAGGGCCAACTGCTCGATCACCAAGCCGCGGCCCTGCTGCAGGAACCTGACCGTGCCACCCGCGAGACCCAGCTCGCGGCGATGCTTTCCGCCGAGCGCAGGGCCCGCAAGCAAACCAGGAACCCGGCACCCGGAATCTATCCGCGAGGCACCGTGGGCGACTGCGACAAGTACGAGCTCTACATCGCCGGGACCCAGCGCGAGGAATTCCGCTCCACCCTGGCCCAGGCCGATAACCCGCGTACCAAAGCAGGCAAAGCCGCCCGTGCCGCCAAATCCGGTTCAGGCGCTGCCCCTGATGATGGCCAGAACGCCTCAGAGGACCAGCAGGAAGCGGATCCCGGGGCAAATGCCGGGCAATCAGCCACCGACGACCTGTTCAGCAGCAAGGAACCACCACCGCCATGGGCCCAGGACGGGCACGGGGAGGAAGAATCCTTGTCCGGAGCGCAGCAACAACCTGACAAGCTTGTTGATGAGCAGGAAACGCGCGGCGCAGGCGGAGCAGGCGAAGGCCTCCAAGCGTCCCTGCTGCTTGGCGATGGGGAGGTTCCGGTGGCCCAGCGCCGGCTCAACGCACTATTGGCCGCGCTGAGAGGGCGCACGGCAGGTGCCGCGCCCAATGGAATCATTCCAAGGATCGGCATCCATATCCAGTTGCGCGATCCGCAGGATCTTGGAGATCCGGCCAAGCTTCGCGCCACCTCCGACCACGGGGTGAAACTCGATTCCGTGGACACCGCACAGCTGATCTGCCAAGGCGAGATCTACCGGGTGGTCTTCGGACCCGATGGGCAACCGCTGGATGTAGGACGCAAGGAACGCTTCTTCACGGATGCAATGAAGCGCGCAATTTTCGCCCGCGACCGCGGATGCATCGTCCCGGGATGCACCGCACCGCCTGAAATGCTCGAATACCATCACGACAACTGGTGGGAACGTGGCGGGTGCACTTCATCGCGCAATGGCAGCTGCCTGTGCCGGAGGCACCACCATGCCATTCATGCAGGATTGCTGACCCTGGTTACCGTTGGGGGACTGGCTCACATCCTGCTGCCCAAGCACCTGGACCCGATGCAGGTACCGCGAAGAAACAGTGTTCCGGTGGCCGCCTGAGCACCCGGAGCCGCGAACTGCTGCACCTGCCGGCGTGGCCAAGATGCTATGGGCGCGAGAGCGCGACCTTCAGTCCGAAACCGATCAGCACCGTCCCGGTGATCCGGTCCATCCAGGACACCGACTTCGCTGAGCCCAGCCAGCGGCCAGCGATCCGAACCCCGTATACCAAGGCCACTGCCCACACCAGGGTCAGTGCAACATGCACCGCCGATAGCCCCATGCCCATGAATAGGGCGTTGGTGCCCGCCGGGGTGAACTGCGGGATCGCAGCGATATAGAAGACGCCGATCTTCGGGTTCAGCACGTTGGTCACCAGCCCGGTCAGGTAGGTTCGATACCTGCTGTGCGATACCGGGACATGGATCGTGGCCAACTGCTTGCCCCGCAGGCTCCGATGGATCATCTGCCCGCCCAGGAACACCAGATAGGCTGCGCCGGCATAGACCAGCACCTGGTAGGCCAGAGATGAGGCGGCCAGAATTGCCGAAGCTCCCGCGGCCGCGGCCACACCCCAAGCGAATACTCCCGTGCAGATCCCCAGCGCCGCCAGCAGCGCTTCACCGCGTCCCCGGGCAATGGCCGATCGCAGGATCAGCGCGGTATCGACACCCGGAATCAACGTCATCAGGGCGGCAACTATACTGAAACCCAGCAAGGCGGAAGCAACGGTCATGCACTCAATGCTAGAAGCTGCAGCTGGGCGCAGGCCCCAGGGTGAGCAAGCTCATGATCTTCGCCCGACGCGCGGGGCCAATTAGAGTTGGCCACCGCGCACGCTCTCTGGCATAATTGCAGGGTACTCGATTCGCAGTGGCCCCTCTCTCCGCTATGAGTCCTGTCCTTTTAGAATCCGACCAGTAAGGCCTGCCCCACAGGTGCTAAAAATTGGATTCGACCATGTTGAGAAACAGGAGACCACAAAAGTGGCCGTAAAGATTCGTCTGAAGCGCTTCGGTAAGATGCGCGCACCTTTCTACCGCGTTGTCGTCATGGACTCGCGCGCTAAGCGCGATGGCCGTGCCATCGAGGAGATCGGCAAGTACCACCCAACCGAGAACCCATCGGTTATCGAGATCGATTCGGATCGTGCACAGTACTGGCTGTCCGTTGGCGCTCAGCCAACCGAGCAGGTACACGCACTGCTGAAGATCACCGGTGACTGGCAGAAGTTCAAGGGCATCGATGGCCAGGAAGGCACCTACAAGGTTGCCGAGCCTAAGCCAGCATTCGTTGCTCCTGACAAGGGTTCGGTGATCCTCCCAGAGGCAATCACCAAGAAGGCTGAAAAGCCAGCTGCTGAAGAGGCAGAGGCCGAAGCTACCGAGGCTGAGTAACAGTGCTCGTTGACGCGCTAGACCACCTGGTACGCGGGGTTGTCGAGGAACCGGAAGACGTCAAGGTCGCCTTGAAGTCCACCCGCCGCGGCGACCTGCTCGAAGTACGTGTGAACCCTGAGGATCTCGGTCGTGTGATCGGACGCCAGGGACGCACCGCACGAGCACTGCGCACCGTAATGGCAGCGTTGGCCAAGGAGCCGGTACGTGTCGATGTAATCGACACCGACCGTCGCCGAGGCTAAGCAACTTAGAGGTCTGGCTTTTAAGTTGGCTTCGAAACGAAAGGAGTTTCCGTCCTAACTAGTGACGGAAACTCCTTTCGTGTTTACCCCTAGAATTTCCATTCCAGTCTCCCGGCACACGCCACGGAACACAGTGCAGAAAGAGCAGCAGACTATGCGATTGCAGGTTGCCCGCATCGGCAAGCCCCACGGCATCCGTGGCGAAGTCACCGCCCAGGTCATGACCGACACCCCGGAAGAGCGCTTCACCGCTGGCGAAGAACTCATCGTCGTCGACGGCCCGGTCAAGACGCTGACCATCGCCAATGCGCGCTGGAACAAGACCATCCTGCTGCTCTCCTTCAAGGAAATCGCCGACCGCAACCAGGCTGAAACCCTGCGCGGCGCGCGCCTTGAGATTGAAGTTTCCGACCAGCCGGAAGACGACTCGGACGAATGGTACGAGCATGAACTGCTGGACCTGAAGGTCATGCTCGATGGCGAGCAGGTCGGTACCATCACCGCACTGCGCACCAACCCCGCCCAGGACCTGCTGGTCTTCGAAGACGCTGACGGCCAGGAGATCTACCTCCCGTTCGTCGACGAATTCGTCCCAGAGATCGATCCGGAAGCCGGCATCGTGGTCATCACCCCGCCGGCAGGCCTGCTGACCTTGAACAGCGATGAAGACGGCAGCGACGAAGAGGGACAAAAGTAAGCCATGCGTCTTGACGTCATCTCGATTTTCCCTGAGTACCTCCAGCCGCTCTCGCTTTCGCTGATTGGCCGCGCCGCCGAAGACGGCATCCTGGATCTGAACGTCACCAACCTGCGCGACTTCACTGCCGACAAGCACCGCAAGGTCGACGACACCCCGTACGGTGGCGGCGCCGGCATGGTGATGATGCCGGAACCATGGGGACAGGCACTGGACGCGGTGCGCCCAGCCGATGCTGGCGGCCCCAAGCCAACCCTGATTGTCCCTTCGCCTGCAGGCGCCGTCTTCAACCAGCAGATGGCCTACGACCTTGCCGAGGAAGAGCATCTGGTCTTCGCCTGCGGCCGCTACGAAGGCATCGATGAGCGCGTCATCGAATACGCGCACGAGAACTTCAACGTCATCCCCGTATCCATCGGCGATTACGTGCTCAACGGGGGAGAAGTGGCCGTGATGGTGATGGTGGAAGCCATCGCCCGGCTGATCCCAGGAGTCATCGGCAACCCGGAATCGCTGGTAGAAGAATCCCACTCGGATGTTCTGCTGGAATACCCGGTGTACACCAAGCCGGCCTCCTGGCGCGGCCGCGATGTCCCCGAGGTGCTGCTCGGTGGCAACCACCAGCGGGTGGGACGGTTCCGCCGCGACGAGCAGATCAAGCGCACCGCAGCGCGTCGCCCCGACCTGATCACGCAGCTGGATGCCGAGAGCCTGAACCGCAGGGACCGCGATGCCCTATGGCACAGCGGATTCGCGCTCGTTGACGGTGCCATAACCCCCAAGTCCGAATTGGACTGGGCTACCGGCGCCGGCACCGAGAGCGACTAAGAGGCCAAAATCACTCGAAAGCCATTTCGGGCAAACTCGCATCGGCTTCGCTGATACGGCATAATTGTTTCTTGGTGTGTTTTTGTTCGACTCCTGCCGCAGGGGGAAGCTCGAGCAACAGAAGACCGCCGCACCGTTTGCTAGAGGCAATCGGTGGTACAACGTTCCGGGGATTTCACTGGTTTCGACCGGTGTCGGGCCCCGCTACGAGGATTCGGTGACCTGCGGCATTGATCCTAGGAGATGCACTATGCATATTCTTGACTCTGTTAACGCAGCCTCGCTGCGCTCCGACGTTCCAGCCTTCGGCCCAGGCGACACCCTGAAGGTTCACGTCAACATCATCGAAGGCAAGAACTCCCGTGTTCAGGTCTTCCAGGGCTACGTCCTTGGTCGCCAGGGCCAGGGTGTTGGCGAGACCTTCACCGTTCGCAAGGTTTCCTTCGGCACCGGTGTTGAGCGTACCTTCCCAGTTCACTCCCCAATCATCGACAAGATTGAGGTTGTGACCAAGGGTGACGTTCGTCGTGCAAAGCTGTACTACATGCGCGATCGTCACGGCAAGGCTGCTCGCATCCGCGAGAAGCGCGACTTCAGCGCAAAGAAGTAATCTGCGTTCTTCAATGAACCGGATTGCACGCACTGAGCGGGCAACAATGAAGCGCCGGGCCTTTTCATGGGTCTGGCGCTTCGCTGTACTCGCCATCATTCTTGGTCTGCTGGCCACCATCGTCATTCGCGCCACCCTGATCGACGTCTTCCATATCGAGTCCAACTCCATGGAATCCACGCTCAACCCTGGCCAGAGCATCGCCGTAGACCGCCGCGCTTACTCGGATGCCGAACCGCAACGCGGAGACATCATCGTCTTCGATGGCCGCGGCTCGTTCCTGCCCTACGCCAAGGCCAGCTTCGCTGATGATCTGCTGGGGGCGTTCAGCCTCACCGGGAGCAGCAATAAGTACGTCAAGCGCGTCATTGGCGTTGGGGGAGACACCGTGGAATGCTGCAGCGCCGATGGGCGACTGCTCGTCAACGGCGAGCCTGCAGACGAGCAGTACATCTTCGCCGGGGATGCTCCGAGCGAACAGAAGTTTTCCGTAGAAGTGCCGGTTGGCCGCTTGTGGGTCATGGGCGATCACCGCTCCACTTCCAAGGATTCGCGGGCATTGCTGGGCGCAAGCGGCGGCGGAATGATCAGCGTCGAGCGCGTCACGGGCAAAGCGACCGAGGTGATTTGGCCGCTCGATCAGCGTTCAGTAATCAGATGACACGCCGTAGCAACCGGCGATTTTGATAGCGCCAGATGGGTAGAACTACCCATCTGGCGCTATTTTTCTAGGTTAATGGAATTAATTCGGATGGATTTCCATCCCACCCGATTTGCTGTGCAATTGGTGTGTAAATTTCGCGACAACACTCAGGATCCACCAAGCTGACTAGGGATTAGAAAGAGAAGTCCAATCTTAAACCAATACTACTGGCACGTAAGTTGTAACCAAGCTCGATGAGGGTAGAGCTATTTGACTAGGTGAAACGGGTTCTGGAATTTATATTTTTGTTGGATTCGATGGTTGAAAAGCTGTGTCGGAACCAAGTATTGTTTCATTTTGGTAACAACACCTGTGCTTACGCGCGCGCCCTTAGGTAAGGGGACGCGCGGGCACTCGCACCATAAATCTGGGAGAAGCATTAATGCCACATCCAAAAAAGAAGACTGCGCAACGCGGCATCGTTGCAGCAGCCGCGACCGCCTTGGTGGTCGGCTCTAGCTTCATGCCTGCCGCAGCGGCGCCAACGGCCTCCGAATCGCCGTCTGCGTCCGCTACGGCAAGCGAGAAGCCTTTGGCCAGCGAAACCGCTCTGGACACCGAGGGGCTCGACAAGGCTATTGAGAAGGACCTCAATAAGTCCGTTGAAGAGTACGTCAAGGACGGGGAGACCAGCGACGCTGCTTCCAAAGTCCGCGACGAACTGAATGCGAAAGGCATTGACGCCACTGCCTCGGTGAAGGACGGCAAAGCCGAGATCACCGTAAGCAAGAAGGACGCTGCCAAGGCCAAGGAGATCGTCAAGGCCAGTGCAGCTCCGGCTCCTATCGTGGTGACCGAAGTTGACTCGCAGGTCAAGACCGTAGACAAGGTCTACACCGAGCTTTTGGCCAACATCGAGCCGAAGGAACTGAAGCGCATCACCGCTATCCTTCAGACCAACGATGGCTTGAAGATCTACGCAAAGGGCTTCGACGAGAAGGAAGCTGCGGACGAACTGAAGTCCAAGTCCGCTGGCTCCCTGCCTGAGAAGCTGACCGTTGAGCAGTTCGTCAGCGAAGCTACGCACGTTGACGGTGTAGAAAGCTCGGGTGTTGCCAAGACCACCGCCGCAGAGGATATTTACGGTGCTCTGGGTTACGCAATGGACAAGTCCGGCGCACCTACTAGCACGTCGACGGTCTGCTCGCTCGGATTCACTGCGTGGACCGCAGAGGGTGAAGATGCCATCATCTCGGCTGGGCACTGCTCGGAAGATGGCGCCACCAAGATTTTGGGCCTTGCCGAACAGTCGGTACCAGGCCAATCGCCAACGCTGGGTGCCGAGCTGGGTACCTTTGGATTCAACCAGTTCGGTGGTCCGGGTAATTCGGGCCTATCTGCCGACGAACTGAACTCCTTGACCGAGGAAGAGTTCAATAACCTGGAACCAGGCACGGATATCTCGGTGATCGATAACATCAATCCTGCGCTGAACCTGCATGCTGCTGTGTCCGAATGGGTTGACGGCAAGGAACCTCGCGACGACGTTATCAACGTGACTGGCACGACCAAGGCTCTCGTCGGGTCGGAAGCTTGCTCTTCGGGCCGTACTACCGGTTGGAGCTGCTCCCCGATCGTCGGCGAAGGTGTCTTCTTCGTCGGTGGCTCGGACCAGACCTACCGTTCAGTTGCTGGCTATGTCGCTGAAAATCCTGGCCAGCGCGTGCTCGACCAGGGTGACTCCGGTGGCCCAATGCTCGTTGGCAGCAAGGCTGCAGGCATCAACTCGGCCAACGCCGCAGGTGAAGACCTGGAGGAAAACACCGCTGATGACATCGCCATGTACACCTCGCTCGATGATGTCTTCGACAAGGGCTACATTGATGGCTACACGCTGAAATTCCATATCAATACCCCTGCCATCACGGTGGAAAACGGTACTGAAGTTGAACCTGGTGAAGCAATCACCGGTACCCTTGCCAATGCTCCGGCTGGCACCATCATCCGTGTGGTCGTTGACGGCAAGCTCTACAAGAAGGTTGAGCTGGACGCTAAAGGAAACTTCTCGTTCCCAGCCCCGGAAGAACCAGGAAAGTTTGCGTTCAGCGTTGTGGCCAAGAACGGCTTCAACACCTCTGAGCGGGTCAACGCCAACGTCTTGATCGTTGCTGCGCCGACTCCAACTCCAACCGAGGAACCAACCGAGGAACCGACTGAGGAGCCAACCGAGGAACCGACCGAGGAACCTACTGTGGAGCCTTCCGAGGAACCAACTACTGAGCCTTCCGAGAGCACCTCGCCATCGCCTTCCGAAGAAGAAAGCGACAAGCCTTCCGAGAGCACCTCGCCATCGCCTTCCGAGGACGAAAGCGACAAGCCATCGGAGAGCACCTCTCCTTCCGCTTCGGAGGACCACGACAAGTCGGAAGCTCCGAAGGACCAGAAGGACGACGAGCCAAGCAAGTCTGCAACTCCAAAGGAAACTCCTAAGAAGGACGATCCTTTGGCGGATACCGGTTCGAACAGCGTTCCGCTGATCGCCGCCGGTGGCGCAATGGCCCTGGCCGGTGCGGCATTCCTGCTGTTCCGCCGCAACGCACGTCGCCACGGCTAAGGGATTCTGTTCCGGCGGGACTGGGTCCTGCTGAAAATGCCCCGCTACTTGAGAACAAGTAGCGGGGCATTTTTACTTGGCACACATGTAGTTCCTTGGTTGCTCCACGATTTCGGCACTAGTCTCAAAGCTAAGATCGTTGCGGCAACGTGAATATCACCGAGGTGTAAATTATGAATTTCAACGCTAGAACTTCACGCACGCCAATCATGCTGGCCTCTACTGCCGCCATGGCTGCCCTATTGCTAACCGGCTGCGGCCAGGGCACCGATCCAGGTGCGCAGGCTACGGCCAGCGCCACGGGATCGGAATCCTCGCAGCAAACAGAAAACTCGAGCGGGAACACCGTGGACCAAGACGCATTGCTCCAGACCAATGACCAGCTCTCCGAAGCCTTGGGCGATGAATACGTCCAGGGTTGGATCAAGGACGGGCAGCTGAACGTTTCGACGACCAGCGAAGAGCAGCTATCCGCTATTGAAGAAGCCGGGGCCATCGGGCACCTAGTCCAATTCAGCAGCGAGGAGCTTCGTTCGGCGATTTCCGAAATCATGAAGTGGCAGGGCAAGCAGGAAAACCCCGTGCGCACTGCCATCCATGCATACACGCTGAATCCTGAAACGGGCGGCATCACCCTGTCGGTGGATAAGAACCAGCTGGACGAAGTCCAAAAGCTGATTGAAGTTGAGAAGCCAATCGGCGAAATCCCCGTGGACTACAAGCAGAGCGGTGGCATCATGTCGCCTGCTGCCACCCAGTAGCCCGCAGTCCGCTTGAACGGACGCACCAATGGCCAGGCCCGGCGACGGACCTGGCCATTGGTGCGTTTCTGGGCAACTGGCCGTGGCTATGCAATGATCCGCTGCGCCTGGCAAGACACGTAAGATGGGGATTACACGCGACAATGGAAGGTACTAATCGAATCGTGAGCGCAGCATCAGCAGAGACTCCTCCAAGCAGGGGACCCCTATACAAAATATGGCGCTTCGTCCGCGAGATTGTCATCATCATCGCGATCGCGCTGTTGCTCTCGTTCGTGATCAAGACCTTCTTCTTCCGTGCCTACTACATCCCATCAGGCTCCATGGAGCATACCCTCGAGGTCAACGACCGGATTTTCGCCAACCTCATGGTTCCCGGGCCGTTCGAGCTGGAACGTGGCGACGTCGTCGTCTTCCGCGATGACCAGGAATGGCTGCCACCGCTGACCGAGTACCCCACCGCGTTCCAGAATGTGCTCTCCTTTGTCGGCGTGCTGCCAGCGGCTGATGAGCAGTACCTGGTCAAGCGCATCATCGGCATGCCCGGTGACACCGTGGAATGCTGCACCGCGGAAGGCGCCATCACGATCAACGGCGAGCCCATTGACGAGCCGTATATCTTTGACGGCGACAGCCCGTCAGACATGGAATTCAAGGCGACCGTCCCAGAAGGAAAAATCTGGGTGATGGGTGATCACCGAGGTGCCAGCGCGGATTCCCGCTTCCACGCCGATCGCCAGGGCGGTTTCGTCGACCTCGAATCCGTCCAGGGCCGCGCTTCGGTGATCTCTTGGCCAACCTCGCGCTGGGGCATCGTCGACTCGCACGAAGAAGTCTTCGCCAACGTCCCGCACGCAGTGGCGAAGTAGGGGCACCGCCCATGGCCGTTTTGAAGAGCAAGGCAACCACGCTAGAACATGAGCGCGCCTTGGCAACCAAGCATGGGTTCCGCTATATCGCAGCGGTCGATGAGGTGGGACGCGGCGCCTTGGCTGGTCCGATTACCGTCGGCATGACGGTAATAGATATTGAGCAGGTCACGGAGTTCCCAGCGCTGCGCGACTCCAAGCTGCTGAGCCCGGAAACCCGTACGGAACTGGTCGATCCAGTTCGCCAGTGGGCCGTGGGCTATGGCGTCGGGCATGCCTCTGCGGCTGAAATCGATGAGCTGGGAGTTACTGGCGCCCTGCGCCTGGCCGGATCGCGGGCCATGGAGCTGTGCGCGGTACAGCCCGAGGCGGCGCTTCTGGATGGCAGCTACGACTGGCTGACCGCACCGGAACCGGATCTCTTCGACATCCTGGCCGATGACCGCGAACCCGTGGGCCTGCACATCCCGGTGACGACCATCATCAAAGGCGACATGACCTGCCAGGCGATCGCCGGAGCTTCCATCCTGGCCAAGGTCGAACGCGATGGAATCATGGTTGATCTGGCCACCGAGCATCCGGCCTTCGGCTGGGAGATCAACAAGGGGTATGCCACCGCTGCGCATCGTGCCGCGATCGTTGCGCAGGGTCCCTGCGACTACCACCGCAAGAGCTGGAACTTGACTTCGGGTGCTGATCAGGCCCAAGGTGAAGCCACGACAAAGAAAGCAAAGTGATGGCTGCCGACGACCTGGAAAACTACGAGACCGACATGGAACTGCAGCTATACCGCGAGTACAAGACCGTGGTGGGGCTGTTCAATTACGTGGTCGAGACCGAGCGCCGCTTCTACCTGGCCAACCAAGTGGACGTGAAGACCCTGTCCAACGCCGGGGAAGTGTACTTCGAGTTGAACCTCACCGACGCGTGGGTCTGGGACATCTACCGCCAAGGGCGCTTCGTGAAGTCCGTCAAGGTGCTGACCTTCAAGGACGTCAACGTCGAAGAACTGAACCCTGACGAGTTCCAGATCCCGAAGGATGGGCTGGGCTCCTAGCACGAGGCACTGCGGCATTCGATCGCCGGCTCTGTTCCTGGAACAGCGCCGGCGATCTCGCTTAAAGCGAATTGTCCACATTCCGCGGCGGGCGCCGCCGCTGTGGACCATAATTCTCCGACGATGTTTCCATTACGGATCGCAGACATCGAGGAGCAAACATGCAGACCGCGAAGCAACGCCTAGGGACCGATGGCGAACAAGCTGCCGCCGCATTTCTCACCGGGCAGCACTACGAAATTCTCGATCGCAATTGGAGATGCCCAGCAGGGGAGCTGGACCTGGTAGCAAGAGCCGGCAACGGCCAGATCACCGCCATCGAAGTCAAAACGAGGTCCTCGCAACGCTATGGATCAGGCTTCGAGGCGATCAGCGCGGCAAAATTCCGCCGGCTCAACAGGCTGCTGATTTCCTGGGCCCAATGCCATCGCATGTTTCTCGCCGAACTTCGCGTGGACATCGTCGAGGTCTATCTGACAACAACAGGGTTCGAATGCCGGCTGCATGAGAACGTGCGCTCATGAGCACCGCGCGCACCAGCGCAGTGGCCCTGCACGGGGTCAGCGCCTCACTGGTGGAAGTCGAGGCCGACCTCGGCAACGGCATCCCAGGATTCGTCCTGCTGGGCTTGCCCGATGCATCTTTGAGCGAGGCCCGCGAACGAATCAAAGCCGCGGCTAGGAACTCAGGGATTCCTCTGGCAAACCGGAAACTGACGGTCAATCTTTCGCCAGCCACCCTGCCCAAGTATGGATCAGCTTTCGATCTGGCCATCGTCATTGCCGCCTTGGCCGCTGATCAACAGCTGTTCGCGTCACCGAGCACGCTGTATATGGCGGAACTCGGCTTGGATGGCACCTTGCGGCCAGTACCCGGTGTGCTGCCAGCGGTGCAGCTGGCCAAGGTCCATGGTCTTGACCGGGTGATCGTGGCTGAGGCTAACGGGGCGGAAGCGAGGCTGGTGCATGGAATCGAGGTCATGGCGCTACGCCATCTGGGACAGGTCACCACTTACCTGCGCCACCGGCAGCCGCAGGCGCCCACCGAATCTGCCGGCCCTTCCGAAGGAACTGCTGCCTCGGGCGATGCGGACCTGGGCCTGGTCAACGGGCAGCAGGAAGCTCGGCTCGCCTTGGAACTGGCCGCAGCCGGCGGGCACCACCTGATCATGGTCGGACCGGCCGGCGCCGGCAAAACCATGCTGGCCAAGTGCCTGCCATCGATTCTGCCGCCACTTGATGACTTGCAAGCACTTGAAGCCACCGCGGTCCATTCCATTACTCGGGGCGGATCCGGGGAATTGGACCAGCTGCAACGCACCCCGCCTTTCGTGGCGCCGCACCACACCGCGTCCCGCTCAGCCCTGATTGGCGGCGGAACCGCACAACTCATTCCCGGGGCCATTACCCGCGCGCACCAGGGCATTCTATTCCTCGATGAAGCAGCGCAATTCCAAACCGGTGTACTTGATGCGCTTCGCCAACCGATCGAGGAAGGCTATATCAACCTCGCGCGGATACGCGGCCACCAGCGGCTACCGGCCCGTTTCCAACTCATCATGGCCGCCAATCCGTGTCCCTGCGGAAAAAACTTCGGCACCGGTACCGGGTGCACCTGTACGCCCATGGCCCGCCGGCGCTATTTCGCCCGGCTTTCAGGACCCATCCTCGACCGTGTGGATCTGCAAGTCAGAGTCAATCCGGTAGCGCAAGCACAGCTTCTTAGCGGGGTACCAAATGAATCCAGTGCACAGGTGCGTGAACGCGTCTTGGCCACCCGGGCACGCAGCAAGGAGCGGCTGGGAAAGTTCTCCATTGCTTGCAACGCGCAAATACCAACTCAGATCCTCAGGAATGAACTGGAATACCCGGCCAAGACCCGGGCGGCGCTTGAACAACTCGCCACACGACGCGGGCTCTCTGCGCGCGCCATCCACCGCCTCCTGCGGGTCGCGTGGACGGTTGCAGACCAGCAAGGGCATGCAGCACCGACCGAGGATGATCTGGCCATCGCCGCTCACCTTCGCCAGAACTTGGAAAATAGCTAGGTAAGGCCATGACTTTCAACGATGTGAACACTGCCGGAAAAGCCTCGCCTCCAACCAGCCAGGAGCGCCGGGTCTACGCCCATCTGAACCAACTTATCGAGCCCAACGACTATGTGGCCACGGCCTTGCTGGAACTGATGAGCCCACAGGAACTGCTGCGCATGATCCAGCGAGAGGATTTCTACCCGGCCGCGCTCAAAGCGCCGGTCGACGGAATCCTCGGATTCCACCCGCCCGGGGATGGCGCACAAGACTTGAGGGTAGCCTTGGCCCGATGGAGAAAGCGCCTGTCGCTGAGCAACCCAGCGGGAGCCTTGGATGCCGCTGCGCGCGCGGGTGGCGGATTGCTGATCCCGGACGATGCTTCGTGGCCGCGACAGCTAGCCGATCTGGAACTGGGACGTCCCCTGTGCCTGTGGTGGCGTTCAGCGAACCCGCAATTGCTCGAAGGCCAAGAGCTGGCGCGCAGCGTGTCCATCGTCGGCTCCCGCGATGCCAGTGACTACGGTGATCAAGTCACCTTCGATCTTGGCCGGACCCTGGCCCTGAACGGGTACACCATTGTCTCGGGTGGCGCTTACGGCATTGACGCCAGCGCGCACCGGGCCGCTCTGAGCGTGGACGATTGGCAGCATCCGAACCCGCCAACGATCACGGTTATGGCTGGCGGCATCGATCGGCTCTACCCTTCGGGCAACAGCAACCTGCTCAACCAGATTATTGCTCGCGGCGTGCTGATCTCAGAGGTGCCTCCCGGAACCACATCAGCACGCTTCCGCTTCCTGAACCGCAACCGGCTGATCGCGGCATTGAGCAGGCTGGTCATCGTCAGCGAAGCGCGCCACCGCTCAGGAGCACTGAACACCGCCAGCCATGCAGTCGAGCTGGGACGCGATGTAGCGGCCGTTCCCGGAAGTGTTTTCGCGCCCAACTCCGCAGGGTGCCACCGATTGATTGCAGAAGGCAGTGCGGCCTTGCTCGCCAGCCCGCAAGATGCGCTGGGCCTGGTTGGCCACCACTGCCAAGCAGAGCCGCGGAGTGCCAAAGTTCAGCAACGACCGACGGACATCCTGGGTAGGGACGAAGCAATGGTGTACGACATCATGTCCTTCACCAAAGGATTGCTGGTCGATGAGATCTCTGCCCGCAGCGGGGTGCCGCTGATCCAGACGCTACGCGCCATCAACCGATTGGAGACACTGCAAATGGCTGCCACCGATGGCCTGGCATGGAAGTTGGTGCGCCAAAACTGACCGGTGACGCAGCTGAGGGTATCCTCAATAGTGATGAAGCAAGAATCAACGACGCACGCCAGCAATGCGATGTCAGCAAAATTCGCTGAGCCGGTGGCGGACTACCTGGAGTACCTGCAACGCGAACGCGGCCGCAGTACTAATACTCTGCGAGCCTACGAAGTGGATTTGCGGAACCTCGGCCAGTTCCTGCTCCACCATGCGCAGGATCCGAGCCTCAAGCAGATTTCAGTTGATACGCTCCGCGATTGGTTGGCGCAGCTTCATGAATCGCAGATTTCCCGCACCACCTTGGCCCGCAGGATCTCTGCGGTGAAGAGCTTCTTCGCGTGGGCGCTGAAGCATCAGCTGATCGACGCGGACCCTGCCCTGCGGCTGGCCGCGCCCAGGAAGGAACGGCGTCTTCCGCATGTTTTGCAGCCAAGCCAGATCGACCGCTTGCTCTCCGAAACAGCCCAGCCGCCTGCTGGAAAAGAAGTCAGCGAGAGCAAGCCGGAACCTGCCCCCGATGCCAAGAGCCAGGCCGTAGCGGCACGCGATAAAGTCATCGCCGAATTGCTGTACGCATCCGGCCTGCGTATCAGCGAGCTCGTGGCCTTGGACGTTGACGACATCGACTTCGAACGACGCACCGTCAGGGTTCTCGGCAAGGGCAACAAGGAACGGGTTGTTCCGTTTGGCAAGCCCGCCGAGCGCGTGATCATCGGGTGGATTCGGTCGCATCGCAAGGTCCTGGCCCGTCAGGAAGCTCAAGGCGCTTTGCTCGTAGGGGTGCGCGGTGCGCGCTTGAATGTACGCCAGGCACGAGAGGTCATTTCCAAGGCCTTGCAATCGCTGGGGGATACCGCTGCCAGCGGCCCGCACGCGTTAAGGCACACCGTAGCCACGCATCTGCTGGATGGGGGCGCAGATTTGCGTGCTGTCCAGGAATTCCTCGGGCATGCTTCGCTGGCAACGACCCAGCTATATACTCACGTTTCGGTTGACCGATTGAGGCAAAGCTACCGCCAAGCCCATCCCCGAGCCTGACTATTTGGTACCAATCTGCAAAAATAGCCTTTCTGGGTGGCGAAAGGCCTCTTCATCGGGCAAAATGGAAGTATCGGCGGCGATGGCACTGGAACGATGTTGACGTAGGGGAAGACGATCAACACCGCAACGGAGGATGGCATGTCTGCACCGATGTCCAGAGGCGTGATTTATATTCATTCCGCCCCTGCAGCGCTATGCCCACATCTGGAATGGGCAATCGGGTCCGTGCTCGGTACTCCAGTAAAAATGGAGTGGACCGAACAGCACGTCGCACCCGGATTTTGTCGCGCCGAAATCGAGTGGGTAGGTACGCAAGGTACCGGCGCTTTGCTGACCAGTGAGATGCATGGTTGGCAGCACCTTCGTTTCGAAATCACCGAAGACCCAAGCCCGGGTGCCGACGGCAGCCGTTGGTCCGTGACCCCTGATCTTGGCATCTTCCACGCCACCGTTGATTGCGCTGGCAACGTCATGGTCAGCGAAGAACGCATCCGGTGGGCCTATGAAAAGGGCGACGGCAATCCCTCGGTCTTCTACCAGGAGATGTCCATCGCTCTCGGCGAGCCCTGGGATGAAGAACTTGAACCCTTCCGTCACGCAGGCGAAGACGCGCCTGTTCGATGGCTCAACCAGGTGGTTTAGCAACTGGTTATTTAGTCCCTGAGTGACTTATCAACAGACACTCAGATACAACCCCGATGGTGCGGGGTTGTTACCCAAAAGAAGTGGGATCCCATGCCGGGGATCCCACTTCTTGCTCTAAGAACTGCGGTTGTGGAGAAGTGTCGAAGCGCAGTGCTATGCTCGATGGCGATGAAGACCAGTCAGGCCGCATGCGGCCACTCCCGGAACGGCAAACTGGTCGTTCCCTGATCCGCGGCCCTCCCGTGCCAGATGCATTCCACCAAAGAACAGCACATCTGAACCACGAAAGGGAGACATGACCGCACAGTTCAACCACACCATCATCGCTTCACTCGACCCGCAACGCATGGCAAAGTTCTATCTTGAGCTGCTCGAAGCACGCGCGGAATCAAGCTGGGGACCATTTACCAACATCAGCCTGGCCCACGGGGTGCTGCTTCAATTCGCTGCACCACCGATGGACTTCCCAGCGCAGCACTATGCCTACCTGCTCGATGACGAGCATTTCGACCGGGCCTACGCGACTATCCGCGAGGGGAAAATGGAGCATTGGGCCGATCCCCAACGGCAGCTGCCAGGGCAGATTAATCATGAACACGGCGGCCGGGGAGTCTACCTGCTTGATCCTTCCGGGCACTACCTGGAATTGATCACCCGGCCTTACCTGCCCGCAGCCAGCTAGGACCAGCTAGCGCTGAACCTTGAACACGTTCTTCTGGATGCCGTTGGAGTAGACCTGCGAATCAATGAGGGCCAGCTTCTGCGCGTCCAGGCTCGCGTCGCTGAAAAGGCGCTTGCCTGCACCAAGCAAAACCGGGAAGACCAGCAGGTTGTACTGGTCGATGAGCTGATGTTCTTGCAGCGAGTGGACCATCGTTGCCGATCCATGGATACTGATCGGGCCGCCGTCGCCGGCTCGAAGCCGCGCCACATCGGCGACCGAGCGCAAGATCGCAGTCTCGCCCCAGTTCCCGGCCAAGTCCTTCTCCCGCAAGGTAGTGGAGAGCACGTACTTGGGCATCGCGTTGTACTGCGGGAACTGCTCGGTCATCGAGGGCCACACCGCGCAGAAGGCCTCGTAGCTGTGCCGGCCCAAGAGCATGGCGCTGGCTTCTTCTTGCTCGGCGCCCTTCAGTTCGTAGGCGGCGGGGTCGAACTCGACCGAGTTCATCGTCCAGCCTGAATTGCGGTAGCCGGGTTCGCCGCCCGGGGCTTGGACGACACCGTCCAAGGAGACGAAGGAAGTGGCGATCAGGGTGCGCATGGGAAGGGATCCTTTGCTCGTGGCAAGTACCGTCAGTTGCCTCCGACATGAGGCGGTACTTGAGCTTAACGAACATGTCAGGACCGAAGCAATGGCTCTGAACCAATTCTTTCGGGGTTAAAGACCACTGGGCTGGTTGAAGAGTAATCTTCAACCAGCCCAGTGGCGCGCCCGCCTGCAGCTGCCGGAACGGCTAGACGCTGCGGATGGCGACCACGGCGTTATGGCCGCCGAAGCCGAAGGAGTTGTTCAGCGCAACGATGGAGCCCTCTGCTGGCAGCTGCGCAGGCTGGCCGGTGACGACTTTCAACGGGATCTCTGGATCCTGGTTGTCCAGGTTAATGGTCACCGGGGCCTTGCGGTTGTAGATGGCCAGTGCGCACAGCACGGACTCCACGGCACCGGAGGCGCCTAGCAGGTGGCCCATCTGCGACTTGGTCGCGGATACCCACACGTTCTCGAGGTGATCGCCCAGGGCGTTCTTCAGCGCAGCGTATTCCGGCTTGTCGCCAACTGGGGTGGAGGTTGCGTGGGCGTTCACATGGACTACGTCCTCTGGCTGGATGCGGCCATCGAACATGGCAGCCTTCAGCGCACGGGTTGCACCCATGCCTTCTGGGTCCGGTGCGGTGATGTGGTGCGCGTCGGAGGTGACCGAGGAACCTGCCAGCTCGGCGTAGATGCGTGCGCCGCGGGCGATTGCATGCTCTTCGGCTTCCAGTACCAGCGCGCCAGCGCCCTCGCCCATGACAAAGCCATCACGGTCGGTGTCGTAGGGGCGCGAAGCCTTGGTCGGATCATCGTTGCGGCGGGAGAGTGCATGCATGGACGCGAAGGCGGCCATCGGCATGGGGTGGATCGCGGCTTCTGCGCCACCGACCATGACCACATCGGCCTTGCCCGAACGGATCAGTTCCAGGCCAACGTGCATCGCTTCGGTACCCGAAGCGCAAGCCGAAACCGGGGTATGCGCGCCACCGGCGGCACCCAGGTCCAGCGACACGGCAGCTGCTGGGCCGTTAGGCATCAGCATTGGCACGGTCATGGGCAGGACGCGGCGTGGGCCCTTTTCACGCAGGGTGTCCCAGGCGTTGAGCAGGGTCCAGACGCCGCCGATGCCGGTAGCGAAGGCAACGGCCAGCTTGTTCTGGTCCATCTCTTCCTTGTCCAGGCCTGAGTCGGCCCAGGCTTCACGGGCCGCAACCACAGCGAACTGGGTCGATGGGTCCATGCGCTTGGTCTCCGGGCGGGAGAGTACCTCGGTCGGCTGCACAGCAGCGCGGGCGGCGAAGGTGACCGGCAGGTCGTATTCCTTAACCCAGTCATCTTCCAGGGTTACGGCGCCGGAGACGCCCTTGAGGGCGTTTGCCCATAGGGTGGGGACATCCCCGCCGATTGGGGTGGTGGCTCCGAGACCGGTGATCACTACTTTGCGCGCCATCATCAAACTCTCTACTGTGCGAATAAGAACTGTGCTTGGAAATTCAGGGGGCCGGCTTGACGTACCGGCCGGTGTGCGCGGCTTGCCCGCACAACGGTGTGGCGAAAAACGCCGGGAAGCTTAGGCCTGTGCCGCAGCGATGAAGTTGACGGCGTCGCCGACGGTCTTCAGGTTCTTGACCTCTTCGTCAGGGATCTTGACCTCGAACTTTTCCTCAGCCTCAACGACGATGGTCATCATCGAGATCGAGTCGATGTCCAGGTCCTCGGTGAAGGACTTGTCCATCTGCACGTCTGCTTCGTCCAGGCCGGTCTCGGAGTTGACGATTTCGGCGAGGCCCGCCAGGATTTCTTCGTTGCTAGCCATGGATGGCTCCTTTTCTTCTTAGCCGGAGGACTCCGGTCATTTTTGTGGCTGGGCGCGGATCCTGTTTCCAGGAACCGGTTCCAGCCGGCTTAATGAAACTTTGGTGGCGCATCAAGAATGCGCGGCACGTTTCGTCGGTTTAAAGCTTAGGCCAGAGACGCGCTCGGCGGACGCAACATGACGTTCCCGGCGTGCACAATCTGTGAACGGCGCAAAAGCCTAGTTGGCGGTGTGCTCGGCGATGAACGCCTTGGCAGCTTCCAGATCCGCTGGACTCTTCACCGCCAGGGTCTTCACGCCCTTGAGACCACGGCGGGCCAATCCCACCAGGGTTCCGGCCGGTGCCAGTTCCAGCACACCGGTCACGCCAGCTTCGGCCAGCGTCTGCATGCACAGGTCCCAGCGGACCGGGCGCGATACCTGGGCGACCAGCGAATCGAGGTTCGCCTGGCCATCGGCTACGGCCTTGCCGTCGAAGTTCGAGAGCAGGGTTGCCGCTGGTTCCTTCGGGGTGATGGTTCCGGCCAGTTCCTCCAGGATGCCAACTGCTGGCTGCATGTGCGCGGTATGGAATGCGCCGGCAACCTTCAGGGGGATCACGCGAGCCTTGGCCGGCGGGTTCTCGCCCAGGGCCGCGAGCTGCTCCATGGTTCCTGCGGCCACAATCTGGCCGCCGCCATTGGCGTTGGCCGGGGTCAGGCCCAGCTCGTCGAGCTTGACCAGCACCTCATCCGGGTCGCCGCCGAGCACTGCTGCCATGCCGGTCGGAGTCGCCGCAGCGGCTTCGGCCATGGCGTTGGCGCGGACCTTCACGAAATTCATGGCGTCAGCTTCGTCCAGCGCACCGGCCAGCGCCGACGCGGTGATCTCGCCAACCGAGTGGCCGGCCACCATGGCACCTGCCGGCAGTGAGCTGCCAAAGAGCGCACGGGCTGTAACCAGGCCGGCGGCGACGATCAGCGGCTGGGCGACGGCGGTGTCCTTGATGGTCTCTTCATCGGAGGTGGTGCCGTGGGCGGTGAGGTCGCGCTCGGTGATCGAGCTGAGCGCCTGCAAATGCTCGGCCACACCATCGACGTCGAGCCATTCGGTGAGGAAACCTGGGGTCTGGGAGCCCTGTCCGGGGCAAACGATTGCTAACACTCTTACAGCTTTCCAAATGTTGGGAGCTTTTGGCGCTTCATTTGAGTACCAAGCTCGTGGTGACTGTTTGTAGGATCTCTACAAAAGCCTAGCGTATCCAGAAGCTGAATTCCGCTGTAATGCGCGATCAACTCGGAATTATCGGTGTCGGGAGCTCGATGCTCTTTGGTTGAAGCCTACAAGTTCGATTCGTGAAGCCGTCCGAAAAGTAGCGCGGTTTGCAGTACGAACGCATCCCGGGGAACCAGTGGATCCCAACCGGTGACTTCGCTGACCCGCTTGAGCCGGTAGCGCACCGTGTTGGCATGGACAAACAGTTCCCGGGCGGTGCCTTCGAGCGAGTGGCCGAGCGCCAAGTAGCTGGAGAGCGTTTCAGCCAGGCCATTGGAGGCCTGCTGCAGCGGCATGTAGACCTGGTCCACCAGCGCCGTGCGGGCCAGTTCATCGCCGTTGCAGGCACGCTCTGGCCACAGGTCATCGGCACCGACCGGATTCGGCGCTTGCGGCCAGGCCTTGGCGGCGCTGAATCCCGCCACGGCTGCCACCGCGGCGTGGTGCATCTCCTTCACCGTCGGAGCCATGGGGGAGTAGACCAGCGGGCCGGGCCCGAAGAACCGGGTCAGCCGGCTCAGATCCGCTTCTTCGAATTTGGTGTCCGAAAGCATCAGCACCGAGCGGTCGCCGAGCACGCCCACCAGCGAATCGCGCGAGTAGCGGATGGCAATACGGCGCAGGGCCGAGACGAAGGTGGCCGGGTTGGACGAAGGGGTGGTGCCCACCAGGATGCGGATATTCTTCTGCGACTTCCAGCCAATGGCCGCAATGCGCGAGGAGAGCGAGTCGTGGGCCTCGCCGTGCAGCACCGCGTCGACCACATGGGCCTCCAAGCGCGAGTCCCAGGCGCCGCGGGTTTCGGCGGCGCGGGCATAGACATCGGCGGCGGCAAAAGCTACTTCGCGCGAATAGCGCAGCACCGCTTCGCGCAGGGCTGCCTGCTCATGCTCGGCGGCGATGTCGGGCACCTGGGATTCGACCACTTCCACGATGGTGCGCAACAGGCCCAAGGCCTTCTGCAGGGAGATGGATCGGGTCAGCTCCGTGGGAGCGGCGCCGAAGACGTCGGTCACCACCCAGGACGGGGTGGAGGAGGGATCCTCGTACCAGGTAACGAAGGTGGAGATGCCCTTCTGGGCGATCAGCCCCAGGGCGGCGCGCTCATTGGGCGCCAGCGATCGGTACCAGGGCAGTTGCTGGTCCAGATATTTCAGCGCGGTGGTGGACAGGACGCCAATATGGCTTTTGAGTCGCTTGAGCGTTTCACTGCTGGGTGCCTGGGATCGGCTGGGACGGTTCTTCGGAGCTGCGGCGGCATCCATTTCAGGACTCATGGGTTCCAGCTTAGTTTCTTTTCTTCCCCCGCGCCCGGCACAGCAGGTAATGGTGAGATTAAATGAGCCAGCTGCCCGGCAACGAGGAAAACCTCGTCATCGGGCAGCTGCTCAATGCGGCGCCGGAGCAAGCTCCGGGCACCTGGACCCTGGGGCCTAGGCGTCGCCGCCAGCGTTGCCGGACTGGCCGGCGTTGGCGTTGTTCAGGTCGTACTTGGCGTGCGCCTTCACTGCGGTGTCCGCAGGGATTTCGCCGCGCTCAACCAGCGACTGCAAGGTCTGCACTACCAGCGAGTGCGCATCGATCTTGAAGAAGCGGCGGGCTGCGGCACGGGTATCCGAGAAGCCGAAGCCGTCCGCGCCCAGGGTGTGGAACTCACCTGGCACGTACGGGCGCAGCTGCTCGGGCACGGCGCGCATGTAGTCGGTGGTCGCGATGACTGGGCCCGGGGTGGACTCCAGCTTCGAGGTCACGTACGGGGTGCGGCGCGGCTTCGATGGATCCACGAGCACCTCGGCGTCGGCGCGCTGGCCGTCGCGGGCCAGTTCGTTCCACGAGGTGACCGACCAGACATCAGCCGAAACGCCCCACTCCTCGGCCAGGATGGCCTGGGCTTCCAGCGCCCATGGCACGGCCACGCCCGAGGCCAGCAGCTGTGCGCGCGGGCCGTCGGTGGTAGCTTCCTTGAGCAGGTGGATGCCCTTGATGATGCCTTCGATGTCAACGTTCTCCGGCTCAGCTGGCTGGCTGATCGGCTCGTTGTACACGGTCAGGTAGTACATCACGTTCGGATCGGCGTGGGTTCCGCCGTACATGCGTTCCAGGCCGGAGCGCATGATGTGGCCGATTTCGTAGCCGTAGGCCGGATCGTAGGTGATCACAGCAGGGTTGGTCGAGGCCAGGATTGGCGAGTGGCCATCTGCGTGCTGCAGGCCTTCACCGGTCAGGGTGGTGCGGCCGGCGGTAGCGCCGATGATGAAGCCACGGGTCATCTGGTCCCCGGCTGCCCAGAACTGGTCGCCGGTGCGCTGGAAGCCGAACATCGAGTAGAACACGTAGATCGGGATCAGCGGTTCATCGTGGGTCGAGTAGCTGGTGCCGGCAGCGGTGAAGGCTGCGACGGCGCCGGCCTCGTTGATGCCCGGGTGGATCAGCTGGCCCTGAGGGGATTCCTTGTAGGCCAGGACCAGATCGCGGTCCACGGACAGGTAGTTCTGGCCGCCCGGGTTGTAGATCTTCGCAGTCGGGAAGAACGAGTCCATGCCGAAGGTACGGGACTCATCTGGCACGATCGGCACGATGCGGTGGCCGAATTCCTTGTCGCGCATCAGGTCCTTGAGCAGGCGCACGAAGGCCATGGTGGTGGCCGCCTGCTGCTTGCCCGAACCGCGCTTGGCGATCGCGTAGGTCTTCTCGCCTGGCAGGGCCAGCTTCTTCGAAGCTTCCTGGCGGCGGGTAGGCACCGAACCGCCCAGGGCCTCGCGGCGCTCCATCATGTACTTGTACTCAGCCGAATCCTCGGTTGGGCGGTAGTACGGAGGAGCGTAGAGGTCCGCTTCGAGCTGCTCGTCGGTGATGGGGATGCGCAGGTGATCACGGAACTTCTTCAAGTCCTCCATGGTCAGCTTCTTCATCTGGTGGGTCGCGTTGCGAGCCTCGAAGTGCGAACCCAGGCCGTAGCCCTTGACGGTCTTGGCCAAGATGACGGTCGGCTTGCCCTTGAACTCCGCAGCAGCCTTGTAGGCGGCGTAGACCTTGTGGTAATCGTGGCCGCCACGCTTCAGGTTCCAGATCTCGTCGTCGCTCATGTCGGCAACCAATTCCTTGGTTTCCGGACGCTGGCCGAAGAAGTGCTCGCGAACGAATGCGCCGGACTCGGCCTTGTAGGTCTGGTAGTCGCCATCCGGGGTCTGGTTCATGATGTCAACCAGCGCGTTGGTCTTGTCTGCTTCGAGCAGGGCATCCCACTCGCGGCCCCAAGCAACCTTGATGACATTCCAGCCGGCACCGCGGAAGAAGGCTTCCAGTTCCTGCATGATCTTGCCATTGCCGCGAACCGGGCCGTCAAGGCGCTGCAGGTTGCAGTTGATGACGAAGTTCAGGTTGTCCAGCTTTTCGTTGGCGGCCAGCTGCAGGAAGCCGCGCGACTCCGGCTCGTCCATTTCGCCGTCGCCCAGGAAGGCCCAGACCTGCTGGTCCGAGGTGTCCTTGATGCCGCGGTTCTGCAGGTAGCGGTTCAGCTGCGCCTGGTAGATGGCGTTAGCTGGGCCGATGCCCATCGAGACGGTTGGGAATTCCCAGAAGTCTGGCAGGGAACGCGGGTGAGGGTAGGAAGGAAGCGCGTGGCCTTCCTTCGACTTTTCCTGGCGGAAGCCGTCCATGTCCTCTTCGGACAGGCGGCCTTCGAGGAACGCGCGGGCGTACATGCCTGGCGAGGCGTGGCCCTGGAAGAAGACCTGGTCGCCGCCGCCTGGGTGGTTCTTGCCGCGGAAGAAGTGGTTGAAACCTACTTCATACAGGGTCGCTGCACCGGCGTAGGTGGAGATGTGCCCGCCAACGCCGATATGAGGGTTCTGGGCGCGGTGCACCATGATGGCGGCATTCCAGCGCATGAAGGCGCGGTAGCGGCGCTCGAGGGCCTCATCGCCCGGGAATTCTGGTTCCTGGTCCACAGGAATGGTGTTCACGTAGTCGGTGGTGGTCACGTGAGGCACGCCCACGGACTTGGCACCTGCACGCTGCAGCAGCGAGCGGATAATGAACTGGGCACGCTCGGTGCCCTGGGTCTCTACGAGGGAGTCAAACGAGTCCATCCATTCCTGAGTTTCCTCAGGATCCCGATCGGACAGCTGGTAAGTCAACCCGCTACGGATCTGGGAGATGTGTTCCTCTACAGCCACGGAAGCTCCTTGATTGAATTGCGGCTCCGACGCTGTGCAGTTTTGCGCTGCGGTGCATCGGTATTGGGACAACGGGTGCAGTAGCACTGGAATGATGTGCACTGCCGGTTCATATGCAACTCTAGTGTTAAACGATCCAGTTTTGTGGCGCGTTTTCCAGCAAAAACCGGTTTAAATCAGACATTTGAAGTGACTTGCGCAACTAGGTACGGGAGCTAACTTCCTCATGGCCATGTCAATATGATGCGGGTCACTGGAATGTGGGTTATATTTGTTCGGCGTGTTATCGCTGTAGCGCTTGAACGGAGCGGCAAAACCGTGTTTCGTTGGTAGTAACGCTTTGCACCAGCAGGAGGAATGAAGTGAGCGACGCCGTATCGGCAAACTTGGAGCCCGCCAAAAAATTGGGCTTCGCTAATGAAGACCTTATTCAGGAACTGGGTTACGACGATGACGTGGATTACGATCTGCGCGAATCGATCGAGGACCTGATTGGTTCAGAGCTGCTCACCGAAGAGGACCATGACGTTGTCGACGCAGTCATTTTCTGGTGGCGCGACGGCGATGGAGATCTAGTTGACGCATTGATGGACGCGCTGAACTGCCTGGACGAGAGTGGCATCGTTTGGTTGCTTACTCCTAAGCAGGGCCGCGAGGGACATGTATCCCCAGCACTTATCCAGCAGGAGGCGCCAACCGCTGGCCTGCATGTAACTACTAGTGAAGGCGTTTCGGAGGATTGGTCCGCAATCCGCCTCGCCCCGCGTAAGAAGAACTAATGATTCAAACAGGTTCACGCCTGTTCGACTTCTCGCTGGAAAATCAGTACGGCGAAACGATAACCAGTACCGGGCTGTCTGGCGGCCGGGTGCTGGTTGTCTTTTATCCCTGGGCATTTTCGCGGGTATGCGGGTCGGAACTGGCAACACTCCAAGAGCACTACGAATTCTTCACGCAGCACCGGGTGCGCATCGTGGCCATTTCGGTGGACCATAAATTCACCCTGCGCAACTATGCGCAGTCGCTTGGCTTGGACTTCGAGCTGCTGGCCGATTTTTGGCCTCATGGGGCGGTGGCGCAACAGGCCGACGCCTTTGACCCTGAGCGTGGGGTCGCGGCCAGATTGACGCTGTACCTGGTTGACGGTGAAGTGCGCGATATTTTCCGCAGCGAGATGACGCAGCCAAGAAGCATTGATGATTACAAGGCGGCAGTGGAACGCGCCGTTTAGCGTGCCGATATGGGCTGTGCTCCAGTTCACGAAAAAAGTCGGCTCACCGATTTGCCCGGACGCAGAAACCTGTGTAGAGTTATTCCTCGTTGGCTTGCAAAAGCGAACATGGTAAGGGCCTTTAGCTCAGCTGGTAGAGCGTCACGTTTACACCGTGAATGTCATCGGTTCGATCCCGGTAGGGCCCACCAAATAAGAATCCTCGATCCATTCGGATCGGGGATTTTTTGTCTCCTTGAGGCGATTTTTCCACTCGGGCAAGTCCTGCGGTGCCCATAGTGCCGGCTTCATGGAATATTTGATCCTCGATGACGCTGGACTCCTGGCATTGTCGTCCGAAGCCAGCGTGGCTGAGCCGGTGGCCCTTGCGCGGCACCGGAGGGTGCTTCGAATCTGCGAACCCGGTACAGCGATCTGGCATCGCTGTTTTCCAATGCCCCGTGGAGGGTGGCGGCGTCGTCTTCGATCACCGCTTCCTGGTACGTGCTATCGCTCATCGAGCTGCTTCGCTTCCACCTGCGGGGCAAGTCCGCAGATCCAGGCGCCTCGTGTTCTTCCGCGCTGGACTGAGCTCGCGCCTCGGTGGCGCTGGTCCCAGTGGTGCAGCGTGGAATAAGCAGGTGTGGGGGCGATGCTGGCGATTGCGGATTACCCGTGCATGCGAACAGCCTCGAACTTGCCGGCAACGCCACTGGAGAGTAGGTTCCAAGATCAGGCGATGTGGTGACGCTCGGCACTCTTTTATGAAAACCTCCATTTCAATTTGCCAAGTCAGTTCGGGATGCATTAGATTATTACTTGTTGCAGCGAAGGACTGAAGGAAAGAAGCTTCCCGATTTCACACACTGCAGGAGGGCCTTTAGCTCAGCTGGTAGAGCGTCACGTTTACACCGTGAATGTCATCGGTTCGATCCCGGTAGGGCCCACCAAAACGAAGACCGCTTCAATCACTCTGGAAAGAGTGATTGAAGCGGTCTTCTTCGTATTCCCGGCCGGCGCCAGCCAATCGCCGAATGCCAGCGAAAGTGCGAAACTGGATGCATGACTGCACCAGAAGAAAACCTTTGGCTCGCCACCGTTCGCAAGAACCCGGACCACTCGCAGAATTTTGCCCAGCGCTGGCGCACGCTTGCCGCCGAAGGCCAGGATATTTTCGGGGAAGCTCGCGCCGTTGACGCGATGGTTGCCCGGGGCAGCAGAATTCTGGATGCCGGATGCGGGACCGGGCGGATCGGCGGCTGGCTTTCCGAGCAAGGGCACCAAGTGGTTGGCGTGGACCTCGACCCGCATTTAATCGATGTTGCCCGGGCAGATTACCCCAAAGCCCAATGGCGGGTCGGCAATCTGGCTGACTTCACCATCGCTGACGCAGCGGGGGAGAACCAGGAATTCGACCTGATAGTTTCTGCCGGCAATGTCGTCACCTTCCTCTCCGAGTCCGAACGCCGCCCGGCGCTGCAGCAACTGCGCGGGCATCTGGCGGCAGACGGGCGCATGATCATCGGCTTCGGCTCGGGACGCGGCTACGGGTTCGATGACTTCGAGGCCGACGCTTTGGAGGCGGGGCTGGCACTGCAGCAACGCTATTCGACCTGGAACTTCCATTTGCCTGCCGCCGATTTCCTGGTGGCCGTGCTCGGGCGCAAATAGCGCCATGCGCAAACCGAGCGCTGCAGGAAAAATCCACTTCGCTTCCAGGCGACGTGCAATCGCTCTTGAAGGGCCCTGGCCTGCGGCTTCTGCCGTGGTCAGGAAACGGTGGGGCACGAGTCTGCGCGGTTGCTGCCGGCAGCGGTTGGCATCGGCACCGCAGTTGCCTCATTCCTCATCGCGATCGTGATTTCCGCCGAGCATTCGGCCAAGCGCAGGTCGGGGACCAACGGTCCCTCGATGGCGCAAGGGGCGATTTACGGCAACACCTTCTGCCTGGGCCTGATCATCACCGCCCTGCTCGGATGGCGGCTGCATGCCCAGGGGCTGAGCTCAATAGGCATGGCGGCTTTAGCCATCACCGGCCTGTGCCTGGTCATCGGTGTGCTCGTGGTCGCCGGCTCGGTGCTCTTCAACGATCGGGTCCAGCTGTTCTTCGGGGCTTGGATCCTGGCTATTGCCCTGCTCTCACTGGCCTCGACGGCACCGCTGAACCTCTTGGCCGGTGCCGTTGGCGGGCTGGGATTCATCGTGCTGGGCCTGCTGCACGGCAGCAAGCCGGAACTGGTCTCAGGAGCGTTGATCCGGGGTGGGCATGCAGGAGCTTGACCCGCTGATCCACGCCCAGGCACGGCTGAGGACCGTCACGGTCCTGGACACCTTGCGGGCCGGGGACAGCATCTCGTTTCCCAAGCTGCAGGGCCTGCTGTCGATGACCTCGGGTAATCTGGCAACGCATTTGCGCACGCTGGAAGACGGTGACTACGTGAAGGTGGACAAGATCCTGGAGGGGCGCAGCCCAGTGACCTACATTGCCTTGACCCGCGCTGGGCGAACCGCCTTCGAAGAGTACAGGGAACAGCTTCGCGCACTGCTGGATGCGGTGTGATCGCCGGACGAACGTGCAAGGATACACGCAATTGCGCAGCCGGGGAGGAACCGGGAAAATCTGCCAGCTAATGCAGAGGCCCGGGACAGGTGAATCATCTGGGCGGCCCATTAGGCTGGAGAAGGTACGCTGACGAATCAACTGCAGAAGGAGATTTTCCAATGGGCCTAGGCGATAAGATCCAGAATAAGGCGCAAGAAGTTTCGGGCAAGGCCAAGAAATCCGTAGGCGATGCGACCGGCAATGAACGCCTGCAGGCTGAAGGCGTAAAGGACCAAGCCGCTGCGAAAGCCAAACAGGCCGGCGAGTCAGTCAAGGATGCGGCCAAGGACGTACGCGACGGCCTGGACAAGTAGCAACAGGCACGCAGGAGCTTAAACGGCAAAGGTGCCCGCGAATACCGCGGGCACCTTTGCCGTTTCTGCATGGAACGCACTCGGGGCTACTTGGCCTTGAGCCTCCACAATGAAGTGACTTCCTTCGAACGGGCCGCATGCAGCACGTCCTGGGCATCCTGTGCGCGGTGGTGCCTTGGCGCGGTGTCGATCTTGTCGATGACTTCAAGGCCTGCCGCCTCGATGGCCTCCAGCAGCAGCGCGCGGGTACGCAAGCCCAGCAGCTCGGCGAGATCCGAGATGATCAGCCATCCTTCGCCGTTCTCGGTCAGGTGACCGGGCAATCCGCGCAGGAACTGCATCAGCATCTTGCTCTCGGGATCGTAAATAGCCGCATCCAGGGTGCTCGGCGCGCTGCCCGGAAGCCACGGGGGATTGCACACGACCAGCGGGGCCCGGCCTTCGGGGAACATGCTGGTCAGTTGCGCACGGGCGGCGCCGGAAATACCCAAGCGCGCGAAGTTGTCGTTGGCGCAGTCCACCGCGCGCTGGTGGATGTCGGTGCCGATGACCTGCTTGACTCCGCGGCGGGCCAGCACTGCCGAGAGCACTCCGGTTCCGGTGCCGATGTCGAAAGCCAGCGAGAGGTCCTCCAGCGGAGCCACCGCCACCAGATCCACATATTCCTGACGGGTGGGCATGAACGTCCCGTAGGCCGGGTGGATTTTCGCTCCCAGTACCGGAACGTCCACACCCTTCAGGAACCACTGGTGGGCACTGAGCATGCCAGCTAGTTCCTGCAGGCTGGCCACAGCCCGGTGACCTGCCAGGTCCGCGGCCTGCTCGTAGCCGAATGCCACCGCCGGACCGACGATCGGCGCCCGGGGCAAGTCCAGGACGGCCAGGCCGTCCTCGGCGTGGAAATCCAAGGGAACCAGGATCAGCGACAGCATTCGTGAACGCTGGGCCCGGGCCTGCCGGATGGCGTAGAACTTCTGCGCATCATCCAGGACCTTTTTCTTGGCCTTCGCGCTGCTGGCCTTGGCCGCGTTGGCGGCCGCCATGCGCCGGTCCATGGCGGCAAGCAGCTGCTTGGCGTTGTGGAAGTCGCCGGTCCACAGCATGGCCGTGCCGCGGGCTGCGTGGCGCATGGCCGCATCCGCGCTCAAGCGGTCATCGGCCACCACGATGTGTGCTGGTGCCCGGCGGGAATTGGCGGACAGCCAGATGGCTGTGGTGCTGGTTCCTTCGTGGTCCCAGGAAACGGTCACAGGGGCGGTGGCGGAATGGGAAGCGATGGGATGGCCCTGTCGATCAGCGTTGCTCAAGCGCATGGCAACCGCGCATGAGCTGTTCTGTTGCGAGGGGCTGGAGTTCCAATTCTACCGGTCCCGGCCAGGCTAGCTGGGCCGGTGCCTGGCGCCCAGCTGTTCGAGGATCCTTATCACTGGAATCGAGCTGTCCGTTTCGGCTGCCAGCTGCCGGGCAATTCGCCGGGCGCCATCGGCCAGGTCCTCATTGGCCAGGACTCCGGTAATCGAGGACGCGAGCCGCTGCGCAGTCAAGTGCTTGTAGGCAATGGGCTCGGCAGCCGCGCCGAGCCGGTGGATGCGCTGGGCCCAGAACGGCTGGTCGGTGAAGACTGGAACCGGAACTGCGGGGACGCCTGCCCGCAGGCCAGCGGCCGTGGTGCCGGCCCCGGCATGGTGCACGACGGCTGCCATCTGCGGAAACAGCCAGTGGTGCGGTACCGCGCCGATGCCCAGGATGCCAGGTTCGTCGATTTCCGGTTCCCCTTGCACGATAGTCCGTCTTCCGGTGCGCCGGGCAACATCCGTGATGAAGTCCGGTTCCAGCGCCTGCGTGCTGCCGAAGCCAATGAAGACTGGCGCCGGCCCCTCGTCGATGAAGTCGAGCAGCCTCTGCGACGGTGTCCATGCCGGATCGGCTGGCGGCCACCAGTACCCGCAATTGACGATCCCCTCATGCCAATCAGCGGACCGTGGAACGATAACTGAACTGAAGCCGTGGAGAATGGGGCTCCGGTGCTGGCGGCGAAGGCGTTCGGAGGCGGCACGGCTGCGTGCGGGCAATCCCAGGGATTCGCGTACCCGCTTTGCTGGGAGGTCGTAGGGCGCCTTGGAAGCGGCGAAGAGCTGGCCGAGCAGCTTGTTGCCCAGTGGCCCGAAGCTGCGCGATGCACCCAAAGCCATGGGCGAGTACGCTGCACTGGGTTCAATGGGTTGCAGGTGCGCGCCGATCGCGGGGATGCCCATGGCCTCGGCCACGTCGTAGGCATAGGGTGCTACCGCATTGGTCATGATGATATCGGCACCTCGCTCGGCTGCGGCCATCGTTCCGGTAGCTGCCAGTTCGAAATAGTCCCGGAGCTCCCGGAGGTACCGGCGCAGATCCTTGGGGCTGGCCTTAGCGCCCGGAGCTGCCGGCTTGACCAAGGCGCCCATGTCGCCGGGGAGCTCCCGGAATCGGCAGCCTGCGGAAACCGCAAGGTCCTTGTATGCCGGGTTTGCCGCAATGGATACATCGAAACCATGGAGCGCCAGCTTCTGGCCGAGGCCGGCCATCGGCGCGACATCGCCTCGTGTTCCCGGTGCGATCATCAGCAAGCGCATGGTTCCTCCTGTAGAGTTAAATGCGAACAGTGTTCGCGGTTAACTATACAGCCAGAGCACGGCGCGCGATGCGCCCTGCGGGAAAGGACGAGCGATGACCGGCAACCAGCCTCGCACCGGGCCCAGGCCCCGGCACTCCCGGGACAAGATTGCCCAGGCGGCGATCGCGCTGGCCGATGAAGAAGGCATGGGAGCGGTATCCATCAGAGCCGTAGCTGCAAAGATCGGAGCAGGAGCCGCCTCCCTGTACCGTTACGTTGAGTCCCATGAGGAGCTCACCGGCCTTATGGTTGAGCAGATCAGCGCGGAATATGAACTGGAATCGCTGGCAGGTTCGGCTGCCCAGCAGCTTCTCGGCCTGGCCGCCCAGGGCCTACAGATCATGCGCAGGCATCCCTGGGTGCCCTCGCTGGCCATGGGCAAGTCGTCCATGGGGCCGAACGCCTTGGCCTACCTGGAACGCGGATTAGCGGCCCTGGAAGGCAGCGGGCTGGAGGCAGGGGCCAAGCTGCATTGCCTGGCGATGCTCAACGCCATCACCGCAGCATTTGCGCTCAATGAGCAAAGCCAGCAGCGGCCCGATGACCCGGCGGCGCTGTTCGCCCAGCTGGAAACAGGCCGCTACCCCCACCTGTCGGCCGCGCTGGGCCAAGCGGCAAGGCCCGTGGACCAGCAAGAGGCCTTCGTGAACGCGATCATGCACTATCTGCGTGGTGCCGGCGTTATTCCCAACTAGCCAGAGGCCATTCTTTGACATCTTCTAGGTGGTGCGGGAGCAATGTGGAAGCATGAATCCATAGCATCATCGCCTAGATCCAGGAGCTGAAATGCCCGCGCCCAGCGAAGCAAGCATGAAAGAAATCCACGAGCTCATCGCCGTGGACACCACCAGCCGCGACAGCAACCTTGCGCTGATCGGGAATGTCGTGAAGAAGCTGGACGCCTATGGCATCAGCTCCCAGCTGATCCACAACGAAGAGGGCACCAAGGCCAACCTGCTGGCCACCATCCCCGCCGCCGATGGAACCCGCACCGGCGGCATTGTGCTTTCCGGGCACACCGACGTGGTGCCAGTGGACGGGCAGAAATGGAGCAGCGATCCATTCGACGCCCAGGTGCGCGCAGACAAGCTCTATGGCCGCGGCACCTGCGACATGAAGGGCTTCCTCGGAGTGATCCTGGCCAAGCTGGACCAGTTCACCGCCGCAGAACTTGCCGAACCAATCCACCTGGCGCTGTCCTACGACGAAGAAGTCGGCTGCGTCGGCGCGGTGTCGCTGGTGCAGAGAATTGTTGACGAGAAGCTGGCGCCTCGCGGATGCTTCGTGGGGGAGCCATCGAGCATGCGGGCGATCCGCGGCCACAAGTCGATGAACGTTTTCCGCGCCGAATTCAACGGCGTCGCAGCGCACTCCTCGCTGCCATCCGAGGGAGTCAACGCCATTTCCTATGCGCTGCGCTTCGCGAATTTCGTCGAGGAGGTTTCGGCCGAGCTGCGCAACCATGGCCCGCGCGATGAAGCATTCATCGAACCGACCACCACCATGAACGTGAACAAGTTCGACGGCGGCATCGCGGTGAACACCATTCCCTCGCAGGCGGTGGTGTTCTTCGAGTACCGCTCGCTCGCGGTGGTGGACCGCGAGGCGCTGACCGCGCGCTTGCGCGATGAAGCGGCCAAGCTGGAAGCCCAGATGCGCGAGCAGAACCCGAGCTGCTCCGTGGAGTTCTCCCAGCAGGCGGGCGCTCCGGGACTGGATACCGCTGCGGAGGAAGAGATCGTGTCCTTCGCGGCCGCCTGCGGCGCCATTGCCACCGATGAAAAGGTCACCTATGGCACGGAGGCCGGGCTGTTCGCCGCGGCCGGCATCCCCACCGTGGTGTGCGGTCCTGGCGATATCGCCCAGGCCCACGCTCCGGACGAATACATCGAGCTGGAGCAGATCGTGGCGTGCGAGAACTTCATCGATTCGCTGATTGCGCAGGTCAGCTCGTGAGCGCAGAGGTGAAGGCGACACCCGAGCAGATCGTCAAAGCCCGCAAGGCGGTCATTTCCAGTTCCATTGGCGCGGCGCTGGAATGGTTCGACATCATTGTCTATGCCACCTTCGCGACCACCATTGCCAAGGTGTTCTATCCGGAATCGGACGGCACGTTCGCGCTGATTCTCACCTTCGCCACCTTCGCGATTTCCTACCTGATCCGCCCCCTGGGCGGCATGGTGCTGGGCAGCTACGCCGACCGCAAGGGACGCAAGAACGCGCTGACGCTCACGCTGGGCCTGATGATGCTCGGTACGCTGATCATGGCCGTGGCGCCGCCCTACGAGGTCGCGGGCGTAGCCGGTGCCTTGATCATCCTGCTCTCGCGCATGATCCAGGGCTTCTCTGCCGGTGGCGAGTTCGGCACGGCCACCGCATTCCTGATTGAAACCGCACCGCACAAGAAGGCGTTCTACTCTTCGTGGCAGGTCGCCAGCCAGGGTGCATCCATGCTGCTGGCTTCTGCCTTCGGCTACTTCCTGACCACCGGCCTGAGCCAGGAAGCCCTGGAGAGCTGGGGCTGGCGCGTGCCGTTCTTCGTTGGCCTGCTGATCGGGCCGGTGGGCCTGTATATCCGCGCCAAGCTGGATGAGACCGACGAGTTCGTTTCCGCCGCCAAGGAGAAATCGCCACTGGGCACGCTGTTCACCCAGCACTACGGCCGCCTGCTGGCCGCGGCGGCTACCATTGGCGTGGCCACGATTTCGGTGTACATGATCCTGTACATGCCGACCTTCGCCGTCACGAACCTGAAGATCCCTGCCGACGCGGCTTTCCTGGGCGGCATCTCGGCGGGCATCATCACATTGTGCGGCGTCCCGCTGGTGGGCCATCTGGCTGACCGCATTGGCCCGGCCCGGGTGATGACCTACGCCGCGGTCGCGGCGTTCGTGCTGGCCTATCCGCTGTTCAAGCTGATGACCTCGAACCCGAGCGTGATCGTGATGGTGATCGTGATCGCGGTTCTCGGCGTGATCATGTCCTTCTACTTCGGTCCGCTGCCGGCGTTGCTCTCCAACCTCTTCCCGGCTGCCATCCGGGGTTCGGGCCTGTCGGTGGCCTACAACGTGGGCGTGACCCTTTTGGGCGGAATTGCCCCGCTGGTACTGACTTGGCTGCTGGACCTGACCGGGTCGCTGGATGCACCGAGCCTGTACTACATGGCAATTGCCGTGATTTCGCTGATCGGCCTCGTGGTCGTGCGAAAGCGCTACGGCCAGCGCTAGTCCAGCCTGGGATTCAGCCATAGATCGCCGCAAGCTTCCTCGTGGAGCTTGCGGCGATCGCTTTTTCCAGCGGGTGCGCGCTTACAGAGCCACTAGAAGCACAGCCGTCCAGTGGCACAGGAAGGCCATGACGGTGCAGGCATGGAAGAGCTCGTGGAATCCGAAAATGCTCGGCAACGGATTTGGCCGTTTGGTGGCGTAGAAAACCGCGCCGATCGTATAGGCCAGGCCACCAGCGAGAATCAGGATCATCACCGCGGGGTTCGCGGCCCAGAACGCTGGCAACTGCATCAAAGCGCCCCACCCGAGCAGGATGTAGAGGCTGACTCCAACCCAGCGGGGTGCCGCGGGCCAGAATGACTTGATGGCAATTCCGGCCAGTGCACCGGCCCAGATGACGGACAGCACGATGATCGCCTGCGGACCGGGCAAGGTCAATGCCGCTACCGGAGTGTAGGTGCCGGCAATGAGCAGGAAGATGTTCGCATGGTCGGCCCTGCGGAAGAGGCCCATCACCTTGTCGGTCCAGTTGCCACGATGGTAAAGCGCCGAGGTGCCAAAGAGCAGGATCGAGCAGAGCGCGAAGACCGCGGTGGTCCATTCCGCCAAGCGTCCGTTAGCCAGCACGACCAGCACCAGGCTCATGATGATGATGCCCGGGGTGGACCAGGCGTGGATCAGCCCGCGCCAGCGAGTGCGCTCGGTGCCGATGTGCGCAAAGGTTCGCCCCGCTCGGCCTTTGCCTGCAGATGGTAGCGGTGCGGTAGCCATGGGTCTCCTTAATGTCGTGCGCGGGCGCTGGGCCCAACATCGAACTATACGATAACCGGCTGTCAGCGCGCTGTGGGGGGCATCGCGATAATTCCCGATTAGGATTCGAATATGGCAGATGACCAAGAAATCACCGACCACCTGAAGACTATTGCTCAACTCAATGAGCCCGGAGAAGTGCTGGCCAATGATTCACCGTTCATCTCCGTGCGCAACCCTGACTGGTTCGAAGAAGTGGGCCCGGGTTCGTGGAAGGCGATCGGGGAACGTGATCAGTTGCATCGGCGGCTGATCGACCAGGAACTGCGGGCATCGGGCAGCGCCAAAGCGCAGCGCCAAGCTGTTGTGCTTGCCGGAGCTCCGGGAGCCGGCAAGAGCAGCCTGCTGCGCGAACTGCTTGGCGGTCATGAGGATCACTATGTGGTGATCGATGCCGATGAATTCAAGGCGAACCTGATGCGCGAAGCGCAAGAAGACGGAACCTACGAAGGATTCTTCAAGCCTCGGGAAGTCAAAGAGCGCGAGAAGCGCGGTGAGCAGTTCTTCCCGATGGACATGGCGAGCCTGGTGCATGAGGAATCTTCCATGCTCAGCGAGAACCTGCGTGCCGCATGCTTCGAGCAAGGACTGAATGTCGTCATCGACAAGGTCCTTGCGTCCGAGGATTCAGCGCAGAAGCTGGCAGCTCAACTGCAGGAGGCCGGATACGAGATTCAGATCGTGGAGGCGTATGCGCCGCAGGATGTCTCGGAAGAACGGATCGTTGAACGCTGGGAAAAGCAGCAGGAAGCTTCCCTGGATGGCGACGACAACCTTGGTGCACGCTGGGTTCCCGAAGGATTTACCGATATGGTCTTCGACGCCCCGGGCCAGCGGTCCCGGCCAGCCGCCGTGGCCCAGATGTTCGCACGCAACTGCCCCGCGGTACTCAGCTTCAAGGTGTTCCATACCGCGCTTGGGGAAGCCGCGGACACTGAGGGGAGCCTTCTGCTTTTCGAATTGCGCAGGGAAACCGTGGGCTCTGAGCTGCTGCGGGTGAAGTAGCCAAGACAAGAGAAGAACCCGCCGAGCAGCAGTTGGTACTGTTGCTCGGCGGGAATTCAAGATCCGCAGGACAATGGTCCCTCGGGAGGTGCGTTATGCCCGTCGTTTGGTGATGAAGCCCCAAATGACCAGGACGATCAGGGCGCCACCGATGGCAAGAAGCCAACTTGAGATCGAGAAGAACTCATCCACGCCCTCACCGAAGATAGCACTTCCGATCCAGCCTCCGAGAAGGGCGCCTACGACGCCCAGAATCAGGGTAGCGATCCAGCCGCCACCTTGCTTGCCGGGCAGAATGGCCTTTGCGATCGCTCCGGCAATCAAGCCCAAAACTATCCATCCAATGAATCCCATGATTCGCTCCAATGGTCAGACTGTGCAGTGGTCGGGTTCGATCCACTTAAAAACCGAGAGTACATGGCATTGAGCTGGGGTTCTACAACGACCTCGAAGAAATTCAGCATTTTCAAAGGCTAGGTTCAAGCCATGCTTGAACCTCGGGCCAACTGATCCGGGAATTCCTCATCTGGCCACATGCTTTGCAGAATCTTCCTAGTGAACCAGGTGCAACCTGTTGACAGCGTCCGCTGCCGCTCCTACTCTAGTTAAATCATACTTTATGACTTTGGCTACAACATAAGTCATATATTAGGTTCACGTACGACGGAGTAAATGGATGAGTGAACAGGTCCCGCCCCTTGTTGTAATGGGTGTCTCGGGCAGCGGCAAGACCACCATCGGAAAGATGCTGGCTGACCAGCTGCATCATGAATTCATTGATGGCGACAACCTGCACCCCAAGGCCAACAAGGAAAAAATGGCCGGCGGACAGTCTCTGGATGACGCTGACCGCGAGCCGTGGCTGCAGCTGATCGGCGCCAAACTGGCCGAAAGCAATCGGCACCAAGCGCCGCTGGTTATTGCCTGTTCCGCACTCAAGCGCAGCTACCGGGATCTCATCCTCAGCTTGGAGCCAGCAACGATCTTCATCCACCTCACCGGTGTCCCGACGCTGATACGGGACCGGATGAACGCGCGCTCGCACGAGTACATGCCCACCAGCCTGCTTGACAGCCAGCTGGCCACGCTTGAGGCTCCCGATGCGGACGAGCCGGTGCTCAGCGCCGATATTGCCGATAGCCCCGAGGGCATCGTTCGACAGCTGATCGCCAAACTGTCCTAGTGCAGTGCGCCGACAGCAATCCACAGACCACCTATGGCATAAGCCTCCCATTGATCAAGGAAGACAATGACAACTGAGCTTGAACTGAACTGGACGTTAAGTACGCCCGGGCTCCTGATGCTGGCGGTCGGTGCGGTAGCGCTGCTGCTGGTGCTGATTATCCGCTTCCGCGTCCACGCGTTCCTCGCACTGGTGCTCACCAGCTTGCTGACCGCGGTGGCCTCCGGCATCCCTGCTGAATCGGTCATTACGACGCTGACCAGCGGCTTCGGATCCACCTTGGCCAGTGTGGCCTTGCTGGTCGGCCTTGGCGCAATGCTCGGACGCATGCTGGAAACTAGTGGCGGCGCCGATGTGATGACCAGCTGGCTGATCTCCAAGTTCGGCGAGAAGCGCGCACCGCTGGCCTTGTCGGTTGCGTCGCTGCTCTTCGGCTTCCCGATCTTCTTCGATGCCGGGCTGGTAGTCATGCTGCCGATCATCTTCACCGTGGCCCGCCGCTTGGGCGGCTCGCTGCTGCTCTACGCCATCCCATCGGCCACCGCATTCTCGGTGATGCATGTCTTCGTTCCGCCGCACCCGGGCCCTGTGGCCGCCTCCGGCCTGCTGGAAGCCAACGTCGGGCTCGTGCTGGTGCTCGGCCTGGTCGTCGCGATTCCAACGTGGTTCGTTGCAGGCCATCTCTTTGGAAAGTTTGTCGGCAAGAAGTTCAACATCCCGGTACCGAATATCCTGGATGCGGCACTGGGCAACGGCGCATCTAAGGACGAGTTCAAGTCCTCTCCTTCCGTGGGCACGGTGTTCAGCCTGCTGCTGCTCCCGCTGCTGCTGATCTTCATGAACACGGGGCTGAATATGCTCGGCTCAGCCGGCGTCGTGGACCCGGAAACCTCCTGGGTGCGCTGGCTGCGCCTGCTGGGTGAAACTCCGGTGGCCCTGCTGATCACCGTGCTGCTGGGAATGTTCCTTCTGGGCTTCCGCAAGGGCAAGGACAAGACCCTGACCGAGACCATCGTGGACTCCGCGTTGGGCCCGGTCTGCTCGATCATCCTGATCACCGGCGCTGGTGGCATGTTCGGTGGCGTGCTGCGTGCCAGCGGCATCGGCAACGCCATTGCCACCTCGCTTGAATCGGTGGGCATGCCGCTGATTGTCGCTGGCTTCCTGATCGCGGCCATCGTCCGGCTGGCCCAGGGCTCGGCAACAGTAGCGCTGACCACTGCGGCCGCCATAGTCCAGCCGGCTGTGCTGGCGGATGCCTCGCTGACCGCTTTCCAGGTCGCCGCCATGGTGCTGGCGCTGGCAGCAGGCTCGGTCTTCGCCGGCCACGTCAACGACTCCGGCTTCTGGCTGATCTCGCGCTTCCTGGATATCGATGTGCCAACCACCTTGAAGGTATGGACCGTTGGCCAGGCGCTGGTATCGGTGGTCGGCTTCGCCTGCGTCATGGTGCTCTACGGCCTGGCGACCGCGCTGGCCTAACCAAGGGCAGCGAGCAGGACAAAAAATCCGCCGGGGCAGCGATGCAGATCGCTGCCCCGGCGGATTCGCATTTAAGTCGGGAATGCCGGGTTACTGGGAGCTCTTGGCCGGGTCCACGAACAAGCGCGGCGCGCCGTCCCAGAGGCTGCAGATCTCGTTGTGCGTTCGGCGCATGATGCTTTCCATGTTCTTCCGCGCGCTGGCGGAGTCCGAATTGGAGATGGCATCGGCGACTGACTGGTGCCAGAGCAGGGCTTCCTCGTGCGGGCGTTCAGGCATCAGGCCCAATTCGGTGCGGCCGCGCAAAATCGCTCCGATCGGGGTGGAGAGGTTCGCGAACATCTCATTGCCGGAGGCGGCCAGCACCACAGCGTGGAATCGGATATCCAGTTCCAGGAAACGTCGCAAATCGCCTTGGCGCCCGTAATGGTTCATCTGCGCCGAGAGCATCATCAGCTCCTTGCGCATCGCTTCGGGGGCGAACTCGGCCGCCAGTTCCGCGGCCATCGGCTCTACGGAAATGCGCAGCTCGGTCAGCGAGCGCAGCTGTGCGCCCTTCTGGTCGCTGGCCAGCCGCCAGCGGATGACATGATCGTCGTAGGGGTTCCAGCGCTCCGCTCCCAGCACGCGGATGCCCACGCGCTTGGTGCTGGTGACTAGGCCGCATTGGGCCAGAACGCGGATGGCTTCACGGATCACCGAACGCGAGACCTGGAGCTTCTGCTCGAGGTCGGCGGCGAGGATGATGGAGCCGCGCGGAATTTGCCCGCTGATAATGCGAGAGCCGAGGTGCTCAACCACATGAGCGTGCAGACTAGTTGCCATGGGGTCAGTTTAGCCAATGACTTGCGCCAAATCGGACTATGGCGAGTCGATCCGCGAAATAAATATGCTTTAATTTACGCGATCCTCTGTAAAACACGGGCGTCGCCCTTGTAGGATGGAAAGGTCACGTGGCCGTGAACAGGGATCGTGACTCATCCGGTCTCTGCTTGGCGGTTCAACTCCCCGTAATCGATGGAGACTTATTTTTATGCCTGCACAGATTGGTGTCACAGGTCTGGCCGTCATGGGCGCAAACCTTGCCCGTAACTTCGCTCGCAACGGATACACCGTCGCCCTGCACAACCGCTCGGTCGGCAAGACCGACGCGCTGCTGGAAGCACATGGCGATGAGGGCGATTTCATTCGCACCGAAAGCCTGGAAGAGCTGGTAGCAAACCTCGAAACCCCGCGCCGCGTGCTGATCATGGTCAAGGCCGGCGGTCCAGTGGACTCGGTCATCGACCAGCTGGTGCCGCTGCTCGAAGAGGGCGACGTGGTCATCGACGCCGGCAACTCGCACTACACCGACACCCGCCGCCGCGAAGCTGCCCTGGCTGAGAAGGGCCTGCACTTCGTGGGCATCGGCGTCTCCGGTGGCGAAGAGGGCGCACTGCTCGGCCCATCGATCATGCCCGGCGGTTCCGCTGAATCCTACAAGTCGCTGGGCCCGATGCTGGAGAAGATCTCCGCCAAGGCCGACGACGGCGCACCGTGCTGCGCTTGGATCTCCACCGACGGTGCAGGCCACTTCGTGAAGATGGTCCACAACGGCATCGAATACGCCGACATGCAGGTCATTGGCGAAGCCTACGATCTGATGCGCAGCGCCGCCGGCATCGAGCCAGCCAAGCAGTCGGAGATCTTCAACGAATGGAACCAGGGCGAACTGTCCAGCTTCCTGATCGAGATCACCGCTGAAGTGCTCGGCCACGTCGATGCTTCCACCGGCAAGCCGCTGGTCGACGTCATCCAGGACTCCGCAGGCCAGAAGGGCACCGGCCGCTGGACCGTGCAGTCCGGCCTGGATATGGGCTCGCCTGTTTCGGCCATCGCCGAGTCGGTCTTCGCCCGTTCCCTTTCCTCGCAGCGCGATATCCGCGCCGGGGGCCAGAAGGTGCTGACCGGCGAAACTGCCGAGGTCACCTTGCCGGAGAACTTCGTCGAGGATGTGCGCCAGGCACTGTTCGCTTCGAAGCTCGTCTCCTACGCGCAGGGCCTCGACATGCTCACTTCGGCTGCCGGCGAATACAACTGGGACCTGAAGCTCGACGAGATCGCTGGCCTGTGGCGTGAAGGCTGCATCATCCGCGCAGCCCTGCTCAAGGACATCACCGCTGCCTACTCGGCAGGCGAGAAGCCTTCGAACTTGCTGTTCGCTCCGGCATTCGCTGAAGCCATCAACAAGGCAGTTCCAGCATGGCGCCGCGTGGTTTCCGTTGCTGTCCAGCTGGGCATCCCTGCACCAGTGTTCTCCTCGTCGCTGGCTTACTACGATGGCCTGCGCCGCGACCGTCTGCCAGCAGCCCTGACCCAGGGCCTGCGCGACTACTTCGGTGCGCACACCTACCGTCGCACCGACAAGGAAGGCACCTTCCACACGCAGTGGAGCGGTGACCGTACCGAAATCGCTGCCGAGGACACCCATTAAGCGGAGTGATTTGACGCTAGCAGCAGCTGGCTGATCCGAAGCCCACCAGTTCAATTCGATTGAACTGGTGGGCATTTGCCATTTGGGCCCTTCTGCGCGCTGTCCCGCTTAGCTGGAACTGGCAGCCGTGGGGCGTGCTCAGCAGAATGCTGGGTGGGATAGGCGCAGGTCCCGGCCAGCGCCATGCGCTCAGGGGAGAACGGATCCTAGCGGCGCGGAAAATCGGTGCGGCAGCCAAAGCCAGTTGGGTTTTCTGCGGCAAGCGCGACGAATAAGGCCCCCTGCGTGCGAACTCATCTGCCAAGCATGCGCCGGTGATTGCAGAACGATCTGCCGCTGGCGGCAGTCGGCGGAGCCCCCGCGCATCGAGCCGGCAGCCCTCCGCGATGCATTCACTGAATGGATCCGTGGATCAGCGCCTGGCTAGAAGCAATCCGGACAACAGGTGCCCCAGGGCTTGCGCCTTAATCCCGGAAAGGAATAGGTGCAGAAGGCCGGTACTAGTCTTCCAGCAAGTTCTCGGCGCATTGCAACAAGCGAACAGCTTCACTGGGGGAGATGCGCACCAGTGCGAAGGCCGCTACCACCAGGCCGGTAATGGTGTCGCTCAGCAGGGCATGGCGTTCTACTGAAAGATCCGGACGAAGGGCATGCAAGCCACGGCCCATGGCTTCATCAAGTTCTTCCCGGTACGCGGAAATGATGGCGGCGATTTCGTTCTCTGCTGCAATCGGTGCGCTGGCGGTGTTGATCAGCAGGCACCCATGGGCTGCAGGCAGGGACTCCGGCTTCGCGAAAACGGAAGCAAGCCCACGCAGATAGTCTCCCAACGCCTGTGAAGGTACTGGGTCCTGGAGCAGCGGACGCAACCGCGGGCGGACAATTTCATTGAGGTAGCTGTTCACTGCGGCGTCGAACAGTCCGCGCTTGGAGCCGAAGGAGTTGTAGATGCTTGAACGGCTCAGGCCCGTGGCATTTTCAAGTTCGGGAATGGACGTGGCCTCGAAGCCCTTGGACCAGAACACCGAGCGGGCGTTCTGGATAGCCGTTTCCTTGTCGAATGCAGATGTACGAGCCATCACACCCACCTCCTCTTTTCGTAACGACCATTCCAGTATATATTGAAATGGTCGTTACAGAATAGTTGCCTTCCCAACACCAAGGACAAGCCATGATCATCGCCGCGCAGATCTTCGCAACCGCCGCTGCCCTGCTCCACATCTACATCTTCTCGATGGAGTCCATCACCTGGACCACTGGAAAAACCCGCGCTTTGTTCAAGACCAGCGAGGCTGAAGCAGAAGCAACGCGCGAAATGGCCTTCAATCAGGGGTTCTACAACCTCTTCTTGGCAGTTGCCGCACTTGCCGGGGTGATTGCCTTGGGTATGGGCCACTTGGCTGCGGGTGCCACGTTGGTCTTCGCTGGAGCCGGCTCCATGCTGGCCGCTGCGTTGGTGCTGGCACTGGGAAGCCCGGGCAAAGCCAAGCTGGCCGTCAAGCAGGGGATGTTCCCGCTGCTGTCAGTTGCGCTGCTGGTCCTCGGCCTGGCGCTGGGCAACTAGAACGACACCGAGAGTTTCCAATATCACCGAGAATTGAAAGAACTGGTAACCATGACTGAAGCAACCAGCACGCAGATCCTGCTCGCCTCCCGTCCGTCCGGTTGGCCAACGCAGGAGAACTTCACCGTCCAGACCGTTGAGCTGCCGGAGCTGAAGACCGGTGAAATCCGGGTGCGCAACGAGTTCATTTCCGTGGACCCGTACATGCGCGGACGCATGAATGACACCCGTTCCTACATCCCGCCATTCAAGATTGGCGAGCAGATCCTCGGAGGCGCAATCGGCCGTGTCATCGAGACCGCGGACGAAGCGTTCCCGGCAGGTACCCTGGTCCAGCATCAGCTGGGCTGGTCTGACACCGTGCAGGCTGACTCTGCCAATTTCAAGTCCGCACCTGATCTGCCCGGCGTTTCCTCGTCGCTGCGCCTGCATATCTTGGGAATGACTGGCTTGACCGCCTATGTAGGCCTGAGCGCAGTCGCCAATCTTGCCGAGGGCGAGACCGTCTTCGTCTCCGGCGCTGCAGGTGCCGTGGGTACGGCTGCCGGGCAGATCGCCAAGCTCATGGGTGCCAAGCGCGTCATCGGCTCGGCCGGCAGTGCAGAGAAGGTTGAACTGCTGACCAGCAAGTACGGCTACGATGCCGCCTTCAACTACAAGGATGGCGATGTCCGCGGGCAGCTGGCCGCCGCAGCCCCGGAAGGCATCGATGTCTTCTTCGACAACGTGGGCGGAGACCACCTTGAAGCCGCCCTGGCAGCGTTCAACGATGGCGGTCGTGCTGCCCTGTGTGGCGCTATCGCCAGCTACAACACCACCGAGTCGACTCCTGGCCCGCAGAACATGGCCAACTTGATCACCCGCGGCCTGAAACTGCAGGGATTCACCCTCTCCAGCTACCTTGACCTCGCCCCGGAGTTCGGCGAGCGCATGGGCAAGTGGTTCTCCGAAGGCAAGATCGCCTACGACGAGACGATCGTTGACGGCATTGAGAATACCGTGGACGCCTTCCTTGGCATGATGCGCGGTGCGAACACCGGCAAGATGCTGGTACGCATCTAGTTCTGCCAACCCGAGGATTGCTCTGGTCCGCCCCCCGATTCAAGGGCTAGGATCGGAGCATGAACGGTTATGGTGGTAGCTGGGGCGCGGGGCTGGGGATCCTGCTCTCGCTCGTCCCGCTTTTGACAGTACTCATCGCGACCGCAGGCGTTGTTCTCGCCTTGCGGACACTGCGGCTGCGCTCGAAACTGGATACCGCCGGGCAATGGTTGCTGCGTGTCCAGTACGCCATCGACCGGTGCCTGTCCCAAGACATCACCGAGCAGAATGTCGGTACCTCGATGCTCGACCACCTGCAAGGCGTCGGCGAGCTGCCCGAAGGCTTGGAGGGGGCGCGGCGCAAATCCTGGCTTCGTGGCCATAGGGATAGCTGGGCGGTGCAGCCAGAGGATTTGGCCTTGATCCGTGATGTGCTCAAGGAGCTGGCCATGGACAAATCGCGCCAACTCAGCGCCACTGGAATCCGCGCGACCCCCGATCCTGGCCCTGAATACGGCACACTGATTCGCCAGGCTCAGCTGGTGCTGGAAATCGACGCGAAACTGGGTCGTGGGAGCGACCCGGAGATCGTCGGGATTCTCTCCGCTTGCTAGCTACCGGATCATTCTTGCGTCGGTAATTTTCGGAGCAGCCGGGTCGTCCTCGCTCACGCCGTCGAAGGCGAATCCGTTGCGTTCGTAGAATCGGATGGCACGCGGATTCTGGGCCGCCACCCACAGCACGGCCGGCTCATCGCCAAGGACTGCATCCAGCAGCACCTGCCCTGTTCCGTCGCCGTGGAAGTCCTTGAGCACATACAGGTTGTACAGCTGGCGAGAAACGTTCTCCGGTATCCCGTCGGTATTGCCGGTGGGAGGTGCGCTGAGGGCGAAGCCGACAAGCTTCCCGTCCTCATTTTCCGCCACCGAAATCCTGAAGAGCGGATTCGGGTCCTCCAGAACCGTGTCCCACATGCGCAGCCGCTGCTCACCGTGGGCAGGGTCGAGGAAACCATCTGGCAGCAGCTGCGTGTAGGTTTCTTTCCAGCATTCGACATGCAGCGTGGCAAGCTCCTGCGCGTCGGCAGGCAGCGGTTTCCTGAGCTTCTGGGCCATTCCTATCCCTTGATGTAGTCGGACAGATGAACTCCGGTCAGCGTGCCGGAGGCGGCAAGGTCAGCCGGGGTCCCTTCGAAAACAATGCGTCCTCCCTCGTGCCCTGCCCCGGGACCCAAGTCAATGACCCAATCGCAGTGGGCAACCACTGCCAGATGATGCTCGATGACCACGACGGTATTGCCTTCATCGACCATCTCGTCCAGCAGGCGCAGCAGGTTCTGCACGTCAGCCATGTGCAATCCTGTGGTTGGCTCGTCCAGGATGTAGGTACCGGCGCCCTGGCCTAAATGGATAGCCAGCTTGATTCGCTGCCGTTCGCCGCCCGAAAGCGTGTTCAGCCGCTGTCCCAGTTTCAGGTATCCCAGCCCCACCTGGTTCAGGCGTTCGAGCACGGTCTTCGCCTTGGGCACTTTGAGCTGCTCCAATGCTTCTTCCATGCTCAAGTCCAGGACTTCGGCAATGTTCAACCCATCAAGGGTGTATTCCAGCACATCAGCGGTGAATCGCTTGCCGCCGCACTGCTCGCAAGGCAAGGCCACTCCGGCCATGGAAGCCAAATCCGTATAGGTGTATCCGACACCGCTGCACCCCGGGCACGCTCCGGCCGAATTGGCGCTGAACAGGGCAGGCTTCACGCCGTTGGCTTTCGCAAACGCCGCACGGATCGGATCCATGATCCCGGTATAGGTGGCCGGGTTCGAACGCCGGGAGCCCCGGATGGCGGTTTGGTCCACCACCGCCACGTCATCACGTTTGGCGATCGTCGAATGGATCAGCGTGGATTTGCCCGAACCGGCGACACCGGTGATCGCGCACATCACGCCGGTAGGGATATCCACGGAAACATTCTTCAGGTTGTGCGAGGAAGCGCCGCGCACTTGCATGGACCCCTGTGCCTCGCGCGGGTTCGCATTGAGCGCAGCACGCGTGGTGAAGTGCTTTCCGGTCAGCGTATCGCTGGACAGCAGGCCGTCCACTGGACCGCTGTAGCAAATGGTGCCGCCATGGGTACCAGCGCCCGGGCCCAAGTCGATCACGTGGTCCGCGATGCCGATGACCTCGGGCTTGTGCTCCACCACCAGTACGGTATTGCCCTTGTCCCGAAGGCTAGCCAGCAACCCGTTCATCCGCTGGATGTCATGTGGATGCAATCCAACGGTGGGCTCGTCGAAGACATACGTGACATCACTGAGCGCTGATCCAAGATGCCGGATCATCTTCACGCGCTGGGCTTCGCCGCCCGAAAGGGTCCCTGCCGGACGGTCAAGGGACAGGTAGCCCAACCCCAAATCCACCATGGATTTGAGCACGGCCTTCAAATTGGTGGTCAACGGCGCTGCATCCGGAATCTGGATCTTCTCCAGGGTTTCGAGCAGCTCGGAAACCTGCAGTGCCGTCATGTCCGCGATTCCCAAGGAATTGATCTTCGAAGCGCGAGCGGCCTGGCCGAGCCGTGATCCGGCGCAGGCAGAGCACGGTGCGGTGGTGGAGATGCGTTCGATCCAGGCACGAATATGGGCTTGCTTGATCTCCCTGCCCGAATGGATGTAATTGGACTTGATGCGCGTGACCAAACCGGAGTAGCTCATGTTGGCCCCATTGAGCTTGACCTTGCCTGCTTCCTCATGGAGCAAGCGGTCCAGCATGGCACTGGGCATGTCACTGAGCTTCATGTCCAGATCTGCTTGCGTGCCGGCAGTCAGTGTCTGCCACAGCCAGGAATCCGGGGCAAAGTTCGGTGCCTTGATGGCTCCCTCGTTCAGCGTCTTGTCCCAATCCAGCAGCTCATCAAGGTCGATGCTCGCCTCGGTGCCGAAACCCTCGCACACCGGGCACGCGCCCTGGCCGAGATTAAACGAGTACGCGCCAGCACCGCCGGCGCTCGGAGTGGAATAACGCGAATACAGAACGCGCAAGAGCGAGTAGGCGTCGGTAGCCGTGCCCACGGTAGAACGCGAATTCGCACCCATGCGTTCCTGGTCGACCACGATGGCCGTGGAGAGATTCTCCAGCACTTCTACATCAGGCCGGGGCATCGAGGGCATGAAGCTCTGGATGAAGGTCGTATACGTTTCATTGATCAGGCGCTGGGACTCTGCGGCAATCGTGCCGAACACCAGGGAGGACTTGCCCGAACCGGAAACACCGGTAAACGCGGTAATGCGCCGTTTTGGAATATCGACGTCAACACCTCGCAAGTTGTTTTCCCGGGCTTGGCGTACTCGAATGGTGTCATGGCTATCGGCAGGGTGCTGGCTCATGCCCCAAGCCTACTGAGAAATGCCCCAACCGACACCTGCCATAGGACAGCGGACTTGCAATCGCTGCCGATTCGCGTGGAGTATCGAACCCATAAGGAATCAGCGACCCCTTGCGAGAACGGAGAAAGCCATGCCGGATAGAACTACGAAACTACTCAAGTTCAGCTCGGTGGCGGCACTGGCCGGCTGCCTTGCGCTCGCCGGTTGCGGCAGCACTGCAGGTGGCACCGCAAGCCAGGAGCCGTCAACTCCTGAAGCCAGCCCGACGCAGTCCGCGTCGCCAACGGCATCCACTTCGGGGGATGCCGGGGAGTCGGAGCAATCCGAAACCATCGGGGGCCAAGAGCTGGGCAAGCTCCCATCGAGCGCCACGGAGTATGCAGATGCCCTGGTCGTTGCTTGGGGCAACGGAAATGAAGCCCAGATGAAGCAGCTGGCCACCGTTCAGGTGGTCGACTTGCTCACTGGCCATTCGGCGGCGGGCGGACCGAACTGGTCGCAAACGGGCAGCGATGCCGCAGCCGGGTCGGTCTTCGTGAGCTATGAAAATGCCGATGGCGGATCCGTGCTCAACCTCCGCGTGCAAAGCCAGGTGGTGGGCCAGGGCCAGGAGCAAGGCGTAGTCGAAGCGAACTTCGAATAATCAATGAATCCAAGCCAGGGCGGGACTGCTTAATGGGGCAGATCCGCCTTGCTGCCGTTAAATCGACGAATATTCAACTCCTGAACCCTTGCCGCACCAGGGATCGAACCTGATTGAACGTGTGGGATTTACGGTAGAGAATATTCGGCAGAAGGGCGTATTCTCGTAACACTCAATCCATTCACAGGATTTCGGTGTAACAAAAATTACGTCTATCATGATTGAGGCGTGCGCCACGACACACTTGTGGCCCGTCCAACAGTGCGCTCCGATCCCTAACCGTTTAAAGGACATTCATGAAGCTGCTGAAATCTATCCCACTGCTTGGCTGGGTGCTCGTTGCCATCCTGCTGGGTATTCTGCTTGGCCCGGTTATGCCGGTGTGGCTAGGAAGCGTATTCCTGACCTACAACTCGATCTTCTCCGGATTCCTTGGATTCATCGTGCCGTTGATCATCTTCGGCTTGGTGGCACCGGCTATTGCTGAACTCGGCAAGGGCGCAGGAAAGTGGTTGGGCATCACCGCGGTCATCGCCTACACCTCCACCCTGTGCGCGGGACTGCTCGCGTACTTCGTGAGCCGTTGGCTATTCACCAAGTCGCTTTCCGGCGGTGGCGTCGAGGAAGTTGGCGCAGGCGAAGGATCAGGTTTCGAACCGTATATTTCCCTGGTCGGCAGTGCGGGCGAATCGGCAACCGAAATCGTGCTGACTCCGCTGATGGGCGTCATGACTGCACTGGTACTGGCATTCATGCTGGGCCTGGGCCTGACGGCCTTCCGATCCACCGTGATCTTCCGCGGGACAGTGGAGTTCCGCAGCATTATCGAGATGGTTATCCGCCGTGTGATTGTTCCAGCCTTGCCGCTGTTCATCTTCGGAATCTTCCTGGATCTGTCGGCCGCCGGGGACGCCGTCACCGTGGTGCAGAAGTTCCTCTTCGTCGCCGTGGTCTCCTTCGCACTGACCCTGGTTGTCCTGCTGGTGCAGTACTCCATCGCTGGGGCGATGAACAAGCGCAACCCGCTGGCTGCACTGTGGGGCATGCGCAATGCCTACTTCACCGCCTTGGGTACCTCCTCCTCGGCTGCAACCATTCCGGTGACGCTGGAATCAGCCAAGAAGAATGGTGTGTCCGACACGGTAGCCGGCTTCGTCGTCCCGCTGTGCGCCACCATCCACCTCTCAGGCTCGATGGTCAAGATCACCTGCTTCTCCATCGCAGTGCTCCTGCTGACCGGTGGCGACGTTTCCTTCGGCACCTACTTCCCATTCATCCTGATGCTCGGCGTCATGATGATTGCGGCACCAGGCGTGCCAGGTGGCGCTATCGCCGCCGCTGCCGGACTGCTCGCACAGATGCTGGGCTTCGGCGAGGTCGAAGTCGGCCTGATGTTCGCAGCCTACATTGCCCTGGATAGCTTCGGCACCGCAACCAATGTGACCGGTGACGGCGCGCTGGCCATGATCATGCACAAGCTGACCCGTGGCAAGCTCGGCGCCCAGCCCCAGGATCCTGAGGACGAGGTCGTAGAGCTGGCCGATGGCACCGAAGCTGCGGACCACAAGCTGGCCTAAGCGGCTTCCATCACTCGCAGAGGCATCGATGCCCGGTACCAGACTCGCAATGGTACCGGGCATCGATGTTTTGCTTTGCCGGCAAGGGTCGGGGCCAAAGCGAAAACCCGCCCAGCAGGCGGACCGTGGCCGGTCCGTGTGCTGGGCGGGTTTGTTCTGCCGCAGTGGCAGGAGGAATAGAACTAGATCCACATGGCCGGGTCGATGTACTCGGCCGGGTCTACAGCAGGCTTGCGCTCTTCGGGCCTGCGCGGACGGTTCTGTGCGGGGATTCCGGTGACAATCGAGCCTTCCGGAGCATCCTTGACGACCACGGCGTTCGCGCCGATGGCGGAATCGGCACCGATCACGATCGGGCCGAGCACCTTGGCTCCGGCACCGATGACCACGCGGTCACCGATGGTCGGGTGGCGCTTGACCTTGGCCAGTGAACGGCCGCCGAGGGTCACCCCGTGGTACAGCATGACGTCATCGCCGATTTCGGCAGTCTCGCCAATGACGATGCCCATGCCGTGGTCGATGAAGAAGCGGCGCCCAATGGTGGCGCCGGGATGGATCTCGATCCCGGTCAGGGCGCGGTTCGCCTGGGATAGCAAACGCGCTGGCCACTTCAGCGAGGGGTTCTGCCACATCTTGTGGGCCAACCGGTGCAGCCAGATTGCGTGCAGTCCGGAATACACGAAGAAGTTTTCCGGATCGCTTCGCGCTGCCGGATCGTGCTGGCGTGCGTTGGCCAAATCCTCACGCAGGCGGGAGAAAAAACTCATGAATACTACCTTAGGGGTTGCGGTTCGCTCGGGGACAATCCGCAGATGTCACACAGCAAATCGGCGCGAGCTGCACCGATACAGGTCTCTCTATAGACCCAACAGTGGCTCGCGCCGATTTATTCTGTTTCTGCAAATTTACTTAGCCGCGGATGTCGTCGAAGAGCAGGGTGGAGATGTAGCGTTCACCGAAGTCCGGGATGATCGCAACGATCTGCTTGCCGGCGTTCTCTTCACGCGCGGCGATCTGTACCGCACCCCAAACGGCTGCGCCAGCGGAGATGCCGCCGAGGATGCCTTCTTTGACGCCCAGCGCGCGAGCGGTCGATACCGAATCCTCGATGCTGGCATCAAGGACTTCGTCGTACAGCTCGGTGTCGAGCACCTCGGGGATGAAGTTCGCTCCCAGTCCCTGGATCTTGTGCGGGCCGGGCTTTCCGCCATTGAGGATCGGGGAATCCTTGGGCTCAACGGCCACGATCTTCAGGTTTGGATTCTTTTCCTTCAGGTAGCGGCCTGCACCGGTGATAGTGCCACCGGTACCGATGCCGGCAACCAGGACATCGATCGTGCCTTCGGTATCGGACCAGATCTCCGGACCGGTGGTCTCTGCGTGGACCTGCGGGTTGGCGGTGTTGGCGAACTGCTGCGCCCAGATAGCGTTCTCGGAAGTCGCAACAATTTCCTTGGCCTTCTCCACAGCACCGCGCATGCCGTCGGCGCCCGGGGTCAGTACGATCTCGGCGCCGAAAGCGCGCAGCATCACACGGCGCTCGGTGGACATGGTTTCAGGCATGGTCAAGATGACCTTGTAGCCGCGGGCTGCACCGACCATCGCCAGCGCGATGCCGGTGTTGCCCGAAGTGCCCTCAACGATGGTGCCGCCTGGCTTCAACGCACCAGAGGCCTCGGCTGCATCAACGATGGCCACGCCGATGCGGTCCTTGACGGAGTTCGCCGGGTTGTAGAATTCCAGCTTCACAGCGATGTTCCCTGGCAGGCCCTCGCCGACGCGGTTCAGCGTCACCAGCGGGGTGTTGCCGACGACTTCGGTGACGTTGTTGTAGATCTTGCCCATCTTGTATGCAATCCTTACGTGACTCTATGCGGCCGCAGTTTAGTTGCGGCGAAATAATTGCCGGAATCTGGCGTAACCGCCGGAGACCTATGAGGTTCACAACTAACCCTAGTAGGCCAAAAGCGCGACTAGGCTTCGTTTAGCCATTGAGCGTAATATTTCCTGACTTTCGCGATCTTTGGATCGATAATCACGCGGCAATAGCCGACTTCCTGGTTTTCGGAGTAATAATCCTGATGGATTTGCTCGGCAGGATAGAAATCTTTGGACTCTTCCAGCGTAGTGACGATCGGATTGGGGTATACGCGCGAGAACTTCTCGATGGCGTCCTGGAAGAGGCCGCGCTGCTGGTCATCGAGCGGGAACATCGCCGAGCGGTACTGCGTGCCCACATCGTAGCCTTGGCGGTTCAGCGTGGTGGGGTCGTGCACGGTAAAGAACATGTCCAAGATGACTTCGGCCGGAACCACTTGCGGGTCAAAGATCACGGCGACACCTTCGGCATGGCCAGTGGTGCCGCTGCAGACTTCGCGGTAGGCCGGATCCTTGGTGTGGCCGCCGATGTATCCGGAAATCACGGCGTGGACGCCACGGGTTCGCTGGTACACGGCATCCAAGCACCAGAAGCAGCCGCCGGCTAGTACGAAGGTGCTCAGCTTGGTGTCCTGGACTTCCAGGAACGGGCTGAATTGATGAGGGGACTGAAGGCTGGGAATACTCACACAGTTCACAACGTTGCGGCGTTGCATTCTGTTCCATCCCCATACCCACCGCGTAGGGTGGTGGGTATGCAGAGCAAGGCAGATAACTCGCAAGACCTGGGGAAGAGCAGTGATTCCCTGGACGCCTCGACGCTCAAGCCCGTTACCGGAGAAACACCAGAGCAACCGGTGGAAGACACCTCGGTTCCGCAGACCACCTTGGGTAACGTCCTTGAAGCAGCTGAGGAACTTTGGCCAAAATCATTGGCCGAAGATTGGGATGCCGTTGGCTTGGTGACCGGACGTACCAGCCAGCAGATTTCCAAGATCGTGATGGCTGTTGATCCAACGCTGGAGGTGATCGAGGATGCAATCGAGCGTGGGGCCGATCTGCTGATCACTCACCACCCGTTGCTCCTGCGCGGAGTCACCCAGGTTGCCGGCACCAATTTCAAGGGCGAAGCCATTCACCGCCTGATCGAATCCGGAACCGCATTGCTTACGGCGCACACCAATGCCGACAGCGCCATCGGGGGAGTCAACGATGCTCTCGCCGATGCCTTCGGGCTGAAGGACTGCGTGCCGTTGATCGAGTCCAAGGACGGACTGCCAGAAGAAGGCTTGGGACGAGTTGGCTTCTTGGAGAAGCCGATGAAGCTCGAGGATTTCGCTGAACGCGTTTACACCGTGCTCCCAGCGGTGGCTGGCGGTGTACGTGTCGCCGGAGACCGAACGGGCATCATCCGGAAGGTCGCCCTCTGCGGCGGTGCCGGCGATTCCCTGTTTGACGCGGTGCGCTCGCACCAGGCCGATGTCTACGTGACTGCTGATCTGCGCCACCACCCGGCAAGCGAAGCACGCGAAGCTGCCAACGGCGGGTTCCCTTACCTGATCGATGTTTCCCACTTCGCTTCGGAATGGGTCTGGCTGTCGGCTGGTGCCCGCGCCTTGGGCAACGTGCTCAACGATCTTGGGCACACCGTGGAGATCGAGGTTTCCCAAGTGAATTCCGATCCATGGGACTTCGTGCTGACTCCTTAGTCAGTGAATTCCATGCTGCATCATCTGGAAATATGGGTTGAGGATTTGGCAGCCAGCACAGCTTCCCTGGGCTGGCTGCTCACTCGCCTTGGCTATGTGGTGGATTCCCAATGGGCTGACGGCATCAGCTATGCCCGCGACGGATTCTATATAGTCCTGGAATCCGGACCGGATGCCAAAAAGCAACGGCATGACCGCCTGGGTCCCGGGCTGAATCATTTGGCTTTCCATGCTGGCACCAGGCAGGCGGTGGAAACGTTGGCTTCCCAGGCGCTGGATCACGGATTCACCCTGATGTTCCCGGAGCTGCACCCGTACGCCGGGGGACCAAAGCACTACGCGGCGTATTTGGAAGATGCTGCCGGATTCGAGATTGAACTAGTCGCAGCGCTTTGACGAAGCCGCATTAGCCATGCCAGCACCCTTCATCGGCAGAGCACCAGCCGCCTTTGGCGACTTGCCCAAGGACGTTAATTCACGGTGGTGAACTGGTGGTCTTCCGGCAACAGGATGTTCAGCGCCAAGCCCTTCTTGTCTTCGATGAGGGACGCTTCCCACTTGGTCTGGACCAGTTCGAGCAATTCTCCAGGGTTTTTCGGTGCGACCGGTTGCTGGACCAGGAAACCGGCGACCTCGCCACGGGTGTGCTTGGCAAAGTGCGAGACCACCTTCGGGACCCCATTGCGCATCTGGAAGACGTTGACCGTAACGGTGTTGCCATTGGCCGGCTTGTAGGCGGCCGCATAGGTGCTCGATCGCGCGTCCACGATCAGCTGGTCGCCGGAGACCGCATCCAGCACCGGAGCCAGACGCTTCTTCCACCAGGTGGCCAGCTTGCCCAGCGGCTCGAGCTTGACCGACATCGACAAGCGGTAGGGCGGAATGCGATCGCCAAAACGCACGGCACCCCACAGGGCGGAGACCACGATGATGGATTCATCGGCGCGACGCTGCGCTGCTTCATCCAGGCTTGCGTAGTCCAGGGCCTCGAAGAGCACCCCCGAGTAGATATCGTGCGCCTTGGCTGCGGGCTCGGTGTGCAGATTGATATTCCGCGCTACTTCCTTGGCCAGCGAGGCTCCGACTCCCAGCAGGTCCATGGCATCTTCGCGGGCTGAGACTTCAGCAAGGGCGCCAAGCACCAGCCGGCGTTCCCCGGAAAGCTCCGGAAAAGACAGATCCTCGATTTCGAACGGAGAACCTTCGGCGTGGGCGGTTTTGCCTTCGGAAGGCGGCAACAAAATAAGCACGCGTTCCAGCTTATCGGAGTTCACCTGATCTTCTGCCCAGGGCATGTACCCGCAGCGCAGATCTGGCTAGGCTGAACCCACGACCCAGCAGCGCTTCACGCAGAGCAAGGACAGAGCATGCCCCAGCAGAACTCAAGAGCTAGCCAAACTGCCTCCGGGCAGCACTGCGACTTCGACGTGATCGTGATCGGCGCCGGGCCGGCCGGGGAGAACGCCGCCGACTATGCCACCCGGCAGGGCCTGAAAGCGGCCATCGTCGAATCCGAGCTGGTGGGCGGGGAATGCTCGTACTGGGCATGCATGCCTTCCAAGGCCCTGTTGCGCAGCGGCGATGCGCTGCGCGCGGCACGCCGGGTTCCCGGGGCCCGCGAAGCGGTGACTGGTGCGCTGGATCCCGAGGCGGTGCTCGCGCGGAGGGACGCCTTCACCAGCAACTGGGATGATGCCGGGCAGGAACGGTGGCTGCGTTCGGCCGGCATCGAGTTGATCCGCGGCCGGGCGCAGCTTTCCGGGCGCGGCCTGGTGCAGGTGGCGGATCGCGAGTACTCGGCCCGGGCCGTAGTCCTGGCCACCGGATCCACTCCAGTTCTGCCTGGGATCGAGGGATTGGCTGAAGCCAGGCCGTGGGGCACCCGGGAGGCCACTGCGGCCAAGGCGATCCCGCCAAGGCTGGCCATCATCGGTGGCGGAGTTGCCGGGGTGGAGCTGGCATTCGCCTTCGCCTCCCTCGGATCCAAGGTCACCATCCTTGCCCGCGGGTCGCTGCTGGGCCGCGAAGAGCCGTTCGCCGGCGAGCTGGTGGCCCAGTCGCTGGCCGAGGCCGGGGTAGTGGTGCACCAGGACACCACTCCGTTGCAGGTCCACCGCGGTGAGCACGGGATAGCCGGCCTCCAGCTGCCCGGAGGATCCCTCGTGGAAGCCGAGGAAGTGCTCGTCTCCACCGGGCGGCGGCCGGAGATCGGGAACCTGGGACTCGAAGCACTCGGGGTGGACCCGTCCCGGCGGCTGCAGGTCGATGACACGATGCTCGTGGCGGGCGCCGACTGGCTCTACGCCGTGGGAGATGCCAGCGGGCGCAGCCCGCTGACCCACCAGGGCAAGTACCAGGCCCGGGCCGCGGGCGAGGCCATTGCCGCGAGGATCAATGGAACCGGGGTTCTCGATGCGCCCTGGGGCAGGCATGCGGCCACGGCGGACCACCATGCGGTGCCGCGCGTGGTCTTCAGCGATCCGCAGATCGCCGCGGTCGGACTCACCGAACGCCAGGCCCGCGACGCCGGTCTGCAGATTTCGGTTATCGAGCACGAGCTGGGTGCGGTGGCCGGGGCGAGCCTGCACGCCGACGGGTATTCCGGGCGGGCCAAGCTGGTGATAGACCAGGCGCGTTCGGTGATCGTCGGCGCCACTTTCGCCGGCCAGGATGCCGCGGAACTGCTGCATGCGGCCACCATTGCGATCGTCGGCGAGGTCAGCCTGGACCGGTTGTGGCATGCGGTCCCCGCCTATCCGACGATCAGCGAAATCTGGTTGCGGCTGTTGGAAGCCGAGCGCTTCGGGTAGCGCCAGTGTGGCCAGTGGCTCTCGGTGGTGGTCAGCGTCGGGAAACTCGCGGGGCTAGAATGGTTAATGAATGGGATGGCCAGACGGTCGCGTGGCAAGCAATTGCCCCGAGGAACGTCCGGGCTCCGCAGAACAGGGTGGTGGGTAACGCCCACTCGGGGTAACCCGCAGGCTAGTGCCACAGAAAATAGACCGCCAGGTTTTCCTGGTAAGGGTGAAACGGTGGTGTAAGAGACCACCAGCACCCCAAGTGATTGGGGTGGCTAGGTAAACCCCACTCGGAGCAAGGTCAGACAGACTGCGTTATGAGGGCTGTTCGCCCCATGCAGTCGGGTGGACCGCTAGAGGCTGCCGGCAACGGCAGTCGTAGATAGATGACCGTCCCGCTTCGGCGCGACAAAACCCGGCGTATCGGCCATCCCATTCACACTCTTCCTTCCTGCGATTGCGCCGGCATCAGCCCTTGGTGCGCTGGTGAGATGATTCACAGTCCCCGATCCTCAGTTTTTCTGCGCACGGTCTAGAATGGATCATGTACTTACGAGGATGATCCTGTTACCTCGTGCCACCGCAAAAGCAATGGTGCTTCCCACGGTGCCAACCGACTTTATGGATCTGCGAGTCGGCTGAATTGGAAGGATTTTCTGTGACCCAGCAGTCTGTCGTTGCCCAGCAAGAATGGAGCGGGCGCGAAGAGCTCGCCGAGGCCATGATCCCACTGATCGGACGTCTGTACCGCAAGAACAATGTGGTGACCTCCGTCTACGGCCGCAAGCTGATCAACCAGTCCGCCATCGACATCATCAAGGCCCACCGCGTAGTGCGCCGCATCGATGGCGAAGAGCTCGACCTGAACGACACCAAGGCCATCCTGGATGCCATCGAGGCCCTGAACGTCGGTTCGGTAGCAGTTGACCTCGGCCGCGTGAACAAGAAGTTCAAGGAATCCGGTTCCGCTGATCTGAACGCCTTCCTGGCCGATGAATTGGGCGAGAAGGTTGGCCAGGCCGGCGCAACCGACGCTGAACCCCAGGACGTTGTCCTCTACGGCTTCGGCCGCATCGGACGCCTGCTGGCCCGCATCCTGATCGAGCGTGGCGGCTACGGCCTGCGCCTGCGCGCCATCGTGGTCCGCAAGGGCTCGGATGACGACATCGTCAAGCGCGCTTCGCTGCTGCGCCGCGACTCGGTGCACGGCCGCTTCGAAGGCTCGATCACGGTCGACGAGGAAAACAGCACGATCCTCGCCAACGGCACCCTGATCAAGGTCATCTACTCGAATGACCCGACCACCGTCGACTACACCGAACACGGCATCGACAACGCCATCGTGGTGGACAACACCGGCCGCTGGCGCGATGAGGCCGGCCTGTCCCAGCACCTGGCCGCCAAGGGCGTTTCCCGCGTCCTGCTGACCGCACCGGGCAAGGGCGATCTGAAGAACATCGTCCACGGCATCAACGATTCGTGGATCACCGCGGAAGACAAGATCGTCACCGCTGCCTCGTGCACCACCAACGCCATCACCCCAGTGCTCAAGGCCCTGAACGACAAGTTCGGTGTCACCCACGGGCACGTCGAGACCGTTCACTCGTTCACCAACGACCAGAACCTGATCGACAACTTCCACAAGGGCGAGCGCCGCGGCCGTTCGGCAGCGCTGAACATGGTGATCACCGAAACCGGTGCCGCCAAGGCAGTGGCCAAGGCCCTGCCGGAGTTCGAAGGCAAGCTGACCGGCAACGCGATCCGCGTACCGACCCCGGATGTCTCCATGGCGATCTTGAACCTGAACCTGGAGAACGGGACCACCAAGGAAGAGCTCAACGCCTACCTGCGTGAAACCTCGCTGACCTCCAGCCTGCACAAGCAGATCGACTACATCGATTCGCCTGAGGTTGTCTCCACCGACTTCGTCGGCTCGCGCCGCGCCGGCATCGTTGACGGCCTGGCCACCATCGTGTCCGGCAAGAACGCTGTCGTCTACGTTTGGTACGACAACGAGTTCGGCTACTCCTGCCAGGTTGTCCGCGTCATCGAATCGATGGCCGGCACCCACCCGGCAGCAGTACCAGCGCTGAAGGCTGAAGCCGTCACCGCCTAGGACCTCGCTGCTTGCAGCTGAAGGGACCATCCCAACGCATTGCGCGCTGGGATGGTCCCTTTTGCTATTCCATCCGGGCGGCACGAAGCCCTCCAAAGGACCTTCCGGTTCCAGGGGGCCAACGAGAACCAGCACCTGGCCAGCACCTCTCCAGCAAAGTCCAGGCAGGTCTCGACCTTTGCGCGCATCCGGGCTTGGAGGTCCGCTTGAGCCTGCGACGCCCCTGCATCAACGGCGGCTGCAGGTGCGCCGCTTCGCGGGCATCTCTGTACCTCCGCACTGCTAGGCTTTAGGCCATCAAGCATTGGATCGAGGTTGGTTAATGGACAGTACCCGGACGCTGGCGGCGCGCATGGCGAGCCAGCTGCTACTGGAGCCGGCAGAATCCGTACTGCAGGCCGCAGAACACATGCTCGCGTTCCAGTCCCAGGACTTCGCTGCAGGACGCTACGCGCTGGCTCAGCGCTCCGCAGCGCAAGAATCCCGCCAGCAAGTCGATGCGCTCTTCAGCGAAGGACGGCTCGTGCGGTCATGGACCATGCGGGGCACGCTGCATATCTGCTTGGCCGAAGATGCGCGCTGGATGACTCGCGCAACGCGTGAACGCACCTTGCGCTCCTCGGCCACACGGATGCGGGGACTGCAGATCGGCACCCAGGACATTGACCAGGCAGCTGGCATCATCAGCGCGCATCTGCAGCAGCACGGGCAAGCCAGCCGCACCGCGCTCTTCAAGGCACTGAACCAGAATGGAATGGAGACCGGCCAGCAGCGAGGACTGGTTATCCTGCAGGTCCTCGTCCTGGACAGGTTGATCTGCCAGGGGCCCATTCCACAAGACGCGAAACTCATCGCGCAGGACTTCGTGCTCGTGGATGAATGGATTGCACGTCACCGGGAACCAGAAGATCCGTTGGCGGAACTCTTGCGCCGCTACCTGCACTCGCATGGGCCAGCTACCCTTCGCGACGCAGCCTGGTACACGGGACAGACGCTGACCACCATGAGAACCGCCGCGGAAGCACTCGGCGGCTTGCTGTCCAGCGCAGGAAGCGATGAGCGCGGGGAGTGCTACTGGGTCATCGCCGGCAGCCGCGCCCACCGGGAGCTTGAAGCGATGGAGCCCACCGGGCTGCCACTGCGCCTGCTCGGTCCCTTTGACGAGTACTACCTGGGCTACGCGAATCGCACGCTGGTAGCCGACGAGCAGATGGCCGCGCAGATCCTGCCCGGCAAGAACGGCATGTTCCTGCCCTTCTGGCTAGAACAAGGCAGGGCTTCGAAGCTCTGGAACGCAGAAACAGCGCCCACCGGCAAAATCGGTGCGGCGCTGCATCAGCGGTATCTGGACTTCAAGACTGCCCGGTAGGCGGCGGGAGGCCTAGTGGCCGAATGGATCCTCATCGGTACCCGGCAACCAGGTGTTGCCAGGCACGCCCCAACCCAGAGCCTTCTTGGCCTTCTTCCACTTCTTCTCCCAGCGTGGCTGCAACTTGTCCACGTAGAGGTAGCCGTCAAGGTGGTCGTACTCGTGCTGCATGATGCGCGCGAACCAGCCGTGCGCTTCGAAAGAGATCGGATTGCCGAACTCGTCGAAACCCTCCACCTTCGCATAGTCGGCACGCTGCAGCGGGTAGTTCAACCCGGGCACGGACAAGCAGCCCTCGGAGTCGTCATCAGCATCCGCGGGAGCCTGCGACACCTTTGAAAGCGTCAGCTTGGGGTTGATCACTACGCCCCGCTCGGGAGCATCGTCCTGGTCCGCGAAGACGTAGGTGAACATGCGCAGGCCCAAACCGATCTGCGGAGCCGCCAGGCCCACGCCATGCGCTTCATCCATGGTGAGGTGCATATCGGCAACGAGCTCGCGCAAGGCGCCATCAAACTCGGTGACCTCCACCGCACGCTTGTGAAGTACAGGTTCTCCGTAAACAGTGATCTGCCGAATAGGCACGTGATCGGTTCCTTTCAAAAGTGCTTAGAGTGCTCGTCCAATAGTTTCACGCATGATCTCGCTTGTGCCACCGAAGATGGTCAGCAAGCGGGAGGCAGTGAAGGACTGGGCAATCGGGTACTCCATGATGTAGCCATAGCCGCCATGCAGCTGCAATGCCTGATCGGAAAGCTTTTTAGCGCTCTCACTAGCCCAAAGCTTGACCTCGGCAGCCTCGGAAGGATCCAGCTCGCCGTCGTTGAATGCCAGGACGGCCCGGTCCACGAAGCTTTGGGTGACATGCGCCTCAGTCTTCAGGTTAGCCAGTTCGAAACGGGTGTTCTGGTACTCGGTCAGCGCCTGGCCAAAGGTCGAGCGGTTCTTCGCATGTTCCAGCGCCTGCTCGAAGGACGCGGTGCAGATCGCCGAGGCAGCCACGGCAATAGCCAGACGGGCCTGGGGAAGCTGCGCCTTGACATGGGCCAGGCCCTGTCCAGCCTCGCCAACAAGATCTGCAGCTGAGACGCGGACATCGTCGAAGAACAGCTCAGCGGTATCAGAAGCCCGCAGCCCAATCTTGTCGAAGGGGCTGCCGTTGGTGTACCCCTCGGAACGCTCGACCATGAACAGCGAGAATGACTGCTCGCCCGCCCGTCCGCTTTCGCCATCGGTGCGCGCAAGCACCAGAGCGGCATCGCCAAACGCAGCATTGCCGATGAAAGTCTTCTGGCCGCTAATCAGCCAGTCATCGCCATCGCGGACCGCCTTGGTGCGCACCGCGCGCAGGTCAGACCCAGCGCCAGGCTCGGTAAACGCGCAGGAGGTAATGGTGGAGCCATCGACCATGCGTGGAAGCCACTTGGCCTTGAGCTCGGCAGAGCCGTAGGAGAGCAGGTACGGCAGCACCAGGTCGTCGTGCAGGTGGAAGGCCAAGGCTACGGACAGATGCCCCGAACGCACGAGCTGCTCATCAAGCACTACACGGAAGCGGTAATCATCGATGCCCATGCCACCGAACTGCTCAGGCACTGCAAGACCCAGCAGGCCGTTTTCACCGGCAGACTGCCACACCTCGCGGGGGATCTGATGATCCTTTTCCCACTGAGCGTATTTACCGGAAATCTCCCGGGCGTTGAATTCCGTAGCCAGTTCACGGAACTGCTCGTGGTCCTCTTCAAAGAGCGCGCGTTTCACAGGGGGAGTACCTTTCGGTGGATGGAACGAAGGCATAAAGCTCACTGGCTTGCCGAAGTACATCATCCATTATGGTCGCTCAGGCCAATGCGTGCCTATTCGCCAGGGCAAACAACGATTCAAGTCACTAGATAACGCAAAAAGTCTCGAAAAACACGGGGGTAGACCCCAAAACACAACGCATTCGAACATAGTTTCGAATCCGTGTTCCTAGCCACCGAAATATGACTTAACGCCGCATCCGGGCAGCACTGCGCTCGCCGGTAGGTTCGAACTGCCTGTTCAATCGGTCCTGTCGGCGACGAGTCTGCAGCTCGCATCCGCGCGTAATGGCGTTGGCTTCACCGGAGCCAACGATAATTCAGATCGGGCCCCGGGTAGACGAGTGGCTCGTTGTGCAGGGCGGGCAGTGCCAATAGTGCAGCCCTGGACTGTCCCGCGGGTTGCGGATCACTCCACGCGAAATCGACCCGGTTGTCGCTTGATGGAATCTGTTTGTTTCGAGACTGCTGGCAGGGTTGCGTGCGATCGCGTCGAGGCGCCCGACCTGTGCCATGGAAGCGATCTTTTCGGCGTCGGCAGGGTGCCTGGGCATCTGGTGGTTCCATGCGGTGGCCATTGCCGGCGGTGAAGGCGGGTTGGCGGCTAGCGGCGCGATGCTGAACGCCGTGTCGGATTCGCTGGCGGGGACTGGTGGCGAGTGCCTCTGGATTCCAGATGTTCGGTCTGGAATCAACGAGGCCCGGTGCCTTGCTGATTGCGCTTCAAGGCGTCGGAAACGAGAAAAGACCTGGTTCGGAATTTCCATTCCGAACCAGGTCTTTCGATCTGGGGTGAGTAACGGGGTTTGAACCCGCGACCTTCTGGACCACAACCAGACGCTCTACCGACTGAGCTATACCCACCATGTCTACTTCGTTACTAGTCAGAAGCTGTAGTGCTCATGATCTCGTACCGGGCAACGAGAAATACTATACACGTATCCAGGCCGGAAATACCAATTCGCATGGAGCCATTTCCGGGATTGTGACGGGATGCTCATTATTCATGGCCGTGGGGCTGTTGCTCGCCGCTGAACTGACTCATGAGATGGATCCCCGTGCCGTGATCACGCCTTTGCCAGCAGTACTTGCGGGAAATGCTTTGCTGCAGGTGCAGGGCCCGACGATGCTAGGCATCGACGGTGGAAGCCGATATAGTTTGAGCCACCGTGAAGAATTGATGATGGGGGGAATTCTTGGGCATTGACGATCTTCTGGAAGCCTTGAATGCTGGCCAGAGAATTACCGCCGGTTCGCCGCTGCATGCGCTCATGCATAGCACAAGCCAGGACGCGCTGCGCATTTGCGCGGAGCTGAACGACGGCTACCGCAGCCCAGGGCAAGTGCGGGATTTGCTGCGGCAGCTGACCGGAACGAACGTTGACGACTCGGTGGTGCTATTCCCGCCGTTCAACTCGGAGTTTGGCCGCAATATCGAACTGGGGAAAAACGTCTTCATCAATGCTGGCTGCAAATTCCAGGACCAAGGCGGCATCAGTATCGGGGATGAGTGCTTGATTGGGCACAACGTCGTTGTGGCAACACTTAATCACGATCTTGAACCTGCTCGGCGGGCGGATATGATTCCGGCTCCAGTGATCATTGGGCGCAACGTCTGGATTGGCGCGAACGCGACCATACTTTCCGGTGTCACGATCGGCGAGAACGCAGTTGTCGCTGCCGCCGCGGTCGTAACGAAAGACGTACCTGCCGGCGCTGTTGTGGTTGGCTCGCCAGCCAGGGTGGTGCGCACGGTCTAATTCTGCGGCTCGTCAGCTGAGCGGCGGCGTTGCCAGGCGTGCGGGTAAAGCAAAAGACTCGATCCGGAACTTTCGTTCTGGATCGAGTCTTTGTCTCTGGGGTGAGTAACGGGGTTTGAACCCGCGACCTTCTGGACCACAACCAGACGCTCTACCGACTGAGCTATACCCACCATGTTTACTTCGTTACTAGTCAGAACGCTTTTGCGAACCAATTCCGTATCTGGCAACGAGAAATACTATACACACAATTCCGCGCTTGATGCCAATCGGAAGGCCCCTGGGGCACTGTGCAGTGCATCACCAATGCGCCGGGGCCTTCGTTTAGCGGCTAGCCGGCGCTTTGGGTGATCCCGGCGGCGATCTTCCTGGCCTCATCGGAGGTTGGTCCCGGCGCCGGAACCATGATGGCGTCGCGGTAGTAGCGAAGCTCGTTGATCGAATCCTGGATGTCGCCCAGTGCGCGATGGTTGCCGGTCTTGGCTGGAGCGCCGTAGTGCGCCTTCGGGAACCAGCGGCGGCTCAGCTCCTTCAAGGTCGACACGTCGATAATGCGGTAGTGCAGGTGCTCGATGACTTCGGGCATATCGCGTGCCAAGAAGTTCTTGTCGGTGCCCACCGAGTTGCCGCCCAGCAACGCCTTGTTCGGCTCCGGAACGTGCTTCTTGATGTAGTCGACCACCAGGCGCTGGGCTTCCTCCATGGAAATGCCGTTCTCCAGCTCGGGCAGCAGGCCGCTAACCACATGCATATTGCGAACGAAGTCATCCATCTGCGCCAGGGCTGCCGGCTCGGGCTTGATGACTACCTGGATGCCCTCGTCGACGATCTCCAGATCGGAGTCGGTAATGAGCACTGCTACTTCGATCAATGCGTCGTTAACCAGATCCAAGCCGGTCATTTCGCAATCGATCCATACAATTTTTTCTGAGTTACTAGCCACGTAACCAATCTACACTTCAAGCAGCGCTGTGGGGGAGCGCACCCTCGTCGCACGGCGGAAGGCCAGTGTTTCAACCGGCCTGGACGCGTGCTCGATGCTAAAATCGTCTGAGATTTCCGGCTGTTGAATTGCCTGCTTGCAAGGGCACGGCACATGCGACGCTGGCTTAATTACTCTCGAACTCATGTCCGTTACAGCCCGAGGTGTCAGTGTGTCAGCCAGCAAGCCAGCAGCAGTGAGCTCCCCGCCCTACGCTGGAGTGAATAGGACTCTTCTCAGCGGCGTCATCGGTTCCTCCCTGATCCTTTTCGGATCCTTCGGTACCGGGTGGCTGGCCAGCGTATCCCCGCTGAACCGCGACCCGTTCTTCATCATGCTGCGCACCGAACCGGCCGGCGTGATCACCTGCGTGATCCTGCTGGCCCTGGGTTGCTGGGTCCTCTTCCGTTCCTGGTGGCGCCTGGGCCAGAAGCTCAAGGGCTGGGGCGAGGGTTCGCTGAAGGTGGTCCGCCGCGCGGTCTGGCTGTGGAGCATCCCGATGTTCGTCACCCTGCCGATCATGAGCCGGGACGTGTTCGCCTACATCGGCCAAGGCCGCCTGGTGGCTGCCGGGCAGGATCCTTATGTTGACGGAATATCCTCGTTGAATAACTGGTTCCAGCTCGGTGCCGACACCATGTGGGCTCAGGACGGCACCCCCTACGGCCCGCTCTACCTGAGCATCGAATTCCTCGTGGTCAAGCTGACTGGCCCTTCGACCGACGCGGCGGTCCTGGCCTTCCGCGCCATTGCATTCATCGGCGTGCTGCTCTGCCTGCGCTACGTGCCCAAGCTTGCCGAACTGCACGGTGTCTCCGGGGCCAAAGCCGCCTGGATGACCGTGGCGAACCCGCTGTTCCTGGTGAACTTCGTGGCCAGTGCTCACAACGATGCCCTGATGACCGGCCTGTCGGTCTGGGCCGTCTACCTGGCATGCAAGCGCTACGGCTTCTGGGCCATCGTGGTGCTGGCGGCCTCGGTGGGGGTCAAGCCGATTACCCTGGTGCTCCTGCCGTTTATCGGCCTGCTCTGGGCAGGGCCTAATGCTGCCTGGCCGCGCCGCATCCTCTACTGGTTCTACACGGGAATGATCTTCCTGGCTCTGATGACCGTGGTTGGGTGGCTCAATGGCTACTGGTTCGGTTGGCTGAAGGTCATGCTCTTCACCGGTACCGGATACTCCATCTTCTCCCCGGTAGGCATCGCGGTCATCGCCCTGAGCGGGCTGGTCTCCGCCATCGGGCTGTCCACCGAATGGATCCTGCCCGCGGCCAAGCTCTTCGGCCGCCTGGTCGGCGTAGCCATCGCCTTCGTCTTGATCTTCCGCGGAAAGCATTCGCACCTGGTGCAGCGCATGGCCATCGCCTTCGCGGCGATTGTCGTGCTCTCCCCGGTGATCCAGCCGTGGTACCTCCTGTGGCTGCTGCCGTTCTTCGCCGCGACCGGCCTGCGCGATGACTGGCAGATGCTCTGGCTGCACCTGACCACCATCTTCTTCCTGGCCTACCAGGCCGCTGACCAGATCTTCGTCTGGCAGTTCCTGCAGGACTCCCTGGTGCCACGCGTCCAATTGATTTCCTGGGGCATCTCCATCGCCTGCGCCTTGTACCTTGTCTTCTTCGATCCGAAGACCAAGAACATCTGCGCTGATCTGCTCAGCTCGACCAACTGGCTGAAGAAGAGCAAGAAAGCCTAGTGGCAGTGGAGCAGCCGAAGCTGGCACCGCAGCGCGCAAGCCTGCGGTCACTATCATGGCAAGGGTTCACCGCCTCGGCCATGATCACCGTCGCCTCCTGGGGGATCGGCTGGTTCCCGCGCAACCAGCTGTCCCCGCTGGCACGCAGCGGCTTCTTCATAGAATTCCGAACCGAAGTGCCAGGTGTCATCAGCTGCATCGTGCTGATGGCCGTGGGAATTGTCTGGTTGACCCGAACCTGGATCCTGGCCCGGCCATGGGTCCAGGCTGCCGGTGAGATCACCGGGCGGGGACTGGCCCGCGTGCTGGCCATGTGGTCTGCTCCGCTGATGCTCAGCTTCCCGATCCTCAGCCGCGACGTCTACTCCTACCTGGCCCAGGGACGCATGCTGCACGCCGGCAAATCCCCGTATGCCGAAGGCGTGTCCGCGCTTCCGGGCTGGTTCGATGGCGGATCCGACAGCCTGTGGGCGCAATCGCCCTCGCCCTATGGCCCGTTCTTCCTCGTGCTCGCCCGCATCATCTACTTCGCCTCCAACGGCATTCCCGAAATCGGCGTGGGCCTGCTGCGCATCATTGCCGTGCTCGGTGTCTGGGGCTGCTATCACTTCACTGCGAAGCTGGCGCAGAAAATGGGGCAGAGCGCGAACTGGGCCAACTGGGCCATCGTGGGCAATCCGCTGTTCCTGCTGACCATGATCGGCGGCGTCCACAATGACGCGCTGATGATCGCCGGTGTCTTCAGCGCCTTCGCCTATGCCTACGACCGCCGTCCCATGGCCGCCACGATGGCGCTGGCCATAGCCGTGTCGGTCAAGCCGATCGTGCTGCTGGCGCTGCCTTTTATCGGCTTGGTCCTGCTGGGCAGGAGCCCGTCGATGCGCGAGAGGTGGAAAATCTGGGCCAAGGTCGCGGCCCTCTCCCTGACCTGGCTGCTTTTGATCGGTGCGGTCACCAACCTCTGGTTCGGCTGGCTGCTTGCCATGTTCACCGCGGGCGATGCGGCGTTCCCGTACGCTCCCGTGGGACTGATCGGCTGGTCCCTGAGCAATCTCGCTGGCATATTCGGCGCCGATATCTCCTTGGTGAATGCGATCGTGGTGGGCGTCTTCCAGGTCATCGCGCTGGCCATTGTGGCGCGCCTGGCGCTGGCCAAGGACACCTCCAGCCCGGTGCGCCTAGCGGCGTGGGCGCTCTCGGCGGTGGTGCTGCTGGCTCCGATTATCCAGCCGTGGTACATTCTGTGGCTGATGGCGCTGTTCGCCATTTCGCACAAGGTGTCCTGGGGATCTGAAAAGCTGATGATCTATGCATCCAGCCTGATCCTGGTGGCGGTTTTCGTCGACCAGCTCTCCATCGAGCAGTGGCACTCGGCCTGGGTGATGAAGACCCTGGCTGGCGTGCTCGTAGCGGGCTTGTTCATCGGCCTCTTCACTGCCGATGCCAGAACCAGGCAAGTGCTGCGCGGGCCGAAAGCATAGCCAAGGTCACATTCTGCAGCCCAGCTTTCTCCCGGAAAATTCCGCTTAGATAGAAATATGCAAACAATGTTCTGGCCAGCGGCAATCGCCATTCTCGGCGGCGCCCTCTTCTTGGCGTCCGCCGGCGTTTTCCTGCTGGCCGTGCAATACCGCCGGCATGGACGGTTGTCCTGGCGCCGCACCATCACCACCACAACCGCAGCCGTCTACGGATTCGGCCTGTTCAGCTACACCATGCTTCCGCTGCCGTCCACGCGCGACGAATTCTGCCGTCCCGGGGTGGCCATCCCGCAACTGGTGCCCGGCCGTTTCGTCGATGACTTCAGGCTGGCCATCGTGGAACGCGGACTGAGCGGATTCGCCACCAGCTTCACCCTGTGGCAGGTGCTGTTCAACATCATCTTGTTCATGCCCCTGGGCATCTTGGCCGTGCGCTGGCTGCGCGGCAACATTTTCACCGGTGTCCTGCTCGGCTTCGCGGCCTCGCTGGCCATCGAGCTGACCCAGTACACCGCTATTTGGGGGTTGTACACCTGCGCCTACCGCGTGGCCGACGTCGATGACCTGATCACTAACACTGCCGGCGCGCTGCTGGGCGCGATGATCGCCTACCTGCCGATGTTCCGCTTCCTGTCCGGCCCGGTGGAAGCGGACGCGGCCAATGCGCCGGCGCGGCCGGTGACCCGCGCCCGCCGTGCACTGGCCAACATCTTCGATGCAGGCTTCACCGCCGGAGCGCTCCTTGTCATCGGTGCTGCCCTTGAACTGCTGGAGCGCTTGGGTGCCCCGGAGTTCGGCCAACAGTGGATGAACTTCTGGCTTCCGCTGATCGTGGTCTTCTGCGTCTTCTGGCTGCCGAGCCTGGCGCCGGGACGGGCTACCCTCGGCCAGCGCTGTGCCTGGCTGATGCTCACCGACGGGCAGGGGCAACCGGCTCCGGCCGGCCGGGCCTTGCTGCGCAGCCTGCTCGGATTCGGCGGGATTAACTTCCTCTTCCAGATTTCCACCAGCATGGTCGACTTCACGCCCTACCCGCTGCTGAACATGCTCGTTGTGATCTATATCGCGATCAGCGCCTTCTACTTCATCTTCGAGGCGAATCACCGGGGGCTGGCCGGAAAAATCAGCGGTACCGGTTTCATCGACCGTCGCGCCCTTTGAGCCAAGGCACCCCAGCACCGCAAGGCGCACGCTAAAATGGAACGCGGTGGTCTGCGCCTCGGGTGCGGTCCAGCAAACTCGCGTTTGAAGACATACCGATAATTCCCAAAAAGTTAGGTCTGCTCAGCAGCATGGAAGATAACAAACCAGAGGTCCCGGCCGAACCGCACCGCGCCGTCCTAGGCACGGCCGTAGGCGCGACGGTCCTCATTGCCATCGGCGCATTCGTGCTCTCGTTCGCTGCATTGACCGACCTGGCCGAGCGCTCGGGCATCAGCCCGCGCCTGGCCTGGATCTGGCCAATCATCATTGACGGCATGATCGTGGCCGCCACCGTGGCCATCGTGGCCCTGAACGGCTTCCATCGCAAGGCCATGATCTACCCGTGGTCGCTGCTGTTCTTCGGTGCGATCGTTTCCACCGCGGCGAACTCCACCCACGCAATCTTGACCGTGGACTCGATCGAAAACGGAGTCCCGCCGCTGGTTTCCGCGCTGGTTGCCGCCATGCCGCCAATCGTCTTGCTGGCCATCACCCACCTGACCGTGCACATGTACCAGAAGAAGTCCGAGGCCGCGAAGCTGCGCGCTGAGCTGGAATACAACGAAGAGCGGGAAAACGCCGAGAAGTACGGCGTCGCTTATGATGATGGCTACAACGCTGCGCTGACCGACACCAAGACCGCCGAGGAAGAACGCCTATCGGTCCTGGAACAGGATCACCAGGACGCGCTGGCCCGAGCCCGCGCCGAAGGCATCGCGGCCGGCCGATCGGACTCGAAGGTCACCCCGATCAAGCAGAACGCGCAGCCAGCCAAGGAAACCAAGCCTGCCGCGCAGAAGAAGACCGAGGACAAGGCGCCATTGTTCGACGACATGGCTAAGCGCCTTTCCCGCCCATAAGGGCCGTCGCCGCACCCGGCTGGCGCCAGGGCATGAGCATGAGGACAGCATTTTCAGGAACGCTTTAGCATCCAGGAGGCATCAATGATGGATCCGGCGCAGGGCCAGGCGAACGACGAGTTCTCCGAACAGATTGCGGCCGCCGTTGAGCAGTACAAGTCTGTGACCGGCGAACTCAATACCGTCATGTCGGCCATGAAGGCGAAGATCCGCCGGTTGTTCGCGAATTCCGAGGTGCAACCGCTGTTCATTACCGGCCGGGTGAAATCGCCGCAGTCCTTCGCGGCCAAGGCCTCGCGCCGGCTGCAGGAAAGTTCCGAGACCGCCCCGGTGCTGGAATTCCCCAACCCGCTGCGCGAAATCCACGACATGGTGGGCATCCGCATCATCGTGATGCTGCCCCATGAAATCCAGCAGGTGGCCAGCCTGATCAAGTCGCACCGCGACTCCTTCGACTGCCGCAGCGACCGGGAGAAGGACATCGGCTCGGTGGAGTCCGGCACCTACGGCTACTCCTCGCGCCACCTGCTGCTCAAGACCCGCAGCGAGCCGATCGTGCGCAAATTCCAGGAGGCTTTGGGCAAGCCGGTGGTAGCCAGCGGCAACTTCGTTTTCGAAGTGCAGATCCGCACCGTGCTGCAGCATGCCTGGTCCGAAATGGAGCACGACATCCGCTTCAAGCATCCCGGCGAGGCCGCCTGGAATCCGCAGATCGACCGCCACTTCACCGCCACCGCGGCGATGCTGGAAACCGTGGAGGACTACTTCACGGACATCGACGAGCTGTACCACCGCCTGAACGGCTACCACGACCAGCAGGGCGCCGGATCCGAGCCGTTGACCGGCGAGAAGATCGGCGAAATATGGCAGACGCTGTTGCCGCACGTCGACCGCAAGCGCGATGACGATTGGTCCTGGGCCGCCGAGCTGCTCGGCTCCCACGGCATCGACCAGACCTGGCAGCTGGCGCAGCTGCTGGATGCGAATGTGGTCACCGATGTGCGTGCGGCGCTGGACCACCGGTACTCGCCGGGTCCGGACCGCTTGCTGGACGACGTGCTGCTCTGGCGCTTCGGCAAGGACCACATCGACAAGACCAGCGGCGGGGACCTGCGCCGCGAAGCCTCCTTGCGCCGCCGCCTGATCCAGATGATGGATTACCGATCGCAACCCAGCGACAAGGAATAATTTCGATTCGAAGCCCGGATTTCCACTGCGGTGGAAGTGCGGGCTTCGATTCTTTAGCCAGCTCAACCCCAAACTGTTAGTTTGTGCACGTTCCGCAGGCCACGGCGTGGTTGGCCGGTAGAATAGTCAAGTTGCCCAATTTGTGGGCCGCACAATTCTTGTACCCGCATGAAAGGGCCACACCATATGATTTCCGTAGCCAACCTTGAGCTACGCGTCGGCGCCCGCTTGCTGATGGACGAAGTGAACTTCCGCATCGACAAGGGCGACAAGATCGGACTGGTGGGACGCAACGGTGCCGGCAAGACGACGATGACCAAGGTCCTCGCCGGCGAGACCCAGCCAGCCTCGGGTGAGGTCACCTTCAAGGGCTCCATCGGCTACCTGCCGCAGGACCCCAAGACCCCTGACATGGAGCAGCTGGCGCGCAATCGCATCCTTGGCGCCCGCGGCCTGGACGTGGTGGTCACCAAGCTGGCCCAGAACCGCGAGGACATGGCCAGCGAGGACGCTGCCGTCTCCGCCAAGGCCATGCGCCAGTACGACCGGTTGGAAGCAGAATTCATCGCTGCCGGTGGCTACGCTGCCGAATCCGAAGCGGCCGCCATCTGCGCCAACCTGGATTTGCCGGACCGCATCCTGGACCAGCCGCTGCGCACCCTGTCCGGTGGACAGCGCCGCCGCGTCGAGCTGGCCCGCATCCTCTACTCGGACGCCGAGACCCTGCTGCTCGATGAGCCGACCAACCACCTGGACGTCGATTCGATCATGTGGCTGCGCGACTTCATCAAGAACTACCCCGGCGGCGTGCTGATGATCAGCCACGATACCGGCCTGATGGAATCCACCGTGAACAAGGTGCTGAACCTCGACGCGAACCGCGGCGTGGTGGATGTCTACAACATGAACTGGAAGCGCTACAAGATCCAGCGCGAAACCGATGAGCGTGCCCGCAAGCGCGAGCGCGCCAACATCGAGAAGAAGGCTTCGGTCCTGCTGACCCAGGCGAACAAGATGAAGGCCCGCGCCTCCGGCGCCTCGGCGGCGCAGTCCATGCTCAAGCGCGTGGATCGCATGCTTTCCGGGCTGCAGGAAGAGCGTTCCTCCGACAAGGTTGCAGCCCTGCGCTTCCCGGATCCGGCTCCCTGCGGCAAGACCCCGCTCATGGCCGAAGGCCTGTCCAAGGCCTATGGCTCGCTGGAGATCTTCAACGATGTCTCGCTGGCCATCGACCGCGGCTCGAAGGTTGTCATCCTGGGCCTGAACGGTGCCGGCAAGACCACCTTGCTGCGCATGCTCGCCGGTGTCTCCGAACCCGATACCGGAAAGATCATTCCGGGCCACGGCCTGAAGATCGGCTACTTCGCCCAGGAGCATGACACCTTGGATCCGGAAGCCAGCGTGCTGGAGAACATGCGCCGCAACGCGCCTGACCACCTGAACGATGCCGACGTCCGCTCGATCCTCGGCTCGTTCCTGTTCGTCGGCGACGACGTGACCAAGCCGGCCGGCGTGCTCTCCGGCGGCGAGAAGACCCGTCTGGCCCTGGCCACCATCGTGGCTTCCAGCGCCAATGTGCTGCTGCTTGATGAGCCGACCAACAACCTCGACCCTGCCTCGCGCGCCGAGGTGCTGGGCGCGCTGTCCACCTTCCCGGGTGCCGTGGTCATGGTGTCCCACGATGAGGGCGCAGTGATGTCGTTGCAGCCTGAGCGCGTGGTCATCCTGCCTGATGGCGATGAGGACCTCTTCAACGAGGATTACCTGGAATTGGTTTCGCTGACTTAAATCCTGACAACGCGCAATAGCTCTCGTAGGCTTGGCAGATCACCATCTTCAAAGGGAGCTGCCAAGCCATGAGTGTTTTTGGACGCAAATTACCGCGGATCGCAGGCGCTGGGCTGCTGCTTGCCAGCGCGCTGGCCGGCTGCGCCGCACAGGTTTCCGATGAGGTCAACGCCCAGTGGACGCTGCTGGACCCTGCCGGGGTGTATGCGTCGAGCACCAGCCTCGACCTCGGGGTCATGCGGCTTGCCTGTTCCTCCGGGGTGACCGGCGAGGTGACCGCCACCCAGGTGGAGCTGTCCAATGACCAGATCGCCATCGGGATCGTGGTTGAACCGCTGGAAGGCGAAGCGCATGCCTGCCAGGGCAACGAGACCGCGCCCTACACGCTGGAACTGCAGGAGCCGGTGGGGGACCGCACCCTCATCGATGCCTCCTGCCTCGAAGGCGAGTGGCACAAGACTCCTGGGTGCAGCGACAGCGGGATCCGCTGGACGCCGCCGGCCAACGGCAGCTGAAAGAAAACTGCATTAAGCAGAGAACCGCGCGGCAACTGGAATATTCCAGCTGCCGCGCGGTTCCCTTGTTTCCCGCAGCTACTTCGGGAGGCCCCCTGGCGTGTGGTCGGCCTGGTCGAGCAACGCATCCTCGATGGCTTCATCGGTCGGCGTGCCGTCACGGCGGAACTTCTTATCCGGCTTGGCGCGAATCTTGCGCACCTTGTGCAGCGGCTCGTCCAGGCCCAGCGCCTCGGCTTCGGCTTGCTCGGCGGCATCCTCGGCGTTCAGCTTCTTCTGCTGGCGAGCGGCATACCAGAAGCCGATGAAGGCCAGCACGCCAAAGATGTACCACTGGATCTCGTAGGAAAGATGCGGACCTTCATCCATATCCGGAGCGTCCAGCTGCAGTGGCGCAGTGGCCGGGGCCGGATCCTCTTCATACATCAGGCCGTAGGCGCCCTGGGCGATCTCGTAGTCCAGGAGCTTGGCGTAGTCTTCGAGCTGGATCGAAGCCAATTGGCCCTCCGGGGCGCCGCGGTCCAAGCGGATTTCCGATGGTTTCAAGCGCACATCCACAGTGACTTCTCCGGCAGGTGGCGCTGGAACAGCATCCGGGTGGCCGTCTTCCTGGTTGCCGATCGGCAGGTAGCCGCGGTTCACGACGACAGTTCCGCCCTCGTTGGTCCTGAACGGCACCAGCACCTCGTAGCCGGGGCTGCCGGCCTTGATGCGGTTGCGCACGATTATGGTATCCGCGGGCAGATATTGGCCGGTGAGCTGCGCGGTCATCCAGGTCTTGTCCTCGTCCAGGTCCTGGAAATTCTCCAGGGCCTGCGTGCCGGTGACCGGCTCTGCGAAGTAGTTGCGGTTGACCCGTTCGATGCCCTCGAGGACTTCGGCACGGCGGTCGGCTTGCCAATTGCCCAAGCCAATGCAGGCGGCGGCGAAGATCGCCACCAGAATGAGCCAGCCGACCCACCGGGTACTGGCCAGAAAACGATACATCTACTTGCTTTCTCCTTCATTGCCCGGCATCGGCAGCGTTTCCTTGTAGAGCAGGCGTTCCTTCAGATACGTTTCGAGCCAGTCGCGGTGCTCTTCGCAGGCCAGCCAGATTTTGCGCCGGTCCGGGGTGTGGATCTTCGGATTATTCCACAGCAGCTGGTGGCTGGCGGCGTTGCGGCAGCCCTTTCGCGAGCACTGGATTTCGGCGGCGGCAGGGGAGCCGCCGAGCGAACCTAGCAGATCCACTAGTCCTCCTTGGGAGCAGTTGTTGGCTGTTGCACCGGTTCAGCTTCTTCGGCGAAGCTTCCGTCGATCACTTCTGGTTCCGGTGCCTGCTGCGCGGCCGGCGCGGTTTCGTCCGGTGCGGCGATAGCCTCGGCGCCGGGAGCCTTGTAGAACTCGGCGGGCGGTTCGCGTTTGGTCAGATCCGCACCGCCGTTGGCGATCACCACTGCGATATAGGGAAGGATAATTGCTCCCGCGAGCAAGACCCAGCGCAGCCAGCCATCGAAGAAGAAAGCGAGAACGAAGCAGATCAGGCGCACGGTCATGGAAATCGTGTATTTGCGCACACGTGAATCGCGCTCGGTGGTATGGGACTCGCGCGCTTCGGTAATGCGGTGAACTTCCGGTTGGCTGGAACCGTGATTCGTGGGCTGTGGGGACATGTAAAAGACTTCGCTTCGCAGTACGGGATCTGCTCCCATTGTCTCACCTGCGGCACGAAGAGTGTAATTTCTACGCGCTGTCGAAGCGGTAAAACTGGGTAGTAACTAATAGGATTGTTCACGGAGTAGCTACTTAACTAGGCAAAGTGCGCTTTTCGGCTGGCCCTTGGAGAGATTTACCATGCCAGGACAGCGAGCGCATGAACGGAGAAATACATTGACTACGGAACCAACCACTGGCCGCAGTGTCCTCGTGACCGGCGGCAACCGCGGCATCGGACTTGCTATTGCGCGCGCATTCGAAGCCAACGGCGACAAAGTGGCCATTACCTACCGCAGCGGCGAGGTTCCCGCCGGACTGCTCGGCGTCAAGGCCGATGTCACCGACGGCGAATCGATCGACGCGGCCTTCAAGGAAGTTGAAGCGGCCCACGGTCCGGTAGAAGTCCTCGTCGCCAATGCGGGGGTCACCAAGGACACCCTGCTGCTGCGCATGAGCGAAGACGACTTCACCTCGGTGATCGACACCAACCTCACCGGCGCCTTCCGCGTGATCAAGCGCGCGTCCAAGGGCATGATCCGGCTCAAGCGCGGCCGTGTCGTGCTGATTTCCTCGGTCGTCGGCCTTTACGGCTCGCCAGGGCAGATCAACTACGCGGCGTCCAAGGCCGGCCTGGTGGGCATCGCCCGCTCGCTGACCCGTGAACTGGGCTCACGCGGCATCACCGCCAACGTTGTGGCTCCGGGCTTCATCAACACCGAGATGACCGCTGTTCTGCCAGAGGACACCCAGAAGGAATACCTCTCCAGCATCCCGGCCAACCGCTTTGCTGAGCCTGAAGAGGTTGCCAACGTGGTCCGCTGGATCGCCAGCGACGAAGCAGGCTACATCTCCGGTGCCGTGATCCCGGTTGATGGCGGCCTGGGCATGGGCCACTAGAAGATTTAAGCAAGAAATCCAAAGGAGTACCACCATGAGTGAATTCAAAGGTGCCGTTGTAACCGGTTCCTCGCGCGGCATCGGTGCGGTGACCGCGCAGCTGCTGGCCGAGCAGGGCGTTGGCGTAGTGGTCAACTACCGCGCCAAGGCCCCGCGCGCCAACAAGATTGTTGCCGCTATTGAAGAAAAGGGCGGCAAGGCCGTTGCCGTGGGCGCCGACCTGACCACCGTTGAGGGTCCGCAGGCTCTGGTTGACGCGGCTGTTGAGAACTTCGGCTCGCTGGATGTCGTCGTGCTCAACGCTTCGGGCGGCATGGAAACCTCCATGGGCGAAAACTATGCGCTGCGCCTGAACCGCGACGCGCAGGTGGCCATGCTGGAAGCCGCGCTGCCCCAGCTGAGCGAGGGCGGCCGCGTGGTCTTCGTTACCAGCCACCAGGCGCACTTCATCAACGAAGTAACCACCATGGATGCCTACGACGCTGTGGCCAAGTCCAAGCGCGCCGGCGAAGATGCACTGCGTGAAATGATCCCGAAGCTGGCCGAGAAGAACATCACCTTCGTGGTGGTCTCCGGTGACATGATCGAAGGCACCATCACCGCAACCCTGCTCAACCGCATGGAGCCAGGTGCTATCGACGCCCGCCGCGAAGCTGCCGGCAAGCTGTACTCCGTCGAGGAGTTCGGCGCCGAGGTAGCCAAGATGGTCTTCGCCGACGTCGAGACCGGCCACACCGAGCTGGTTGGCGGCGCAGGCGACTTCCTGGAGCAGTCGGGCAAGTAAGCCCCGCAGCAGCGCGCATCAGCTGGCGGCAGTTACCCCGTGCAGGGGTTCCGACCGCCAGCTTTTCCGTGCCTGGGGCAAAATGCGCAGGGTTAAGCGAAATCGCCGGGCACCTCCGAAAGGGAGGCGCCCGGCGATTTCGCTTGGATCAGTCCTTGGGCTTGTCGCCGCAGACGATCTTGTGCCATGGGCTGTAGGTCCAGCTCTTGGTTTCAGCTGGCAGCTTCTTGGATCCATCGAAGGCTTCCCGGTAGCGGGTGATATCGATGCTGAAGCCCTTCTTGCCACCAGATTCCGAGACGCACTTTTCGGCCGGGTTGTACTTGGTTTCGGGGTTGGTCTGGTTGTACTTGCCCGAGCTCTTCTGCGAGACATCCCAGTACTTGGTGGACCACAGGCGGGTATTGACCTTGTCGCCCGAAACCCAGGCCTGGATCATCACGCCGTAGGGGGTGTTGTTCTCCCAGATCATGTCGATCTGGCCTTCCCACAAGGTGGCTTCGCGTCCCGCGGGGTAGCGCTCGAACCAGCGCGAATGCGGCTTGTGGGTGATGTCGTCGTATCCGGCCAGGAAGCCGACGTTGTACATCTGGGTGGAGATCTGCGAGAGTCCGCCGCCTACGGCTTCGGTGCTGAAGCCGCTTTCCACGACCCCGGAGCTGTAATAGCCGTTGGCCACGGTGATCGGGCCCAAGGCCTGCAGCAGCGAGAAGCGTTCGCCGGGCTTGATGATATCGCCATTGACGCGCGCCGAACCGGCATGCAGGTTCTTGGTGCGTACGGTATCGGAAGCCGGGTAGGGAGTGGAGAAGGTGACGATCGGTTCCTTGATGCCGAGCTTCTTCGCATCTGCGGTGGTGAAGTCGGCTTCCTTCTCGGTCATCTCAACTTCGGCAGTGCGGTTCTTGGCAGCGGTGGCGGCCAGGACCTTGGCGCCCAGGCCCTTGGTCTCCAGCGAGATGCCCTTGGAGGACTTGATGATGGACGGCTTGCCGTCCTTCAAGACGATCTGCGCATCCTTGGCAGTGCTGGAAAGATCTGAATTCTTCGTCGCAGCCTTGTAGAGCTTCTCGTCATCCAATGCGATCGCTGGGGCGCCATCCTTGGGCGCGTACTTTGCCGCCGCGGCAATAGACGCGGCCGAGATGGACGCCTTCTTGTCATCCGATGCCAGGATGACCTCGTCCTTCAGCAGCGCCTTGACGTCCTTGTCGTAGAACGCCTGCAGGGCGTCGGCAGAGATCGCCGGCTTGCTGACTTCGGCAGGAAGGTCGATCGCCGCGCCGGCAATTTCCCATTCCTCGCTGATCAGTGTGGCGGCTTCTTCGGTCTTCAGCGCTACGCCGTCAACGGGCTTGGTCAGCTTCGAGGTGCCATCCTTGAAGTCGATAGTTCCTTCGGCGACCTCGGCATTGGCCTTCTTGGCCAGCGCTTCAAGCTGCGCGCCCAGTTTTTCCTGATCTACGTCGACCGCTGGGGTGACGTGGAATTCGCCGGTGAGCCGCTCGTAGAGCTTGGCCGGGTTGATTTCGTAGGAAGTCAGTTCGTTGATGGTTTCATCAACGTTCAGTTCCAGGCCGGCCTTGGCCGGATCCAGGGTGTACTTTTCACCGTTGACGGTGACATCCATTGGCTTTTCAGCCAAGGGGAGTACCTCGCGTTCCAATTCGGCGCGAGCCTGGTCCTTGTTCATGGATCCGATGTTCACGCCCGCAAATGACGCGTTGGCTGGAACCTGGGAACTGACATAGGCGGCTCCGCCGAAATATGCTGCGGCTACGGCTGCAACACAAGAACCGGTAATGATCCAAGGCTTGGCCTTGCTCTTCGGCTTCTTCTTGTCTTGTGCGGAGTGCGTAGGCGTAGTTGAGGAACTGTCCGGGGAGGGGGTCTGCACTGGTCTGGTAGCTCTTTCGAAAGCGATAGGGGCTACGCGCGCGGCTAGGACTTATGCCGCCAGCCGTTAAACGCGTCAATAGAAATACTAACCGCTGGAACAACCGATCAAGTTACCGAAAGCCGCTATCGGCAGAATTGTTATGCAGTTGTTGGATTCCGCTAAGCCAAATCATTGAGTACTAGGTCGGCGATGACGTCCAGGCGCGAGAAGTCCAGGCGCACGTCCGCCTCATCGCGCAGGGCAGGCTTCGCATTGAAAGCCACGCCCAAACCCGCGGCAGCAACCATGGCCAGATCATTGGCGCCATCACCGGCGGCGACGGTTGCCGTCATCGGGATGTGATGTTCCTCGGCCCAGGCGCGCAGCATCGTTTCCTTTATGCCGCGATCGACGATCTGGCCGTGAACGGTTCCGTCAAGAATTCCCTCGGAAATGCCCAAGGTGTTAGCCAGCGCATGGTCCAGGCCCAGATGGGCAGCCAACGGATCCAGGATCTGCTGGAACCCGCCGGAAACTACCCCGACCTTGTGCCCAGCAGCGTGGAACCGCTTGACCAGGGCTTCGGCGCCGTCCGAGAGGACAATGCGCTGGCCTACCTCGGCAAGGACAGTATCTGGCAGATCCTTCAAGGTAGCTACGCGCTGGATCAAGGACTGGGCGAAATCCAGTTCACCGCGCATCGCGGCTTCGGTCACCGCAGCCACTTCTTCTTCCCGTCCAGCGTGAGCGGCGAGCAGTTCGATGACTTCCTGCTTGATCAAGGTGGAATCGACATCCATCAGCAAGAGCAGCTGCGGAGCATCGACGAGTTCGGCCGGTACCACCGCTACGCACATGTCCGCGTATTCCAGTGCGCCGTCGGCGACCTGCGCATCGACGAATGCCGCAGCGGCCTGCTGCAGCTTCGCCTGATCGGCCTGTTCAAGGCGGAACTTGGCGACCAGCCGCTCTTCGCTGGCTTTGATCTGGCTCTCGTCCGCGGCGGGAATGAGCCCGGCGGCGGCCGCTTGCTGCAATACAGCGTTGAAGTCTGTGCGGGAGAAAGCGGGGCGGGATGCGAAAACCAATGATGAAGCCATGCAACCATTTTTCATTGCTTCGGTGTTTACGACCAAACATGACGTGTTGGCGCAAAGCTGCTGACCAGGCCCAGGGGAGCGAACTAGTATTGCCGTTGGACGCAATACAGGTCAATCCGGCGATCTCAGGCCCCGTCCGGCATTTCCAATTAGTGAAACAGGGGCGAAAAGTCTAATCTTGAATACCATGAGCGAAGTGCTAACTTTCAAAGATGTCAGCGTTGTACGCGGGCGAAAAGACCTGCTCAAGGACGTGTCCTGGGAAGTCAAAGAAGGACAGCGGTGGATTGTGATCGGCCCCAATGGCGCCGGCAAGTCGACCTTGATGAACATTGCGGCCACCCGGCTGCACCCAACCCGCGGTACCGCGGATATCCTTGGCGAACGTTTGGGCAAGGTGTCGGTCTTCGATCTGCGTCCGTTGATCGGCCTGAGCTCAGCCCTGGTTGCCAACTCCATTCCAGCCAACGAAACCGCGCTTAACGTAGTACTCACCGCGGCTTACGGCATGACCGGTCGCTGGCGCGAGAAGTACGAGAAGCTCGATGAGCGCCGTGCTTTCCATCTGCTGCACAACTGGGGCATGTCCACCTTCATGAACCAGCCTTTCGGCAAGCTTTCCGAAGGCGAGCGCAAGCGCGTGCTGATCGCCCGTGCCTTGATGACCGATCCCGAACTGCTGATCCTCGATGAGCCTGCAGCAGGCTTGGACCTTGCCGGGCGCGAAGACCTGGTTGGCAAGCTGGCGGAACTGGCAGCCGACGAGGATGCCCCGGCGCTGGTTCTGGTAACCCACCACCTTGAAGAGGTGCCAGCGGGATTCACCCACATCTTGATGATGCGCGACGGCGAAGTTGTCGCTGCCGGCGAGATCGAATCCACGCTGAACGAAGCGAACCTGGAAGCAACCTACGGCATGCCGCTGAGCCTGCGCCGTGAAGGTGGACGCTACTCTGCTTTTGCACGCAGCTAACAGCAATAACTAAAGGGGAAAATTCCACGTGATCGAATTTTGGCGCGAAGCCCTGGTCTTCATTGGCGGACTGTGGGCCGGAACTATCAACACCGTCGTCGGTTCGGGCACGTTGGTCACTTTCCCCATTCTCGTGGCGTTGGGCATGGCTCCGGTGAATGCCGTCGTCTCCAACGCCATGGGTCTGGTTGCTGGTGGCTTCTCCGGTGCCTGGGGGTACCGTCGAGAAGCTGCCAGCGTCAAGAAGACGCTGCTCAAACTCGTGCCGGTTTCACTGGTCGGCGGGTTGATCGGTTCCTTGCTCCTCCTGAACCTGCCGGAGTCCGTCTTCGGCATCGTTGCGCCGGTGCTGCTGGTTTGCGCGCTGGTGCTGGTGATCTTCCAGCCCCGTCTTGCGAAGTGGGCGAAGACCCGGCAGGCCGCTTCCGGCGGCACCGACCCGGATGATGCAGATCGCGCCCAGATTCCAATGGTCCTCTACATCCTGGTGTTCATCATCGGTGTCTACGGCGGCTACTTCACCGCCGCGCAGGGAGTCCTGCTGATGGCGGTATTCGGCGTGTTCTTGCAAGCATCCCTGCAGCAGTCCAATGCAATCAAGGTCATCCTCTCCCTGATCGTGAATCTCGTGGCGGCCGCGATGTACCTGATCATTGCGCCGGAACGCATCAATTGGCTCGTCGTCCTGCTTATCGCTGTCGGCTCGCTGATCGGCGGATTTGCCGGCGCCAAGATTGGCCGCAAGCTCTCGCCTGGGCTGCTGCGCCTGGTCATCGTCATCCTGGGCCTGGTTGCCCTGGGCAACATGCTCTACAAGTTGGTGTAGCTCGTGGTTGAAATTCTCAACCCTGAACGGATCCTGCCGGTCGCGGATCTGGCTGATTCCCGCCTCGACGAGTACCTCCGGCTCTCCGAAGCGAACCTGCGTATGCGTAGCGATGTGGAAAACGGCCTCTACGTTGCCGAGAGCACCAAAGTGGTTCAGCGTGCGATCAACGCGGGACACGTGCCGCGCAGCTTCTTGCTCGCCGAAAAGCATCTGGACCAGCTAACCGAGGAGTTCAACCGTTTCCCGGACGCGCCGATTTTCATTGGGGATGATCGGCAGCTCCAGGATCTGGTCGGCTTCCACTTGCACCGCGGCGCCATGGCAGCGATGAATCGTCCCGAACCGCTGGATCTGGACGAAGTGCTTGAAGCCAGTTCGCGCGTTGCCATCTTGGAAGACATCGCCGACCATACTAACCTCGGCGCAATTATCCGTTCGGCTTCAGGGCTCGGCGTTGACGCCGTGCTGCTCACCCCCAAATGCGTGGACCCCTGGTACCGTCGCAGCGCCCGCGTCTCAATGGGGACGGTCTTCGACCTTCCTTGGGTACGCATGCTGTCGTGGCCAGAGGACATCCAGACCTTGAAGAGGCATGGCTACGAGATGCTCGCCATGGAACTGACCGAGGACGCGATCCCGCTAAACGAAGTAGAGATCAAGTCTGGCCAGAAGGTCGCCATGATCTTGGGCAACGAAGGCAGGGGAGTTACCGATGAAGCTCTGGCCGCCGTTGACCGGACCGTGATCATCCCTATGTACCGCGAAGTGGATTCCCTGAATGTTGGTGCCGCTAGCGCAATTGCATTCTGGCATTTGTGCTCCGCGCCACGCTAAGAAGGTTTCTGCCGCCGCCGCTTTTGCGATAGGATGGACTGTCTGTGCATTGAGGTCTCTTCATGGAGCCCTGAATGCGGGACACAATTTCCGAGTAAGTAGCTACTGGCAAAATCCAGTGGCCATAAAAAAAGGTGTATAGCTATGAAGGCTGATATCCATCCACAGTACGGCCCAGTTGTCTTCAACGACCTGGCATCCGGCGAGAAGATCCTGACCCGTTCGACCGCTAAGTCGGACAAGACCATCGAATGGGAAGATGGCAACACCTACCCAGTAATCGACGTCGAAATCTCGGCAGCTTCGCACCCGTTCTACACCGGCAAGCAGCGCATCATGGACACCGCTGGTCGTGTCGAGCGCTTCAACGCCCGCTTCAAGGGCTTCGGCGGCAAGAAGTAATACTTCGCCCCTAGCAAGCTTTCGCGGCGTGTTTCCAGTATTTGGAAACACGCCGCTGCTGCTTTAACAGCACACCTGTCCATCAGTGACTGAAAAATGTTTTCACGGAACCGTCTAGGAGGATTCCTTTTTCGCGCCGCGATGCGCTAGTGGCATTTTGGTAGTCGTCTCGATGCGCCAGTGACTGAAAAATATTGTCAGCAGCGTTCGCCCCAGCGTCGTTCGGCGCAATAGCCGTCGGGGCAGCCGGGGATGACTGAAAAATATTGTCAGGAGCGTTTGCCCAGAGCTTTTCGGTGCTATAGCCGTCAAAGTTTCCAGTGGCGGCTGAATAAGGATTCGCTGACTCGTCGAAGCAGACGTCTTGGCCGCACTGCTCCGAGCAACTGGCTCCATCGCCGTTGCGTGAATGGTGTTATTGGTGGTGTGGAGGTGCTGGTGACTGAAAAATTCTGTCACCCAAAAACCGGTCAATCGGGATAGCGTCCTCAGCCTGTTTCCCTCTTGCCGTCATCTGGCGGCGATTCAGGACCGGGATCCTCGTCTGGAATGTCGACGCGAGGCTTGAGCCCAAGTACCCTGCGTACTTCTGCCGTGAGTCGAATATGCGGCAAAGGAATGACCTTAGGGCGCTCTGGGCAATGATCATTTACATGATCGAATTGGTCCACACGCTTGACGCTTTCCGAAATAACGAGTGCGCTCAGCCCGTGTGGAGTCACCCACATCTTGGATCCGTCAGGACGCGGAACGACTTTCCAACCCAATGCATGCTTGAACATTTGATGCTGCTTGCACAGCAGATGCGTATTGTCCCTGGTCGTATGCCCTCCGTGAGCCCAGCCATTTATATGGTCAATCTCGGAGCGGTCAGCTGGACGGCGACAGCCGGGGAAGCAGCAATGCTCATCGCGGTGCCGTAACAGATCCTTGAGGCTCTGCGAGGGCCGGTAGCGCCTTCGCTCGACATCTATCGCGGCGCCAGTCCATGGGTCGGTCAGCACGCGCTGGAACGAAGGCGCATCCTTTGCCAACACCAATGCGACCCCCAGTGGGATGGGGCCGTAGCCTTCCAGGTCAGCCACGGTCCTTGTAGGATCCGCCAGCATTTCCACCGCGGGAATCGTGATGGATACCCGTGGCTTGAGGGGCGTGCCTTCCCGGTCCGGCCAGCCGTTGAGGATGATGTCTGCAAAGGCGTCCGCTTCTATTTGCTCCCGGGTGCGGGGATCCTGCGGATCGTTATGCTGATCAGCTAGCCACTTCACGGAGTTCTTGATGGAGTGAATCACTGCGGCACTGTTGTAGTACTTGAGGGTGGACATGCCATTTTCGTTATCCCATAGCGTGAGCTTGCGATTCTTTTCAGACTTCTTGTGCCTTTGTTCGGCGGCCTCCGGGCACATCCTGTCATGGAACCGGCGTGCGCGTTGGTATATCGCGTCATCAGACGCAGTCTTCGCCATGGGCAACAGCACGCGTTGCATCTGCATGATTTGTTCGGGGAGCAAGTCCTGCGAATACTTCACGATGTCATGCGCTGCCTTGGGCGTGATCTCTCCTGCAGCCAGAGCCGTGAGGGTTTCCTTGCAGGCGTAGCGAAGACCCTTGGCATAGAACATCCGCTTGCCTACCATGCGAGGGGTCTCACGCAGCGCGACAGCCGCTTCTGCGATGAAGTTGGAGTTGATGACCTGGTCACTTCCGCGGTCAACGCCATAGTATTGAGCACTTTTCCGAGCCTCGCGTTCCTCCTCCTCGGTAGTGGTCCCCGCGGTGGCGATCATATCGGCAAATGATTCACTGACTTGTTCTACTGAATCGGCCAGCAGCACAGATGTCATTGCATCGAGGGTGCTCTGAATGCGTTGGATCTTCTTCAGCCGTTCGAGGGCGTCGTCGGGGCCATTGAGCGGGCCCGCGTCGTAGAGCTCATCTGCCAATTGCTTCAGCGGACCATGGAACAGGTGATGTTCGAGATGGTCGCTGAATAACGAATCCTTGTGGGATTCTGTGCGAGTGCCAGCTGGGGGCAACGGTAGACGATGTTCATCATCGTCGTCATGGATGAAATCGGGTATAGCCATAGTTAATCATCCTGCCGGCAACAGACAGTTTGGCCCGGAAATCCGCGGAATGTGGAAGTATTCTCGAATATTTATTCGATTGTTATCCGGCGTCGAATGTTGCCACTGCGAACCACCGAATCCGGGGGCGCGTGGATTCGACTAGTGGGCAGCCGGGGATAGAATGAAACCATGAAGCATCATGGTGAATACAAGGTAGTCGGTGGCAAATTAGTCGTTGTAGATCTGGATACTTCCGATGGCGTGATCACCGAAGTGTCATTGAATGGCGACTTCTTCCTGGAACCAGATGATGCACTGGATGACTTGAATGATGCGCTACGCGGTTTGCCAGCGGACGCCAGCCACAGCACCATACGCAATGCGGTAACCGACAATCTGCGTGAAGGCGCAGTGATGTTCGGTTTTGACGAAGACGCCATCGCGCGCGTCGTCCGCCGCGCGCTGGGACACGCCACCAAGTGGGAAGACCACGAGTGGGAAGTCCTGGGCCCGGAGATCATTCCAATCACCGAGCAAGTGGCGCTGGATGAGGTGCTGACCCGGCAAATCGCCAAGGGGACCCGCAAGCCGACCATCCGCTTCTGGGACTGGAGCGAAGGCGCCGTCGTGATCGGCTCCTTCCAGTCGCTGAAGAACGAAGTGGACATGGAGCAAGCCGAAAAGCACGGCATCCAGGTGGTTCGCCGCATTTCCGGAGGCGGCGCGATGTTCATGGAAGCTGGCAACTGCATTACCTACTCGCTCTACGCTCCTGAATCCCTGGTGGACGGCATGAGCTTTGCCGATTCCTACCCGTACCTGGACGCCTGGGTGATGGAAGCGCTGGAAAGCATCGGCCTGGAAGCGTACTACAAGCCGCTGAACGACATCGCGACCCCTGCCGGCAAGATCGGCGGCGCAGCGCAAAAGCGCCTGGCCAATGGTGCGATGCTGCACCACGTCACGATGAGCTACGACATCGACGCGGAGAAGATGACCCAGGTGCTGCGCATTGGCCGGGAGAAGATCTCCGACAAGGGGATCACCTCAGCGGTCAAGCGTGTGGATCCGCTGAAGTCGCAGACAAAGCTGGATCGCATGGAGATCATCAACGTCATGATGGACACCTTCGCCAAGCGCACCGGGGCCAAGCCGGCACAGCTGGATGCCGAATCCCGTCTGGCGGCGAAGGAATTGGCCGAGGCCAAATTCGCTACCGCGCAATGGACCGCGCGGGTTCCGTAGCGAGCCAAGATCCAAGGGCCTGTTCTCGATCAAGTTCGAGGCCAGACCCTTGTTTTGCTTAAAGTCATGGTGCTGTGGCCCTGCCATCTCCGCTGCGCCGGCAGCGTGTAGCGGCACGGAAAAGCCGGCCCGCTGCGTGGATAAGCAGCGGGCCGGCCTTCGGAGGGCCAGCGCCTAGCGGCTGGTGCGGCTGTAGGCCTGGGCCTTCAGCGAGCGTTCCAGTTCTGCGCGTTCCTCAAGCAGGATGCGCTTGAGGGCGGCCGGTGCGCTCTCATGGCGTTCCAGCCATGCGGTAGCGGTAGCCAGTGCATGGTTCTGCTCGATGGCGCCCTGGAGATCCTGGTGCCCTGGATACAGCCCCTCGATCACGCGCGTGGCGAATTCCATGCCCATGGTCTCGAAGGCCGGCAGGATCGCGGCCCAGTAGCGTTCCTCGAACGGTGCCAGCAGGGCGGAGGAACCCATGGTGAAGCCCAGCGCGGTGGCCGAGAGGGCATCGTTGGACAGCTCCCCGTGTTCATCGCGCGCCATTAGCACGGTGTCGAAAGCGGTGTCCTTGGCCTGCGGATCCGGGCGCGCCGCCAGCGCGGTGCGAACCGAATTCTGCGCCACGCTGGTGGGGTTGGCCTTGGCCGCTTCGTGCATGGATGCCTCGGCGGCCTCGTCGAGCCGGCCGGAAGCGGCCAGCGCGATGTAGGAACCCCACAGCAGCTGCTCATCGACGGTGACCTGGTAGGCATTGGGCTGCTCGCCCAGGAAGGCGTCGAGCACCTCCGGAGCCACGCCGGCACGGGCCAGGCGAACCAGGGTGCGCGCGGTGGTGGTCTGCTGGTCTCCGCCGGCCTCGAACCGGGTGAGCCACCCGGTGAGGGTTGCGGCGGCCTTCTGGCGCAGCTCCGCGCGCAGCTCGGGGGCAACGTACTTGGAAATCGAGGTGGCCAACTGGTCGGTAAGCACCCCGAAGACGCCCGCGTCGGTGACGGCGTGCGCGTGATCGAGGATCGCCTGCACGTAGCTTTGCGCATCCAAGGTGGCCGAACGCACCGCATCCCACAGCGACGCCCAGCAGGTGGCGCGGGGCAGCGAGTCGCCCAGGCCCGAGAGGTGGCCGAGCAAGGTGGCACGCGAAACCGGGTCGAATTCGATCAGCGCATAGGTCTCATCGCCGTCGTTGGGCAGCAGCAGATCCGGGATCCGGCGTCCGACCAGGAAGTCCAGGGCCGCCGATTCGCCGGAGAGCTCCACGTCCACCGAGTCGGTGCGCACCAGCTGGCTCCCGTCCAGCTGGTAGGCGCCGACCGAAAGCACATGCGGGCGGGCGATCTTCTGCCCGGTGACCGGATCGGTGCCCGACTGGATCAGCGATGCCGCGGTGATGGTGCCGCCGGCATCGGTGGTGTACTCGACGTGCAGCTTCGGCACGCCGCTGGTCTTCAGCCAGGCATCCGCCCACTGGCCCATATCGCGGCCGCTGGCCGCTTCGAGCGCTTCGAGGAAGTCATCCAGCGAGGTATTGCCGTAGGCGTGCTTGCGGAAGTAGGCGCGGGCGGCGTCGCGGAAGGCCTCGGCGCCGACAAAGGCGGCCAGCTGCTTGAGCACGCTGGCGCCCTTGGCATAGGTGATGCCATCGAAATTCTGGTCCGCGGCCAGCAGGTCCGGGATGTCGGCCACGATGGGGTGGGTGGTGGGCATCTGGTCGGCCACGTAGGCCCAGGCCTTGCGGCGCGCCGCGAAGGTGGTCCACGCGGTGGTGAAATCGGTGGCTTCGTCGTTGGCCAGGGTGCCGATGTAGTCGGCGAAGGATTCCTTGAGCCACAGGTCATCCCACCACTTCATGGTGACCAGGTCGCCGAACCACATGTGCGCCATTTCGTGCATCAGGGTGTTGCCGCGCTGCTCGTACTGGCCTTCGGTGGCGTGCGAGGTGAAGACGTAGCGTTCGGTGAAGGTGACCAGGCCCGGGTTTTCCATGGCGCCGAGGTTGTACTCGGGCACGAACGCCGAGTCGTACTTGCCCCACGGGTAGGGGTAGTCGAACAGCTGGTGGTAGTAGTCCAGGCCCTGGCTGGTCAGCTTGATGATCTCGTCGCCGTCGAAGTGCTCGGCCAGCGAGGCGCGGCAGGTGGCGGCCATCTCGATGCTCAGCTCTTCGCCGTCCTCCAGCCGCTGGAGGTGCTCGCCGCGCACCACGTGGTACGGTCCGGCCAGCACCGCGGTGATGTAGCTGGAGATCGGGGGAGTCGGGGCGCAGGCCACGGTCTTGGTGCCGTCATCGTGCAGTACCTCATCGACGATCGGCTGGTTGCTGGCCAGATGCCAGGTTGCCGGGCCGGTGAGGGTGAAGCGGTAGCTGGTCTTCAGGTCGGGCTGCTCGAAGCAGGCGAAGACCCGGCGCGCCTCGGAAGGCTCGAACTGGGTGTAGAGGTAGGTTTGCCCATCCTGCGGATCCACGAAGCGGTGCAGCCCCTCGCCGGAGCGCGAGTAGATCGCCCGCCCGGTGATCTTCACGGTGTTCGGCACGTCGGTGCGCAGCTGATCGAGGTAGATGCGTGCATCGAGCACTGCGGATTCCAGGTCGATCGCGGTGCCGTTGACCAGTACCTCGTCCACGGATTCGTGGATGAAGTCGATGAAGGCTGCCGGATCCTTGGAGCTGAAGTTCAGCGTGGTGATCGAGCTGAAGCTGGTGGCTGTGCGATCGGTGGCATTGGAAAGATCGAGCTGGACCTCGGCGAAGTGCCATTCGATATTCCGTGCGCGCCAGGCCGCTTCGTCGCGCCTGAGGTTTTCATTGGGTGCATAGCGTTGAAGTGTGTCCACCACCCCAGCTTAGCTGTGAAAGGAATGCTTTAGGGTTCTTTTTGCTAAACTTCCCGGCTCGCCAGCAGGGCGCGAATGCCGTGGAAGTGCTCGGAGATCAACTGCCGGGCGGTTTCCACGTCCTTGGCGCGTACCGCGTCGAGGATATCGCGGTGGTCCTGGGCGGTCTTGGCCGGCTGGGTGATTTCCAGATCGGAGTCGATCGCATCGTAGATGGTGCGGTAGACATCCCAGAACACTCCGAGCAGGTTGGTCAGCAGCTGGTTGCCCAGCGGCTCGAAGAGGATGCGGTGGAAGGCCTTGTCCTGCTCGACGAAGGTCTCCTCGCGCGCCGCGTGCTGCTCCATCTGGCTTACGCACTGCTCCAAGGCCTCCAGGTGCTCGTCGGTGACCGCGCGGATGGCCAGGCCGATCAGGCCGGTTTCCAGTGCCTGGCGGACATCGACCAGCTCACTGGCCTCATGGCCATGGTGGCGCAGCGACATCTGCCCGCGGAAGGCCAGGGAGTCATGCAGGGCGTTGAGGTTTTCCTGGGCCACGAACATGCCGAAACCGTGGCGGGTGTCGATGATGCCCAGGGCCTGGAGCACCTTGATCGCCTCGCGCAGGGAGTTGCGCCCCACGCCCAGCTCGGCCATGAGTTCCTGCTCGGTGGGCAGCGGGTCCCCGGGCAGCAGTCCGCGTTCCAGGATCAGCGCGGTGATGTCATTGGTCAGCGCGCGCAGGCGGGCACGGGCATCTGATCGGCGGGCTGGCATCGTGCTCAACGGATCCTGCTTTCCTCGGCGGGCGGAGAAGTTCATGTGACGCAGTTGACCATGCGGCGTGACGTCCACTACAGTCTAGACCATAGATCGGACATCCTACGTCCTACAACACTCACTCATTTTCCTGGAGGTGGCAAGAATGGCTTTGAACGAAGTAGCCAACAAGCCCTTTGCACGACGAGATTTCCTGAAGATCACCGGCATGGTTGGCGCTGCTGCGGCATTCTCGGCCAGCCTGGCCGCCTGCTCCCCAGGAGCCAGCGGTGGCGCGGGCAGCACCGCAGCTGCCGGCACGGGCACCATCGAGGCAGGCATTTCCTACGCCCTGTCCACCGGTTTCGACCCGATGACCTCCTCCGGCGCGACCCCGTTCGCCGCCAACATGCACATCTTCGAAGGCCTGGTGGACCTGCACCCGGCCACCCGTGAACCGTACCTGGCGCTGGCAGCGGCGGAGCCGAAGCAGATTGACGACACCAGCTGGGAAATCACCCTGCGCGACGGGGCCACCTTCCACAACGGGGAAGCGGTCACCATCCAGGACGTCGTCTACTCCTTCGAGCGGGTGCTGGACACCGGCAACGCCTCGTTGTTCGCCCAGTTCATCCCCTTCATCAAGTCGGTGAAGGCCAAGGACGAGAAGACCGTGGCGTTCACGCTGAACTACGCCTTCCCGCTGTTCCCGACCCGCATCTCGGTGGTCAAGATCGTGCCGAAGGCCGTGGCTTCCAAGGACCAGGCCGCCTTCGACGCCGCACCGATCGGCACCGGCCCGTACAAGCTGGTCTCGGCCACCAAGGACGACAAGATCGTCTTCGAGAAGTTCGAGGACTACAACGGCAAGTACCCGGCGGCCGCCAGCGGCATGACCTGGTTCCTGCTCTCCGATGCGGCGGCCCGCGTGACCGCCATGGAATCGGGCCGCGTGCAGGCCATCGAGGACGTTCCGTACCTGGATATGGACCGCCTGGCTTCGAAGGCCACGGTGAAGAGCGCCGATTCCTTCGGCCTGCTGTTCCTGATGTTCAACTGCGCCAAGAAGCCATTCGACAACGCGCTGGTCCGCCAGGCACTGCACTACGGCCTGGACACCGAGTCGATCATCAGCACCGCGTTGCTGGGCAACGCCAAGGCGGCCAGCTCCTATGTGCAAGAAAGCCACCCGCAGTACATCAAGGCGGATACGGTCTACGGCTACGACGCGGCGAAGGCCGCGGCGCTGCTGGCCGAAGCCGGCGTGGACAAGCTGGAATTCGAGCTGCTGACCACCGACACCTCGTGGGTCAAGGACATCGCCCCGCTGATCCTCGAATCCTGGAACAAGATCCCGGGCGTGAAGGTCACCATGAAGAACCTGCAGTCCGGCGCGCTGTACACCGACAACGTGGACAGCGGCACCTTCTCGGTGGTGGCCGCCCCGGGCGACCCATCGGTCTTCGGCAACGACCTGGACCTGCTGATGAGCTGGTTCTACCGAGGCGATGTCTGGCCGAAGAACCGCTTCCGCTGGAACGATACACCCGAATACAAGGAGCTGCAGAAGCAGCTGGACGCGGCCATCCAGACCGATGATTCGAACAAGGCCATGGCGGCGTGGGGCAAGGCGATCAACATCGTCGCCGACCAGGCCCCGCTCTACCCGGTGCTGCACCGCCAGCTGCCATCGGCCTGGGACGAAAACGCGCTGGAAGGCTTCGCACCGCTGCCAACCACCGGCATCTCCTTTGTCGGCGTGAACCGCAAGGCCTAGCTGGCCCCGGCCCCGCGCAGCAGGCCGGGAGGCACGGCACCCACGCCGTGCCGCCCGGCCCGCACAGCGCAATGACCTGCACACTTCGATACTCGACGGAGCTACTCCATGGGGAATTTCCTCAACCTGCTCTTACGCCGCCTGGCCGCGCTGCCGGTGATGGTCCTTGGCATCTCCGCCATGGTCTTCATCATCATGAAGCTGGCCCCGGGCGATGAAGCCACCTCCGCGCTGGGCGAGGGTGCCTCCGAGGCCGCCAAAGAGGCCTACCGCGAGGAACGCGGCCTGAACGACGCGCTGGTGGTCCAGTACATCAGCTTCATCGGCCGGCTCATCCGCCTGGACTTCGGACTGACCACCCCGCCGGCCCAATCGGTCTCCCAGATGATCGCCGGCGCGTTCCCGCTGACCTTGCAGCTGACCTTCCTGGGCGTGGTCATCGCCGTGGTCATCTCGCTGGCCTTCGGCCTGCTCGGTGCGCTGTACCGCGATGGCTGGCCGGACCAGCTGGTCCGCATCTTCTCCATCGCGGCGATCGCCACCCCGTCCTTCTGGCTGGGCATCCTGCTCATCCAGTGGTTCGCCCTGGGTTCCAGCCCGCTGTTCCCCTCCGGGGGAGCTGCCCCCGAAGGATCGGGCCCGGGCACCTGGCTGCTGCATATGGCGCTGCCGGCCCTGGCCCTGGCCATCCCGGTTTCCGCCTCGCTCACCCGCGTGGTGCGCACCTCGATGGTCGAGGAACTGGACCGCGACTACGTGCGCACCGCCATCGGCAACGGCGTGCCGCGCGGCGAAGTGATCTCCAAGAACGTGCTGCGCAACGCCCTGGTCACCCCGGTGACCGTGCTCGGGCTGCGCATCGGCTACCTGCTGGGCGGTGCAGTGGTCATCGAGATGATCTTCTCCCTGCCCGGCATGGGACAGCTGATCATGAACGGCATTACCAACAAGGACACCAACCTGGTCCAGGGCGTCACGCTGACCATCGCGATCACCTTCGTGCTCGTGAACATCATCGTCGACTTGCTCTACCTGCTGATCAACCCGCGAATTAGGACGGTGTAGGGATGAGCATCATGGCCCCACGCAACAACCTCGTGAACCGCCTTTCCGAGTCCGGCGCCCGCTTCAAGGCGCTGCCGGCAGGCTCCAAAATCGCCTTGGCCTTCCTGCTGGCCATCGCCGCGGTGGCCCTCTTCGCCCCGCTGATTGCCCCGCACGACCCGCTGGCCACCGGAATCCCGGCGCAGAAGCCGAGCGCCGAGCACTTCTTCGGCACCGACCGGCTGGGCCGCGACATCTACTCGCGCCTGCTCTTCGGCGCCCAAGCCTCGCTGCTGGTCGGCCTGGGGTCGGTGGCGCTGGCACTGGTCATGGGCGGGCTGCTCGGTGCGTTGGCCGCCACCAGCGCCAAATGGGCCAATGAGACGATCATGCGCATCATGGACATGGTGATGGCCTTCCCGGGCATCGCCCTGGCCGCCGCGCTGCTGGCTTCGCTGGGCAACACCTTGCCGGTGATCATCTTGTCCATCGCGATCATCTACACCCCGCAGATCGCCCGGGTGGTCCGTGCCAACGTGCTGGCCCAATGGGGCGAGGACTATGTGCGCGCCGAACGCGTGATCGGCGCCGGGCGCTTCTACATCCTGGGCACCCACGTGCTGCGCAACTGCGCGGCCCCGGTGATGGTCTTCGCCACCGTGATGGTGGCCGACGCCATCATCCTCGAAGCATCCCTGTCCTTCCTCGGTGCAGGCATCCAGGATCCGGCCCCGAGCTGGGGCAACGTGATCTCCTACGGCCGCACCCTGGTGCTCAACGGCGCGTGGTGGGCGACCACCTTCGCCGGCCTGGTGATCCTGCTGACCGTGCTGGCGCTGAACATGCTGGCCGAAGGCATGACCGATGCGCTGGTGAACACCAAGGGCTCGGCCAGGAAGCAGGCGAAGAAGAACGGCGAGCCTGCGCTGGCCAAGGCCAAGGCGGCCGCGGACCCGCAGGCCGCCGAGCGGCTGCGCGGGGAACTGGACCTGCTGGCAGCGGCCGAGGCCCAGCGCACCGACCGCCTGGTGCTCGATACCTCCCAGGGCGCGCCGCGCACTATCCTGGAGGTCAAGAACCTGTCCATCCGCTTCCCGGAGCGCTACGGGGACACCCCGATCGTGCAGGATGTCTCCTTCGCGGTGCGCGAGGGCGAAACCATGGCGCTGGTGGGCGAATCCGGCTGCGGCAAGTCCATCACCTCGCTGGCCATCATGGGGCTGCTGCCGGGAAGCGCCCGGCTCTCCGGTTCCATCACCTTCGAGGGCAGGGAACTGCTGCCGGCCACCTCCGATGGCGGCACCCGGGCCGGGGACGACAAGGTCTACAAGGGACTGCGCGGCCAGCAGATCGCGATGGTCTACCAGGACGCGCTCTCCAGCCTGAACCCCTCGATGCTCATCGGCGACCAGTTGCGCCAGCTCACCCGCCGCGGCGGACGCAAGACCCCCGAGGAATTGCTCGCCCTGGTCAAGCTGGACGCCAAGCGCACCCTGCGCTCCTACCCGCATGAGCTCTCCGGCGGCCAGCGCCAGCGCGTGCTGATCGCCATGGCCCTCTCGCGCAGCCCCAAGCTGGTGGTCTGCGACGAGCCGACCACCGCGCTGGATGTCACCGTGCAGAAGCAGGTGGTCGACCTGCTCAACGAGCTGCGCGAGCAGCTGGGCTTCGCGATGGTCTTCGTCTCCCACGACCTGGCACTGGTGGCCTCGCTGGCCCACCGGGTCACCGTGATGTACGCCGGCCAGGTGGTGGAGTCCGGTCCGATCAGCGAGGTGCTCACTGACCCGCATCACGAATACACCCAGGGCCTGCTCGGCGCGGTGCTCTCCATCGAGTCGAAGGCTGAACGCCTGCACCAGATCCCGGGCACCGTCCCCAGCCCGTACGATTTCGCCGCCGGCGACCGCTTCGCCGAGCGTTCGCAGCGTGCCGGCGCCGACCCGGACCAGCACCTGTCCTTCGTCCCGGTGGACGCCGGCAGCGAGCACCGCTGGGCCAGCCACCAGGGCAATGGCAGCCACCTTCAAGGAGCCAGCAAATGAGCAACGCGATCATCGAGCTGCAGGATATCCACGTGCACCACAAGATCCGCGGCGGCAAGCTGTTCTCCCCGCGCCTGATCAAGGCCGTCAACGGGGTGGACTTCGCGGTGCGCCGCGGGCAGACCGTGGGCATCGTGGGCGAATCCGGTTGCGGCAAGTCCACCCTGGCCTCGGTGCTGGTGGGACTGCAGGAACCCACCAGCGGGCAGGTGCTGTTCAACGGCAAGCCGGTGGGCAAGCGCAACGCCGCAGGCCGCAAGGAGTTCGGGCGCAGCGTGGGCGTGGTCTTCCAGGACCCGGCCACCGCGCTGAATCCGCGCATGTCGATCATGGACACGCTCACCGACCCGCTGCGCGTGCATGGCATCGGCAGCGATGCTTCGCGCAAGGCCAAGGCGCTGGAACTGCTTGAGGTGGTGGGCCTGCCGGCTTCTGCGGCCTCGGCCCTGCCCAGCCAGGTCTCCGGCGGCCAGCGCCAGCGCGTGGCCATCGCCAGGGCGCTGGCCCTGGAACCTGCGGTGATCGTGGCCGATGAGCCCACCAGCGCGCTGGATGTCTCGGTGCGGGCACAGGTGCTGAACCTGCTCACCGACCTGAAATCCGAGCTGAACCTGGGCATGGTGTTCATCTCCCACGATATCCAGACCGTGCGCTATGTTTCGGACACCATCTGCGTGATGAACTCCGGGCAAATCGTCGAGCGAGGCGATGCCGCACAGGTATTCGACGCGCCCACCAATGACTACACCCGCACCCTGTTGGGTGCTGCCCCGGCACTGCTGGAGCACTAACCAATCGCCGCAATTGCGGCACCTAGAGAAAGACCGAATCCCCGTGGCTTACACGAACAACCCGAAGTACTCCGGCGTCATCCCGCCGGTCATCACCCCGCGCACCGCCGATGGCGCCATTGACGCCGCCGGCCTGGATGCCGTGGTGGAACACCTGATCGACGGGGGAGTGGCCGGCCTGTTCGTGCTCGGTTCCTCCGGCGAGGTGCCTTACCTGGCCAATGCCGAACGCGACGCGGTACTCGCCCGGATCGTGGCCGCCAACGCTGGCCGCGTGCCGGTGCTGGTCGGTGCCAGCGAGCAGACCACCGCCCGCGTCATCGACGAGGGCCAGCGCCTGATCGCCCTGGGCGCCGACGCGCTGGTGGTCACCACCCCGTTCTATGCCATCTCCAACGGCCCGGAGATCGAAGCGCACTTCACCGCCATCCACGACGCCCTGCAGGTCGACATCTTCGCCTACGACGTGCCGGTGCGCACCCACCACAAGCTGCCGCTGGATGTGGCCATCCGGCTGGCGCAGTCCGGCGCCATCGTGGGCGTGAAGGACTCCTCGGGCGACGACGTGTCCTTCCGCCAGCTGCTGCTGGCCACCAAGGACATCGAGGGCTTCTCGGTGTTCACCGGCCATGAGGTCGTCGTGGACGGGGCGCTGCTGGGCGGAGCCCACGGCGTGGTCCCGGGCCTGGGCAACGTGGACCCAGCCGGCTACCGCCGCCTGTTCGACCTGGCCGTGGCCGGCAATTGGGCCGGCGCCGCGGCCGAACAGGACCGCCTGGCCCGCGTCTTCGACATCGTCTACACCCCGGATGCTTCCCGGGTGTCGCCAGGGGCTGCGGGCCTGGGCGCCTTCAAGACCGCCCTGGTGGAACTGGGCATCATCGCCAATAACGCCATGAGCGCCCCGATGGCGTCGCTGGATGCCTCCGAGGCCGCCGCGATCCGCGGGATCCTGGCCGAAACCGGCCTGCTGCCGGTGGCCGCCAAGTAGGCCCTGGCCCAGTGCAAGAACAACTAGCAGGCGCCGGCGAGGTGCTCGCCCTGGATCTGGGCGGCACCAAGATCGCCGGCGCCGTAGTGCGCCGCGATGGCACCATCACCGCGCGCAGCCAAGCACCCACACCGGCCCGCGAAGGCGCCGCCGCAATCATCGCGGCCATGGCCGGCGTGGTGCAGCAGCTGCGCGGTGCATGCTCGGCGCAGCCGGCCGGATTGGGTATCGGCGCCGCCGGGGTCATCGACCCGGAAACCGCGAAGGTGGTATCGGCCACTGATACCTTGGCGGGCTGGGCCGGCACCGACATGGCGGCCGAACTGGGACGGCTCACCGGTTTAGCGGTGCGCGCGGTCAATGACGTGCACGCCCACGGTTTGGGCGAGGCCCGCTTCGGCGCGGGCCGGGGAACCGGCCAGGTGATGCTGTTGGCCATCGGCACCGGAATCGGCGGAGCCTACCTGCACGGCGGCCAGCTGGTCACCGGCTTCCACCACGTGGCCGGGCATATGGGGCACATCGATTCGGCCTACGCCACCGGGCTGGAATGCTCCTGCGGACGCACCGGGCATGTGGAGGCGATCGCCGCCGGGCCCGCGATCCACCGGCACTACCAGCGCTTGGCCGGCAACCCGCAAGTGCGCGACACCCAGGCGGTGACCGCGCTGGCCGAAGCCGGCGACGCCTTGGCCTATCGGGCAGTGCATACCGGAGGCCTGGCCGCAGGCGCCGCCGCCGGATCGCTGGCCAACGTGCTGGACCCGCAGAAAATCGTCATTGCCGGCGGGATGGCCGGGGCGGGGAAGATCTGGTGGGAGGGTCTGCGCGAGGGCTTCGCCGCCAGCGCCATCGACCTGGTGCGGGGCACCGCGCTGGAACCTGCCCGTTTGGGAACCGATGCCGCCCTGATCGGGGCGGCCAGCCTATTCTGGCCACAAGACTAAGAGGAGAAAGACATGTTGCTTTCGGCAGCAGCACTGCAAGCCCTGCGCGGACGGCTGATCGTTTCGGCGCAAGCCTATCCGGGGGAGCCGATGCGCCACCCGCAGACCATGGCGCAGGTGGCTGCCTCGGCGGTGATCGGAGGCGCCGGCGCGGTGCGCGTGCAGGGCATCGCGGATATCCAATTCACCCGTTCGGCCGTCGAGGTGCCGGTCATCGGGCTGTTCAAGGACGGCCATGAGGGCGTGTTCATCACCCCCACCATCCACCACGCCTTGGCGGTGGCCAACGCCGGGGCGCACATCGTGGCCCTGGACGGCACCCGCCGCGAACGGCCCGACGGCAAGAGCCTGGAACAAACCATTAGCGCGGTCCACGAACGGTCTGCCGCCTTGGTGATGGCCGACTGCGGGTCGCTGGACGACGCGCTGGCCGCCGCGCAGGCCGGGGCCGATCTGATCGGCACCACGCTGGCCGGCTACACCGGGGAACGGGACAAGACTGAGGGGCCGGACCTTGAGCTGCTGGAGCAGATCGCAGCAGCGGGCCTGGAGCCGCCACTGATTGCCGAGGGCCGGATCCACACCCCGGCGCAGGCCAAAGCCGCGCTGGATGCCGGCGCGTTCGCCGTGGTGGTGGGCACCGCGATCACCCATCCGGCGAGCATTACCGGATGGTTCGACGCCGCCCTGCGAGGCTAGGCGTTTTCTTCGTGGCTGGTAACTGGCCTACGCTTAAGCGCAGAACCTAATTCCTGCAGAATCGGAGAATCACCCCGTGGACGTCTTTATCAAGGGCCCTTCCAAGCGCGATGTAGCCGGCATGAAAGCGGCCTTCGGCGAGGTGGAAGCCGGAGACGTGATCTCGGTGCTCTACAAGACCGCCCGCTTCGGCAACTTCCTGATCACCGGCGCCGCGCACGCCACGGTGCTCGACGACGTCATGGTTGGCGGGCTGAACGCGGCCGCTGCCAAGAAGAAAGCCAAAGACGCCGACGGCGGCGAAACCATGGCCCGCCAGCCTGATAAGGACGTGCGCGCCTTCCCCGCAGTCTTCGAAGGCGAGTTCGCCCCGGAAGACGTTGAAGTTTCCGAGCTGTCCCACGGCGATTTGGTTGCCGCATCCTTCAGCCAGGAACCCTACGGTGATTTCGTGATTACCGGCGTGGTCACCGAGGCCGAAAATGATCGCGGCTACCTGATGGTCGGTCCGTGGATCCTGCAAACCGCCGACGGCGCGCCGCCGCGGTTGCTGTCGGTTCAGCGCGTGGCGGCCAACGGCACGCACGTGGCCCCGGTGCCTACGCGCCGCGGCCTGGTCGAGGTAGACGGACTGTAGCCAGCAAAGAGTTCGACAGGCCCCGGTGGATGAAATTATTTTTCATTCACCGGGGCCTTCTTTCTTCTTCCGGAAAGGAGATGCTGGCCGGTCATTTCACTTCTGGCCAGTGCATCAATGCCGAGAGCCGCTATCGATCGGTGGAGCGAGCACCACTTGGCTATCCGCCGAACGGCACGAGAACGATTATGAGTAATGCAGTTGCTCGTAATTATTCCAAGAGGCGTTATGACTAAGAACAACGCTCATTGTTGACACTCGCTGTTCAGTGAATAACTGGTAGGGCAATCAGCCATTTCGTTGTGCGGCATCGCGGCAGAGCGGTCGTTGGATGGCGGCAATTACAAGCCAGTCCTCACCGCGTCCAGTAGCCCGTCTCAATAGCACTTTCAGTGATGAAATCACGAGATTCGCAGTACAGGCAACCACAAAGCTAACCAGGATGGAACGCGAGCTTGGTGGGCAAATCTCGAACTTCGTACCGGTACTGCTGTGCTTTAAAGAAATGAATACCCATCAGTGTGGTCCTTCGGTAGTAGTGAGTTTGAAAATTCCAAAGGCGGGGTGATGAAGGAAATCTATGGGTATTTGTACACTTCTTACCCTTTGCTCACATTGATTGGCGAGGGTGCCTTTAAGTTCGGGGAGGAACCTTTGAGGGTTTTTTTACGCTTTCGTTATGGACCGCACGGCATTCCATGGCCGGCCAGCCCGGTTTTCCCACTGAGAATCTCCGGCAGCTATTCGCGGTGTGCCGTTCGGAGCTGTTGCATGAGCTGTTGCCGGCGCAGCGGGGGTAGGGTGTGTCCGCGGGTGGTGAAGGGGAAGATGGCCAGCCCTTTCTATTCGAAACGGGTTCGCCATGCGCGGACCTTCCCCGGAGGTACCCTGGCCACCTTGGAGGCCGATTCGTTAGCCAGACCGTCGGTGGCCGTCAGCAGGACCTGCGCGCGTTGCATGTTAACTTGGGAGGCGGTCTGCGATCTCGCGATCACTTCCAGTGCGGCGCGTTGGGAGTCGGAGATCGCTAAGGCGGCAGTGGGATGGTACGCGTTCGCGGTCCACCATTGGACTCTTTGAGTATTTCGGAGACGTACAACTAGCCGCGCAGCACCTGGCCAATGATCTCGACTCCCTGGCTGAAGGCTCCGGGATTCGGACCAGCAAAGTTCAACCGCAAAAAGCGTCCGGTCGGCTCGGCAGGGAACCAGCTGTCGCCGGCCGCGATCGCTACACCGCGCATCTCGCAGTCGCGCACCAGCTGTGCCGGATTAGCTGTATCGGGCAGCCGTACCCAGAGGTTCAGCCCGCCTCGGGGGATCTGTTCAACCTGGGCTTCGGGCAGATGCTGCGCCAAAGCATCCAGGACCAGGTCCCTGCGGGTTGCCAGCTGCTGGCGCACGGAGCACAAATGGGTGCGCCACCCGGGTTGCGTGACCACATCCAATGCGACCGCTTGCAGCGGGCCGCTGACATACATCGATTGCGCTTGGTTGTCGGCCAGGATCCGTTCACGTGCCGGGCCCCTGGCAATTACCCCGGCCACGCGCACTGCAGGGGAAACGCTCTTGGTCAGGGATCGCAGATACACCACATGGCCGCTGTCATCACGGGCGGCGACCGGTGAAGAATCCACGTCGATCCCGAAATCCTTGGCCCAGTCATCTTCCACCAGGAACGCGCCGCGATGCTTCAGGATCTCCAGTACCCGCAGCGAAACCTCGGGCGACCAGCGGGCGCCGGTGGGGTTGGCGAAATTCGGGTGCGCGTAGAAAGCGCGAGCCCCGGTTTGCTCGAAAGCACGGTCCAATACCTCGGTGTCCGGACCGTGCGGCCCAGCGGGAATGGGGATGAGCTGCACGCCGACCTGCGCGGCAGCCAGGATGGCGCCCCAGTAAGTGGGGGATTCGATGAGCATCGGCTTTCCGGACCCAACCAGCGAGCGGAAGATCGACCCCAGTCCGCTTTGGCTGCCCGGGAGCACGACAACATCGCTGGCCGCCGGGGCGCTCAGTCCCGGCGCGGTGATCGCCCCGAGTTCGCTGGCGAACCAGCTTTGCAGCTCCGGCAATCCCGCGGCTTCGGTGCGCTGGAGCACGGCGTCGCTGCGTGCAACTCGGGCGAAGGCGCTGCGCACCAGGCGTTCAGGCAGCAGCTCGCGATCCGGGTATCCAGAATGCAAGGAGATGACGTCATTGGGTGTCGCCCGCTGGGCGGCGGCCAACTCCGGCAACGGGCGATGGACGACCCCCAGCGCGGCGGTTTGCCAGGCGTAGTCGTGCGCCCGGGCTACCGGTTGCTTGCGGATGAAGGTGCCGATACCGGGGCGTGACTCAACGACGCCTTGGCCGATGAGCGTGCGCAAAGCCTTTTGCACCGTGACCGGGCTGACTTCGTGTTCCGCCACCAGAGCACGCGTGGAGGGCAACTGGCTCCCGGCAGGGGCTGCCGCAATCCACTCTTGGAGTTTCGCAACCACACGCTCACTGCTACTGTTAAACATGAAGCTACATAGTACCGCTACTGTCAATAATGGACAACCGCTATCCACCCCGGGTGCCGGACCGCTCTGGGGGCTACTGGGCGTTCTCGCTTTCTCCTTCACCGTGCCCTTCACCCGCATCGCCGTAGAGCACGGCCACCTGCATCCGCTGTTTGCCGGTGCGGGGCGATCGGTGATCGCCGCAGTGCTAGCCATCGCCGCACTCTGGTTGACCGGCCAGAAATTTCCTACGCGGCCGCAATGCTGGCGGCTGCTTGTCGTCGCCGGGGGAGTTGTCGCCGGGTTTCCGCTGCTGACCTCTTTTGCAATGACCTCGGCTCCGGCCAGCCACGGTGCGGTAGTCATCGCCATTTTGCCCGCGGCGACGGCAGTTGCCGCAGTGCTGCGCACCAAGGAACGTCCGAGCACCAGGTTCTGGATTGCGGCAGCTGCCGGGGCACTGGCCGCCCTGGCTTTTGCGGCTGTGCAAGGTGGCGGGCTGGGCGGGCTGCACGGAGCAGACTTGCTGCTTTTCGGCGCCGTACTGGCTTGCGCTATCGGCTACGCGGAGGGCGGCTTGCTCTCGCGCGAGCTCGGCTCGTGGCAAACCATCTCCTGGGCGCTGGTTCTCGCATCTCCGGTGATGCTGACGCTCGCCACCGTCTCAGCGGTCCAGCACCCGCCCACGGCGACACCCGGCGAGTGGGCTGCGTTTGCCTATCTCGGTGTCGTGAGCATGTTCCTGGGCTTCATCGCGTGGTACCGGGGATTGGCCATCGGGCCGATGGCGCAGGTGAGCCAGGTGCAATTGGCGCAACCGGTGATGACCATCTGCTGGGCGGGCTTGCTGCTGCACGAATCCATCGGTTGGCCCACCGTCGTGGGCGGATGCGCGGTCATCCTCTGCGCACTGCTCGCCGTAAGATCGAGGAACCAGCGCATCATTAAGGAGAACGGATCATGAGCTTGGCAGCGAAAAACAACGCGGCGCCGGCAACTGCGTGGACCGGGCTCAGTGCCTTCCCGCTCACGCCCTTGCGCGATGACCGGCTCGACGAGCCGGCATTCATTGGCCTGGTGCAGCGGCTAGTGCGGGCCGAGGTGGATTCGATCACCGTGCTGGGCTCAACTGGCTCGTATATGTACCTGGATCGCGCCGAGCGCCGGCGCGTCATCGAGCTGGCCGTGCAGCACGCGGACCGGATCCCGGTGCTTGCTGGCGTGGGTGCACTGCGCACTTCCCGCGTCCTGGAACATATTGGCGATGCCCGGGACGCCGGTGCCGTCGGCGTGCTGCTCGCCCCGGTGGGCTATCAGCAGCTGAATGACGATGAGGTCTTCGCTTTGTTCAAGGCGGCCAGTGAACACAGCGAGCTGCCGGTCATTGTCTACGACAATCCCCGAACCACCCACTTCGCCTTCAGCAACCGGCTCTACGGGCGCATCGCGCAGCTGCCCGGGATCGTGTCAATCAAGATTCCCGGGGTTCCAGCCGATCCGGTGCAGGCCAAGGAGCACGTGGCCGCAATTCGTGCGGTGCTGCCCGAACACGTGGGCATCGGCGTATCGGGCGACGCTTTAGGGGCAGCTGGCCTGATCGCAGGATGCAACGCGTGGTTTACCGCGGTGGGCGGAACCGTTCCGGCTCCGATGGTGGCAATAACCCGTGCCGTGCAGGCAGGAGACCCGCAAAAGGCGTTGGCGATCTCAGCGAGACTGGAGCCGCTGTGGGAGCTGATGGCACACTGCGGCGGGAGCCTTAGGATCAGTGCCGCCATCGCCGAGCATTTCGGCTGGGTAGCTGAAGATTGCTTGCCGCTGCCGGTTCAGGCGGTGAGCCCGAAAGAGCGGGAGCTGGTAGCCAAGGTGGTGGACGAGCTTTCACTGGGGGCTAGCTAGTTTGCCGGTGCCAAAAGGCAGCGGCGATCTGGTTCGCCGCCGTCCATCGGGGTAGGCTGTGGCGTACCTTCGAGCGAAAGCGAACCGATTCCCATGCCGCGACCCATTCGATTCGACCATGTAGGCATCACTGTTGCCGACCTCGAGATGGTGACCGGCTTCTTTGTCAGCCTGGGGCTGGAAGTGGAAGGCCGGGCGAACGGGCTTGAAGGCGAGTTCCTGGAGACCGTCTGCGCTGTGCCCGACTCGCGCACGAATATCGTGATGCTCAAGGCTCCCGGATCCAATGTGGGAATCGAGCTGTCGAGTTTCGAAAGACCAGCGCACCTGCCGGGAAACCGTGCGGCGATGGCCAATGAATTGGGACTGCGTTCGATCGCTTTCGAGCTCGATGACCTGCAGGCCACGGTGGATGACTTGAACCAGCACGGCTATCCGCTGATCGGCGGCATCGGACACTATGAAGGCGTGTGGAAAATGGCATACATTCGCGGACCTGAGGGGATCATTGTGGCGCTGGCCCAGCGCTTGAACGGTTAACCACCCGATACCCGCACCCAGAATGCTTTGGGATACGGGCATCGGCGTGGCTACGGGTTAGCCCTTGGCTTTCTGCAGCGACTTTTCGCTGACCGGCGCGTCATCGCTGGCGCGCAGCTTGCGGAAGTACTCCATGGCCTCGTCCTGGCGCTCGGCTTCGCCGCCCGAGGAGATGTCCGCGCGCAGGTGGTCCTGGGTGTAGGCGAAGGCCTCGACCAGGTCCTGTGCGTGCGGGCGCAGGCGGGCGAGCAGGCGGTTGAGGTAGCCGGGCAGGGTGCGGGCACGCTGCATGGAGAGCAAGCCGTGGGACAGGTACCAGCCCAGGTCGTCTTCGACCAGGCTCAGGGCGAAGACATCGCGCAGCCAGGTCAGCACCTCCTTGGTGGCAGCATCGCCGGTCTGCTCCAACGCGGCGGTGAACGCTTCCCAGCGCAAGAGCTGGCCGTGGTCGCGTGCCGCGGAGATCAGCAGGTCCTGGTTCTCGTTGAATGCCGCGGCGCCCTTGGCCTTGTCCTTGCCGGCAGCACGCAGGGCGCCGGCAACTTCGGCCACCTTGGCGTTGATGCGGTCGGTGAGCAGGGCACGCTGGTTCTCCGGGTCCTTGAAGAAGTTGGCGCTCTTGCGCTCGTCGGAGATATCCGCGAACGCCTGGCCGACGCTGCGCAGGCCCGAGCGGTGCAGGGCAGTGGTGCCCACCTGCTTGGCCACGTACAGGGCCATGGCCCCGGTATCGAGCTTGCGGAATTCGGCGGCATAGTCGGTGAGCAGGCGCTTGCCCACCAGCTGCAGCAGCACATTGTTGTCTCCCTCGAAGGTCACGTAGACATCGAGGTCTGCATAGAGCTGGGTGAAGCGGTTCTTGGCGATGAACCCGGCTCCGCCGCAGGCTTCGCGGCATTCCTGCAGGGTGTCCAGCGCGTCCCAGGTGCTCAGCGGCTTGAGCGCCGCGGCGAGGGTTTCCAGATCCTGGCGGTCCGTGTCGCTGTCCTCGCGCCCGGAGAACACCGCGTCGAACTTCTCCAGCAGCCCGTCGTGGGCGAAGGAGGACGCATAGGTGCGGGCCAGCCGGGTGAGTAGCCGGCGCTGGTGGCGCTGGTAGTCCAGCAAGGTGGTTTCCTCGGTGTCCGAGACGGAGTTGAACTGGCGGCGCTGATTGCCGTAGGTCACCGCGATCTGCAGGGCGATCTTCGAGGCGTTGGTGGCGGCGCCGTCCAGCGAGACGCGGCCCTGGACCAGGGTGCCGAGCATGGTGAAGAAGCGGCGGCCCGGGGAGGCGATCGGCGAGGAGTAGGTGCCGGATTCATCCACGTTGCCGTAGCGGTTGAGCAGGTTGGTGCGCGCCACGCGCACATTGGTGAAGTGCAGCCGGCCGTTGTCGATGCCGTTCAGCCCGCCCTTGAGCCCGTCGTCCTCTCCGCCGATGCCCTCCAGAAAGTTGCCCTGCTCATCGCGGATCGGCACGTAGAAGCAGTGCACGCCGTGGTTCACGCCCTTGGTGACCAGCTGCGCGAAGACGGTGGCGGCCTTGCCGTGCAGGGCCGCGTTGCCCAGGAATTCCTTCCAGGCCGCCTTGAAGGGGGTGTGGATGACGAATTCATCGGTGGCCTCGTCGTAGGTGGCGGTGGTGCCCACCGCGGCCACGTCGGAGCCGTGGCCGATTTCGGTCATGGCGAAGGCGCCGGGGGTGTCCAAGTTCATCGCGCCGGGCAGCCATGCCTTGTGGTGCTCTTCGGTGCCCAGGTGCAGGATCGCCCCGGCAAACAGGCCCCACTGCACGCCGGCCTTGATCTGCAGCGACGGGTCCGCGGCGACCAGTTCCTCGAAGGCGGCGATGGATCCGCCGTGGTCGTTCTTGCCGCCGAATTCGGTGGGGAAGGCGCGCTGGACGGCTTCCTGCTGCACCAGGATGCCCAGCTGGCCCAGAACGCGTTCGCGGTGCTCATCCATGCCCAGCAGCGGGTCGCGCTGCAGCTGCGGGTCCGCGGCGCGGGCGCGAGAGGCCTTGCGGATTTCGGCATAAGGGCCGAAGAGCTGTTCGGACAGGGCGTTGACGTTGATGCGGTTCACGCTCATGACGTACCTTTCATTTCGGTGGTGTCTCGGTTTGGGGTTGCACCTGGGTGCTTCAGCAGGTTTTCGGGGTCCGGGTGGAGGCGATGCCATAGGCCAGCCAATTGGTCAGTTCTTCGGCCAGCGACGGCAATGCCGGCTTGTTGGCGGAATCCGGTTGGCGCAGCCACTGTTCGCCGGCCGCGCGGACCATGCCCAGCGCCGCGCGCGGCCACAACTCCAGGGTCGCGGAAGTGGCGCGCTGGTCATAGAGCTTGAGCAGGCGTTCGCTCATCAAGCTGGATGCCTCTTCGAAGAAGGTGCTCAGGGCGCCAGCGGATTCATCGTCGGCGCAGCGCGGGGCCGATGTCACGAAGAAGTACAGGTTCGGGCTGTTGGCTGCCAGCTCCAGGTAGGAGGAAACCATGGCGTGCAGGGCGCTGATTTCGTCTTCCTTGGCCAGGCCTGCGGCGATGACGCGTTCGCGGAAGTCGTTGATCACCATGGCGCTCAGTGCCTGGCGCAGGCCCTCCTTGTCGCCGAAGTACCGGTAGTACACCGGTTTGGAAGTTTTCGCGTGATTGGCGATGTCTTCCATGGAGACCTGCGGGCCGAGCTTGTGCACGGCTTTGCGCGCCAGCTTGAGCAGTTCTTCGTGGCGCGCGGTGCGATGCGCTTGCCAGCGAGCTGCCCGGCCGTCGGTCTCGCGGTCGATTTCCCCAGTGATCTTGTTCACGTAACTCACAGTATCATGTACTCTTGGTTACAGTAATACTTGTCACACCAGAATATTTGTAGGAGTTCAACGAACATGAGCCAGCCCTCTGTGCGCAATGCCGTGATCATCGGTGGCAACCGCATTCCCTTCGCCCGTTCCAATACCGCCTACGTCAATGCGTCCAACCAGGACATGTTCACTGCAGCACTCGATGGCCTGGTCGCCCGCTTCGGCCTGCAGGGACAGCGCATCGGCGCCGTCGCCGGCGGCGCGGTGCTCAAGCATTCCAAGAACTTCAACCTGATCCGCGAATCGGTGCTCGGCTCCTCGCTGGATCACGCCACCCCTGCCTATGACGTGCAGATGGCTTGCGCCACCGGCATGGAAGCCATCGGCTCGCTGGCCAACAAGATCAAGCTGGGACAGCTCGATTCCGCCATCGGCGGCGGCGTGGACACCACCTCCGACGCGCCGATCGCCGTCTCGGATGCGCTGCGCGGCATCCTGATGGAGCTTTCCCGCGCCCGCAGCACCAAGGCCAAGCTCGCCGCGCTGGCCAAGCTGCGCCCAGGCCATCTGGCCCCCGCAGCCCCCGGCACCGGCGAACCGCGCACCGGCCTGTCCATGGGCGACCACCAGGCAATCACCACCAAGAAGTGGGGCATCACCCGCGAGGCCCAGGATGAACTGGCCCTGGCCAGCCACCAGAACCTGGGCGCCGCCTACGACCGCGGCTTCTTCAACGACCTGGTCACCCCGTTCAACGGCCTGTCCAAGGACAACAACCTGCGCGCCGACTCCACCATGGAAAAGCTGGGCAAGCTCAAGCCCGCTTTCGGCAAGAACCTGGGCGATGCGGCGACCATGACCGCCGGAAACTCCACCCCGCTGACCGACGGCGCCTCGGCCGTGCTGCTGGGCAGCGAAGAGTACGCGCAAGCCAACGACCTGCCAATGCTGGCCAATTTCGTGGACTTCGAAGCGGCAGCAGTGGACTTCGTGCACGGTGCCGAGGGCCTGCTGATGGCTCCGGCCTACGCCACCGCCCGGATGCTGGAGCGCAACAACCTCACCTTGCAGGACTTCGATTTCTACGAGATCCACGAGGCCTTCGCAGGCACCGTGCTCTCGACGCTCAAGGCGTGGGAGGACGAGGAATTCTGCCGCGAGAAGCTGGGGCTGGATGCCCCGCTGGGCGCCATCGACCGGTCGAAGCTGAACGTGAACGGCTCCTCGCTGGCCGCAGGGCACCCCTTCGCCGCCACCGGCGGGCGCATCATCGCCAGCACCGCGAAAATGCTGCATGAAAAGGGCTCGGGCCGCGCGCTGATTTCGGTCTGCGCCGCAGGTGGCCAGGGCGTCGTCGCAATTCTGGAGGCTCGCAGCTAATGGCGGACAAGTACATGGAACTGGTTAATTCCGGGATCACCAAGAAGCTGGCCACCCTGCTGGGCTTGCCGCGTCCTCCGCGCTTGCGCCGCTACAGCCCCGATGCGCCACTGCTGCCCGGCCCGGTGCTGGTGCTCGGTGCCTCGTCCAACGCCCAGGACCTGAGCGACACCCTGGTCGCCTGGGGGCTGGATGTGCGCCGGCACGACGCCGGCGATGCCAAGCTCGGCGGGCTGGTGCTGCTGCTCGATGAACTCGAGCACCCCACCGAGCTGTCGCCGCTGATGCTGGCGGCCGGCCAGGCGTTGCGCAAGCTGCTGCCAGGTGGCCGCGTGGTGGCCTTCTCCCGTCCCGCCAGCGATGACGATGCGCCGGAGCTTTCCGCCGTGCGCCAGGGGATCGACGGCATCGTGCGCTCAATGGGCCGCGAAATGCGAGCGGGGGCCACCGCCAATGGCATCGTGCTTGCCGAAGGCACCAGCGTTGCCAGCCCTAGTGCGCTGGCCGCGCTGCGCTTCTTCTTCTCCGGGCGCAGCGCCTACGTGGACGGCCAGTTCCTTTCTGTGCGCACCAATGATGGCGTGCTGCCTGCCGACTTCGCCAAGCCGCTGGCCGGCAAGGTCGCGGTGGTGACCGGTGCCGCTCGCGGCATCGGCGCGGCCATCGCCAAGACGCTGTCCCGCGACGGCGCGCAGGTGGTTGTGGTGGATATGCCTGCTGCCGGCGAATCGCTAGCCAAGGTCGCCAACTCCATCGGCGCCACCGCCTTGCAGCTGGATGTCACCGCCCAGGATGCCGCCCAGCAGATCATGGACCATGCGATCGGCCGCCATGGCTCGCTGGATCTGGTGATCCACAATGCCGGCATCACCCGGGACAAGCTGCTGGCCAATATGGATGCCGGCCGCTGGGACTCGGTGATTGCCGTGAACATCGCTTCGCAGCTGCGCATGAATGAAGCCTTCCTGGCAGCCAAGCTGCCCGGTTTGCGCATCGTTTCGCTGGCTTCCACCTCCGGCATTGCCGGGAACCGCGGCCAGACCAACTATGCAGCTTCCAAGGGCGGGGTGATCGGCATGGTGCACGCCAGCGCCAAGCTGTTTGCAGAAAATGGCGGCTCCATCGCCGCTGTGGCTCCCGGGTTCATCGAGACCGAGATGACCGCGAAGATCCCGCTGGGTACCCGCACCGTTGCCCGCATGGTTCTGCCTTCGCTGATGCAAGGCGGTCTGCCGGTAGACGTTGCCGAGGCGATTAGCTTCCTCGGGTCGGATGCCGCAGCCGGGTTGAACGGCCAGGTGCTGCGGGTCTGCGGCCAATCGCTGGTAGGTGCCTAGATGGGTGCGCAGTTCGTCACCGGGATTCCCTCGATGGCCTCGGTCTATGCCAAGGCCGTGAAGACCCTGAAGCGGAAGCCGAAGAATCCGGTGCTGCCCGAAACCGTCCTGGTCTTCCAGGGCGCCAAGGCCGATCCGGTGAAACTCGCCGAGTTCCGCCAGGCCGTAGGCGCGCCGATGAACGGCGTGCTGCCCAGCCTCTACCTGCACTCGCTGGCTTTCCCGCTGGCTATGTCCTTGATGGTGCAAGATGATTTTCCCATGCCGCTGCTGGGCATGATCCACCTGTCCAACCAGGTCGACCTGGACCAGCCGCTGGGGGAGCACGAAGCATTCGATATCGAGGTGCACAGCGAGAACCTTTCGGCCCATCCCCATGGGGCCACCTCCGACTTGGTGATGCGCCTCGTGGTGGACGGGCAGGACCGGGTGCTGCTGCGCAGCACGTTCTTGGCCAAGGGCGTGCGGCTCGAGGGCCGCACACCGGAGAAGAGCGCGCATCCGGCCTTTGCTGCACCGCAGCGTACCGCGAGCTGGAAACTGGATCAGGGAACGGGACGTCGTTGGGCCGCAGTAGCCGGCGACTACAACCCGATTCACCTGTCCGCGCTCAGCGCCAAGGCGTTGGGCATGCCAGCGGCTATTGCCCACGGCATCTACCTGGCAGCCCGGGCATTGGCGGGGATCGAACCAGCCAACGGAACGTACCACTGGAGCATCGAGTTCAAGACCCCGGTAGTGCTTCCGGCATCGGTTGACCTGGCCTTCCAGCCGCAAGCCGATGGGTACAAGGTCCACGCGTGGAATGCACGCAAGTCCAAGCCCCACTTCGAGCTGGATCTGGTGCGCAGCTAGGCTCCACCGCTAGTGCCTTGGCCTTCAATGGATTTCCAATGAAGGCCAAGGCACTATTGCATTCAACGTACTTGGCGCTCGGACTGGGCGACACGGTAGCTGGCCAGGGTGGCCACGGCCGCGCGTTCCCAGGTGAAGAGGGCCGAATGTTCCAGCGCCCCATGTCCGGCAGCGGTAATCTGTTCAGGATCCCGGGCCAGTTCAAGCAGCTTAGCGGCCCAAAGCTGGGCATCAGGCTCGGTCATGAGCCAACCGGATTCGCCGTCATTGACGGCGTAGGCCAACCCTCCCACCGCATTGGCCAACACCGGCGTGCCGCAGGCCTGCGCTTCGGCGGCTACCAACCCGAAAGTCTCGGAGAGCGACGGTACCGCAACGACGTCGGCATTGGCGAAGACGAGCGCCAGCTTCTCGGGGGAGAGCGGATCGAAGAACCGGACGACGTCCTCCAAGCCGTGGCGTTGGGCTTGCGCTGGCAGGTCGTAGTCCGTTGCCCCGGACAGCGCGCCGAACAGCGATGCGGTAATGCGCAGGGCTGGATCCTCGCGACGCGCGATGCCCATGGCTTCGAGCAGAAGATGGGCTCCCTTCAGCGGTTGCATGCGCCCGGCGTAGACCAGGTGCAAGTCATCGTCGCCCAGAGGCCGGCGCAGCTTGTCCTGATCCGGGTGGAAGATGCGGTGGTTGACGCCCGGCAGGACGATGTCGAGCTTGTTCGAGTCCACGGCGTAGAAGCGCTGCAGCTGTTTCGCCTCGACGGGCGTGTTCGCGATGATGCGCGCGCAGGCGGCGAGCAGCTGCTTCTCCGCTTCCTTTCGCTTCCCCGGCTCGGGGAGACCTGATTCGTGTTCCTTGGCCGCGGCCGAGGTGTGCATCGAGACCAGCAAGGGAGCGGACCAGCGCTGCGCCAGTTGCAGCCCCACCATTCCGGAGAGCCAATAGTGCCCGTGGACGACATCGAACTTCACTCCGTGCAAGTGCGTTGCGATTTCCTCCGCGGCCTCGTCGATGATCGCCGGGAGCTGTTCCTTGGCAAGGTTCCGATGGGCAGCGATCTGCACCTGATGCATCCACACGCCCTCGCTGACCTGGAGCGACTCGGATTCGTTGGCGGTGCGCGTGAGCATGTGGACTTCGTGGCCCAGGGCGCCCAGCGCATAGGAAAGGTTCTGGATGTACACGTTCATGCCACCTGCATCGCCGGAGCCCGGCTGCTGCATCGGTGAGGTATGCAGGGAAAGCATGGCTATGCGCATGTTCAGTACTCCAGTAGTGCTGTGCTAGTGACGGAATTTTTCGTTCAAAACTCCGCCTCTGATGCTATCAAGAAGCCAGGTCCAGCATGTTCGCGTTCGCCGATGTCCAGTGATCGACCATCTCCGCTCCGCCGTGGCCATCGGTCTCGCAGATAACCAGTGAGGAAGCTGGCCAGAGCTGGTGAAGTTTCCATGCCGTCATTGACGGTCCGGAAACATCGGCTCGTCCGTGGATCAAAACGGCCGGCAGGTGCCGGATCCCAGCCATATTCTCGATGATCGGCGGCTGGCAGAAACCATCATGGGCCCAGAAATGAGTGGTCAGCCGTGCCATCGAATGCCGGAAGCGGCGGTCATGCCAGCGCGGATCGCGGATTACCTGCTCCGATCCGAGGGAAATGTGGGTATCCTCCCATAGCGCCCATTCGCGGGACGCCGCATCGCGAAGTTCCAGATCGGTGGAGCCGAGCAGTTGCGCGTAGGCCTCGACCAGTCGCAGTTCACCCGCCGCGTAGGCCGGAATGTGGCTGCTGGCGAATCGCGAGAAGCGGTCCCATGCTTCCGGGAAGAGCGCTCCAACAGTTTCGGTGATCCATTGGACTTCTTCACGGCTCGTTGTCGTGACGGCGAAAAGCACCATGCCGACGACGCGTTCGGGATGGGCCTGTGCGTAGGCGAGAGCCAAGGTCGAGCCCCAGGACACGCCATTGATAATCCATTTCTCGATACCCAGCCCGACACGCAGCGTTTCGATATCGTCTATCAGCCGCTGGGTAGTGAATTCTCCCATGTCCGTATCCGCAGCGGCTGCCGAGGGGAGAGAACGTCCGCAACCGCGCTGTTCAAAACCAATGAGGCGAGTACGGGACAGATCCCAGCGGTTCCGGTAGCCGCTCGCGCCGAGTGTTCCTCCTGGTCCACCGTGCAGGTGCAGTGCCGGGATTCCCTCGGGACTGCCGAACTCTTCCCAGTACAGCTGGTGGCCATCATCAGTTGGCATGAGCCCCTGCTGGGCGGGGATGTTGCCCGGGGAAGAATCAGTCATATAAGCACTTTACGACAGCGCACGTGCAAGCGCGGCGGAGGCATGCGCCGCATCCTCAATCGAGGGCGGGGATCCGTTCGGATTAAATAAAGAAATCCCCGGTTGACCGAAGTCAACCGGGGATTCTACCTGTGCGCGAAAGGGGACTTGAACCCCTACCCTCTTGCGAGGACTAGCACCTCAAGCTAGCGCGTCTACCTATTCCGCCACCCGCGCAGGTTGTCTGTTGTTCGCGTTGTTATCGCTGGCAACGAAGTAAAACTTTACCACCCCCAGCAGGGGATTTCCAATCGGGAAACTCCCCGCAACTGGAGGGTGAAAACCCCGGAATTCCGCGGGAAAACCGGGATTGAGTAGAGGTTTAAGGTAAAAAATCAGAAAATCAGTGTCGAGTGTCACAGGAATATGATGCGATCTGCCTAGTGAAACGCGGGTTTAGCGGTTCTACTGCGAAGATGGGCCGAGCCTGGCGGACAGCGTTGCCGCATCGAGAACTTCGTTGAAGATCGCGCCACCAGGTTCCAAGCCGCGGCCCGCGGCCAAGTTGGGCAGGAGGACCGGAGAGAAACCCAGGGCGACGGTAAGTTCCGAAACCGTCTGGGCATCCTGCTTGTTATCCGAGGCGACGCCCAAGGCGCGTTGCGCGGATTGCTTGGTTGCCCGATCCGCGTCCATGTCCCAATGGCTGATGTGATTGAGGGCTTTGACCACGCGAGAGCTCTTGAAATGGGTTGCAATGCCTTCGGAGCTGGACAAGCCAGCGTCAAGTGATGTTTCCAGCCAGTCGGGAAGCGGCTCGTCTTCCCAGCGATTGGTCGCATCCACCAGCAAGATGCCAGCCAGGGATGGGACATCAATGTCGTCGAGTTCCTCTTGGGGCACCATGAGCACCACCAAATCGGCATCCTCGGCAATGTCTTCGGCCAATACGGCGGTGGCATGCGATGCGTACTGTGCCAGGTGGTACTTCATCATCCGTGGCGGCCTGGAACCTGCGATGCGTACGTCGATTCTGGCCGATGCTGCTGCGCGGGCGAGGGCTGTACCGGCTCGTCCCGCTCCGAGGATTCCAATCCGCTTGATGCTCATAATCTCCAGCCTAAACGCGAAAGCCATGGTGGCATGCAATTCATTGCATGCCACCATGGCTTCTGGACCTAGTGAAAGGCCATCAGCTCCAGAGCGGAGCCAGGGACTTGTACAGCTGCTGTACACCCAAGATGATGAACAGTACTGCGGTAATCGCCAACGCGGTGTTGGTGTGCCAGCGGTTGGCCCATTCCTTGGGGATGCGCTTGCCATTGAGCAGGCCCAGGAGGGTGACCGCCAGGAATGGCATGAACAGCGCACCGAGGACGCCATAGGCCAGAATCAGGGCAATTGGCTTGTCCAGCAAGAAGAGCACCATTGGCGGGAAGGTCAGCCACAGCACATAGAACTTGAAGTACTTGCCACCGGTCAGCGTATCCGGGTGGTTTGCCGGCTTCTTGCGCATATGGCCCCAGAAGTCGGCGAACATCAGCGAAACGCCATTCCATACGCCGATGATCGACGAGAAGGACGCGGCCCAGAAGCCAATGAGGAAGCCGTTGCCTACGACATCGCCGTATTCGGCTTTCAGCACGTCGCCCAGTTCCAGCAGGCCCTTGTCGCCACCGGAGATGGTCACGCCGGCGGCGCGAACAACTTCCGCGCCAACGATCAGCATGGCCAACACGAAGATGCCGGTCATGACGTAAGCCATGGAGTTGTCGATGCGCATGACCCGCATCCACTTAGGGGTGTACCAGCCTTTCTCGCGCAGCCAGTAGCCGTAAGCGGCCAAGGTGATGGTACCGCCGACGCCGCCAGCCAACGCCAGGGTGTAGACCACGCCGCCTTCCGGGATCATCGGGATTAGGCCCTTGAGCATTTCCGGAATATTTGGCACAGCGATGAAAGCCAAGCCCACTACGGTCACGAACATGATGCCTACCAGTACAGCGGTGATCTTCTCGAAGAAGCTGTACTTTCCGAACCAGACCATCGCGAAGCCCAGCAGGCCCATGAGCACTGCCCAGATCTTCAGATCCACTGCCGGCATCAAGGCGGCCAGCGGCAATGCAGCGGAACTCATCGCCGTAGCGCCGTAAACGAAGCCCCAGATGATGATGTAGGGACCGAAGTACCAGGTGGTCCACTTGCCCAGGGTCTTCCAACCCTCGAAAATGGTTTTGCCAGTTGCCAGGGTGTAGCGGCCGGCGCCTTCAACCAGAACAATCTTCAGGATTACGCCGACAATCACTGCCCAGAGCAGCGCATAGCCGTACTGGCTGCCTGCTACTAGTGTGGCAACCATGTCGGCTGCGCCAACGCCGGTAGCCGCAACGACCAGTCCCGGGCCAATGACTTTCCAGCGCGGTGGGCCGCCACCGTCTAGGTCGGCGCGTTGCGCCTGGATGTTTCCGCTCATTTGATTTTCCTTTTGCCACAGTGCGATGCCGCCGCGGAGTCGCATCGGCAGTGACGCGGACCACGGGGGTGTGAGATCGTATTCAATCTTGGTAGTGATCTTTCTTACTGGCAAACTCTCAGTCAAGTACTAACACTTTCTTAGGAATGCAGTGACGTGGAGAACACGGCGTGTTCCGAATTGCTAGAATTGATCAGTTACCCATGGGCACCGAGCCCGGATCTGAACGTCGAGGATGATGCCGTGCAGCTGTTGATCGTCGAAGACGACCACGCCGTCGCCCGCGCCCTGATCGATGCCGTGAGCGCCGCAGGACATCAGGCCGAGCATGTCAGCCGCGGTGCTGACGCGCTGTTGAAGCACCACAATGCACAGATGATCCTGCTGGATCTGGGCCTGCCGGATATGGATGGACTGGAAGTCCTGCGCAAACTGCGCCAAATCAGTGAAGTCCCCGTGGTCATCCTCTCGGCGCGCAATGACGAGCGGAGCGTTGTCCGGGGACTGCGCCAGGGCGCCGACGATTTCCTGGTCAAGCCCATCGGGCTGGCGGTCCTTCTGGCCCGCATCGATGCGGTGGCCCGCCGCGCCAAGGTCCAATCCAATGACAACGGCGGTGTGCTCATCGCCGGCGGATTGCGTGTGGACACCGGGAAGCACGAAGCAATTCTGAATGGACGGCACCTCCAGCTGACCGCCAAGGAATTCGAGCTGCTGGCATTGCTGGCCCAGCATGACGGAGCGGTGGTATCCCGGGAGCAGATTCTTGATCGCTTGTGGGGCGACGCGTTCGTGGCGGTGTCGCGCTCCTTGGATGTGCACCTCACCGGTTTGCGCTCCAAGCTTGCTGCGCCCGGGATGATCGTGAACGTTCGCGGAGTCGGCTACCGGCTAGAGACGCCAAGCCCGTGAGGCTGCGCGTACTGGGGATCCTGGGCACGCTGCTGCTTGCAATCGTCGCCATCGTCAGCGCGATGCTGTTGCAGAGCGTCAGCCGTGATGCCACCGCTGAAGTCCAGTTGAACCGGTTGTCGGCTTTGAACCGCTTTGTCCAGCTTGCCGCCCATGCTGATCTGGCAAATGACATGTCGCTGCTCCAGCTGGAGATGGACACCTATAGCGACCTCTATGGCGAAGGGCTGCTGATCAATCTGGGCCAGCGGCAACTGGTCTCGGGCAGTATCGATCCTGCGGATCCCGAGGTCGCTGGCACCGTGCGCAATTCAGAGCTGAATCTGGGACTGGTCCAGATCCCGCCGATCGATCCTCTCTCGGATGCCACCGCCTTGCTCTCGCAGCCGTTCGGCAATTCTGCTCAAGTGCTCGGCTCTGTCACGATGCAAGTGAACTTGGAAACTGCACGCGCCAAGGTGCTGGAAAAGTCCAGCCTGCTGTGGCTTGTCGTCATTTCCATTGGCGCTGGACTCCTGCTCTTGGCCGACCGCCTGACCTTCTGGGTGCTCCGTCCGGTGCACCAGCTCAATGATGCCGTCAATGACATTGCGCGGCATCAGGCACCGGTTCTCCTCGAAGAGCAAGGCCCACCGGAACTGCGCCGGCTATCGCGGTCGCTGGGCAGCATGGCCCGAACTATGGCCGAGAGCCTGAAGCAGCAGCAGGAGTTCATTGCTGAAACTTCCCATCAGCTCCGGAACCCCGTTGCCGCCTTGCGGTTGCGCGTGGATCTTTTGAAGATGCGCATGGGCGACCAAGCGGATCCCGTCGGAGTGCACGCGGTGGAAAACGAACTGCATCGGGTGGAAACCTTGCTGGACGGCGTCATGCGCTTGGCCAGCGCCGAGCATCGGCTAGCCGAGCAAAATGCGGGGGAGTCCTTGCCCGAGACAGCCGTGCACGGCCAACAAGTCGACGTCGGGCAAATGCTCGCCGAGGAAGTCGAACGCCAATCCGAGGTTGCCCGGCAACGGGGAAACCAGCTGGTGCTCGATGGCAGTGCCACCTCGGGGCCGACCGCCATGGTGTGGTGCAACGGATTCGATTTGCAGCAGATGCTCGCAGAACTACTGGAAAACGCCTTCAAGTACGCCCCTGGCAGCAAGATCGTCCTGGGCCTGCGGCTCGATCCGGGAACTGCCAGCATCCAAATACAGGATCACGGAGCCGGAATGAACACTGCTGAACTCGCGAATGCAGGCGAGCGGTTCTGGCGTGCAGAACGTGTGCGGCACAGTCCGGGAACAGGTTTGGGACTGGCTATCGTGGATCGCTTGGCGCGCGCGAATGCCGGTGAGCTCACGCTTGAATCGGCTCCGGGCGAAGGGCTCAAAGCAACGATCAGCCTGCCCCTGCATGGCGGCAAGCCCGAGGTGCCCGATGAATCCTGAGCCCATGCCGTCGCGGCGGAACTTGCTTCGATATCTCCTGGCAGCCCCAGTCGCCGCCGGACTGCCAGTACTGAGTTCCTGCAGCTCGTTGCCCGCTGCGCATCGATTGGATATCGCCTCCGGTGAAGACGGGGGCATGTACTTCCAATTTGCCTCGTTGCTCTCCAACGCCTTGGTGGACCACGGCGTCGCCGAGCATTCCACAGCCCTCAACACCCAGGCCAGCGCCCAGAATCTGGCGATGCTCGCAGAAAACAAGGCCGGGCTGGCTCTTGCCCTAGCCGATACGGTGGACCAGTACCGGAAGGACAGTGCTCCACACGCGCAGCCGCTGGCCCTGGGCCGCGTCTACCAGAACTATTTCCATTGCATCATCCGCACAGCAGCCGGGATTAGCTCGCTGCAGGATCTGGCAGGACGCACCATCGGCACCGGCGCGCCAGGGTCAGGTACGTGGGTGACCGGCCAGCGCATATTGCGGGCAGCGAAGCTGAAGAATAGCGGGATCGCGCCCAAGGAGCTGCAGTACGGGTACGTGGCAGGGCTGGAGGCGCTGGGCAAGGGAAGCATTGACGCGTTGTTCCTTTTCGGCGGCCTGCCGGTTGCTTCGCTGAGCCGGCTCGCTTCAGCCATGGACTTGGGCCTGCTCGATGTTTCAGCGGTGCTGCCGCAGCTGCGCGAGCAGTACCCGGATCTCTACGACGGGGTAGTCATCCCGGAGGGAACCTACCGCGGAATCAAGTCCGTGGAGACGATCGGGGTTGGCAACCTGTTGATGGCGCGCGCGGACATGCCCGAGGAGCTGGCCGGAGCCGTCGTCAAGCTCCTGGTCGCCCATGCCGATCAGCTGGTGCCAGAATCCAGTGCCGGCATCCAGTTCTTGACCCCCGAAACCTTGGTCAGCACCGGAGGCCAGCCCCTGCACCCGGGCGCGAGGAAGGCCTACCAGGAACTTCACGGCTAGAAATTGCGCACGTGCGCACACGACGGTGAGGGCTTTGCCCACTAGTGTGTATTGCAAAGCACTGCTACGAGAGGATCATTGGCGATGTCCACTGCTGGCGACATTCCACTCATGGAAAATGAAGCCGTAGAGATCTGCAGGAAACTGATTCAGATCGACACGACGAACTATGGAGGCAACAAGGGCGCGGGGGAGCTTGAAGCCGCCCGCTATGTCGCTGGGCTGCTCGAGGACGTCGGCCTGGATACCAAGATCTATGAATCCGCTCCCGGGCGGGCCAACGTGGTCACCCGCATCCCGGGGGCCGATCCGTCATTGCCGGCCCTGGTCGTGCACGGCCACCTGGATGTCGTGCCGGCCATCGCCGAAGACTGGAGCGTGGATCCTTTCGGGGCCCGGATCATCGATGGGATGATCTGGGGACGCGGAGCGGTGGACATGAAGAACATGGACGCGATGATTATCGCCGCCATCCGGCACCTGCAACGCGAGAACATCACCCCGCGGCGCGATCTGGTCATCGCCTTCTTCGCCGATGAGGAAGCTGGCGGGGACTATGGCTCCGGCTGGATGGTGCAGAACCATCCCGAACTCTTCGCCGGGGCGGCCGAGGCCATTAGCGAAGTCGGCGGGTTCTCGGTCGAAATCAACGGCCGCCGGGCCTACATGCTGCAGACTGCGGAAAAGGGCATCGCCTGGCTGAAGCTGGAATCCAAGGGCATGGCCGGCCATGGCTCGCAGCTCAACACCGATAATGCGGTCACCCATCTGGCAGGAGCCGTCCATCGCATCGGTGAGCATCAATGGCCGCTGTCCTACACCAAAACCACCCGCGCATTGCTTGAGCAGGTGGCCGAGCTGTCCGGACTGGACTTCGATGAAGCCGATCCGGCCCCGCTGCTCTCGGCCATGGGCAATGTCTCGCGCTTCGTCGGGGCTACCTTGCAGAACACCGCGAATCCCTCCGCCCTGGAGGCAGGCTACAAGCACAACGTCATTCCCGGGCAGGCCCAAGCGCTGATCGACTGCCGCACCCTGCCCGAGCAGCACGAAGCCACCTTGCAGACCCTGCGTGAACTGGCCGGGGAACACGTCGAGCTGTCCATGGTGCATGAGCAGGAATCCCTGGAGGTGCCCTTCGCCGGTGCGCTGGTGGATTCCATGATCGCGTCGTTGCTGGCTGAAGACCCGGATGCCGTGGTTCTGCCCTATATGCTCTCTGGCGGAACCGATAACAAATGGCTGGCCAAACTGGGGATCACCGGCTACGGATTCGCGCCGCTGCAACTTCCTGCCGAGCTGGATTTCACCGGAATGTTCCATGGCGTCGATGAACGCGTGCCGGTGGACTCGATCAAGTTCGGCGTGCGGGTGCTGCAAAACCTCTTGCAGGAATACTAGAACCAGCGTTGGCCCAGCCAGCACAACAGAATCCAGGAGCAGAATCCTTGACCATCGAATCCATACTGAGCGACGAGCTGCTTGAGCGTTTCCGGGACCGGGCCGCCGGCTATGACGAGTCGAACTCGTTCGCCATCGAAGACTTCAACGAACTGGTGGAACTGGGCTACCTCAAGGCGCTGGTGCCGGCAGAGCGCGGGGGACTGGGGTGGAACTTCCAGACCTTGGCCCTGGCCCAGCGCCGCCTGGCCACCGCGGCACCCGGCACGGCCCTGGCGATCAACATGCACCAGGTATGGGCGGGCGTCGCGTATTTGCTGCAGGCCCGCGGGGACCGGCGCCTGGATATGGTGGCCGATTGGATTGCCGAGGGCGAAGTGATGGCGTTCGGGATTTCGGAGCCCGGCAACGACGCGGTGCTCTTCGACTCGAAGACCAGGGCGAGAACTGCTGCCGATGGCTCGGTGGAGTTCAATGGCGTGAAGATCTTCACCTCGCTGGCGCCGGCGTTCACCCGATTGGGGGTGTTCGGCAAGGATGAGGAATCCGGGGAACTGGTTCACGGCTTCGTCGCCAGGGGCGAGGGCGTGCATTCCATGAACGACTGGAACACCCTGGGCATGCGGGCCAGCCAGTCGCACACCACGAAGCTGGAAAATGCGGTGGCCCCGCGCGAATGGGTGCATAGCCGGCTGCCGGCCGGTCCTAACCAGGACCCGCTGGTCTTCGGCATCTTCGCATCCTTCCTGACCCTGACCGCAAGCGTCTACGTGGGCATCGCAGATCGTGCGGTGACCCTGGCTCAGGAGGCCCTGGGCCAGCGGGTGCACCAGGACGGGACCCGGTATGCGCAGGATGTGCGTGCCCGCGGGCTCTTGGCCGAAGCGGCGATGCGCCTGCTGGCCCTGGATGCCCTGCAACGCTCGGTGGCCGGTGACCTGGAGGCCAAGGCGGATCACCAGGGCGCGTGGTTCCCCAAGCTGGTGACGCTGCGCACCCTGGCCGGGGGCACTGCACGGGAGAACATCCAGGTTGCCGGACAGCTGCTGGGCGGTGGCGGATATTTCCGGGGATCGGAGTTCGAACGGCTCTACCGCGACGTGCAGGCCAGCTGGTACCACCCGTCCAATGCCGCCTCGGCAGCCAATACGGTGGCCTCGTGGCTGGTAGGCCCGCTCGACAGCTGAGGCAAGGACCCGCGATTGCCGTGAGGGCCAATGGCGGGCATGGTGCCATGTGCCCTGTTGCCGGTTCAGGGAGCCAGGGTGCTGCGAATGCGCATCACCCGGCGGCGCAGCCAGTACTTTTGGGCGCCGCCTTCATAGCGGCAGGTGCGCATGAGCTCCCATTTGCCGTTATCGGCGTGCTCCCGCAGGGCGGCGCGGGCGACATGCTTTGGTTCGCCCGGGAAAGAAGTTATGACCAGGTATTCAAAGCGCTGGTCATCGGGATGATGCAGCGGTGGCTTAATTCTTTCTTCGAGCATCCTGCCCCCTATCTAAAGAACGCCGTGCGTTGTAGCCTCATGCTATGAGTACTGAACCGAGTTTTGCACTGCAAGCATTTATTGCACGCCTGGAGCAGCACCTGGCAATTGTGTCGCAGAGCCGCGGTGCTGGCGAGGCATCCGTCGACGCGGCTTTTGGCGCGCTGGCCGATGCCTTCGAAGACTATGAAGACGCCCTCTACGATCAGTATTCCGAGTTATTGCCCTTCACCATACCCTCGGATGATGCGTGAGTACGACCACGGAGTGAATTTTTCCTATTCCGTGTTTCTGAGTCCAGATAGTCGCAATCGGTGAAGTAATGTCGAGGGGTGAATTGGTTTGAAGCAGCTTTCCTAGGATTGATCCAGGGCCTGACCGAGTTCCTCCCGATCTCGTCCTCAGCCCACTTGCGTATCGTTGGCGAACTCCTGCCCAACGCCCAAGACCCCGGAGCGGCATTTACCGCCATTACCCAGCTGGGTACCGAAACCGCAGTGATCGTCTTCTTCTGGCGTGACATCGTGCGGATCATCGGCGCCTGGTGCAAGGCACTGGCCGGCAAGATCCCGCATTCGGATCCGGATGCCAAGATGGGCTGGCTGATCATTATCGGCTCCCTGCCGATCGCGATCCTGGGCCTGCTGCTGGAAGACTACATCGATACGAACTTCCGTTCGCTGTGGATTGTTGCGACCACACTGGTGGTCTTCGGCCTGATCCTGGCCATCGCCGACCACTACGGCAAGCAGCAGCGCACCTTGGACAAGCTGACCGTCAAGCACGGCATCTTCTACGGTTTCGCCCAGGCCATGGCCTTGATTCCGGGCGTCTCGCGTTCGGGCGGCACCATCACCGCGGGTTTGCTCATGGGGTACACCCGTGAAGCCGCAGCCCGCTACTCGTTCCTGCTGGCGATCCCGGCGGTGTTCGCCTCGGGCCTGTACAAGCTGGTCAAGTCCTTCGACGAACCAGGTGTCTATACCCTGGCGCAGACCGGTGTCGCTACCGTCGTGGCCTTCGTCGTCGGCTTCCTGATTGTGGGCTGGTTCCTGAAGTTCGTTTCCACCCACTCCTACCGCTTCTTCGTCTGGTACCGCATCCTGCTGGGCCTGGCGCTGTTCGTCGCTCTGGGATTGGGCTGGATGGCCGCCTGATCCAGGTTTTCCAAGATGTCCGTGGACTGCTTCACGGGCATCTTGCAGTTAACGGGAATAAACCTCGCCTTGCTTCACTTGGAGTTAAAGGAAGAAATACGTCGCATCTGCGAAAGGATGTCCATAAGTGCACGCGTGGAATAACCCTGAGGTACCTCAGGTGGCTGGTTCAGCACCAACACTGGAACTTTTCAATACCGCCACCGGAGCCCTACAGGCCACTGCGCCAGCGGATGAAGCTATTGCGCCGGCCAGCATGTACGTTTGCGGTATCACCCCCTATGACGCCACCCATATGGGCCACGCCGCCACATACGTCACCTTCGACCTGGTGCAGCGTACCTGGCGCGATGCCGGTCGAACCGTGGCCTACACCCAGAACATCACCGACGTGGACGACCCGCTGCTCGAACGCGCCGCAGCAACCAACGTCGATTGGCGCGAACTGGCCGAGTCGCAGATCCAGCTCTTCCGCGACGACATGGAAGCCCTGAACGTCATTCCGCCGCAGAACTACATCGGCGCGGTGGAATCCATCCACTGGCTGGTCCCGGTGGTCGAGCAGCTGCTCGATGCGGATCTGGCCTACCGTGTGCCAGCTGGTGCCGATGGGGTGGAAGGCGACGTGTACTTCGACACCCTGGCCGCCCAGAACGATGCCTGGAAACTGGGTGCCGTTTCGAACTACGACCGCCAGACCATGCTCGGCTTCTTCGCCGAACGCGGCGGGGATCCGGATCGTGCCGGCAAGCGCGATGCGCTGGACCCGCTGCTGTGGCGTGCCGCCCGCGAGGGCGAACCGTCATGGGATGGCGGCAAGCTCGGTTCCGGCCGCCCGGGCTGGCACATCGAATGCTCGGTGATTGCCCGCAAGACCCTGCCGGCCCCCTTCACCGTCCAAGGTGGCGGCTCGGACCTGATCTTCCCGCACCACGAATTCTCCGCGGCCCACGCAGCTGCTGGCGATAACGCGGAACTCGCGCAGACCTACGTGCACACCGGCATGGTGGGCCTGGACGGCGAAAAGATGAGCAAGTCCCTAGGCAACCTGGTGCTGGTTTCCAAACTGCGCGAAGCTGGCGTCGAGCCGGTAGCGATCCGCGCCGTACTGCTCTCCCAGCACTACCGCAGCGACTGGTTCTGGACCGAGCAATTGCTGGCCGCAGCCCAGCAGCGGGTGGCTGCCTGGCGCCAGGCCTTGGCCACCACCAGCACCGAGGACGCAGCCAAGGTAGTGGAAAGCATCCGCAAGCACATGGCAGATGACATCGATGCGCCCTCCGCGCTGGAGGCACTCGACCGGTGGGCTGCACAGCCGGCCGGCTCGAATGGCGACGGCGCCGAAGCGTTGCGCCACGGCATCGACGCGCTGCTGGGGCTCAAGCTCTAGGCAGCACCGCGCCAAGCATCCCGGGGTCCGGCTTCAGATATCGAAGTCGGACCCCGGGCTGTCTTTGCGGTACTTTCCCCGGCGGCGCAGATAGCGTTCGAATTCCCGGGCAATGGACTCGCCGCTGGCCTCGGGAAGCTCGCTGGTGTCCGTTGCCTGCTCCAGCTGTTCAACGTACTTGGCCACATCCGGATCCGCTGCCGCGAGCTCATCGACCCCATGCTTCCAGGCCAGCGCATCCTCGCGCAGTTTCTGGTCCGGCACGGAGACCGGGATGACTTCCTCCAGCAGCTCGATGATGGCCAGTTGCACCCGCGGGCTGGGGGACTGCGCAACATAGTGGGAGAGCTGCGCCCACAGCGACAGGCTCGGGATCCCGTACCGTTCGAACTCCACGCCGAGCACCGAGGGGATTCCGGTGGGCCCCTCATAGGTGGAGGCGCTGATCCTCAGGTGCTCCTGGAACCGCGGATCGTCGCTGGCCAGCGAGGTCGGCACCGGCCGGGTATGCGGCACATCGGCCAGCAAGGCGCCCAGGGTGAGCACGGTATGGGCATTGTGGGATTGGGCCACCTTGATGATCCGCGAGCAGAAGGTCTGCCATTTGAACGTCGGCTCGACACCCAGCACCACCAGCAGGTCGGCGGCCGCCTGGGGCAAATGGATCTTGAAGATCTCGGTGCACGGCCAGTCCACTACGCGCCCGCTCCCGGTGCGCCGGGTCTTGGGCCGGGTGAACTGGTAGTCGTAGAAATCGTCCTCGCCCACGGTGGCCACATGCTCATGGGCGTTGGACTCGAGCAGCAGGCGGACGGCGTCCGTGGCCGCCGAACCGGCGTCGTTCCACCCCTCGAAGGCAGCCAAGACGATGGTGGGGCGAATCTCATGCTGGGTCTTGGCGATATAGCTATTCAGCGTCGGGGCGTGGTATTCCTCGTTCATTGAAGACTCCTTGGCAGCACTCGATGCTCTCGGCGTGGCTCGCCGAAGCGGCTTAGCCCCACTCTTCCATCTAGAATGGACTCATGCCAAGCACCAGTTTTGACTTTGCCGCCGGAACCGAGCCCGCAACCCCGCAAGCTGTCCTGTGGGATATGGACGGTACGCTGATCGACACCGAACCCTATTGGCTGGCTGCCGAAGCTGAGCTGGTGGCTTCCCATGGCGGCTCATGGAGCCATGAACAAGGCCTGGCCCTGGTCGGCAACGCCTTGCCAGATGGCGCCCGGGCCCTGCAGCAGGCCGGGGTCAAGCTGGAGATCCGCGAGATCATCGACTGGCTCTCTGCCCGGGTGGTTGCCGGCATTCGCCGCGAGACCCCCTGGCGGCCAGGAGCCCGCGAATTGCTCGCGGCGTGCAAGCAGGCAGGCATCCCGCAGGCCCTGGTGACCATGTCCGAGCGCAGCATCGTCGATGAACTGATGCTCAGCATCCCCGAAGGCATCTTCCAGGCCAGCGTTACCGGTGAAGAGGTCGCCAACGGCAAGCCGCACCCGGAACCTTATCTGGCTGGACTGCAGCTGCTGGGCCAGTGCACCGGGAAAGAACTGGAAGCAGCCAGATGCATTGGTTTCGAGGATTCCGTGCCGGGCATCGCCTCGGCGTCCGCGGCCGGGCTGCATGCGGTGCTGGTCCCCAACGCCACCGACCCGGGCGAAGGCAATTGGCGCCGGATCGACAGCTTGGCATCCGTGGATGTACATGAAATGACTCGATGGTTGGTGCAGGTTAGCGCGTGAGCGACACTCAGGAAAAGTCCCCTGGAATCAAGCTGGGGCGTATCGGCGGCGTCCCGGTCTACCTCTCCAGCTCGTGGTTCATCATCACCGCGGTCATCACCTTCAGCGTTGGCATCCAGCTTTCGCGCGGCGGAATCATTCCGCCGCTGAACGCCTACCTGATGGGCCTGGCCTGCGCGGTGGCTATTGCCGTGGCCGTGCTGATCCATGAGGTCGCGCACGCGATGACCGCGCGCGCCTTCAAGTGGCCAGATGCGCACATCGTGTTGACGCTGATGGGCGGGCACACCCAGTTCGGTTCCTTCAAGGCCAAGCCCGGCGCCTCGCTCTGGGTGGCACTCTCCGGACCGCTGTCGAACTTCCTGCTGGCCGGAATCGGCTGGCTGGTGATCGAGAACGCGCCCATGGGCGTGTACCCGAACCTGCTGCTGGACTTCTTCGTCTATGCCAACCTGCTGCTCGGCGCCTTCAACGCGCTGCCCGGGCTTCCGCTCGATGGCGGGCGCCTGGTCGAATCGATCGTCTGGAAGGCCACCGGATCCCAGTTCAAGGGCACCATCGCCTCGAGCTGGGTGGGCCGGGCGATCGCCGTGGGCCTGGTCTTCTACTTCGTGATCTATCCTCTGGTACGCGGCGAGCAGCCCCAGATCATCACGGTGGTGGTCGGCATCATGGTGGCGATGTTCATGTGGCAAGCCACCACGCAGCTGATTGCGCACTCCAAGATGATGCTGAACCTGCCCACCGTGATCGCCACCGACTTGATGCGCCCGGCTTCGGCCATGGTTTCGCACGCAACCGTTGCCGACGTGCTCTCCCGCCAGAACGCGCGCGGGGGAGAGATCATCCTGGTCGACCCGAAGGGGATGCCGGTCGGGGTCATCGATGCGCAGGCGCTGTCCCGGGTGGACCCGAACCAGGCGGCCCAGGTTCCGGCCCTGGCCGTGTCCCGTGCCCTGGGCCAGGGCGCGATCGTGGCCGAGGATTCCGATGGCCGCGCATTGATCGACTACCTGGCCAGCGTGGACAGCGCCGAATACGCGGTGATCAGCGCCACCGGGCAGGTGGTGGGCCTGCTGCACCAGCGGCAGATCGTCAACGCCGTCACCGGACGCCGCTAGTAAACTCTATACAGACTGAAAAGCACCAAGAAAAGGATCACATCAGTGAGCGAAGCTAAGAGCCAGGCGCCGCACGGCGCGGCAGCCCGTCGCGGCCCCTTCCGTGTCGGCGACCGCGTGCAGCTGACCGACGAGAAACGCCGGATCAACACCATCACCCTGCAGCACGGTGGAGAGTTCCACACGCACAAGGGCGTGCTGCCGCACGAGGCCATCATCGGCCTGCCCGAAGGCTCGGTCATCGAGAATATCGACGGCTTCCGCTACCAGGCCCTGCGCCCGCTGGCCAAGGATTTCGTGCTCTCCATGCCGCGCGGCGCCACCGTGGTCTACCCGAAGGATGCCGCGCAGATCGTGCAGTTCGGCGACATCTTCCCGGGCGCACGCGTCGTCGAAGCCGGCGTCGGTTCCGGCGCGCTGTCCATCTCGCTGCTGCGCGCGGTCGGCGATGAGGGCTTCCTGCACTCCTTCGAGCGACGCGAGGAATTCGCCGATATCGCCCGCGGCAACATCTCCACCGTCTTCGGTGGCGAGCACCCGTCGTGGCAGATCTCCATCGGCGACTTCCAGGACAGGGTCGTCGAGCTGGAAGAACCGGGCAGCATCGACCGCGTGGTCCTGGACATGCTCAGCCCCTGGGAGTGCCTGGATGCGGTAGCTACCGTGCTGGCGCCAGGCGGCGTGTGGACCAACTACGTGTCCTCGGTGACCCAGATGTCCCGCGTGGTCGAGGCCATCCGTGCTTCGGGCCAGTTCACCGAGCCAGAGTGCTTCGAAACCCTGGTGCGCGGCTGGCACGTCGACGGCCTGGCCGTCCGCCCGGATCACCGGATGGTGGCGCACACCGCATTCCTGATCACCTGCCGCCGTCTGGCCGATTCCGCCGATGGCATCCCGAAGGCCAAGCGCATCAAGGAGCACTCGTACTCCGATGAGGACCTGAGCGCATGGACGCGCGATCACGCCGACGGCGAGTGGACCGCTGAAGCACTGGGCGAGCGCGGCTTGTCGGATAAGAAGCTGCGCCGGGCCGCCCGCGATGCCAACCAGTCCGTGCGCGTGCGTGCCGCTGAAGAAGACGCCGAAGGCGCTGGCGGCGAAGCCTGAGCTGCAACCATATATTGAGATATTGCGTCTCATTATGTGACATTGGGCCCCGAGTGTTCTGCACTCGGGGCCTTCAGTTCCTAGGATGGAAGCAAGACGGTGCGCCAAGCACCGGAAAAAACCTCATCAGGGCGCACGAACCGCCCCGGTGACGTTGGATGTTGGAGGTTGGAACGTGAACGATAATCGCGAGGCAGAACAATTGGCCGAGCGGCTGCAGATGACCGAACGCCAGGTCAACGTGCTGCGCGACAAGAATCGCAACCTCGACAAGCAACTCGCCGGGATCAGCGGCAATAACAAGCGCCTGGTGGCCCTGCTGGAAACCACCCGCGAGCAGATCATCAACCTGAAGTCGGCGCTGGAAAAAGACGGGGACACTCCCTTCAGCCACGGCACCATCGTGGCCAAGCACCCGCGCAAGCACCCCGAACCCGGGCTCGGCATCGAATCCACCGGCGCCCAGTCCGCAGATGTCATCTACTCCGGGCGCAAGATGCGCGTGGCCGTCAGCCCGCTGATGGATTTCGACAAGCTGGTCATCGGCCAGCAGGTGCTGCTCAATGAAGCACTGGTGATCGTCGCGGCCCTGGGATTCGAGGAGACCGGTGAACTGGTCACGGTCAAGGAACTGCTGGAAAATCACCACGCCGTAGTCATGGCCCGTGCCGATGACCAGCGCGTCGTTGAACTCGCTGGCCCGCTGCGCGAGATGCACCTGCGCGTGGGCGACCAGCTGGCCATCGACTCACGTTCGGGCATGGCGGTATCCCGCGTCCAGCTCACCGACATGCAGTCACTGGTGCTCGAGGAAGTCCCGGACATTGCCTACTCGGACATTGGCGGGCTGAACTCGCAGATCGAAGCCATCAAGGACTCGGTGGAGCTGCCCTTCACCCACCCTGAGCTGTACCGCGAACACGGGTTGAGCGCGCCAAAGGGGATTCTGCTCTACGGCCCTCCGGGCTGCGGCAAGACCCTGATCGCCAAGGCGGTGGCGCACTCCCTGGCCCAGCGCGTCGTCGAGCGCAAGGAAGGGGCCAGCAACCGCAGCTACTTCCTGAACATCAAGGGACCGGAGCTGCTGGACAAGTACGTGGGCGAAACCGAGCGGCACATCCGCCTGATCTTCGCCCGCGCCCGGGAGAAGGCGCTGCATGGAGATCCGGTGGTGGTGTTCTTCGACGAGATGGAAGCGCTGTTCCGTACCCGCGGCACCGGTGTCTCCTCGGATGTGGAAACCACCATCGTGCCGCAGCTGCTGGCCGAAATTGACGGCGTCGAGCGCCTGGATAACGTGATTGTCATCGGCGCGTCCAACCGCGAGGACATGATCGACCCGGCGATCCTGCGTCCGGGACGCCTGGACGTCAAGATCAAGATCCGCCGTCCCGATGCCGAGGGCGCCACAGAAATCTTCAGCAAGTACCTGACGACCGAACTGCCGCTGCACGCCGATGAGCTCGATGCCGATGCCGGGGATGCCGGCGCCACCATAGCGCGCATGATCCGCGGAGCCGTCCAGGCAATGTACTCCACCGAGCGGATCAACGAATTCCTCGAAGTCACCTATGTTACCGGTGCCACCGAAGTGCTCTATTTCAAGGACTTCGCCTCGGGCGCGGTCATCCACAACATCGTGGACCGCGCCAAGAAGCATGCCATCAAGGCGCTGATTACGCAGAACGAGCGCGGACTGAAAATGGAGTACCTGCTGCGTGCGGTGCGCGAAGAGTTCGCCGAGCACGAAGACATGCCCAACACCACCAACCCCGATGATTGGGCCCGGATTTCCGGCCGCAAGGGCGAGCGGATCAGCAACATCCGTTCCCTGGTCCAGCAGCAGGCCGGCAAATGAGCGCCCGTCGCCTGGTCGGCCTGGAAACCGAATACGGAATTATCCGCCCGAACATGCCCAAGGCCAACGCCACGGTGCTTTCGGCGCAGATCGTTGACGCCTACGCGCAATTGGTCGCCGAGCAGGATTCGGCGGCCAAGGCAGCACGCTGGGACTACAGCGACGAATCCCCGCTGCAAGATGCGCGCGGATTCGCCATGGACCGGGCCCAAGCGCATCCGAGCCAGCTGACCGACCTGGAGCCGGGGCTGGACGACGAGGGCATCTGGACCGCCGAATCCATTGCGCTGGATGGCAATGACGCGCATCTGGGTTCCACGCTCTATCAGGAGAAGGAATCCACGGATGTCGTGATGAATATGGTCCTGGGCAATGGCGCACGCCTGTACGTCGACCACGCCCACCCGGAATACTCCAGCCCCGAATCGATGACTCCGCGTGATGCGGTGCTCTGGGACCAAGCCGGCGATGAAGTGATGCGCCGCGCCGCGGCCGCCGCCCAGCGCCTGGGCAGCGGGGAACTGCTGCTGTACAAGAACAACACCGATAACAAGTCGGTCTCCTACGGCTCGCATGAGAACTACCTGATGCCGCGCGGCATCGAGTTCTCCTCGATTGTCCGCGGGCTCACCCCGTTCTTTGCCAGCCGGCAGATCTTCTGCGGTGCCGGCCGGGTGGGCCAGGGCATGCTCAACGAGCGCGCCGCCTTCCAGGTCTCCCAGCGTGCCGACTTCTTCGAGGCGGAAGTGGGCCTGGAAACCACGATCAACCGCCCGATCATCAATACCCGCGATGAACCGCACGCGAACTGGGACAAGTACCGCCGCCTGCACGTGATCATCGGGGATGCGAACCTCGGGCAGATTTCCACCCTGCTGCGCGTGGGCACTACCAACTTGGTGCTCTCGCTGATCGAAGCGGGGATGGCCCCGCAGCTGGAACTGGTCGAGCCGGTCCTGGCCTTGCAGCAAATCAGCCACGACCCCACGCTGAAGGCCAAGGTGCGGTTGCGCGGCGGGGTCCAGCTCACCGCCATTGAAATCCAGCGCCATTACCTGCATGCGGCAGAAAACTACTGTGCGGCACGCGGGATTGATGATCCGGACACCACCGAGATCCTCAGCCGTTGGGCGCAGATCCTGGATTTGCTCGAGCGCGACCCGATGGACGCGGCAGATCAGATTGACTGGATCGCCAAATACCAGCTGGTCAACGGCTTCGCCCAGCGCCACCAGCTTGAGCTGTCCGATCCACGCGTGGCGATGCTGGACCTGCAATGGGCTGATCTGCGGACCGACAAGGGCCTGTACTACCGCATGGCCGAACGCGGGGCCATCCAGAGGATCTTCAGCCAGCAGGAGATCAACCAAGCCGTGGGCGCCCCGCCGGAGGATACCCGCGCCTACCTGCGCGGCATGACCCTGCAGCGCTATGCGCCCTACGTCGTCGCAGCGAACTGGGATGCGTTGTCCTTCGCCGTCCCCGGGGCGCGCAAGATCAGCCGCTTCCACATGCCCGAGCCGCTGGGCGGAACCCGTGCGCAGGTTGGCGAGCTGTTCGACACGCAGCTGGAGATTGCGGAATTTATCGACGAATTGGCCAGGCGTCGCTAATCGGCGCAGAATAGGTATGAGTCTCGGCGCGTAATTCCGGGATTCACGACGACTTAGGAGAAAACGATGACTCAGGAAAGCTTCTCGGCCCGCCGCAGCACCCAGAACCAGCAGGCCGAAACGGAACAGGTCCAGGTGAATACCACCGGCCAGTCCGCCGGCGTGGATGACCTGCTGGACGAGATCGACTCGGTGTTGGAATCCAACGCTGAAGAGTTTGTCCGCGGATTCGTGCAAAAGGGCGGCCAGTAAGCCCCAACGGGCACACAGCTTTGGAAGTCGTGTTCTGACCAATGTGGCGGAACCGCAGTTGAGGGGAAGTAGCTTCGCGTGGATCGCAGAATCTTTGGTCTGGAAACCGAATTCGGGCTGAATTATGTCCCGTCGGATGGGCGCCGGCTCACCCCGGAGGATGCCGCACGGCACCTGTTCAAGCCGGTAGTCAGCTGGGGGCGCAGTTCGAATGTGTTCCTGGAGAACGGCTCGCGCCTCTACCTGGATGTGGGCTCGCACCCGGAGTACGCCACCGCGGAATGCGACCAGCTCAAGCAGCTGATCGCCCACGACCGCGCTGGGGAGGCGTTCATGCTGGACCTCGTTGACCAGGCAGAGGACCAGCTGGCCGAGGAAGGCCACGAAGGCCGGATCTACATGTTCAAGAACAATGTGGACTCCGCCGGGAACTCCTATGGCTGCCACGAGAACTACCTGATTCCACGCAAAATCGAGTTCAAGCGCCTCGCTGACATGCTCATCCCTTTCCTCGTCACCCGCCAGCTATTGTGCGGTGCCGGGCATCTGATCACCGATGAAGAGCAGACCAAGTACGTCTTCTCCCAGCGCGCCGATCACATGTGGGAGGGGGTCTCCTCGGCCACAACGCGCTCGCGTCCGATCATCAATACCCGCGATGAGCCGCACGCCGATGCCGAGTACCACCGCCGGCTGCATGTCATAGTGGGCGACTCGTCGATGAGCGAAACCACCCAGCTGCTGAAGATCGGCGCCACCGACCTGGTGCTGCGCCTGATCGAATCCGGCGAAATCTACCACGATCTGCGACTGGAAAACCCGATTCGCTCCATCCGCCAGATCTCCCACGATTTCACTGGCCAGACCGTGGTGCGGCTCATGGGCGGCGACGAACCGACCGCACTGCAGATCCAGTGGATCCTCTTCGAATCCGTCAAGGAATTCATCGCCCGCCACGGCGCGCACCACGACCAGGTGGATACCGTCCTGGAATTGTGGGAACGCACGCTGAACGCAGTGGAAAGCCAGGACTTCTCGCTGATCGACCGGGACATCGACTGGGCGATCAAGCACAAGCTGCTCACGGGCTATGCCCAGAAGAACTCCCTGGAGCTCTCGGCGCCACGGATCGCGCAGCTGAACCTGACTTACCATGACATCGACCCGCAGCGCGGCCTGTTCCACCTGCTCAAGCGCCGCGGCCTGGCCAGCGCAGTCGTCTCCGACGCTGAAATCAATCAGGCTGTGAACAACCCGCCAGCCACGACACGCGCGGCACTGCGAAGCAAATTCATTCACGCCGCCCGCGCCAATGGGCGACGCTATAGCGCCGATTGGGTCCACATGAAGTATGAGGATGGCCCGGGCGGAATTGTGCTGTGCAAGGACCCGTTCGCAACCACCAATTCACAGATTGACGAGCTCATTGAGCTGATGGGCCAGCAGCTTTAGCTAGCTGGAAACAAGTATTTACACAGCAAAAACCTCTAAGCTGGACGCAGATCATTACGGGCCTTGCCCTGTGCAAGCCCGCAATGCATGACCAGCTAGTCCAACCGGAAAGAAGATTCGTGCGAAAAGTTTTGGCAGTATGCGCCACCGCGTCCATCCTTGCCCTGGCGTCCTGCGGTTCGGGTTCGTCATCCCTGAGCGGCATCGACGTCAAGCCAGCAGAAGATAGCAAGACCGCACCTGAGGTCAAATTCGATGCGCCGCTCCTGACCGAAAAGTCAGAAGCAGTCACCGTGGTGGAGGGCGAGGGTTCCGACATCAAGGAAGGCGACACCATCCAGATCCAGTCGGGCCTGTACAAGACCATCGACGGCCTGCTGACCAATGAGAACTTCACTGCTGATCCGGCTCCCATGAAGGTTGACGAGACGCTCAAGGAGCAGATGCCCGAGCTCTACGAAACCCTGCTGAAGTCCCAGATTGGCGACTGGATCGCCTACGCAGCCATCGAAGGCGTTCAGCAGCCGGACGGGTCCATCGCCGAACCGGCCGAAGGCTCGCGTGCCGAACGGCTGATCGTGATCAAGATTGCGGACTCCAAGAGCCCTAGCCAGACGATGGGCAAGGAAGAAGTCCAGCAGCTCAAGGACGACGGCAAGCTCCCCACCGTGAAGACCGGCAAGGGCGATCCGCAGATCACCATCCCCAAGGACACCGAAGCCCCGGCAGGCCTGGCAGTGGACGTCCTTGAAGAAGGCGACGGCCCAGCCGTTGGCCAAACGTCCAAGGTCACTGCCCACTACCACGGCGTGCGCTGGGAAGATGGCAAGAAGTTCGACGGCAACTTCGGCAACGAAGAAGGCTTCGAAGCCGATATGGCCGGCGGAGTCATCCAGGGCTGGCTGCAGGGCTTCCAGGGCCTGAAGGAAGGCAGCAAGGTCTTGCTGACTGTCCCAACGGACTTGGCCTACGGCGAAACAGCTGAAGCCCAGGGGCGTCCTGCAGGACCACTGGTCTTCTACGTAGAATTAGACAAGGTAAGCGAAAGCAAGTAACAGAAAGGCCGTGACTATGTCGTTCGGAGAACGCAACTACGACCGCACCAAGCCTGAGATCGATTTCCCGGGCACCGACGCTCCTGAAGAACTGGTCATCACCGACCTGGTCGAGGGAACCGGCGCCGAGGTCACCCCAGGCACCACCGTTGAAGCGCACTATGTAGGCGTTGCCTGGTCCACCGGCGAAGAGTTCGACTCTTCCTGGGGCCGCGGGCAGACCCTCGACTTCCCAGTGGGTGTCGGAATGGTTATCCAGGGCTGGGACCAGGGCCTGCTGGGCATGAAGGTCGGCGGCCGTCGCCGACTGGATATCCCATCGCACCTGGCCTACGGCGAGCGTGGCGCCCCAGGCGCCATTGCGCCTAACGAAGCACTGATTTTCGTTGTGGATCTGATGGGCACCAAGTAATTCCAAGTGCTGGCAATGGCCTCGATTAAATAATCGGGGCCATTGCTGTCCCAGAAGTCATCCTTATCGGCGAAAGTTGGTTAGTCTAGGCACGTGAGCACAAAGCAATCCCCGGGACCCAGCAAGGCAGAACGCCTGACCAGCCTCATCTATGCGCTGGCAACTAAATCACGGAAGTTCAACGCCGACCGCATTGGATCCTATTTGGTGCCAGGCGGTACCAAGGAGACCCGAGAGAAGGCGCTGGATCGCCTCAAGGACGATATCCGCAATGACTTCGGGTTGCAGCTGGACAAAGAAGTAATCGACGATGTTACGTACTACAGCATCGACACGACCGAGTGGTTCTTGCCGCCGGTGGAATTCAGCCCCGCAGAAGCCGGCCTGGTCGCATTGGCCGCGAGCCTTTGGAAAGACACCAAGCTCCAGTCATTGGGGCTCAATGCCGCGGCCCGAGTCACCGGCCATGATGGCGTGGCCTCGCCGGTCGCTCCGTTGGCCGGCTCATTGGTCCCACGCCTTTCCATGGATGAACCGAACTTCCGCGAATGCGCCCTGGCGGTCTTCAACCGCAACACGCTCAAGTTCGCCTATACGTCCTCTGGCGGCGCACAGAGCGAACGAATTGTTGATGTGTGGGGGATCGGGCAGCGCTACGGCAACTGGTACTTCACCGGCTATGACCACACGCGGAAAGATACCCGTGTCTTCCGCCTCTCGCGGGTTCAGGGCAAGTTCACGAATTACCGGCATGGCGGCGCTAACGCCGACGGGCAGTACCACGCCCGCCCCCAGGATTTCGACATGACCCAGGTCTTGCAGGATTTCGACCTGCAGAATCCGGGACTGGTGGCAACGGTGCGGCTCTTGGGCGATGAAGCAATCCCGCTGCGCGCCCAGGCAGTAAATGGCCGCAGCGATCAGGATGAGCTGCAGATCGGCTATGCGGATCCGCATTCATTTGCCCAGCAGCTGGCAGCTTATGGTCCGGCCGTGAAAGTCCTGGGACCCTCCGAACTGGTGGCCCAGGTGCGCCGGATTCTGCGCGACGCGCGCAGCTCCCAGACCAGCCAGGGCAACCAGGATGCCTACGCAGAGGTGAAGTTCCGTCCGCATCGCGCCACCGGCCGTGGCACCACCACAACTCAGGTCATGCGAAATATCGACATGATCCAGTATGTGCACGCCCATGGTGCCGTAGAAATCGAAGCGCTGGCAGAACGCTACTCCATGAGCGTTGCCAAGGTCCGTGAAGAGCTGGCCATGATCATGATGTGCGGTGTCCCGTACGGCCAGCATGACGAACTGATCAACGTCAATGACGGCGACGTTGAATCCGATACCGTTACGATCTCCAATGCAGCCCTGCTGGCCGAGCCGCAGAAGCTGGCGCCGCTGGAAGCAGTAGCCGTGCTCGGCGGGCTCAACGCCCTGGCAAGCATTCCCGAGTTCGAGCACCAGCAGGTGCTCGACGCGGCACTGGCCAAGGTGAATTCCGCGGTGGCCCGTTTTGACGGCTGGAGCGGGGCGCTGGGCTTCGCACTGTCCGAGGCGCGCGAGAACGATATTCCGCAGCAGCTGATTCAGGCGATTCGTTCCCAAGACGTCGTGCGCATCGATTACTACTCGGCCCGTTCGCGAACTCACCAGGTTCGCGATGTGGAACCGATCCGGCTCATTGAAGACGGAGCGGTGCAGTACCTGCGGGCTTGGTGCCGAAAGCGCCAGAGCCTATTAACTTTCCGGGTGGACCGGATGTTAAGTGTGGAAACTGCCGGTGAACAATTCGAGCTGGCGGCTCGGCATGAAGACCAGCAAGATGTCCAGATCCGGTATGCCTCCAACGACGATGACTTAGAGGTCATGGTCTATGTAGACGCCGAGATCTTACCGGTTATCGAAGCTTTCCATCCTCTTTCCTGGTCCACGGGAAAGGTCGGTACGGGGTATCTGGCCAACGTCCGGTTCTCGGATCACCAGGTAGCTGCGCCGCTCGTGGCTCGCCATAGCGGTAAACTGACTGTGGTCTCTCCTGACGCTACGCGCGAACAGGTAGTGAACTGGTTGGACGAGGCTATCGCAATGTATGAGGATTAATAGATGCTTCCTTGGTGGTTTTGGGTACTTTTGTGGACTGTGCTCGTTTTGGCGACAATACTTGTTGCGGCACTTGCCGGCTTCCGTTTGTTCAAACGGGGAATGGCGGTCGTCGAGGGCCTGGGCGACGCTGCGGATCACATCAGCGCCGGTTTAAGCCAGGAGGGCACCGTCGTCGAGTACGCTACGAACCCTCGTCGCTACCCGCACGGAACCAATGCCACGCACGCGGATCCGGAGAAGATCAAAAAGCTTCGCGATAAGGGCAAAGCTGAAAGAATCGAGGCGCGTCGAGTTCGCCGCGTCGCACGTCGCGCACAGCGCGGCCAAGCTCAGAACTTGCGCGATCTTGGCTTGTTCTGACGTAGACTTTAGATAGAGAGAAGGGAATCCACATGGGTGGCTTACAGGGATGGCATTTGGTCATCATTATCGTGCTTGCACTGCTGCTTTTCGGCGCTCCAAAGCTTCCAGGCTTGGCTCGCTCGATGGGCCAGTCGCTGCGCATTTTCAAGTCCGAGGTTCGCCAGATGAAGGATGATGATCCTAAATCTGAAACCGTTGATGGCACCATCAATGATCCGAACCCCAACGAAAAGAACAACTCGTAGACCTCTTCAGTGGCAACAAATAAAGACAAGAACCCGCGCAGCAAGAAGAAGCGGGCCAAGGACGCAGAAGGTCGGATGGCTCTCAAAGAGCATCTGATTGAAGCACGGAACCGGTTATTCAAGTCGCTCATCGCGCTGACCTTGGGCACGGTAGCCGGTTTCTTCGTATACGACTGGCTGCTTGCCTTGCTGATCGCGCCTGTGAAAGCTGCCGGCGGCTCGGTAGTGTTCACCGCGGTGATGTCACCCTTCGACATCATGATCAAGGTGGCGCTGTTCGTCGGCCTGATCGTTTCCTCGCCGGTGTGGCTCTACCAGCTGTGGGCATTCATCGTGCCGGGACTGAAAAAGAACGAGCGCCGTTTGAGCTACAGCTTCGTAGCAGCCGCGGTTCCGCTGTTCCTTGGCGGCGTGGCGATGGCCTACTTCGTTCTTCCGTTTGCGCTGGAATTCTTCATTAGCCTGTCGCCGGAGAACTCGGATAACCTGCTGAACATTTCCGAGTACCTGCCGTTTATCTTCCGCCTGCTCCTGGCATTCGGCTTGGCCATGCTGGTACCGGTACTGATGGTTGGCCTGAACATGGTTGGCGTCCTGCCAGCCAAGCTCATCTTGAAGAACTGGCGTATCACCGTCTTCCTCATCGCCCTGGTTGCCGCTATGGCAGCACCAGGCGGCGATGCAATCACCATGTTCGCGTTGGCTGGACCGTTGTTCCTCACCTTCGCCGTTGCCACCTTGATCTGCCACTTCAACGACAAGAAGCGCGCAAAGAAGCTGGCGGCACGGGAAGCCGAGAATGAACGCCTAGCAGCTGGTGAAACTTCTGGCATTGAAACCCCTAGCTCGATTGACGAACCTAAATCCCAGCTCTGAACCAGGGCAAGAAAGTGAACGACCACAAGTGACTTCACCCGCGGAACGCTACGCGAATTCCAAGGCACGGCAGGTCGAAAACGGCACTGCACTTCCTGGATTCCGGGCAAGCATCTCCTTCGACCTGGATCCATTCCAGGCCGAAGCTTGCCAGAAGGTCGCAGAAGGGCACAGCGTACTGGTCGCTGCGCCCACCGGCGCCGGAAAAACTGTTGTTGGCGAATACGCCATCTACCAGGCTCTAGGCGAGAACCGCAAGGCTTTCTACACCACGCCCATCAAGGCGCTGAGCAACCAGAAGTATTCGGAACTGGTCAATCGCTATGGAGCGCAGAAGGTCGGGTTGCTGACCGGCGACACCTCCATCAACTCCGAAGCGCAGATCGTCGTCATGACCACCGAAGTGCTGCGCAATATGCTGTACGCGGATTCCCAAACCCTCGACGGCTTGGGCTACGTGATCATGGATGAGGTCCACTACCTCGCCGATAAGTTCCGTGGTGCCGTATGGGAAGAAGTCATCATCCATCTGCCGTCCAACGTGCAGATCATTTCACTCTCGGCAACCGTGTCCAACGCCGAGGAATTCGGTGGCTGGCTGGATACCGTCCGGGGCCAGACCGATGTCATCGTCTCCGAGCATCGCCCGGTGCCGCTCTTCCAGCACGTCATGGTCGGCCCTAACGTGGTGGACCTGTTTGCCGAAGACGTAGCCTTCGACAAGGTGGCTGAAGACGATTCAAAGGCCTCGGTCAACCCCGAACTGCGAAAACTCGTACGCTCCCACAGCCCTGGCGGCCGAGTGCAGCGCGGCCGGGGTCGCGGCGGCCGCGGCCCCCAGCGCAGTTCAGGCATGGGGCACCGCATCAACCGTCCAGCGGTTATCGGGAAGCTTGACCGGGCTGCTCTGCTGCCAGCTATCTTCTTCATTTTCTCCCGCAAGGGCTGCGATATGGCCGTGCAGCAGTGCGCCATGGCTGACCTGCGCCTGACGACCAATGAAGAAGCCGCCGAGATCGCGCAAGCGCTGGATGAAGTCGCCTACCGGATCCCCAGCGAAGACCTGGACGTTCTGGAATTCTGGTCCTGGCGCGATGGTCTGGTTCGCGGCTTCGCTTCCCACCACGCCGGCCTGCTCCCGATCTTCAAGGAAATCGTTGAAGACCTCTTTGCACGCAACCTGATCAAGGTGGTGTTCGCAACCGAGACCCTGGCACTGGGCGTGAACATGCCAGCACGCTCGGTCGTGCTGGAAAAACTGGTCAAATTCAACGGCGAATCCCACGTGCAGATCTCTTCGGGGGAGTACACCCAGCTCACCGGCCGTGCCGGGCGCCGCGGCATTGACGTCGAAGGCCATTCAATTGTTGTCTGGAACCCCGACCTGGAACCGGAATCCTTGGCAGGACTCGCTTCGAAGCGAACCTATCCGCTGAATTCCTCGTTCCGTCCGACCTACAACATGTCCACAAACTTGCTGGCGCAGTTTGGCCGTGAACAGACTCGTCAAATCCTCGAAACCTCCTTTGCCCAGTACCAGGCGGACCGTTCCGTGGTGGGCATGGCGCGCCAGGTGCGTTCCAAGGAAGAATCCCTGGCCGGCTACGCCAAGTCGATGGAATGCCATCTCGGAGATTTCACCGAGTACCTGAAACTCCAACGAAACCTGGCCCAGGTCGAGAAGAACGCTGCGAAGGACCGCCGCCACGAGCGCCGTTCGGCAGCTGAGCAGTCACTGCAGGCCGTGATCCGCGGCGACGTGGTGGACCTGCCAGGTGGCCGCCGCTTCGGCCGCGCCGTGGTCGTCGAGCTTGATAAGGCCATGTACAACCCGCGACACACCGTGCTGACCGAAGAAGCGCAGCTTCGCCGGCTCTCGGTGGAAGACCTCAACGGACCAGTGCAGATCATTTCGCGGATCAAGATTCCCAAGGGGTTCAACGGGCGCACACCGAAGGAGCGCCGGGACCTTGCTTCATCCTTGCGCAACGCGATCTACGAGTCGCGTCCTCCACGCCAGGACGCCCAGAGCTTTGATTTCGAAGGCTCGGATTCCTTCGAGCGTGAAATCAACGCACTGCGCCTGGAGCTCAAGGACCATCCTTGCCACGCCTGCTCGGAGAAGGACCAGCACATGCGCTGGGCCGACAGGTACTGGAAGCTGAAGAAGGACACGGACAAGGCCCGTCGCGCCATCCGCGGGCGAACCAATACCATTGCCACGCAGTTCGACAAGGTCTGCAAAGTGCTCGAGCAGTTCGAATACCTCGTGCCTTCCGAGGGCGGCGAAGATTTCGCGCTGACCGACTCGGGCCGCCGCCTGCGCCGCATCTATGGCGACCGAGATCTGCTCACCAGCCAAATCCTGGAGACCGGCAAGCTCACGCAGCTCAATGCGGAAGAACTCTGCGCGGTTGTCGCCAGCCTGGTCTACCAGGCACGCCGCGACGGGGACCGTGCCGATCCGAAAATGCCAACGGGCAAGATCGATGACATCTGGAATAGCACCATCAAGATTTGGGGCGAGCTATCGGACGCTGAAGAGGCCTTGGGCCTTGACCCGACCGCTCCACCGGAATCCGGTTTGATCTGGCCAATGTACAAGTGGGCCCGCGGTTCGAGCCTGAACAGCGCGCTGCGCGGTACCGATCTGGCACCGGGTGACTTCGTGCGCTGGGCCAAGCAGGTCATCGACACATTGGACCAGTTCGCAAAGAATAGCGACCTTCCGCCATTGCTGGTTCGCAATGCCTACAAGGCAGTAGACCAGATCAAGCGCGGTGTAGTGGCCTACTCGAACGTGCTGGACTAGCCAGCAGGTCCAGCCGAAAAACTTATTAGCCAGTGCACGAGAAAAGGGAGACGCTGATGGCAAAAACACTCTACCGAAACGGGTCCATCTACTCAGCGGCCGATCCATTTGCTACCGCAATGGTGGTGGACGGCGACACCATTTCATGGTTGGGCGGCGAGGACGCAGCCGAGCGCCACGCGTCTGCCGTCGACGAAGTGGTCGACCTCAATGGTGGTTTGATTACCCCGGCGTTCGTCGAATCCCACACGCACCTTGCCGCCTTGGGCCGCACCCTTTCGGGAGCCGATTTGGGTGCAGCAACCTCGGCTTCTTCGCTGCTTTCCCTCGTCGCCGAGCAGGCGCAGAAGTCGACCAAGCTGGTCCTGGCTCAGGGGTGGGACAACTCGAACTGGGCTGACCAGCAGCTGCCCGCGGAAACCGACCTGACCAGTGCCGCGGAAGGCCGCGGCTATTACCTGGCGCGTCGCGATGTGCACAGTGCCCTGGTCAATCGGGAACTGCTGGATCTGCTGGACCTGGGCCACCTCGCCGCTGGCATCATTTCTGGTGCGGATCACGACGCCGTGCGTGAAGCACTCACCAATACGCAGAAGGCCGAACAGGAATACCAGCGCCTGGCACTGGAGCACTACGCCTCGCGTGGTTTCGCCAGCGTTGTGGAGATGGCGGCCCCGCATATTGAGGGCCGAGAGGCGCTGGAGCAGTTGCTGGCCATCGACAACCCTGAACTGCCGCAAGTCCATGCCTACTGGGGCGAACTGGTTAGCGATGCAGACATCGCCCAGGAACTGGTCGCATCCTTCCCAACGGGAAAGGTGCTGGGCTTGGGTGGCGATCTTCGCGTGGATGGTTCGCTAGGCAGCCACACGGCGTACCTGCGCGAAGACTACAGCGATCAGCCGGGCGAACGCGGCACCCTGTATCTGAAGCGTGACGAAATTGCGGCCCACCTGGTCGCTTGCAGTTCCCGGGAGATCCAGGCCTCGTTCCATGTGATCGGAGACGGCGCCCTGGACGAGGTGTTGGCAGGTTTTGACCTGGCTGCTGAGCAGATTGGGGCAGCTAAGCTGCAGATGTGCCGGCACCGTCTGGAGCATGTCGAGATGGTTGATGAAGACTCGCGGGCCCGTTTGCTGCAGTACGCCATCATGGTTTCGATGCAGCCGGTCTTCGACCAGGCGTGGGGCGGCTCGAACGGCATGTACGCGCAGCGCCTGGGGGAGCGCGCAGCATCGATGAACAACCTCTCCGCTATGCTTTCGGCTGGTGTGCCAATGGTGCTTGGCTCTGATGCTCCGGTAACGGAGGTTGATGGCTGGCAGGTTGTTCGCGCCGGCATGAACATGACGAATGCTGAGGCTCGCATTTCGGCTCGTGCGGCCTTCTTGGCTCAAACCCGATCCACCTACCGCGCCATGGGCGAGATGAACCCGTTTGCCGGGCAGCTCGTGATCGGCGCGCCGGCGACTTTTGCAGTGTGGACTGCCTCTGAACTTGCTGTGCAAACTCCGGACGTCCGAATCAGTTCTTGGAGTACCGATGCACGAGCTGGAACTCCGATGCTTCCGGTCGTTGATGAGGAAATTCCGCAGTGCCTGCGTACAGTACGCGCTGGAATCACGCTTTTCAATACCCTTGAGCCAAGCGAATCGGCTTAAAGCGAAACAGATGCTCAATAAGCAGAATGAATTCGCAAAATTTGCCCTGACTAGTGGTGTCTAGGTAAAGAGTGAAGTCATTTGATGGTTGACAGCCTAGGTGGGGTACCCACTAGGCTGGTCTAAGCGCCTCTTCGAGATGCACATGCATTGCGTTGTAAACTACGCAATTTAAACAACGATCCTCAGTGACCTTAGATAACATTCTCTGTGCCTTTCGGCGTGGAGAATAGGGCCGAAGTCACTGAGGATCGTTCGTTAATGCGGTGTCTCCAGCGCGCTGATTGGCAAATGATGACTATAATTTGAATTTGGATTAACTCTTTTCGACCCGGTGTCCTGCATAAGCCATGCAGTCGACGCCGAGCAGGCAAGAGGCTTTGTGTTGTATACCCAGAAAGGTGCCGCCGCGTGCGCGTCATTACAATCATTCCGACTTACAACGAACTGGAGTCGCTCCCGCTGACCGTAGGACGCTTGCGTACCGCAGTTCCTGACTCGGATGTATTGATCGTTGATGATAACTCGCCTGACGGCACCGGAGAACTTGCAGACAAGATGGCTGCTGAGGACTCGAATATCCACGTATTGCACCGTACCGGCAAGGATGGCCTGGGAGCCGCCTACATTGCAGGTTTCGAATGGGCGTTGGCTCGCGACTACGACGTACTGGTAGAGATGGATGCCGATGGCTCGCATATGCCAGAGCAGCTTCCACGCCTTTTGGAAGCCAGTGCCGCGGGCGCAGATCTCGTAATCGGTTCGCGTTGGGTCAAGGGCGGCGAAGTCGTGAACTGGCCAATGCTGCGCAAGATCATCTCGCGCGGCGGCAGCTTCTACTCGCGCACCATGCTGGGCTTGCCTCTGCGCGACATCACCGCAGGCTACCGCGCCTTCAAGCGCGAAACCCTGGAAGCAATCGATTTTGACGCCGTTGAGTCGCGCGGCTACGGCTTCCAGGTGGACATGACCTTCCGCGTGGCCATGCTGCGCAAGACGATCGTTGAAGTTCCCGTGACCTTCGTAGAGCGCGAACTGGGCGCGTCGAAGATGAGCGGCAACATTGTGTTCGAAGCAATGTGGAATGTCACCCGCTGGGGCTTGGGCGCCCGGTGGAAGAAGCTGACTTCCAAGAAGTAATACCCGTGTTTAAGCGAACTGGCGTGCAACGATGGATCGTTGCACGCCAGTTCGTTTAACCAGGAATCATCATCAGGTCTCGGGCAGGCAGTGAAATACAAACCAGCCCACCGCCCCAAAGGCGGACTGTGCAGGATGAAGATAGCTTCTACGAAGCTGCTTAGGCCGGCGGCGCTGGCCGCGCAATTTCATGCAGGCTCTTTGACGCAGTTGAAAATACTGGGCGTGGTCTTTGAGCCCCATAGCAGACAGGCAAAAGAGTGAGGGCTGGGTTTGATAACCATTGGTCATCAAACCCAGCCCTCAACCAAGCCCCTACGGCCATGCTAAGGCAGCATGGAACCGTGCGTGGGGGAGATTAGGCAGTTTCCCCGCGAGCAGCGCGCAGCTGCTGGAGGCGGTCTGCCAGAGTCTTTTCCAGTTCTTCTTCGGAACGGCGCTCAAGAAGCATGTCCCAGTGGGTACGGACAGGCTTTTCATTGCCCGGTTCTTCGGCCTTGGCTTCGCCGTGGACGAGCTTGGCTTCCTTACCGGTCTTGGTGTGCCAGGTTGCTGGAATTTCAGCTTCGGCAGCAAAGACGACGAAGACGGTCTCGCCCTCTTCGGTACGGTATTCCACACGCTGACGGGCAGCCGGCTCCACACCTGCCTCAGATTCCATGCTCTGTGCACCCAGGCGCATGCCTCGTAGGCTGCGATCGCTCATGTTTTCCCTCCGCGATGATTGAAGAATTCGCTACACGTACCAACGTTTGGCACTCGGAAATAATTCCCTCCGACTAGAGGTGAAGATAATTCTTGGTGCCAAAACATCCATTATACGCGTCTGCGGCGAGGTGCATTGTATGCACCTCGCCGCAGACGGCTAATCGGTTCTAAACCAGCTGTTGCTACAGGTTGCTACCTGGGGCCGATGGCGATTCCGGAGTGGCAGGCTTGCTGCCCGATCCGTTGCCGCCCAGCGCTCCGCCGATGCCCTTGAGTGCTTCGGTCAGTTCGCTTGGAATCACCCACAGGGTATTCGAAGTGCCTTCGGCAAGCTTCGGCAGAGTCTGCAGGTACTGGTAGGCGAGCAACTCATGGTCCGGCTTGCCGGCGTGAATTGCATCGAAGACCTTCTGGATGGCCTGGGACTCGCCGTCAGCGCGCAAGATTGCGGCCTGTGCATCGCCCTCGGCTTCGAGGATGGAAGCCTGGCGTGCGCCTTCGGCAGTAAGGATGGAGGACTGCTTGGTGCCCTCAGCGGTCAGGATGGCAGCACGGCGGTCACGCTCGGCGCGCATCTGCTTCTCCATCGAGTCCTGGATGGACAGCGGTGGATCGATAGCCTTCAGCTCGACACGGGAAACACGGATGCCCCACTTGCCGGTTGCCTCGTCAAGGACACCACGCAGCTGGCCGTTGATCTGGTCGCGGCTAGTCAGGGCCTCTTCCAGATTCAGGCCACCGACGACATTACGAAGCGTAGTGGTGGTCAGCTGTTCTACGGCCTGGATGTAGTTAGCGATTTCATACGTCGCGGCACGCGGCTCGGTGATCTGGAAGTAGACCACGGTATCAATCGAAACTACCAAGTTGTCCTCGGTAATAACTGGCTGCGGCGGGAAGGAAACAACTTGTTCACGCAGGTCCAGCAGCGGCAGCAAGCGATCCACAAAGGGGATCAGGATTGTCAGACCGGGATTTAGGGTTCGGTTGTACTTGCCGAGGCGCTCAACGATGCCAGCACGTGCCTGCGGCACGATGCGCACGCTGCGCAGTAGGACGACAATCACGAAGATTGCCAGAACGACAAGCACAATAGTCAAGCCAAAGCCATCTGAATTCATGGTTCGTACTCTCTTTCCTTGTGCAGTAGTGATGAATTTGGGGGCGTCAGGCTAGCTAGCCGTTAGCAGGGTCAGGGGACTTCGCGGTGAGGTATGCAGTTGCCCCGTCGATACGTGAAACCACGGCATAGGTGCCGGGATTCATGGTCGGAACGCTGGATTCAGCACGGGCGGTCCAGATCTCTCCACGGATCTTGGCCGAACCCGACATGCGCGAGGTCGGCTCGAGAATAAGTGCATCCGCACCGATTAATCGCTCGATATTGGTGCGGAAGCCCTCGGGTGATTTCCGTAAATGTTTGACGGCAATAGGTCGAACCAGGAAGATCATCAACAATGAAATGACGCAGAATACAAGGACCTGCAACCACATGGGTCCACTGAGCAGTGCGACCGCTACACCACCAAGGGCACCTACGCCGAGCATGATGAAGTAGAGATCAAGAGAAAGCATCTCGATGATCGCCAGCAGCAAGAACAGTGCCAGCCAGATCACCCAAGCGTTGCTGATGATCCATTCGGCTGTTGTCATGGCATTCACCTAAATTCTGTTAGGACATTGACCAGTCGTAACTGGTCTTTCCTACATTCTGCCGTAGAAGGCAGATAAAAGGTGTAGTCATTTTGGGGTATCTTCTAGCCCTGCGTGACGAATGCGTGTACTCCAAAGGAAGCTGTTACAGGCTGGGAACCCAACGCCAGCGTCTGCTGATGAAGAATTTCAGGGGAGAGGTGGTGCCCGGACGGACCCATGAATGCAAGGTTATAGAGATCGTCCGCATTCAGGTTCATCCGATATGTCAGATTCTTGGATCCGCGATGATTAAGGCCTTCAGCCGCAAATTTTTCCACCAAGGCGGCTTGCTTGCCCTGTCCTACGGTGAGCATGCCCAGCGGGTCGACGACTTCGTTGAGATGATCTGGTTCGCCGGTCACGACAATGCATAATCCACCAGTACGCAGTACACGTTGGAACTCTGCCGGGTTATGCGGTGCGAAGCAGTTGATCACCACATCGCGTGATCGGTCGGCAGTAGGCAATTTGCGCCAGACATCCCAGACCACAGCGAGCGTGCTTGGAACCTTCGCGGCACGACGCATGGCAAAGCGGGAGATGTCCAGAGCCAAAGCATCAAGTTCAGCAGCAGGAGAGTTCTCTAGAATCTTCCCCAGGTAGTAGCCGGTACCTGCGCCCGCATCCAGCACGTCAAGCGAATGTCCGTCGTGATGATCATTGATCAGCTCGGACAGCGCGCGCGCCAGAGGCTCATAATGTCCCTTTGACTGGAAAGCATCGCGGGCTTGGACCATGGCCGAGGTGTCTTCGAGGAAGTTCGTTCCTTTGCCAGTAAGGAAGTTGAAGTAACCCTGTTTGGCAGCATCAAAACGATGCCCGGCTTCGCAACTCAGGGTTCTATCCCGAGATTCCTCGAAGCCAAGGGGTTGCTCGCAGACCGGGCAAGTAACGTTCGTGGTGCCGGAGAACATTAGAATTTCAGAACCTCTTGTGCCGTTGCAACGTCCATGCTTTCATGGCGCCACAGTTCGGATTCGCTAATCAAGGAGCGGGTAAGTGCTTTGTCGATATAGACAGTGCCCGACAGATGATCAGTTTCGTGCTGGACAATGCGGGCCTGCCAACCGGAGAAGCTTCGAGTTATTTCCTGGCCGTCCCGATCTTTATAAGTGGCGGTGATATCGGCGGCCCGGCTCACTACGCCTTGGAATCCTTCGAAAGACAGGCAACCTTCGTAGAAGACTGCCGCGCGCTCTGTTGATGCCGTATATACGGGGTTGAAGATCTCGAAGTACTCCAGCGGCTCACGCTCTCTGTGCGAGGCAGCTTCCTCCGGAATGGGATAGAGATCTTCGAGCACGGCAATCTGCAGGGGGATACCCACCTGAGGAGCGGCGAGTCCTACGCCAGGGGCGTCGTACATGGTCTGGCGCATTGCTTCAAGGAGTTCTTCGAGCAGTTCCTGCGGAAGCTGCTGCTCGTAGGCCACCGCCTGCTGGCGGAGAACGGGATGTCCCAGCTGGACAATAGGCAGTATGAGGTTCTCATCTGCAGTCTCCAGGACTTCTCGAACTATATTCTCGATGTCCTGTTCGGTGTACTCGGTGTTCATCGGCAAGCGCTAGTCCGTTCGTATTCGTTGAGCTGAAGTTGAGCCAGGCGCGAGGTGAGTCGGGCCTTTTCAGTGTCATGCAGCATGTGTCCAAGATTGCCCAGATTGTCTGCGGCGTACAGATGGACTTCCACGTTCTTGTCGTAGAAGATATCGATAAGATTCGCCAATCGGCGTTCCTCATCCATTGGCATGGTGGCACTAGCTGGGATGCAGGTTATATGCCAGCGCGAATACCGGCTTGCCAAATCCAGATAGTCGGCAGTGTTGCGGCGGGTTCGGCAGATCTGATCGAAGCTGATCCAGATCTCATACGCATTCACGTGGACTGGCCCGATTTCGTCGTAGCCGATCTGGATCATCGTATCGTGGACCGGCAGTTCTCCTGGTGCTTCGAAGAGATTTAGCGTGCCTCTCCGATACCCGTCCAAGACCTGCTCGGGATCGGCGGCGAGCTGTCGGTAGTCCACCGAATGATCCAGCGAGAATACAGTGAAGTCCCGTTGGATCCGGTCAATAATTGGCTGAACCAGGTGATGGAAAGTGTCATCGTCAAGCAGCTTCTCCGGCCCGTAGTTCGACGTAATGACCAGCTGGATCTCGTGTTCCGTGCAATGCCGAATGAGCTTGGCCATGAACATCGCGTCGCCAGGTTCGGTGCAATGGAACTCATCGAAGACCAGCAACTGCAGTCCAGCTAGCTCGCGCTCAAGCCCTTGCGAGAAAATCGCGCCCAGCGGCTGGCCCGGGACACGGTTGACCGGGGAATTTACGCGCTGGAAGAACTCGTGGAAATGGAAGCGCGCTGTCGTGGTTTCAGGCAGCACCGAGACCAAGGTATTGATGATGAGGGTTTTGCCTCGACCAGGAGGGCCATAAATGTAGACGCCAGGGTGCTTTGCCGTCATCGTCGTACGCAAAGTACGTCCTAGAAGGTCGATCAGATCACTCTGAACCGGGTCAACTTCGATACCTTGCAGCTTGAGAGCTTCGCGGATCTGAAGAGCGTACTTATTCCCGTGGGGAATGCGTAGCAACGGATTAGCCATATCTAAATTTTGCCACTGAGCGCAGACGCGGCCAATCTTCTGTGATGCAATCGCCACCATTCCAGCTTGCAGGGATGCCTTGCGGTGCCGAGGCGACGTTAAAGTGCCTAGTCAAGAAGCCTTCGATTTATTTCGAAACGGATGATTTAAATAGGGGAGTGCTCCCAAAGATGGCTACGAGCCTGTTTAGTCTTGTGAATTTTGAGCATACCTATCGCTTTATCTTGATCCGTGGCCATAATGGACACACCCATAGAGCTGGGTTGAAGCAGTTGAATCGGACCAGGGCGGGCGAAATGCGGAGAGGGAGCGCGTGAGATGACCAGTGAATTCATTGTCCCAACGGCTGAAGACGAGATCGTCTCCAGCGATCTTTTGGACATGTCGGCAACGGTACTCAAAACCTTGTCGGATCCGGCAAGGCTCCAGATGCTCTGGGCGCTGTCCATGGACGATCTTTCCCTGTCCGATTTGGCTCAGTTGATCGGCGTTAGTCCAACGGTTGCCGGCCAATTGCTATCCAAGCTGCGAGCAGCTGGTGTATTGCAAACGAGGAAGTCCGGCCGCCATGTCATCTACTCGATGCATGATGAGCGATCGCGCGAGTTCATTCGGCAGACCCTGGAGTTCGCGAGGCACCGGCTGGATTTGCAGGATCAGCGTCAACAAGCTGAGCAGTAAGCGGCCTTCGAAATCCGTGGCGTAAATGGACGAATATGGCTACTTCCAGCGACATTGCGAATAAGCCGATAATCTACATTATGTAAAGTAATGGAAATCCACGACTCCCCACGCAGGGTCTCACTGCAGCCATTTGTGCTGGCTGCCCCGTCTATCGAAGCAGGCTCCTTTCATGCCCATCATTCGAAAGTTCGCGGACGCTTCGGCGGGATCTGTGGATCTCAGGTGGTCCTTCGGCGTATCGACCGACAGGCTTTGGCACGCAATGATTGATCGTCAGGCATTGCCACTCTGGCTGGGAACTCACGTCGCTGGAAGCCTTGGCGTGGGTTCTACTGTGCAGATCGAGCATGCGGAAAACTTCATCTGCGAAAGCCGGATTGAACAGGTCGAGCCAGCATCCGCCCTCGTGATGTCCTGGAAGTTTCCGGAAGAATCTGTGTCGGAGGTTAGTTTGACTCTGCAGTCGAGCCTCTTCGGAGCTGAACTTGCGCTGAGCCACTCCAAACTCAGCGTTGGCGTCTCGAATTACTTGGCGGGATGGGAAACGCATCTCATGTATCTGGAGGCCGTCCTGCTTGGGGCTCCGCGCTCGATGGATCAATTCTGGGACGTTTATCAGGAGGTATTCGAGAACTAGGGCGCTTTCCTCTTGCCACTCCCCTCGATGTTATTCCAAACGATGATCGATCCGGCTAGAGTACACCGCGCCGGGTCAATGCCGACCTCAAATCCGCAGCGGAAGCAAAGTGATGTGTGTGGATCCCGAGATCGGTCGCCCCGACAAGTTTCCCGGCGGAATCGTCGGTAAAGAGGATCTGGTTTGCACACAGGTGCAGAGCATTGATTACGTGCAGAAATGCTCGTCGGTCTGGCTTCGGATAACCGATTGTTGCTGAATTGAATACTCGGGCGACGTGGGTGGCGATTCCTTGCCGCTTAAGTTCGATGTCAATGGTGTCGCTGCCGTTCGTGAGAATGGCGGTGGTGATACCTGCACGTTGTAGATCGTCGAGTAGCTGCAGCACATCCTGATCTACAACGGGCTCTATGCGACCCCATGCGTTGGCGGCTTCCGTGGATCCAATGCTCTTCCCAATCTCCTTGATCCATGTCAAACGAGATATTTTACCTGTAGTGAGTCCTTCCAGGCGAGCAGGGTCGAAAGCCGCCGCGTTCAAAGTGCCCGATGGCAACCCATATTCCATTTCAACGTCAGCAGTGGCGGCCTCGGGAAAGTTGCGGATCACTCCGTCCAAATCGAAAACTACTGCGTGGATCATGGGGCAATCCTGCCAGATGCAGGCGCATTGGGGCATCTGGGGCCAAGTGCATGCGGTGCCTTTCCTGCAGCGAGGGCCTGCCTAGAAATCTAGCAGGTGCTGCGTCAACCGGGAACTCCATGTTCCAGGGCAGGATGTCGGCGGTATCCCGGGAGCCAGATAGGCTAGTACTTGACCGAGTTCCCGGACTACTCCCCTATCTACCTTCAAGGACAGAAAACACCCTATGTCTCCAAGCGCCCTGTACCGTCTAGTTGCCCGCGCTGAAGCTGTCACATGGACGATGCTGATCATCGCATTGATTTTGAAGTACGTCGTCAAGGTTGGTGATTGGCCTGTATCCATTGCCGGCTTCATCCACGGCTTTGTCTTCCTGACTTATGCAACGATGGCTGTGCTCATTGGCATGAATCAGCGCTGGAGGAAGTCGCTGATCATTGGAGCTGCCGCGACCGCCGTCGTCCCATATCTGACCATTCCTTACGACAAGTGGCTGGAACGCAAGGGAAAGCTGGAAGGTACCTGGCGTACCGAAGCAACCGATCATCCAGATGATCGCAAGTGGACCGACGCGACGATGCGTTGGCTTGTTGCCCGCCCGGCGCTGACCACGGTCCTGCTATTCGTCGTTATTGCCGGTATCTTCTCGGCCATGCTTTTCATTGGCCCTCCAGGTGGCGAGCACTAATCATGGATTCTATGAGGAGCAGGCTGCTTTCGCCTGGGCATCACTGAATGCACTGACTCCTCAATCCAATTTGCCTGGCCCGGTCACTTCCATGTGTTCTTGGCCAGGCAAATTCTGTTTAATCCGGACATAGCAGGGTAAGGCTCGAACTACTTGGTGGTGCGTTGCTTCGGTGCGTAGTGAACCATCACCAACATTCCAATTAGCTCTACCAAGGTCTGGCTAACGACCACGGCAGAAGCTAATTCCAGCTCCGCGGGCAAAGCCAGGGCCAGGGGAAGCACCACCAGAGAATTGCGTGTGACGCCGCTGAAAGTAACTGCCCGCCGCGAGGCGGTGGGCAGCTTGAAGAGTTTCCCCGCGGAGTATCCAAGGACATTCATGATGCAGATAAACAGGGCGAAAACCATAATGGCCAGCCCTAATTGACCCAGGCTTGCGCTCACCGTGAAGATCTGCGAGCCCACCACGCTAAATAGCGTTCCCATCATCAACGGAACCATTAGATAGTCGGCCCAATCCCCGATGGGCTCTGCCCAGGTAAATCGTTTGGCGAGTGCCTGGGTGAGTGCTGCTGCCAGCAGTGGGAGCACGATCAGTCCCAGCAGTGCCCCCAGGAAAGGAGCTGGCACGATCACGTCGATCGCCGAGGGTCCAGCAAATATATAGAGGTATGCCGGCACGAGCAGCATCTGCAAGATCAACAAGAGCGGTGTGGCCGCCAGCAACCGTTGGCTGTCTCCCCCGGCTAAGCCGGTAAAGACGATAACGTAGTCGATGCAGGGCGCTAGCAAGACCAGCAGCACGCCGAAGAGCAGTGCCTGGTCCCCCGCCACTATTCGCGATAGCCCGAAGGCCACGAGCGGCACCACGGCAAAGTTGACCGCGCACAGTGCACCCATGAAGCGAGTGTCCCGGAAGGCCTCCGGAAAACGGGTCAGCGGCATGCCCAGGAAAGTAGCGTAGAGCAGCAATCCAAGGAACGGGTTAACCGAGTTCTCGAGACCCTTGCTTGCGGCAGGCAAGGCCAGGCCGAGAACGCAACCGGCAGTGATCGCGGATAAATAGAGGGCGATCTGGTGCGTTTGCATCCATGCATTGCCAGGCCAGATCTTCATAGGACTAATGCTAGAACAATAGCTGCGGCCACCATGGCCGTGAGCTCATTCGGGCGAGCCTCGACGGCGACCTTCTGTGTCTGAACCGACAACGATCCAGCCAACGCCGAATTACTCACGGACACCGGGGTAAACCTATGATGAGTACATGAAGGATTCTATTCGTAAGTGGCCGCTGTGGATGGCTGTCGACGTTGTTCTCATTGTTCTATTCGCCCTGCTCGGTCGACGTGAACACGAGCATGCCTTGAGCATTGGCGGCATCCTGATGACCGCCCTGCCGTTCTTGGTTGCCTACGTCGTCGTGACCTTGCTGTCCAAGCCTTGGACCACGATCAACAAGCTCTTCCCTGTTGGCGTACTGGTCTGGGTGGTGACCGTAGCAGCGGGCCTTGCGCTTCGCGTTGGCATGGATTCCACTGCGGCACTCCCCTTCATCATTGTCGCGACATTGGTTCTGGGCGCATTCTTGATGGGGCGTCGGCTGGTTACCTCAATGGTGGCTAAGCGGCTAGGTAAATAGCAGGCCGAGCCCGTAGGAACCGGCAGCGACGAGACCGCTGGCGAAAGTCCCCAGAATAAACTGTTCGGCGGCGCGATGGTTTTTCAGTTCAGAGAACCGGCCAAGACCCTTGACCGCCAAGACGACGGCAATGCCTTCTGGCCAACCGGCCCAGAGGCTTCCAACGATGGCCGTGCGCTCCAGGAGTCCGATCCACAGCCCGCCTCGAAGCGGTGAAGGGTCGGACTCCTCCTTTTGGAGCTCGACATCATTCTTCGCAGCAAGCCGGAAAACAAGTTCCGTAAACGGACCGCCGAAACTAATGGCAAAGATGGAACTCAGGACGATCGCGTACACCGGCGAAAGCCCGTTCTGCTCCAACGAAGTTTGAGAAGCAACTGCCAGCAGGGCCGAGAGAATGGCGAACAGGGCAGAGCCCACAACTAGCCAGTCGCGGACACGAGCTCGTTTGCCCATGGCATAGCCAAGGTAGGCAGCTATGCAAGAGACAAACGCCGCCAGGCTCAGACTCCCCCAAGCGATCCAAAGCATTTACTGCTCCTTTAGCATCTTCAGCTGTCGGTTCAGCGATTTGGCAGCTTCATCCATCATTCGGTTCGCCTCAAACCATAGCGCGGCCGACAGACGAGAAGAGACAGCCTGCTGGGTGATTCCTAATTCTTGGGCAATCTGCTGCTGGGTCAGGCCTTCATCGGCCAGAGTGCCAGCTTCCCATGCCGTGGCCCGTCGCTTTGAAACTATGCAGGCAGTCAGCTGGAGCTCGGCTTCCAGGCGGGTGGCTTCATGCGACGGTCCATGAACAGCTAGATGCGCATTGGTGTTCTTTGCCCGCTCAACTGCGACACGAGCATATTCAAAGGCAGGCCCCCGTCCGGCACGGGTTTCTTCGGGCAGTGGCGTTTCAACTTGCCCGAAGCCAATGCCGACACTCCAGTCCCCTGAAGCTGCCATCATCACTGCCAAGCGAATTGCTTCGTTGGCGCTATCCAAGACAGCTTGGACTTCATCGCCGGCGGTTCGCTGGAAGGGGCGAACCACTGGAACGGTAGCATTAGCTTGCTTGACTAGAGCCTCCACCTTGTCTTCGGTGGAACGTGAACGCCGCTGGTCAATGGTCAACACAATCATGAAACAATTGTAAAACTTTGTATCCGAATCTACAAATTAAAATCATTGTACTATGCGAAGCGGGGCGATGCGCCCATGCCTCTCATTCGCTGCTTTTCGACTAGAGTTGATTCCAGATCAGCCGCCTCCTGGCAGGCGACAAGTTAGAACCGAAAGGCACAGTGATGGTCACCGCATTCGTCATGATCCAGACTGCAACGGACAGTATCCCTGAATGCGCTAAGCAGATCTCCGCAATCTCGGGCATCAGCGAAGTCTATTCCGTAGCAGGCGACTGGGACTTGATTGCAATTGCACGAGTCAACAAGCACGAGGACCTTGCCGAAGTCATTGCCAATAAGCTTTCCAAGATTCCAGGCATCCGCGGCACCCAGACCCACATTGCATTCCGCGCATATTCGGAACATGATCTTGAAGCAGCTTTTTCCCTAGGCCTAGGCGACTAAGGACTTTTCAAGAACAAAGCCGGCCTTCGGTTCAGCGATTGTAAAATCGCGAACCAAAGACCGGCTTTGTTGGCATCTGACGGTGCTACGCGCCTACGATCGCCTGGGTCGTTGAGGACCAGGCTTCCAAGGTCGCCTTCGCCGCACCGGAATCGATGGAATGCGCTGCTTTCCCAATCGCCGCCCGCATGCGGTCTTCGAAACTGCCTTCAGCAGTATCGCTGTAAGCCACCATTCCGGCAGCCGCGTTCAGGAGGACCGCATCTCTAACGGGTCCGGGACTCCCCGAGATGACATCTCGTACAACCCCTGCGTTATGTAGTGCATCTCCACCGCGCAGATCATTAAGCGTCGCACGGGCAAATCCCACGTCCCGGGCATCGAACGTGAACTCGGAGACCGTGCCGTTGCGCACTTCCCAGACGCGGTTAGCTGTAGTGGTGGTTAGTTCATCCAGTCCGTCATCCCCGCGGAAGACCAGCCCACGCACGCCACGGCTTGCAAGAACGCCCGCCATGATTGGTGCCATGACCATGTCGGAGCAGCCGATGGCGGATGCGCTGGGCAATGCGGGATTGGTCAAGGGGCCCATGAAGTTGAAAGCGGTTGGTATGCGCAATTGACGGCGTGCTCCGGCAACGTGGCGCATCGAGGGATGGAAGACGTTGGCGAAGCAGAACGCAATCCCAACCTTGTCGTACACCTCTACAAGGCGCTCGATTGGTACCTCCAGGCGGACGCCCAATGCTTCAAGCACGTCGGCGGAACCCGAGGACGAAGAGGATGCGCGGTTGCCGTGTTTAACTATGCTCACGCCGGCGCCAGCGCACACCAGTGTGGCCATCGTTGAGATGTTGACGGTGTTCTGGCGATCGCCACCGGTCCCAACAATGTCCAAAGTTTGTGCATCGATGGTCAAAGGGCGCGCATTGGCGACCATGGAGTCCACCAAGCCGGTCAATTCGGCCACGGTCTCACCCTTGGATCGCAGTGCAACCAGGAACCCGGCAATCTGAACGTCGCTCGCCTCGCCGGACATGATCTCATTCATTGCCCAAGCGGCCTGTTCGCGGCTGAGATCGCCACCGTTGATCAGGGTGGCCAATAGATCTGGCCACGTCGGGAACTTTTCGTTTACAAGGCTCGTTGACACATGGGAAAGCCTATCCAGACACCGGGGCGCTACCCAATTCATGTCGTTAGATGATGTGGCTCAGGTCGCTAAAAATGCCTAGTTTCTGGGGTTAAATACGAAACACTTTCGTTGCATAAATGATTGTTTCGTGAGACTCGCCGGACGAAGCTCTACGAATTGTAGAAAGAGTTTTCTCTGTACTTCCGCATGTTTCCGCGGATGTTGCCAAGATGTGGCGCAACAAACCTCTGCCAACCCGCTTTTGCATTGGTATCTGAGGGGCATTTAGAGACATAATGTCAGTGTGACAACTGCGACTCATGCCCCAAATACGACGGCGCCACATGCGCCGAACCGCCCAAACATGGTGTCGGTGGGAACGATGGTGTGGCTCTCCAGCGAGCTCATGTTCTTCGCCGCCCTCTTCGCCATGTACTTCAGCCTCCGGGCTGCCGCGCCCGAACTATGGGCGACTGAAACTGCCAAGCTCAACGTACCGTTCGCGCTGGTTAACACCATCATCCTGGTGTCCAGCTCGTTCTCGTGCCAGCTAGGCGTGTTCCGTGCCGAAGAATTCAAGCCTCGCCGTTCCGGTGGGCTTTTCAACTTCAAGGAATGGGGAATGATTGAATGGTTCATTCTTACCTTCATCCTTGGCGCGATCTTCGTTTCGGTTCAGGCCTACGAATACGCTGTCCTCGTTAGCGAGGGCGTGGCATTCGACTCGAACTCCTACGCTTCGGCCTTCTACATTACGACCGGCTTCCACGGCATTCACGTCGCTGGTGGTCTGATTGCATTCTTGCTGATCATTGGTCGTGCGATGCTGGCTAAGAAGTTTGGTCACTTCGAAGCAACCGGCTCCATCGTCGTGTCCTACTACTGGCACTTCGTTGACGTTGTTTGGATCGCCCTGTTCGCGATCATCTACTTCTTGAAGTAGCAACTTAAATTCATTAGTTGCCTCAACAAGAAGTACGGCAACACCACACCAAAGAAACTAAGTGAGGAACCAGCAAGTGAAGGCTCTTTCGAAAAAGCGCCGCCACCCGCTCGCCGCTGTGGCCCTGCTTCTGTTCGGATTGCTGATTACCGGCAGTCTTTACACTGCAGCCGGTAACATCAGCGAAGCGAAGGCAGCTGAGACCACTTCTGCATCGCAGGCCGATGTAGAAGAAGGTCAGAAGCTTTTCGTCGCCAACTGCGCTACTTGCCACGGCATGAATGCCGAAGGCTCTGACTCCGGTCCATCGCTGATCGGCGTTGGCGCGGCTTCTGTTGACTTCCAGGTCGGCACCGGCCGTATGCCGATGCAGATGCAGGGCCCGCAGGCCCAGGTCAAGCCAGTACAGTTCGACGACGAGCAGATCTCCCAGCTGGCAGCGTATGTTGCAAGCCTGGGTGCAGGCCCAGCGATCCCTGATGAGGAATACTTGGATACCACCCAGGGCGACGCCGCCCACGGTGGCACCGTCTTCCGTGTGAACTGCGCAATGTGCCACAACGCGGCTGCTGCCGGTGGCGCGTTGACCCGCGGCAAGTTCGCACCAACCCTGACCGGTGTATCCGAGAAGCACATCTACGAAGCGATGGCTACCGGCCCACAGAACATGCCAGTGTTCAACGACTCGAACATCACCCCAGAAGAGAAGCGTGACGTTATCACCTTCCTGAAGACCATTGAAGCAAATGGTTCCGCTGGCGGTGCAGCCCTGGGCTCCCTGGGTCCAGTTGCTGAAGGCCTGTTCACCTGGACCGCAGGTCTGGGTATCATCATTGCCTTCACCATTTGGTTGACCTCGCGTCCTTCCTAAGGCAAACCCGCGGCCTCGGCCGTAACCATCACTACGTACATAAATTCCTAACAGAAGGATGAGAGAGAAACATGGGCGACCATAGTCACGGCAGTCCCGAAAACTCGGGCACCGTTGCTAAGGCTGACGATGTAGCTCAGGATCGATTCCCAGATCCGGGCTTACCACCCCATCGTCCGCGTCTCGCAGACCGCGATCCGCGCGCAGCCAAGCGACATGAGCGTCAAGTAGCGCTCCTATTTACCATCTCCATCATCGGCACGCTCTTCTTCTTCGTGGCCTACTTCGTCCTGGGCCACCTGGGCGAGATGACCTTCGCTGAACTGCGTGTGCAGAACGCTGCACTGGGACTGGGCACCGCTTTCGCGATGCTCGGTATCGGTGTGGGTATTGTTCACTGGGCCAAGACCCTGATGCCGGATCACGAGCTCATGGAAATGCGCCACGAGATCCGCTCGGAAGAAGATCGCCAGGATGCCGTCGAAATCATCGATACCGTGCTCGAAGAGTCCGGCATCAAGCGTCGTCCGCTGATCCGCAATACCCTGATCGGTGCCATCGCCTTGGCGCCAATCCCAGCAATCTTCATGTTCCGCGACCTGGATCGCACCGGTAACACCGCGAACGAGATGATCGATTCCCTGCGCCACACCATGTGGGACAAGGGCATCCGTCTGACCCGCGACCCATCTGGTACCCCGATCAAGGCTTCGGATGTGCAGATCGGTTCCGCATTCCACGTGATCCCAGAAGGCCTCAACGAGACCGAGCACCCGCTGAACGAAAAGGCCAAGGCCGTCGTTCTGCTGATGCGCATGGATCCAGCAGAAATGCAGATCTCCGAGGGACGCGAAACCTGGAACGTCGACGGCATCGTCGCATACTCCAAGATTTGCACCCACGTGGGTTGCCCGATTGCTCTGTACGAGCAGCACACCCACCACTTGCTGTGCCCTTGCCACCAGTCGACCTTCGACCTGACGCAGGAATGCAAGGTCATCTTCGGCCCAGCTGGCCACGCACTGCCACAGCTGCCAATTACCGTGGACTCCGAGGGCTACCTGGTAGCTCAGAGTGACTTCCACGAACCAGTTGGCCCGTCCTACTGGGAGCGTGGTTAATCATGACGACGACTAACGAATACCAGGCATCGACCGCTACCGGTCGCATCGCCAACTTCGTGGATTCCCGCGTCGGCGCTTCGGGCATGGTCAAGGAATTCGGTCGCAAGATCTTCCCGGACCACTGGTCGTTCATGTTCGGCGAAGTGGCAATGTACACCTTCGTACTGCTGCTGCTCTCGGGCACCTTCCTGACCTTCTTCTTCGATCCGTCGATGGCTCACGTCGTCTACGACGGCTCGTACGTACCGATGAAGGGTATCGGCATGTCGACGGCTATGGCCTCGACCATGGATATCTCCTTCGACGTGCGCGGCGGCCTGTTCATGCGACAGGTACACCACTGGTCGGCACTGCTGTTCGTCGCTTCCCTGTCCGTGCACATGCTGCGCGTATTCTTCACCGGCGCATTCCGTCGCCCACGTGAACTGAACTGGGTTGTCGGCGGCGTGCTGCTGATCATGGGTCTTGCTGCCGGCTTCACCGGCTACTCCCTGCCAGATGATCTGCTGTCCGGCAACGGCCTGCGCATTATCGATGGCGTCATGAAGGCACTGCCGATCGTCGGCACCTACCTGTCGATGTTCTTCTTCGGCGGCGAGTTCCCTGGCGATACCGTGATTCCGCGACTGTACTCGTTGCACATCATGATTGTTCCTGCGGTCATCATCTTGCTGATCGTTGTGCACCTGTTCATGGTCGTGACCCACAAGCACACCCAGTACCCTGGCCCAGGCCGCACCAACGACAACGTTGTTGGCTTCCCTGTTGGTCCGGTATACGCAGCCAAGGCCGGTGGATTCTTCTTCATCGTCTTCGGCATCGTGGCATTCATTGCTGGCCTGTTCCAGATCAACCCGGTATGGAACTACGGTCCATATGACCCATCCCCTGTTTCGGCTGGTACCCAGCCGGACTGGTACATCGGTTTCGTCGATGGCGCGCTGCGCTTGATGCCAGGTTACCTGGGCAACTTCAGCTTCGAATGGATCATTCCATTCCCATGGGGCGATAACACCCTGGTGATGTCGGTACTGCTGCCAGCACTGGTTCCTGCAGGCGCACTGTTCGCAGTGATGTTCGCATGGCCGTGGATCGAACGCTGGATCACCAAGGACAACCGTGAGCACCACCTGCTCGACCGTCCACGCAACGCTCCATTCCGAACCGCAGTGGGCGCTGCCGGCGTAGTCTTCTACTGCGTCATGTGGGCTGCTGCTTCCTCGGACTTGATCGCGACCCACTTCCACGTGTCGCTGAACGATGTCACCTACTGGCTGCGTACGCTGTTCTTCCTGGGCCCAATCTTCGCCTTCTGGTTGACTCGCCGTATCTGCCTGTCGCTGCAGCGCAAGGATCGCGAGATCGTCCTGCACGGCCGTGAAGCTGGCATCATCCAGATGTCGCCTGAGGGCGGCTTCTCGGAGAAGCACGAGGAAGTCGACGTCTACAAGCGTTACCTGCTGACCAACTACGTTGATCGCAAGTACATCCCGGCTCAGCCTGACGCAGCAGGACACGTCTCCGGTTCGGAGAAGCGTCGTGCAGCAATCTCGAAGTTCTTCTTCGAAGATCGCGTCGCCCCGGTAACCCCATCGGAGCTGGAAGCTGCTCATGCAGCCCACGGCCACCATGAGGTTGAGGGTGACACGCAGGACTCGATCGCCAAGTAATAGCGACCTGAGTTAGTCACAAAAGGAGGGACACACCGCAAGGTGTGTCCCTCCTTTCGTTAACCCGGCTTTCCCAGGGGGCCCAGTGAGCCTAGCGCCGGTGAGCGCTCCGAAGACGCATGGTGGACGCCCATCGAAATTCCAGTGGCTGAGAACGCCATCTGGCACTGCCGGGTGCTCAGGGTGGAAAGTCCGTTCCTGCTCCCCTAGCCGCGTATCGAGCTGCGCTCCCCAGTGCGGAGAAGAATTGGCCATCCTGTTTGGCACTTCAGTCAGAAATGCCGTTCGGGGCTGTATGCTACTGCCGGCCTGCAGTGCAGCCATTCTGGATTGGCTGGAATCGAATGCTGCACGCCAATGCCAGTTGCGACTGGCGCAGCTGCCCGGTGTCGTCCCGGGCCGAACCGGAGCGGAGAGCTGCTCAGTGCATTCGTCTTTCCAGCGAAGGCCCTCCAGACTGGGGACGAGCTCAGTTCCGCAATCACGTTCGCCAAGACTTCGAATGCAGCAGTTCAGACTCCCGTTTTGGCGCTCGGCATGGCCGAGCCGATATCCAGAGCGCTCTTCCAAAGGCTGCTCCCCTGCCAGAAAGAATGCCCGGCAGGCACCATGACCTCCAGTCCTGCTTCAGAATCGTTTGAATTGGATGACGGAATAACTCTGGACGCATCGACCGGATGGCAGAATCACGCTGCAAACAAGACTGTGTGATCTAGGGATATATTGGATCTTCGCTACGGCCTATCGCACCAGTGTGGCTGGTTTCCCACTGGACAGGGCGGCTGGAGTGTCCACTTTTCAACTTCCGTCGACATTCCATGTCCTGCTGCCTTGAAGCGGCTTTGAGCTTGCGCCGCGATCTTCTTCCGTGTGCGGGAGACCTGCTAGTTCCTGCTATAGCTCCATACCGGCGGACCAGGCTGCGGGAGTGCTTATTCAGTAGTTGATGCCCGGAACCATTTTGAACGGCAGATATGGCATCCTTGGGCATGGTTGACGGGTTTGCCTGGTACTTGCCCGTTGAAATCGAAGCAGCCGGCCGCCTGGCCAGGCCAGGCCTAGAAAGTATCGGTGTAGCGAGGCGTGCGTGTGCCCACTCGCTGCAACGGCACGAAGAGCTTGTAGCGGTCTGAGCGGTAGAGCGAGACCGAGTAGTCGGCTAGCCGATCGCCGATGTAGGCATACCGGGTGATCTGCAGGAGCGGGAAGCCTGGTTCTACGCCCAGGAGCACGGCTTGCCGCTTGCTCGCCGCAGTGCTTTCCACCTGGTCCTCACCCCATTCGAGCAAGATGCCATAGCGCTCGTGCAATGCCTGATAGAGCTTTGACGGCGGATCGCCATCCACAAAGCCAGGCACGAGATCGGCAGGCATATAGTTCTCGTCCAGGCTCATGGGGGTGCCATCGGCCAGCAGCAGGCGCTTGAACTGGACTACGGCAGTACCCTCCTCCACCATCAGCTGCGAAGCCAAGGTGGCGCTGGCTTTGATCTCCGCGAATTCGAGTACATGGGCATCGGGAACCATGCCGCGGCGCATCATATCTTCGGAGTAGGAATGCAGGCGGACACGAAGGTCCAATTTTTCGGGCACGACGAATGTGCCGATTCCCACCACGCGTTTGAGCACTTGTTCATCCACCAAGGCATCGATGGCTTGGCGGATGGTCTTGCGGGCCACGCCGAAGTGCTCTGCCAGCACGCGTTCGGGCGGAAGCTTGTAGCCGGGTTTGCAGGCCTCGCGCGCATGGGTCTTGAGAATCTCTCGGATTTGCCGGTACTTACTTTGCCGGCTGGCCGGATCAAGGTGCGCCTGGACATGTGGCTGCGGTGCGTGGCGCATGCTGCTTCTCCTTGATCCAAATAGCCTGACGGCCTATCGCCATCGAGGAACCCCTATTAAAAGACTAACGGGACGACAAGCAAAATTGCTTGTCGTCCCGTCAGGGTTACTGCCTAGTGAGCGTGATCGCCACGGCTGTATTCGTAAACCCAGCCGGTCACGCCAACGACGGCCAAACCGGCGCCGATGAAGAAGACCCACCAGCCCACAGCGAGGCCAAGGAAGCCAATCGCTGCAGCCGAAGCCAGGACCAGTGGCCACCAGCTCCATGGGGAGAACATTCCGATATCGCCGGCGTTCTCGTGGATTTCGCCATCCACGCGGTCCTCGGGCCTGTTGCCAACGCGCTTAGCGGTGAATAGCAAGTAGCCACCTACCATCGCGGACAATGCGACCAGCATCAGCAATGCCAGGAATCCGACCCATTCGCTCCAGTTGGTCATGTAACCGTAGACAATCGCTACTGGGGTGAAGAAGAAGACGCCACCCAGGAAAATCCAGGATTCAACTTTCATCGTTACACGTCCTTCTGGTCAGCCGAGCCGAAGATCTTCGCAACCGGAGTTTCGGGGGTTACCCGTCCACTCAGTTCCGGGTGGTGCAGATCCAGTGCCGGACGCTCGGAACGGATGCGAGGGATCGAGTGGAAGTTGTGGCGTGGTGGAGGGCAAGAAGTTGCCCATTCCAGCGATGCGCCGAAGCCCCATGGATCATCTACTTCGACCTTCTTGGCGTTTCGGTGGGTTACCCACACGTTCCAGAAGAATGGAATCATCGACGCACCCAGAATGAATGCGAAGACGGTCGAAACCTGGTTCATGGTGGTGAAGCCATCTTCAGGCATGTAGTCGGCGTAGCGACGTGGCATGCCCATAACGCCCAGCCAGTGCTGGATCAGGAAGGTGCCGTGGAAGCCGATGAACAGCAACCAGAAGTGGATCTTGCCAAGACGCTCGTTGAGCATCTTGCCGGTCCACTTCGGCCACCAGAAGTAGAAGCCAGCGAACATCGCGAACACAACGGTACCGAAGACTACGTAGTGGAAGTGAGCCACAACGAAGTAGGTATCCGATACGTGGAAGTCCAGCGACGGAGCCGACAGGATAATACCGGTCAGACCGCCGAACAGGAAGGTGATCATGAAGCCCATGCTCCAGAGCATTGGGGTTTCGAAGGTGATCGAGCCGCGCCACAGGGTTCCGATCCAGTTGAAGAACTTCACACCGGTTGGAACTGCGATCAGCATGGTCATGAAGCCGAAGAACGGCAGCATTACCGAGCCAGTGACGTACATGTGGTGTGCCCACACGGAAACCGACAGTGCAGCAATCGAGATGGTCGCGAAGACCAGGCCCTTGTAGCCGAAGATCGGCTTGCGGGAGAACACTGGGAAGATCTCGGAGACGATGCCGAAGAACGGCAAAGCAATGATGTAGACCTCAGGGTGCCCGAAGAACCAGAACAGGTGCTGCCATAGTACGGCACCGCCATTCTCTGGGTCGAAGATGTGGGCACCGAAGCGGCGGTCTGCACCCAGTGCGAACAGCGCAGCTGCCAGTGGCGGGAAAGCCATCAGGACCAGCAACGAGGTGATCAAGGTGTTCCACGAGAAGATCGACATGCGCCACATGGTCATGCCAGGTGCACGCAGGCAGATGATCGTGGTGATGAAGTTGACGGCGCCAAGGATGGTACCGAAGCCCGACAGTGCAAGGCCGAAGACCCAGAGGTCTCCGCCGATTCCTGGCGAGAAGGTGGTGTTCGACAGCGGAGCGTAAGCGAACCAACCGAAGCTAGCTGCACCCTGGGGGGTGAGGTAGCCGGCCAGAGCGATCAGCGAGCCCAGCGAGAAGAACCAGAAAGCCAATGCATTCAGACGTGGGAAGGCCACATCCGGGGAACCGATCTGCAGGGGCATCATGACGTTGGCGAAACCTGCGAACAGCGGGGTTGCGAACATCAAGAGCATGACAGTGCCGTGCATGGTGAACAGCTGGTTGTACTGTTCCTTGGTCTGCAGGATCTGCATGCCTGGTTCGAACAGCTCTGCACGAATCAGCAGCGCCATAACGCCACCGACACAGAACAGGATGAACGAGCTGATCAGGTACATGTACCCGATCTTCTTGTGGTCGGTCGAAGTAATGTAGTCGACGAACAGACGACCCTTGGACTTCGGCACTACGGCTGGAGCAATCGACTTCACGTCGTCAGTTGCATATTCAAACGTTGTCATGATTACTCTCCTTCCCCGTGCTCTACTACGACGCCGTTAACAACATCTGGCTTACGGTCGTACTCTTCACCAATGTGTCCATCTTCCATCTTTGCCAGCTGAGCCTTGAACTCGGACTCATTGACAACCTCGACGTTGAAGAGCATCTCGGAGTGGTACTCGCCGCAAAGCTCGGCGCACTTTCCGTCGTAGCTGCCTTCAACCTGTGGAGTCAGGTAGATGTAGTTGGTCTTGCCTGGGATCATGTCCAGCTTCTGCAAGAAGGCTGGTACCCAGAAGGAGTGGATGACATCGCGGCTATTCAGCTCAAGGGTTACCGACTTGCCCGCTGGCAGGTACAAGGTTGGCAGTTCTTCGCGAACGCCTTCCGAGCCATCGGTGTTCAGGTGAGCCTGTTCGCCGGCGTAATACTTCTCGGTGCCCTGGTAGCTGTAGTTGAAGTCCCACGACCATTGCTTGGCTCGGACGTCGACTACGACCTCAGAATCAACAGGGGCGTTGATCTGCTTTTCCAGGGTGTTGTTGAAGCTAAAGAAGACTAGAACAAGGACCAAAGGAATGGCCGTGTAGAAGATCTCCAATGGCAGGTTGTAGCTCAGCTGACGCGGGTAACCCGTATCGTTCTTGCGGCGGCGGTAGGCGATGACGCACCAGAGCATCAATCCCCAGGTCAATACGCCGACGACAATAACAGCGATCCACGAGTTAACCCAGAAATCCTGGATTGCCCCGGTGTGGTTGGTGGTGTCGCGCTCCACGTTTGGGAGCCAACCGCGTTTTGCCTCCGCTGTACATCCCGTCAACAGCAATGCGCCAGTGCCGACTAAAGCCAGTACTTTGGCTTTAGCGGACCCGCGACTGCCGGTTCGGTCTTGCGAACTCACAGACGGCCCTTCCTCTTTGTTGGTGCAGAATGTGGTCTTCATAAGTCACCTCGTGGTTTAAACGAGTTGCACGGTGAGGTGGCTCACGAAGGGAAACATAGTTTTACTACTTAATGTAGAGCTTACCCTCTTTGGGGTCAGAATGCCGAAAAACGCCGCTGTGCTAACGAGAAATTTCTTCAACGTTTGAACAGCGGCGTTTGTTCCCTACGGCCTAGTGGAAGGAATCTCCACAGGCGCAGGAACCCGATGCGGCCGGGTTGTCGATGGTGAAGCCCTGCTTCGAGATGGTGTCCTCGAAATCAATGGACGCGCCAGCGAGGTACGGGACGCTCATCTTGTCAACGATGACCTCAACGCCATCGAAGTTGCGTACCGCGTCGCCGTCGAGCATGCGCTCATCGAAGTAAAGCTGGTAGATAAGGCCCGAGCAGCCACCTGGCTGCACGGCGATGCGGAGACGAAGATCATCCCGGCCTTCCTGTTCCAGAAGCGAGCGAACCTTGTCCGCCGCCACGTCGGAAATCTCTACCTCATGGGTTGGCACCTCAGTTGGATCGCCCTTGGTCTGGTCAACAGATGCAGTCATGATTTTCCTCCCATACTGCTCGATGCGGCACCAAGCTCCAGATTTGTTACTGGAACCGGCACCTCTGTTCTTGCTTCTATCCTACGTCGCTACGCTGAAGAATTCTTCCCCTGCGTCTCTCCGTATGACACGGTTCATAGTCCCTTGGCGTTGATCCTCGCCAGCATGAGGGCTTCAGCCTCAATTGCGTGCTGGAAGTCGCCTAGATGCAGCGACTCGTTGGCCGAGTGCGCACGCGAATCGGGATCCTCGACACCGGTCACCAGGATCTGCGCCTTCGGGAAAACTTCCAGCAAATCTGCGATGAATGGAATTGATCCACCCAGGCCCATATTTACTGGTACAACGCCCCAAGCTTGTTCAAGCGCCCAGCGCGCAGTGTCATTTGCCGAAGCGTCCAGGTTCGCCTTGTAGGCGTTGCCTGCTTCGGTGGCGACAAATTCAACCTCGGCGCCGCGAAGGTCAACGCTTTTGACGTGTGCCTCAAGGGCCTTGAGCGCATCTGCAGGATTCTGCCCTGGGGCCAGGCGCATCGATACCTTGAAACGCGTTGCCGGCAGCAAGGTATTCGACGAGTGGTCGACACTCGGGATATCCATTCCAATCACGCTCAGTGCTGGTTTATTCCACAAGCGGTCGGTGATCTTGCCGGTGCCGGCAAGCTGGAAGGATTCCAGAACGCCGGAGTCCCTGCGGAATTCGGCTTCGTCGAAGTCGACTTCAGCGATGTCGTTGGCAACCAGGCCGGCAAAGGCAACAGAACCGTCTTCGTTGTGGAAGCTGGAGATCAACTTGGCGGCGAGGATCGGGCCATCGAGAACTGGTCCGCCAAACATGCCCGAGTGAACTGCATGGTTCAACGAGCGAACGGTGATCTCCGCTGCGCACATGCCGCGCAGCGAGCTGGTCAGTGCTGGGGTTCCAACCGACCAGTTGGACGAGTCGGCAACTACGATCACATCTGCTGCCAACTTGTCCTGATGGGCTTCGAGGAAGTTGCGGAATGATGGGGATCCTGCTTCTTCCTCCCCCTCGAAGAAGTAGGTTACGCCGACGCCGAAATCGCCAATGAGGTCCAGCACGGCGCGCATCGCCGCGATGTGGACCATGATGCCGGCCTTGTCGTCAGCGGCACCGCGGCCGAACAGCCTGTCCCCTACCTTCGTGGCTTCGAATACCGGGGTGTTCCAGTCCGCCGCGTTGCCAGGAGGCTGGACGTCGTGGTGTGCGTACAGGAGCACGGTTGGCTTTCCGGGTGCCGCCTTGCGCTGGGCTACCACGGCAGGCGCGCCCATAGCGCCGTTCTGCGCAGGCTCGCGCAGGATTTCCACGGTCTCCATCCCGGCCGACTTGGCCAATTCGGCCACTGCCGCAGCCGATTTTTCCAGGTTCTGCGGGTCGAAGGATTCCCATGCGATGCTCGGGATCGCGACCAGGGAAGTGAGCTCTTCGAGGATCTTCTCGAAGTTCGTGTCGATGTGGCTTTTTAGCGCGGCAATATCGACGCCGCTTGCAACAGCGTCGACGGTAGTATTTTCGGTCATGCCTTCAGCCTAGCAATTCCTCGCGTATCGAATGTCACGCCGCTAACTATTTCCGGCTAGAATAGAGGGGTGTTTGGACGTAAGAAGGATGAACCTCAATCCCCCGTAAATGTGGAGTCTGCCCAGCAGGCCCCGGAAACAACCGACGGCCGCAAGACTGGTCCAACGCCCAAGCGCAATGCGCAGCAGGCGAACCGTCAGCGCCCGTTGGTTCCTACCGATCGCAAGGCCGCTAAGGAAGCCCAGCGTCAACAGCGTGTTGAAGCGCAGAATCGTTTGCGCTTAGCCAACGAAACTGGCGATGAACGCTACCTGATGCCACGCGACAAGGGTGAGCAGAAGCGCTACACCCGTAACTTCATTGACTCTCGCTGGATGTTCGGCGAGTTCATGATGTTCATCATCCTGGCCTTCTTGGTTGTCTCGCTGGTGTTCCAGCGCAACCTGCAGATCCAGATGTTTGTGCAGGCAGCCCTCTGGGTTGTTATCGCACTGATCATCATCGAAGCAATTGTGACGACCATCCTCTTGAAGAAGCGCCTGGTCGCCAAGTTCGGCCACATGGAAAAGGGCGTACGCATGTACGCGGCAATGCGTGGAATGCAGTTCCGCAAATTGCGCCTGCCAAAGCCACAGGTCAAGCGCGGCGCAAATATCGACTAGTCGATACCGCTAGACCGCAAAGGGGCAAGCTCGCTGAGCTTGCCCCTTTCTAGTTAATTGCTTGGTTGAATAACAATGTTCAAAATTTGTGGAGCCAACTACAAGGTGATGCAAATTCTGCGATAGGAATATCGTTGCCGCGACGCATTTCTGCCAATCCTGTCCGTGCTCGCAGCATGCGGCCTTGTTGGCTCCGATACAAGGATTCATCCCGGTCGGCAACCGTTATTGCCACCTTCTCCCCTAGCGCGGCTGCCCTTGCCTAGTCTCCTGATCCAAGTTGCGTTCAAAGCTGTTGCAGGCATGACGTACGCAGAAGATGGGCCCGGTTAACACGGAATGGCTCCGATTCTTCGAGAATCGGAGCCATTCCGGAGCATTTGGGAAATTCCACTCCAAAGAACTAGAGCATGTGCTCCAGGTCCTTATTGATCGAACGTGCCCAGAACGGACCCTCGTAGAGGAATGCGGTGTAACCCTGTACCAGGTCCGCGCCTGCGTCCAGGCGTTCCTTCACATCCGCGGCATTTTCCACGCCGCCGACGGCGATCAGAGCCATCTCGGCCGGAACAAGTGCACGCAACTGGCGAAGAACTTCAAGCGATCGCTGCTTGAGCGGAGCGCCAGATAGCCCGCCGGCGCCAATCTCTTCAACCTTGGACGCATCGCTGGTCAAGTTCTCGCGACCGATGGTCGTATTGGTGGCAATAATGCCGTCGAGTTCAAGTTCCATGGCCAAGCGTGCAACGTCAGCGACATCCTCATCGCTAAGATCGGGAGCAATCTTGACCAGCAAGGGAATATGGCGGCCGGCAACCTTGTCAGCCAACTGGCCGACTTCCGAAAGCAGCGGACGAAGAGAGTCAACGCTCTGGAGCAGGCGCAGACCCGGGGTGTTGGGGCTCGAAACATTGACGACCAGGTAATCTGCGTGGATCGCCAGCTGGCGGGTGGACGCCAGGTAATCCCCTACCGCGTCTTCCAGCTCTACAACCTTGGTCTTGCCGATATTCACGCCGATGACCGGGCGGGTTCCAGCGTAACCAGTCTTGAGCTCTTGGCGAGAACTGGCGACACGGGCAGCGACAGTTTCGGCGCCTTCGTTGTTGAAGCCCATCCGGTTGATTACCGCGCGGTCCTCAACCAAGCGGAAGAGCCGCGGTTGCGGGTTGCCGGACTGGGCCTGTCCGGTGACGGTTCCGATTTCAACATGGCCGAAACCGATATCGCTCAACGCCAGGATTCCGGTGGCGCCCTTGTCGAAGCCAGCAGCCAATCCGAATGGGGATGGGAAGTCGATGCCCATAACGGTGCGCTTCAGCTTGGGTGCCGGAGCGAAGAACTTGCGAGCTGCCTTAGTGAGCCCTGCGCGTTGCGCAATCTTGATCGCGTTGAATGCAAAATGGTGAGCCTGTTCAGGATCCATCTTGGTGAACACGTGTTTGAAGACCAGTGGGTATATGCGCATGGAACCATTTTCCCGTGAAGAACCCGAAACAGACAACTTGAGATGGGTAGTATTCAAGATATGAAGCACTTCGTTGTTCCAGAAAGCAGCAGTTGGCCAGACTTTATGTCTTCAACTAGGCCGGGGCAATGGGTCGAAGATCCCCTCGGGCCTGATTTTGAGCACCAAACCTTGGATTTCGGCGTCGATGCGGAAGGACCGGCCGTCGCGACCTTGGTCCGCTATTGCCCGGCTGGATTCAGGAATCGGCTCGGACGACGAGCCCAGGGAATTGTTCTGAGCGTGCATGGCTGGAGCGATTATTTTTACAACCGCGAACTGGCAGCTTTCTGGCATCACCATGGATACCACTTCTACGCACTTGATCTACGCAGGCATGGACGCAGTCTGAGAGCCGAACATGCTTTGCCTGGTTATGTCGATGACTTGGCGGACTTCGATGAGGAGCTCAATGCGAGCTTGGAACTGCTGCGTAATGAGCATCCTCAATTACCGGTGGTTGCCCAAGGGCACTCGACGGGCGGCTTGATCCTGACCTTGTGGCTTGCGCGCCAAGCGCCGGGCATTAAAGCTCTGGTCCTGAATGCTCCATGGCTTGAGTTTCAGGGAACGGCGTTCCTGCGCATTCCTTTTCACGGCCTTATGGAAGCGATCACCCGCACGAATCCGCGCAGGAAGCTCAACGGACCAGAATTCGATCATTACTGGCAATCGTTAAGTACTGGTAGCCATGGCCAGTGGGACGTTCATCGGTTATGGCGACCACGGATCGCTTTTCCGAACACCGCGGGATGGCTGAAAACGATATTTGATGGCCATGCCCTAGTTGCGAAGGGGCTGAAACTTCAACAGCCGATCTTCGTCCTCACCTCGGATCGCACCCATATCGGCACGAGCTACTCCCCTGACATGCAGCACTGCGATTCGGTACTCGACGTTCAGCAAACGCGCTTGCGGGCGTTGAAACTAGGCAGTTTCGTTACCTTGTCCGAAATTCCGGGCGCAATGCACGATGTATTCACCTCCGCTGAGCCCGCCAGATCCGCAGCATATCGAGACCTAAGCCTCTGGTTGCGCTTGGTGGGAACAGCGCTGAAAACGTCCTAGGTCTGTGGCTTGTCGATAGCTCCGCCGTAACGGCGATCGCGTTTGGCATATTCTTCTACGGCGGTAAAGAGCGTTCGCCGGTCGACATCCGGCCAAAGCTGGTCGAGGAAGACCATCTCTGCGTATGCCGACTGCCAGAGCAGGAAGTTGCTTGTGCGTTGCTCGCCACTGGTTCGGAGGAAAAGATCCACATCTGGCAGTTCGGGAGCATGCAGGTATTTGGCGATAGTCTTTTCGCCAACCGAGCTAGCGCGAAGCCTGCCGGCTGCAACATCCTGGGCAATCGCGCTGACAGCGTCGCCTAGTTCTGCGCGCCCGCCGTAGTTCACGCACATGGTCAGCTGGCAACCCAGGTTGTCTTTGGTGAGTTCTTCGGCTTCCTTGAGTTCATTGATAACCGATTTCCATAGCTTGGGTTCTCGCCCCGACCAGCGTATGCGGACGCCCCATGAGTTCAACGTATCGCGTTGGCGGCGCAGAACATCACGTGAGAAGCCCATCAGGAAGCGCACTTCCTCAGGGCTGCGCTTCCAGTTCTCGGTTGAGAACGCGTAGACAGAGACGTACTTGACGCCCAGCTCCACGGCTCCGGCCACCACATCAAGCAAAGCTGCTTCGCCTGCACGGTGCCCCTCGGTACGAGGCAATCCCCGCTGGTTCGCCCAACGTCCATTGCCATCCATGACGATAGCTACGTGTTCAGGGATGAGTTCCTGCGGAATGGCGGGCATCTGCGGATTATCCGGATGCGCATAAGGAGCAACGGGGCCTTGGCGGCCGGTGATCTTAGGAAGCTTCTTCAATTTCTCTCCACAAGACGTAGGGAATTCACGGCACGCTCAAGGTGCCACTGCAAGTAGTTGGCCACGATATCTGCTGCTTGCTTGCGCGCTCGAGGTCCTGCTTCTGCCACGGTGGACCAGTCGCCTTCCAGCAGCGCCTGCAGATATTCAATGGTGACGGGGTGCGGCGATAACGATCCAGAGGGGCGGCATTCGGGGCAGACGACGCCGCCAAGCTGGACGTGGAGCGCTTGATGCGGGCCAGGCTTGCCGCAGCGCACGCAGTCGGTAAAGGACGGCGCCCAACCAGCAACCGAGAGGGCCCGCAAGATGTAGGAGTCCAGCACGGCTCCGGAATCGACTCGCTGCTTGGATAACAGGGCGATCGCACCGTGAAAGAGCTGATATTGCTGGAGGGCTGAATCGCTTTCTGTTTCCAGCAGTTTTTCAGCGATCTCCGACATGGCGTTGGCCACCGTGTAGCTCGGGTAATCCATGACCAGCAATTGGCCGTATGGATTTCGAAGCTGTGCCTGCGAGACGATATCGAGATTGCGGCCCATCACCAGAAGCGCGTCGACTTCCATGAACGGTTCCAGCGTGGCGCCCATCCGCGACGACGTGCGGCGTACGCCCTTCGCCACCGCACGGACAATCCCATTGGGTGTCAGCAGGGTGATGATGCGATCGGCTTCTCCCAGCTTGTGGGTACGCAAGACCAAACCACGGGTGTGGTAGCTCTTGGAAGCGAAACCTGATCTGGACACGGACAATATTCTCCCACTTCAACTCCCAAAGTTCTGAATCCAACGATTCCTATGGGTGTCGATTCGTCCCTGGGCGCGGTAGCTGCAGGAGCAACCCGGCATCTACCGGGCCCGAGGAAAAGGGGTTCAAGGTGTCTCTCGACTTGAATTGAGCGGGAACACCGACAGCGACGCAGTTATCAGGCAGGTCAGTAGCGACCACGGCATTCGCTCCTATATTGCACCGGCTACCTACTTGCACGCCACGCAATACCGTGGCACCGGATCCAATCATGCAGTCGCTGCCGATGACGGTTGTAGCTGGACCGGCAGACCCGGCTGCCGCGATAGTGGCCCCCTGGTAAATCAAAGTTCTGGATCCAATTACCGTATTAGGCCCGATAACGACACCAGTGCCGTGATCGATGAGAACGGGACTGCCAAAAACAGCAGAGGGATGGATGTCGATTTGCGTCAATGATCGGGCAATGAGCCTGATGATTTTCGACAGACCCCTGGTTGTCTTGCGCTGCCACAGCTGGTGAGTAACCCGATGCATCCAGATCGCGTGCAAGCCCGTTGAAGTAGTTGCCGTGGCCAATAGTCCTTGTGCTGCCGGATCGCCCGCAATGACCGCGCGGATTTCATCCATGAAACGGGGCAAAGCTCTTCCCTTTCCTCGTCGGCGCTTGCTTGCCAGCCGCCCTGGCAGTATATGGAAGGCAAAACGCCACGGCCAGCGTGGTGAGGCTGGCCGTGGCGTTGAGCTAGCAACAAGGTGGTGCCGCAGACCTACTTGCTGTCGCGGATCGCGCGGTTGACGGCCGAAACTACGGCCTTCAGTGCTGCAATGTTGGTATTGGTGTCCAGGCCAATGCCCCACAGGATGCGATCGCCCACGGCGCATTCGACGAATGCGGCTGCACGGGCGTTGCCACCTTCGCTCATGGCGTGCTCGGAGTAGTCCAGCACGCGCAGATCCACGCCATCATCGTTGAGCAGCTTGACCAGCGCGGAGACCGGACCGTTACCCTGGGCGCTGCGCTCATGGGCCACGCCGTCGATGATCAGCTTGGTATCCAGGCGGAAGCTTCCGTCCTCCGCCGAAGCCGCGGTCGCCGAAGCAATCTGGTAGTAGCCCCAGGGGTTCATGCCCGAATCTTCGCTGACCGGCAGGTACTCATCCTGGAAAACGTCCCAGATGCGCTGCGAGGAGATCTCGCCGCCCTCGGTATCGGTCTTGCGCTGGATGACCCCGGAGAACTCGATCTGCGCGCGGCGCGGCAGGTCCAAGTTGTAGTCGTTCTTCAGCAGGTAAGCAACCCCGCCCTTGCCGGACTGCGAGTTCACGCGGATCACGGCCTCGTAGGAACGGCCGATGTCCTTCGGGTCGATCGGCAGGTAAGGAACAGCCCAGACCAGGTCGTTGATGTCCTTGCCTTCAGCCGAAGCCTTGGCTTCCATCGCTTCCAGGCCCTTCTTGATTGCGTCCTGGTGCGAACCGGAGAAGGCAGTGAAGACCAGATCTCCGCCGTACGGGCTGCGTTCAGCCACTGGCAGCTGGTTGCAGTACTCGACGGTGCGGCGGATGTGGTCCATGTCCGAGAAATCGATCTGCGGGTCGATGCCCTGGCCGAACATGTTCATGCCCAAGGTCACCAGGTCGACGTTGCCGGTGCGTTCGCCGTTGCCGAACAGGCAGCCTTCGATGCGGTCGGCGCCGGCCAGGTAGCCCAGTTCTGCCGCGGCCACTCCGGTGCCGCGGTCGTTGTGCGGGTGCAGCGAGAGAATGATCGAGTCGCGGTTGGCCAGGTTGCGGTGCATCCACTCGATGGAGTCGGCGTACACGTTCGGGCTAGCCATTTCCACCGTGGCCGGCAGGTTCAGGATCATCTTGTTTTCCGGGGTCGCTTCCAGCACCTCGGCTACGGCCTCGGAAATGCGCTTGGCGAAGGCCAGCTCGGTCCCGGTGTAGGACTCTGGCGAGTACTCGTAGGTGATCTTGGTGCCGGTCAGCTGCTCTTCGTACTTCTTGCACAACCGGGCGCCCTGGACGGCGATGTCCACGATGCCGTCTTCGTCCTGGCGGAAGACGACTTCGCGCTGCAGGATCGAGGTGGAGTTGTACAGGTGGACGATGGCCTGCTTGGCGCCCTCCAGCGCTTCGTAGGTGCGCTCGATCAGGTGCTCGCGGGACTGGGTGAGCACCTGGATGGTCACGTCATCGGGAATGCCGCGCTCGATCAGCTGGCGGACAAAGTCGAAGTCGGTCTGCGAAGCCGACGGGAAGCCGACCTCGATTTCCTTGAAGCCCATTTCGACCAGCAGGTCGAACATCTTGTGCTTGCGCTCCGGGCTCATCGGATCGATCAGCGCCTGGTTGCCATCTCGCAGGTCGACCGCGCACCAGCGCGGGGCCTTGGTGATGTACTTGTCGGGCCAGGTGCGATCGGGCAGATTGACCTCGATCTGATCCTGGAATGGAACATACTTGTGGATTGGCATGTTCGAAGATTTCTGCATGTTCTGCATTTCTGTGGGTCCCCTAGACAAAATTAGTGCTTAGTTTGTGGGGCCAGACAAGAGCTACTCCGCGACGAGGGGTCGGCCTGTAGACCACTAGCGGTCCTTTGGATCCTCGCAGCGGCTAAGTAGTAGTAGAAGCTCGAAATGCACGAGATGAGCATAGCACCGCGCTTTGGAGGCAAGTGAAACTTATGTCACTTGCGTGTCACATAGTGGACGTCCGCCTTGCGCAAGGCAGCGGACAGGATGCCCAAGCAGGCGAACAATGGGGCTCATGGAGCTAAGCGCCAGGGAGGTCCATGGATGGAGGCGATCGGCATCGGCGCTGGAATCCATGGGCTGCGTCCCGGTGTTTCTCCCGCGGAAAGGCTGGCCCAGGAGATCCAGAGTGCGGGCCAAGCAGCCGATTAACCAGCTCGTCCCCCAAAACCGGTCTGGTCTTGAGGGACGAGCTACGCATTTTCCAGCGCTGGGGTGCGCAGCCTAGAAGCCGAGGCGTCCAAGCTGCTTCGGGTCGCGCTGCCAATCCTTGGCAACCTTCACGTGCAGGTCCAGGTAGACCTTGGTGCCCAGCAGCTTCTCGATGCCCTGGCGGGCGTTGGTGCCGACCTCTCGCAGGCGCGAACCGCCACGGCCAATGATGATGGCCTTCTGGCTGGAGCGCTCAACGAAGAGCGAGACGTGGATGTCGATCAGCGGATTGCTTTCGCTGCGTCCTTCGCGGGGAACCATCTCTTCGACGACGACGGCCAGCGAGTGCGGCAGTTCGTCGCGCACGCCTTCAAGGGCGGCTTCGCGAATCAGCTCGGAAACCATCTTGGCTTCCGGCTCGTCGGTCAGCTCGCCGTCCGGGTACAGCGGCGGGCCCACTGGCAGGTGCTCTGCCAGCACGTTGGCCACCTCTTCGACCTGGAATTCCTTGACAGCCGAGACCGGAACGATTGCGGCGAAGCCGTTCTCGCCGAAGTTCTGGGTACCCATTTCGGCCACCGCAACCAGCTGCTGCGCGAGCTGTTCGCGGTCCACCAGGTCAGCCTTGGTGACCAGGGCGATGATCGGCTTGCGCTGCAGCTGAGCCAGCTGCGTGGCGATGTAGCGGTCGCCCGGGCCGATCTTCTCATTGGCCGGGATGCAGAAGCCGATCGCGTCCACCTCGGAGAGGGTGTCGGCGACCAGGTCATTCAGGCGCTGGCCGAGCAAGGTGCGCGGACGGTGCAGGCCCGGGGTATCGACCAGGATCAACTGCGCATCCTCGCGGTGCACGATACCGCGGATAGTGTGGCGGGTAGTCTGCGGCTTGGCCGAGGTGATGGCCACCTTCTGGCCCACCAGCGCATTGGTCAGGGTCGACTTGCCGGCATTCGGGCGGCCTACGAAAGAGGTGAAGCCGGAGCGGAAGCCCTCAGGCCATCCGCTGGATGCAAGCAGGTTGTGGTTTTCACTCATGTGAGGAATCCTCGTCGTTCTCAATATGGTCGGATGCATCTGTTTCCAGACGCTCTACATGGATTTTGCCGATACGGTTGCGGCGGCCCGCGAGGGCTACCACGGTCAGGCGCAGGCCGTGCACTTCAGCGGTGGAACCGAGTACCGGCACCGATTCCAAGGCCTTGGAGAGCAGGCCGCCGACGGTGTCGACGTCCTCTTCCTCGATGTGCATGTCGAAGTGGTCGGCAATATCGTCAATGGATGCCGCCGCCACGGCGAAAATCGACCCGTCAGGGTTCTGGATCAATTCGGCCCTCGAACGATCATACTCGTCATCGATTTCGCCAACGATTTCCTCAAGCAGGTCTTCCAGGGTCACCAGGCCCGCGGTGCCGCCGTACTCGTCGATGACGATGGCCAGGTGGATGGATTCCTGCTGCAGTTCCTGCATCAGCTCTGCTGCCGACTTCGATTCGGGAACAAAGCGGACCTTTCGCGCCAATTCGGCCAGGGTCCGGGCCTGCTGCAGACCGTGGATCTCGCGGATCAGGTCCTTGAGGTAGATGATGCCCTGGATATCATCGGTGTCCTCGCCGATCAGCGGGATGCGGGAGAAGCCCGAGGCGATGAACAGGTCCATGGCGCTGTGGAAGGAATGATCCGCATCCAGCACCACCATGTCGGTGCGCGGCACCATCACCGAACGAACGCTGGTCTCCTCCAAGTCGATCACCGAGGAGATCAGTTCGGCCGATTCCTCATCCAGGTCCTCGCCTTCGGAGGCGCGATCCACCAGATCACGCAGTCGTTCCTTGCCCAGGTAGCCGTCGCCATCCACGCCGCCGGGGCTCAGCGCCTTGGCGATGGATGCCAACCACGTGGTGATGGGTCCGAGCACCAGGCGCAGGAAGCGGACCAGGGTGGCGGTGGACTGCACGACGTTCTGGGCGTTGGAACGCCCGTAGCGACGTGGCGACACGCTGACCAGGACGAATCCCAAGGCGGCCATCGCAATAGTGGAGATCATGCCGATCAGCCACACATTCTCGATCCACTGCGAAACGAGCAGGGCTACAGCGACAGCGGAAGCGGTCTCGAACCAGATCCGCCAGAACTTCACTGCCTGGGCGTGGGTTTCTGTTTCATCCAGAATTGCGGACAGCGATTTGGAATTGGACTCGGCGCGCAGGCGTTCAGCAGCGTGCCGGGATAATGCGTAGAAGGCTGAGTCTGCGGCAGTCAGCACGGCCGAGAAGGCCATGAAAACAAGGGCGAGAATCAGCAAAATTATTTCCACGGGGTTATTCCACCGTTTCCTTTGGCGCGGGGCGGCCGGTGTAGCTCTCTAGCAGCTGGCGCTGCAGCGCAAACATCTCTTCCTTTTCTGCTGGCTCCATGTGGTCGAAACCCATGAGGTGCAGCAGGCCGTGGGTGGTCAGCAACAGGATTTCATCGTGGGTGCTGTGGCCCCCGGCCTTGGCCTGCGCTTCGGCGACGGCAGGGCAGATGACGATGTCGCCAAGGATGCCGCTCTCCCCCGGCGCACCGGCAGTTCCTGGGCGCAGCTCATCCATCGGGAAGCTCATCACATCGGTGGGGCCTTCGAGGTCCATCCACTCGACGTGCAGGGCGCTCATGGCATCCTCGTCGATGAAAACGATCGATACTTCGGTTTCCGGATGCAGGAACATTGCCCGCATCACCGATTCTGCCAAGGCGTTGACATCCTTGAGATCGACGTCGTATTCGGTTTCGTTATTTACTTCAATGCTCATTTGCTGCGGCGTCCCCGGTTGTGGTCTTTGCGTCGGGTGTCATCCCAACGGTCGTAAGCAGTAACGATGTCGGCAATCAGACGGTGGCGAACCACATCCGAAGAGTCGAGTCGGCAGATGCTGATGTCGTCGATGCCTTCAAGGACATCGCTGGCCATGCGCAACCCGGAGGTCGCATTGTTGGGCAGATCCACCTGGGTGACATCCCCCGTCACTACCATCTTGGAACCGAATCCCAGGCGGGTCAGGAACATCTTCATCTGTTCACTGGTGGTGTTCTGCGCTTCATCCAGGATCACGAAGGCGTCATTGAGGGTGCGTCCACGCATATAGGCCAGCGGAGCGACCTCAATGGTTCCGGCTTCGAGCAATTGCGGAATGGTTTCCGGATTGATCATGTCGTGCAAGGCATCGTAGAGCGGGCGCAGGTACGGGTCGATCTTCTCGGTCAACGAGCCCGGCAGGAAGCCCAGCTTCTCCCCTGCCTCAACGGCAGGCCGGGTCAGGATGATGCGGTTGACCTGCTTGTCCTGCAAGGCGGCGACGGCCATGGCCATGGCCAGGAAGGTCTTGCCGGTACCGGCTGGGCCAATGCCGAAAGTAATTGTCGAATCCTCTATGGCGTCGACATAGCTCTTCTGGTTCACGGTCTTGGGGCGGATGGAACGTCCGCGCCCCGAGAGGATCTTCAGGCCCAGGACGTCGGTGGGTGCATCCGGATTGCCGGCGCTGAGCATCTTGATGATCTGCTCGATCGTTTCGGCGCTCATGCGCGAGCCGCGAGTGGCCAGCGAACGGGCTTCTTCGGTGACGCGCTGGGCCTTGCGGACTTGCTGCGGTTCACCTACCAGAGCCAGGGATTGGCCGTTGGGGCGGAAGCTCACCTGCGGGTAGGCGCCGGAGAGAATACGCAAGAGCTCGTCATTGGGACCGAGGGTGGCAATCATGAGCTCAGCTGTATCGAAACTGATGGTGAGCGATGCGGATCCGTTCTCCGCTGTCGCCTTATTCTGTTCAACCTGCATGCAGTGCGCGGCGCCCCTTTGCGAGCTTGGTGGTAATCGTGATTTGTCCTGCTTGCCATTCTATCGAGTCGCAGGCCAATCCGGAGAAAATTCAGGTCTCAGCGTAAGCAGTAGAACCTGAAAGTAGTCTTGAATGATGCTAATCGGGGCAAGTGGCGAACATATAGATTTGGTTACGGATTAGTAAGTTGGGCCATTTTTCTGCAGTTAGCCGCTTCTGATATGGCAAGCTTGAGAGCGGTTCCAATACGGCCAGGAGCCACAACAGCTAAAATCACCACGGATTGGTACGCAGTGCAATCAAGGATCTTGCGGAAGATTCCACGCCGATTCGGCGTTTTGGGAATCACTGCCGCTCTCGTCGTCGCCGCAGGATGCGGTCTGACGAATCGCGAGAGCTCCTATGAGATGCCATCGACCGCCGTGGCTGAATCGCTGAACCTGCCGAACGCCACCGACGCTGGCGAGGATGTCGGCATCGCGGCTAGCCTGCCCATCTACTGGCTGGAAAACACCGATACCGGCGTGTTCCTGTACCGCGAGTACATCGAGGACACCCGCCATCAGGAACCCATCGGCGATGCGATCTGGACGCTGCTCTCAGCCGACCCGATGAAGCCGAAACGCTATACCCATTTGAAGCCCACCGATGAAATCGGGGTTTCAATCAATAATGCGAATGTCATCACCTTGGATCTGCCGGCCAAGGTCTTCAGCGCCAATCTCGACCAGGGCCTGTCGGAGCGCGCCATCCAGCAATTGGTCTTCACCGCTACGGCAGCTGCCGCCAGCGCTGGACTGGTCGTGGGCGAGCTTCCCGCAACGGTCCGCATCCTGGTTGATGGCCAGGCAAATGCCACAGTCTTCGACGGTTTCCGGCTCAAGGATGTCTACGAGCGCGATGCGGCGTTCATTGCACCGATCTGGATCATCGATCCGCAGTTCAACAAGACCTTGGCGGATGGCTCGATCAAGATTAACGGCCGAACCACCCAGTTCGACATCGGCACCTTCTACTCCTTGCAGCGCAAGGACGCCGACGGCAAGCTCACGGTGATGACCGCTCAGAAGCAGGTCAACCCCGGGCAGATCAATGCCGACGGTTCATTCACCCTGACCACCGATCTGCGTGCCGGCTCATACCGGCTGACTTTCTGGGGCGTTGAGACCGAATCGGACCATCTGGTCGGCAAGGTCACCAGCGACTTCCGCGTCGAGTAACGCAGCATCCAGCGCTGCAGCCCCCGCCGGAAGTCCTGGACATGAACCTGGGCGCCCGTTGTCCTGGCCAGCTCCTGAACTGGTGGCGGATGAGCATTCTTGGCCTGCTGGCAGGATTTCCAGTGCCGTTGCCTTGGACAGCGTCCTTATCCGATCGGCTGCCGCATTCGCGTATCTGACCCGCAGCGACTTCGCGTTCCCCGTCCCGAGGCCTTTTCTCGGCTCGAACCCGTTGCGCCGGCCGGAGACGAAATTGCTCCGCAGATCCCGGCAGGCACATGCCTGCCGGGATCTGCGGAGCAATTCACCTGCTAACCGGAATTCTGGAACCTAGATTTCGCCGATCAAATGGCGGATCAAGACCAGGGCCGCGGGGCCCGCGGTCGAGGCACGCAGCACATGCTGGCCCAGCAGGGCTGGTTGGGCGCCGGCATCGACGAAGGACTGCAGCTCCGTTTCGGAGATGCCTCCTTCTGGCCCGACGATCATGATGATCTCCTGGCCGGTCCGCGCATCGGCGAGCCACGACTGCACATGCCGGGCCGCCGATTCCGCGGCCTGCTCGTGCAGAACCAGAACCAGTGCGCCATTTGCGGTATCGGCCGCGATGGCCTTGGCCAGTTCCTTGGAACCCAGCGGGTCCAGCACCTCTGGCTCATAGGCGCGGCGCGACTGCTTCTGCGCCGAGCGCACCTGGGCGCGCCACTTGGCCATGGCCTTGTCGACCTTGGCCGCGTTCCAGCGCACGATCGAGCGGTCAGCCTGCCAGGGGCGTACCGACAGCACGCCCAGTTCCACGCCGGACTCGACAGCTTGCAGGTCGCGATCCCCCTTGGACAGCGCCTGGACCAGGGTGACCGGGTGATCGCTGACCGCTTCCTCGGCACGGCGCAGGACCTTCACGCTCAGCAGGTCCTTGGCGGTGCCGATGACCTCCACAGTCAGGCGCAGCCCCTTGCCATCCAGCAGGTCCAGGTGCTCGCCCGCGGAGACCCGTTTAACGGTGACCGCGTGGTACGCTTCGGAGCCATCCAGTTCAAGAATGTCCCCGACCGATGCGTCCCGGCCCTGCTGGGCGTCAATGACGAAGCTGTGGTTGCTCATGCCTAGCGCTGGTTCAGCTTGTCGCGCAGGCGGGAGAACATGCCGCCGCTGTGCTCCACGCGGCCGGCGGAGAGTTCTTCGCCACGCAGCTTGGCCAGCTGCTCGAGCAGATCGCGCTGGGCAGCGTCGAGCTTGGTCGGGGTCTCCACCTGCAGGTGCACGATGATGTCCCCACGCTTGCCTCCGCGCAGGCGCGGCACACCGAGGCCCGGCAGGGTGACGGTGTCGCCATCCTGGGCGCCTGGCTCCACATTGATGGACTGGCCGCCGTCGAAGGTTTCCAGCTTCAGCTCGCAACCCAGTGCGGCGGCGGTCATTGGCAGGCTCATCTTGGCGTGCAGGTCGGTGCCGGCGCGCTCGAAGACCTTATGGCGGCGCACGTCGATCTCGACGAACAGGTTGCCGTTAGGCCCGCCGCCCGGGCCGGCTTCGCCCTGTCCGCGCAGCTGGATGCGGGTGCCGGAGTCGACACCTGCAGGAACGTTCAGCGACTTGGACACATGCTCGCGCACCCGACCTTCGCCGTTGCACTCCAGGCAGGGGTCCGGGATGGTGGTGCCGAAACCGCGGCAGGCCGCACAGGTTTCCACGGTCATCATCTGGCCCAGGAATGAACGCACTGGACGCTGCACCTGGCCTGCGCCATGGCAGATGTCGCAGGTGACCGGGCTGGTGCCTTCGCGCGTGCACGAACCGTTGCACGTCTTGCAGGTGACAGCGGTTTCCATCTCCAGCGGGTAGACCGTGCCCTTGACCGCGTCTTCCAGGTCGATGGTGATGGTGATCAGCGCGTCGCGGCCCGGCTGGGTGCGTGATGCCGGGCCCTGGGCCTGGCCGCCACCGAAGAACTGCTCGAAGATGTCGCCGAAGCCGCCAAAGCCCTGGCCGCCACCGCCGAAGCCCGGGTGGCCGTTGCCGTTCTCATCGCCGGTGGCGTCGTAGTTGGAGCGCTTGGTCTGGTCGGAAAGGACTTCGTAGGCTCGGGTGACCAGCTTGAACTGTTCTGCAGCGTCATCGCTAGGGTTTACATCCGGGTGCAGCTTACGCGCCAACTTGCGGTAGGCACTCTTGATTTCCTGCGGGGTCGCGTCCTTGGCGACGCCTAGGGTCTCGTAATGCGAGCTCACGTTATTCGCCGTGTCCTTTCCTGAGAATCTTGAAATTCGGTAGTGCCGGGCGGTGCCCAGCGAGGCTAGTTAGCCAAAATCTTCGACAGGTACCGTGCCACCGCACGAACCGAGGCCATGGAGGTTGGATAGTTCATCCGGGTGGGGCCCAGGACCCCGAGCTTGTTGCGCACATCGGTGCCGTAGGTGGTGGCGACCACGGCGGCTTCCGACAGCTGCCCGTAGTGGTGCTCGGTGCCGATGGCCACGGCCACGCCGCGCGAATCGGCTTCCAGCTCGGAGAAGAGCTTGAGCAGCACTACCTGCTCCTCGAGCGCCTCGAGCACCGGGGTTATGCTCAGCGGGAAGTCCCCTTCCACGCGGGCGAGGTTCGCGGTGCCTGCCATGATGATGCGTTGCGCGTTGGCCGCCTGGGCCATTTCTTCCAGCGCACCGATCACCTGGTCCACCAGGGGGTCGGCCTGCTGCGTCGAACTGCGCTCGATGCGGGTGAGCCGGCCGGCAAGTTCGGCAAGCTTCACTCCCCCGAAATTGTTGAGCAGCCACAGCTTCAAGTCATCCAGCTCATCATCGCTGTAGGAACGCTGGACCGGCATCATGCGCTGATCCACCGTGCCATTGGAAGCGATCATCACCATCAGCACCTGGGCCGAGCCCAGTCCGACCAGATCGAGGTTCTTCAACGAAGCGGTGTCGTAGTGCGGCACCTGGATCATTGCTACCTGGTTGGTCAACCGCGCCAGGAGGCGAACGGTGCTCTTGAGCATCTCGTCCAGGTCCGTGGAGCTGTCCAGGATCTTGTTGATGGCGTCGCGTTCAGCCCGCGACAGCGGCTTGAGCTCGCCGATCTCATCGACGAAGCGGCGGTATCCCTTTTCGGTGGGGATCCGTCCGGAGGAAGTATGCGGAGCGACTATGAGCCCCTCTTCTTCCAGCATAGCCATGTCATTGCGGATCGTCGCGGCGCTGACACCGAGGTTGTGCCGGTCAAGGAGCGCTTTGGAACCCACTGGCTCACGGGATTGGACGTAGTCCTCCACGATGGCACGCAGAACGTCTAGGCGTCGCGGCTCTGTCACAACAGCACCTCCTTGGATTCCCTGTGCCCGGCTTTGGCACTCTAACCTGTCAAGTGCCAAGTCTAATACGTTCAGCAGTTGCTAGCATTGGATTTCGAGCGTATTCGATCACAGCGAAAGGCAGTACGTGACTAATTACTCCTGGGGACCACGGGATCTGAGTGCACCGGCACCGAAAAAACTCCGCCAGGTCCCTGTTGAACGTGGCATGATTCTGGAAGATGCCACCTCAGGATGGGTAGGAGAAGTCATCCGTACCGAGAAATCCGGTGGCATGCGCGTGATCGTGCTCGAGGACCGCCACGGCAAGATCCGCTCCTTCCAGGCGGGCTTCGGGTTCTTCCTCGAAGGCGAAGCGGTGGAGATCATTGATCCCGTTGCCAAGGCCGCACCGCCCCAGAAGCTGGTCTCGGCTTCGGGTTCGCGTGCCGTTGCCGGACTGAAGGCCCGGGAGGCCAGGGCAAGCCGCATCTGGGTAGAAGGCAAGCACGACGCTGAGCTGGTTGAAAAAGTTTGGGGCCACGACCTGCGTGTTGAAGGCATCGTCGTTGAACCGCTGCATGGCGTGGACGATCTTGCCGGGGCTATCCGCGACTTCGCCCCCTCCGCGCAGCGCCGCCTGGGAATCCTGGTTGACCACCTGGTTGCCGGAAGCAAGGAATCGCGCATCGTTGCCGAGGCGATGAAGGTCCCCGGTGCAGCGCAAAACGTGCTGATCCTCGGCCACCCGTACGTGGATGTATGGCAGGCGATCAAGCCTGCGACACTGGGCATCAAGGCTTGGCCGGTGATCCCCAAGGGCACCGATTGGAAAACCGGTGTGCTCCGGGCCTTTGGCTGGCCGCACTCCACCGCGGAAGACATCGGCATCGGATGGCAGCGGCTCTTGTCCACGGTGCAGCATTACGGGCAGCTTGAACCGCAGCTCTTGGGCCGGATTGAAGAATTGATCGATTTTCTCACGACCGAAGATTACGGTTTCCTAACGATTGACTAATAGTTGGAGATTAGTCTGCGAATCTCCCCGTGCGCCCAGCCGCGGTCGCTATGATAAGAGGAACCACACTTAGCAAGACAAGGAAAAATAGTGACATCACGCCAGACGAAGCCATCGGAGAATTCCCGCTTCGAAGGTTCCAGGACCTCTGCGCTGCCGCTGACTCCTTCAGAAGATCGCCAGTGGGCAATGATGGCCCACTTCGGTGCCATCTTGGGTTGCGTTCCTTCGGCAATCGTCTTTGCCGTATTCCGGGACCGTGGCCCGTTCACTGCACAGGAATCGAAGGAAGCGTTCAATTTCACGTTCCCGCTGACCATTCTCGCCATCGTATTCAATGTGCTCATGGTCTTGCCGGTGATCGGCTGGCTTTTCGCAGTACTCGCCGTGGCCCTCTGGGTCTTCATGACGGTCTCGGGCGCCCTTGCTGCCATCCAGGCCAACAAGGGACGCCCTTACCGCTACCAATTCAATCTGCGGCTGATGAAGTAGCAGCGGTTTCCCAGTCTTAGAAATCGAGCAGTTCACGCACCACGAGGTCGGCCAGGAGCCGGCCTCGCTGCGTTAACACCAATGTGCCGGCGAACGCGGCCTTGGCATCAATCAGCTCGTCGGCGATCAAGCCGGCGACTTTCTTGCGTCCGGTTTCATCGAGCTCGCTAATCGTCATGCCCGAACCCAGCCGGGTCAACAGCATCGTGCGCTCAAGCTGCACGGCCTCGGCATCCGGGTATTCGCGGCCGTGGCCCGGGGAGATTCCAGCATCGATCCGTTGCTGATACGCGGCTGGATGCTTCACATTCCACCAGCGCAGCCCGCCAACATGGGAATGCGCGCCGGGGCCTGCGCCCCACCAGTCGCCGCCCTGCCAGTAAGCGATGTTGTGCTGGCAGGCATTCGCCGGGGTCTTCGCCCAGTTGCTGACCTCGTACCAGGAGAAACCGGCCGCGGCAAACATGTCGTCGGCCAACTGGTACTTTTCGGCATGGTCGTCATCATCGATGTTCGGTACCTCGCCACGGCGAATCTGGGCCGCCAGCTTGGTGCCTTCCTCGATGATCAGCGCATACGCCGAAATGTGATCAGGTTCGTAGCTCAACGCGGCTTCGATGCTGGTGCGCCAGTCTGCCAGGCTCTCCCCCGGAGTGCCATAAATCAGATCGACACTGACATCCAGGCCGGCCTCGCGCGCCCACGCAACGGCTTGCGGAACGCGCTTCGGATCATGGGTGCGCTCAAGCACCTTGAGCACGTGGGGCACCGCGGACTGCATGCCGAAGGACACGCGGGTGAACCCGCCGTCGGCCAGCTCCTGCAGGCTTTCGCGGGTCACCGAATCCGGGTTGGCCTCCGTGGTGATTTCCGCACCCGGCTTCAGGCCGAAGTCGTCGCGGATCCGGCCGAGCACCGAGACCAGGTCTCCGGCGGGCAGCAGCGTGGGAGTTCCGCCGCCGAAGAAGACAGTTTCAATTTCGCGGTGCGGTTGGCCCGAACGGTCCATCACCTCGCGGGCGAAGCTGATTTCCTTGCTGACGGTGGCAGCGTAGGTTGCTTGGCTGGAACCGGAGCCCAGCTCCGTGGCGGTGTACGTGTTGAAATCGCAGTAGCCGCAACGGACGGTGCAGAACGGAATATGCACATAAAAGGACATGGTCCGCCCCTGTGCCTCATGCGCGCATGAGGCAGGGAGCAGACCATCGGCCGGAGCCGGATCGCCGTCAGGCAGTACTGAAGGCATTTACTTCTTTTTCGGCTCGTCGGTGGACAGTGCGGCAATGAAGGCTTCCTGCGGAACCTCCACGCGGCCGACCATCTTCATGCGCTTCTTGCCTTCCTTCTGCTTTTCCAGCAGCTTGCGCTTGCGGCTGATATCGCCGCCGTAGCACTTGGCAAGAACGTCCTTGCGGATTGCGCGGATGTTCTCGCGGGCAATGATGCGCGAACCGATCGCGGCCTGGATTGGAACTTCGAACTGCTGGCGAGGAATCAGCTCACGCAGCTTCGAGGTCATCATGGTCCCGTAGTTGTAGGCCTTGTCGCGGTGCGTAATGGCGCTGAAGGCATCCACTTGCTCGCCCTGGAGCAGGATGTCGACCTTGACCAGATCTGCAACCTGCTCGCCGTCGGCCTTCCAGTCCAGCGAAGCATAGCCGCGGGTCTTGGACTTGAGGTGGTCGAAGAAGTCGAACACGATCTCAGCCAGCGGAAGGTGGTAGCGCATTTCGACACGGTCCTCGGAGAGGTAGTCCATGCCGCGCATGGTGCCGCGGCGGGTCTGGCACAGTTCCATGACCGAGCCGATGAATTCGCTGGGCGCCAGGATGGTGGCGGCAACCATTGGCTCGTGGACTTCCAGGATCTTGCCATCCGGGAATTCCGAGGGGTTGGTGACCGTAATCATTTGCTTGTCTTCGCCCATGACCTCGTACACCACGTTCGGCGCCGTGGAAATCAGGTCCAGATTGAATTCGGATTCCAGTCGCTGGCGGGTGATTTCCAGGTGCAGCAGGCCCAGGAAGCCCACGCGGAAGCCGAAGCCCAGGGCCACGGAGGTTTCCGGTTCGTAGGTCAGCGCAGCATCGTTGAGCTGCAGCTTATCCAGCGCATCACGCAGTACCGGGTAGTCGGTGCCGTCCATCGGGTACAGGCCGGAGAAGACCATTGGCTTGGCCTCTTCGTACCCGCCCAAGGACTCGGTGGCCGGCTTGTGGAAGTTGGTGACGGTATCGCCGACCTTGGACTGGCGCACGTCCTTGACACCGGTGATCAGGTAGCCCACTTCGCCAACGCCCAGGCCCTTGGTGGGCTCGGGGTTCGGCGAGGATACGCCGATTTCCAGCAGTTCGTGGGTGGTGCCGGTGGACATCATCTGGATCTTCTCGCGAGGAGACAGATTGCCATCGACAACTCGAACGTAGGTCACCACGCCACGGTAGGTGTCGTATACGGAGTCGAAGATCATTGCGCGAGCCGGAGCCTTGGCATCGCCGACAGGCGGCGGGAGCTGCTTGATGACCTCATCGAGCAGTGCTTCAACGCCTTCACCGGTCTTGCCCGAAACCTTCAGCACGTCTTCTGGCTCGCAACCGATCAGGTTGGCCAGCTCGGCAGCGTACTTTTCCGGCTGCGCGTTGGGCAGGTCGATCTTATTGAGCACAGGGATGATCGTCAGATCGCCCTCGATAGCCAAATAGAGGTTGGCCAGGGTCTGCGCCTCGATGCCCTGGGCGGCGTCAACTAGCAGGATCGCGCCTTCGCAGGCGGCCAGCGAACGCGAGACTTCGTAGGTGAAGTCGACGTGCCCGGGGGTATCGATCATGTTCAGTGCATAGGGGGTGCCATCTTCGGCTCCCCACGGCATGCGCACAGCCTGGGACTTGATGGTGATGCCGCGTTCGCGCTCGATGTCCATGCGGTCGAGGTACTGTGCCTTCATGTCGCGGGCAGCGACAACGCCGGTCAGTTGCAACATCCGGTCGGCCAGGGTCGACTTACCGTGGTCGATATGGGCAATGATGCAGAAGTTACGGATGAGCGACGGATCGGTCGCGGCAGGCACCGGAGCGGTGCGGGCCAATGGAGACACCTAAACAGACCTCACTAGCTGACTAAAAGACATAGTTGGATTAGCTTCCATTCTGTCATGATTTCCGCGTCTTCTCATATTTCGACAGCCTGAAACTGATAGTTTGTCGTCCATGGCACTGAATCCAGAGAAGATATTTAGCATCGTCATGCGCGCGCTGAAGGAAATCAGCAAGGTCCGCGCAAATTCGGCAAGCAAGCGCCCGGCCAGCAACCGCGGGGCCAGCGGGTCCCCGAGCACTGCCGGAAGCCGCTCTCGTGCCAACTCCATGCAGGATTCTCCAGCGGGTGCCGGCTACCCGGGTGATTACCGTGGCAAGATTCACTACGAGTACAACCCGGCGAAGGACGGCAACGCCGATCCGGGCGAAATTGTCTGGACTTGGGTTCCCTATGAAGAGGATTATTCGCAGGGCAAGGATCGCCCGGTGCTGATCGTCGGCCGTGATAGTGGCTGGCTGCTGGGGTTGATGCTCACCAGCAAGGACAAGAACAACTCGGATCACCGCGACCGCAACTACATGGACATCGGTACCGGGGACTGGGACCGCGAGCGGCGTCCGAGCGAGGTCAAGCTCGATCGCATTATCCGAGTCGGCGAGCAAGCCGTCCGCCGCGAAGGCGCCATCCTGGATCGCGAACGCTTCTCAAATGTGGTGAACGCCCTAAACGAACGCGCATAAGCACTCGTTGTCAGGCTCCCTATCTGATAAAGTTAATCTTTGTGTGTTGCGCAGGTTGGGCAACACGCCCCCTTCGGGTCGCCATAGGTGCCCCACACCGCTCAGTCGATGGCCTGAAGGATGAACCCTCTACCGACCGTATAAAACGATAAACGAGAGAGTTTATTAAAGTGGCTAACATCAAGTCCCAGAAGAAGCGTATCCTGACCAACGAGAAGGCACGTCTGCGTAACGTAGCTGTCCGTTCCGAGGTCAAGACCGTGATCCGTAACGTCAACGAGGCAGTAGTCTCCGGTGACAAGGAAAAGGCAACCGAGGCACTGCGCCTGGCTGGCAAGAAGATCGACAAGGCTGTAAGCAAGGGTGTTCTGCACAAGAACAACGCTGCTAACCGCAAGTCGGCTATCGCCAAGAAGGTTAACGCCCTCTAAGCCGAGCTTAGACTTCATCAACTCCCCCGCACTCATCGAGTGCGGGGGTTTTGTTTTGCCCGGAACTGCTCATCGAAGCTTCCAGGCAGACACGCGCTGATGGCTAGCCTTCATTAAGGAGCAGTGGGAGCGCGCAGGAGTGCATCGTGCCCGCCCCCACCTGGAACCTCAGCGGCTAGCGTCCCGGAGCCTTGCCTGCAATGAACATGATGGCGTGTTCCAGCGCGTAGCCCGGTGAACGGCTGCCGCCCTTGACCATGCGGTCGGTATTCGCTATTTCTTCGACGCACAGGGCAAGATCGCTGCGTTTCCAGCCGCGAGCCTGCTGCTGCGCCTGCTGAACTTGCCACGGCGCCATCCCCAACTCGGATGCCAATGAAGCTGCGGGTTCATTCACGCCGGCGACCTTGGCGATCTGGCGGACCCTCATCGCCAAGGTGGCCACAATGGGAATCGGGTCGGTTCCAGTACCCAGCGCATGGCGCAAAGTGCGAAGCGCCATCTGGGCGTTGCCGGAAATTGCGGCATCGGCCACCTTGAACGCAGTTGCTTCAACCCGACCGCCGTAGTACCTGTCGACCGTATCCTGGTCAATGGTTCCCGTGGTGTCGGCAATCAGCTGGGAGCAGCTCGATCCAAGCTCTGCCAGCGAGTTGCCTACCGCCGCTACGAGGGCTTTGACCGCGTCATTGGTAATCCGGCGCTTGGCGGCCTTGAATTCGGACTGGACGAAGTCGATCTTCTCGGAGTCCTTTTTCACCGGTTGGCAATTGACGATCAGGGCACCGGCAGCTTTGATTGCGTCAATCAGCTTCTTGCCGCGCGTACCACCCGAGTAATGCATGATGAGCACATTCTCGGGAGCCTGGTCTTTCAGGTAGGCCAGGGCGTCCTTGAGGAAGTACTCGTTCATGTGGGCCAGTTCGTGGACCTCGACCAGATTGGCGCTAGAAAACAGCGAAGAGCTGGTGGCCATGAGCAGCTCTCCAGGCTCGTACTTTGCCGCGTCAAGACGCGTGTGCTGGATATCGTCCCGCTGGGATGCCTGGGAACGCAGCAATTCGAAGGCGCGCGAAGCGAGGTAATCCTCTGAACCGGTCAACAGGATCAGTGGTTGCGGGCGCAGTTCCCGCCATGAGATACCCGGATTTGCTTGGGCGCGTGCCATCGAACTCCTTAGTGCATCGGTCGATATAACGATCCTACCGAACTGGCGTACCCAGGGCGGTACCCAGAACGCCCTGGCTGGTAAATGTGAGCAGTACGGTACCCGATTGGTCGGTGCGAATCACCGTCGCGCCGACCTGCTGCGCCATCTCCAGGGTTTCGGGGTGCGGATGGCCATAGGAATTATCCTTCCCCGCGGAGACCAGCAGGATCTGCGGACGGATCTGCTCGATGATTTCGGTACCGCCGTTGCGTGCCCCATGGTGCGAGGCTTTCAGGATCGCTGCATGCCCTTGCGGATGCAGGCGCAGCAGGCTCTCCATGGCTTCGGTTTCCATGTCCCCGGCTGTGAAGAGATCGATGGTTCCGGACCCGGTGGAAAAGCTGAACCGGATGACCAGCGACGTATCGTTGGGTTCGGCGTATTTCGCGAAGCGCGCCTCGGGGCCCACGACTTCGAAGCCCACCTGCCCTGCAGCCTGCCGCGTACCGGGCTCCAAGGCGCGTGCACCGGGCCATAGTTCAAGGTCGAACCCGGTCGAGACCAGGCGTTCACCAATCTTTACGTGCGAATTCTCCAGCTCGCCCACGGCCCCGAAATGGTCGCTGTGGGTATGCGTGATGAAGACCTTGCTCAAGGTGCTGATGCCCAGCCGCTCCAGGCACAGCAGCAACCCGCTCTCCGGTGGTCCGGTATCGATCAGCCAGCCCTCTGAATCCCCCAGATTGATGACGAAGGCGTCGCCCTGGCCCACATCGCACATGGCAATGCTCCAATGCGGCGCGATATCTTCCCGGTAGAACAGCGTCGCAGGCAGAACGAGCGCTACGGCGAATACCAGGATCGCTCCCAGCACGCTTAGGGACACCTGCCTGACCCGGAGCCTCTCGGTTTCCCGGCCCAGCACCAGCAGGGTGCAAAGCACCAGGGAGAGCATCACTGCCAAGACGATTCCGGGTAGGCCTTCGGGCCACGGCCGGGCGGCACCGGGGAGCCCGGAAACGAAATGGGCCACCTGGCCAATGGCTTCTGCCGGCAGCCCCGGAACCCAGATCAGCACCGATTCCAGCGCTGGCCACGGCGTGCACAGCAGCAGGCAGGCCATGCCGAGCGCAGTAATCAAGGGCAGCAACGGCGCGACCACGAGGTTCGCGGGCAGCGAGTACAGGCTGAAATCCGAATTCAACGCGATGACCACCGGCAGGCAGGTGAACTGTGCCGCGCAGCAAATGGCCATCAGCTGCGCGAACCAGGCCGGGAATATGTGGAGAAGAATTTCGGTCAGGGCCGGGGCGAGCATGATGATTCCCAGGGTCGCCAGCATCGACAGGGCGAAGGCCGGTTCGGCACCCAGCGAGCGATCGATAGCCAGCAAGGCGGTTCCGCTCAGGCACAGTATTCCCAGAGAGCCTTGGCCACGACCCAGCAGCACCGAGATGACCGCGATGCTGCCCATCAGGCTGGCGCGCAGGACACTGGGATCCGGCCCGGCAAACCAGGCGAAGAGCCCGACCACGCCAATCATCAAGATCGCGCTGGGTGCCCGTGGCACCGAAAACAGCCGGAGCAGCACCAGCACAATGGCCCCGATCAGGGCAATGTTCGATCCGCTCACCGCGGTCAGGTGGCTCAACCCGCTGGATCTCATCGCCTCGCTCAACGCTTCGTCCTGTCCGGAACGATCGCCATAGAGCATGCCAGGTAGCAGCGCCTGGGCATTGTCCGGCAGGCCGCGCAGGCCCTGGGTGAACCGTTCCTTGAGGTAATCCGCGGCGGTAGGCTCAACCCAGGAGCTCACCTGCGGTTCGCTGGCGGCATGCGCCCACCAATCGAAGGCGCCGGCAGCTGCTGCTTCCAAGTCGAGGATGGTCTCGAACTCGCCCGCAGTGGCCGGCACCCCGAAATCAATGGTGAGGAAGACCGGCACCCGGCATGGCACCCATTGGCCGTTGGCCCAGTACCGCTGGATTTCCGCCCGGCCGGCGGCAGCCCCCTGGCCCTGCGCGGTGGCCGGGTCCTCGAAGCGGACCACGGCACGGCGCTGTTGCTCGCCGGCGCCCGGCAGCTGGCACTGGGGGTCGGTGAAGGCCAGGCTGCTGACGGCCACCACCCCCAGGAGCAGGATAATGGGACCGGTAAACCATGGCGCCGCGTAGGCGCGGTCGTGCCGTGGCCGCAATAGCAGGAACAGCAGGATAGCCATCAGCGCGGAAAGTACCCAGAGCAACCAGACTGGGAGGGTGAAGTAGGCGGCGGTCCACGCGCCGCCCAGCAGCCACAGGCCGCGGAAATCGGTGTTCACGGGATCACCAGTTCGCTCAGCTGGCCCAGCAGCGCCGGACCGATGCCCGGTACCGCATCCAGCTCTTCCACGGAGCTGAACGGGCCGTTCTCGGTGCGGAAGTCGATGATCCGGGCTGCCAATGCCGGACCGATCCCCGGAAGCTCCTGCAGGGTCTGGGAATCGGCACTGTTGAGCGAAATCTTCCCGCCCGCCGTCGCGCTCGGTGCCGCGGCTAGTTCCGTGGCCGTTTCGGCGCCCGGAAGGACCACCTGCTGGCCGTCGACCAGTTTGGCCGCCAGGTTCACCATCTGCGCACGTGCGCCTTTGGCCAGCCCGCCGGCGGCGTCCACCGCGTCGGCAATCCGCGAATCCACGGGCAGCTGGTAGACGCCGGGCTTCTTCACCGCGCCGACCACGTGGACCGTGATCTCGGGTGCGGCCGGGCTCGGGGACTGGTGGTCCGCCGGCGCCGAAGCGGACGGGTCGGATACCAGCGGAACTGTTTCAAGCTCCTGGGCGACCGGCGGTGGCGCGAGCAGGATGGAGATCGCAATCCAGGCGAGCACCACGATGACCAGCACCAGCACGGCCACGCGCGAGATCGCGAATCTCAGGCGACCGGGACGTGGCGCGTATTTGTTGAAAAAGTCGTGGCGGCCCATGGGCCACAGTCTGGGCTATGGTGCCGGCGGCCGATCCAGGATGGACGCCGACTGTGGATAGCTGGGGGCGACGCACACGGCGATCACGCCCAGGCCGGTATGCGCGGCCAGCACCGCCGGAAGGGACTCGACCACGACCGGCATGGCGCTGAACGGCGCCAGTTCGGTGGCGATTTCCTCGGCCAGTTCCTCGGCGCCGAAATGCATCACCCCCAGCCGCACCTCGCCACTGGCGTCGCGGGCGTCGCGCAGGGCCAGGGCGACCAGCCGTGCGGTGGCGCGCGCGAAGGAGCGGGGCTTTTCCAGGGCGACGATCGAGCCCTCGGCGATCCCGAGGATCGGCTTGAAATTCAGCAAGCTGCCGACCACGGAGGACAGCGCGCTGATCCGGCCGCCGCGGCGCAGCTGCTCAAGGCTTGGCACCGCGAAGTACACGGTGTTGGCGGTGGCCGTGCCGGCGATCTGCTCGAGCATCTCCAGCGGGGCGCCGGCGGCGCGGGCAGCCAGCACATCGGCCACGGCAAATCCCTGGGGCAGGCACACGGTGCGCGAATCGACCACGGTGATTGGTGCGTCAAAGCTGCGGGCCGCCAAGCGGGCCGCCTCCACGGTGCCCGACAGCGCCCCGGACATGTGGATCGAGATGATCGACTCGCAGCCGGCGTCGAGCAGCTGCCGGTAGGCGCTTTCGAACTCGCCTGGCGCCGGGCGCGAGGTTTTCACCGCCTTGCCCATGGCCAGGCCCATCATCAGCGCCTGCAGGTCTTCGCCGTGCACATGGTTGTCCACGATGATCGGGATCGGCACTTCGATGAAGTCCGGATGCGGCCCGAAATGCCCGGGCAGGCAGGACGCCGAATCGGAGACGACCCCGATGCGGGTACGCGAAAGCCCGCGCGGGGCCAGCCACTTGGGCAGCCAGCCCGCGCGCAAGCTTTTCTGGCGTTCAGTCATGAGCCGAGCTTACGGGGCGGGAACCACGTTCACGAGCTTCGGCGCACGCACGATGACCTTCAGCGGCTCCTTGCCATCGAGCATCCGGATCACCGACTCGTGGGCCAGGGCCTGGGCGCGCAGCTGCTCCTCGGTGATGTCCACCGGAACCTCCAGGCGGGCACGGACCTTGCCCTTGATCTGCACGACCGCGGTGATGGTGTCATCGACCAGCAGCGACTCGTCCACTTCAGGCCAGGCGCTGGTGACCACGGAGGGCGCATAGCCCAGCGCTTCCCACATGTCCTCTGCGGTGTACGGGGCGAACATGCTCAGCAGCTGGGCGGTCACCGTGGCGGCCTCGCGCACTGCCGGGTCCGCTGCCCCGGCACCGGAGTCGATGGTCTTGCGGGTCGCGTTGACCAGCTCCATGGTCTTGGCGATGACCACGTTGAACTTGCCCGAATCCAGCAGCGCGGCGGATTCATGCACGGTGCGGTGGGTGACCTGGCGCAGCGCCTTGTCCCCTGCCGCGTAGTCCACGCCGGCCTCGCTGGTGGTGTCCTGGGCGATGCGCCAGGCGCGGGCCAGGAACTTCTGCGAGCCCGATGGGGAGACATCGGCCCAGTCCACGTCGTCCTCCGGCGGGGAGGCGAAGACCATGGTCAGGCGTACCGCGTCGACGCCGAACTTGTCCAGCTGCTCGCCCAAATCCACGCCGTTGCCCAGCGACTTGCTCATCGCCTTGCCGCCGTTCAGGACCTGGCCCTGGTTCAGCAGCGCGGAGAACGGCTCGGTCGCGTCGATCAGGCCCAGGTCGTGGATGACCTTGGTGAAGAAGCGCGAGTACAGCAGGTGCAGGATCGCGTGCTCGACCCCGCCGACGTACTGGCCTACCGGCATCCAGTCGCGCACGGCCTTCGGGTCGAAAGGGCCCTGCGTGTACTGCGGGGAGACGAAGCGCAGGAAGTACCAGGAGGAATCCACGAAGGTGTCCATGGTGTCGGTGTCGCGCTTGGCGGCGCCGCCGCACTGCGGGCAGGCCACGTTGACCCATTCCTCGGCGGCGGCCAGCGGGGAGGTGCCCTTCGGGGCCAGCTGCTCGCCGCGCAGGTTATCGGGCAGGCGCACCGGCAGCTGGTCGTCGGGAACCGGGACCTCGCCGCAATCGGCGCAGTGGATGATCGGGATCGGGGTGCCCCAGAAGCGCTGGCGGGACAGCAGCCAGTCGCGCAGGCGGAAGTTGATGGTGTGCTTGCCGGTGCCGGCAGCTTCCACGATCTCAATGGCCTTGGCGATCGCCTCGGTCTTCTCCAAACCGGACAGCTGCCCCGAATTGACCAGCTGGCCTTCGCCCGCGGTGGCGGTGCCGGTTTCGTTCGGGTCTTCCAGACCGGTTTCGACGACCACGCGTACTGGCAGGTCAAAGGCCTTGGCGAAGTCCAGGTCGCGCTGGTCGTGCGCAGGCACCGCCATGATGGCTCCAGTGCCGTAGTCGGCCAGCACGTAGTCCGCCGCCCAGACCGGCAGCTTCTCCCCGGAGAGCGGGTTGATCGCGTAGCGGCCGGTGAATACGCCGGTCTTCTCGCGTTCGCTGGACTGGCGCTCTATCTCGGACAGGGCCTTGACCTGCTCCTGGTATTCCTCCAAGGCGGCGCGGTGCTCATCGGTGACCAGTTCGCCAGCCAGCTGCGCGTCGGCGGCGACCACCATGAAGGTAGCACCGTACAAGGTGTCCGGGCGGGTGGTGAAGACCGGGATCTGCAGCGCAGGCTTGTCCTCGTGCGCTTCGATCCCGAAGGTGACCTCGGCCCCTTCGGAACGGCCGATCCAGTTCTTCTGCATCAGCAGCACGCGCTCAGGCCAATGGCCCTTGAGCTGCTCCATGTCCTCAAGCAGGCGGTCAGCGTATTCGGTGATCTTGAAGTACCACTGGTTCAGCGACTTCTTGGTCACCGCAGTGCCGCAACGCTCGCAAGCGCCATTGACGACCTGCTCGTTGGCCAGCACGGTCTGGTCCTTCGGGCACCAGTTCACCGGGTGGTCCTTGCGGTAGGCCAGGCCCTTCTCGTAGAACTTGTTGAACAGCCACTGGGTCCAGCGGTAGTACTCCGGATCCGAGGTGTGCAAGCGGCGATCCCAATCGGCGGAGATCGCGTAGCGCTTGAAGCTGGCGGCCTGGGTATCGATGTTCTTGTAAGTCCACTCGGCAGGGTGGGCATTGCGCTTGATCGCGGCATTCTCTGCGGGCAGGCCGAAGGAGTCCCAGCCGATCGGGTGCATCACGTCATAGCCGCGCAAGCGCCAGTAGCGCGCGACCACATCGCCCATGGCGAAGGCCTCGGCGTGGCCCATGTGCAGATCGCCCGATGGGTAGGGGAACATGTCCAGCACATAGCGGCGTTCGCGGCTGCCATCATCGGCGGGCTTGAACACCTGTAGTTCGTCCCACACCGGAAGCCACTTGGACTCGATGTCCTTGAAGTCGTAGGTCCTGGGTTCGTTCGTCGATGATGTCACGCTGCTCTTCTCACACGCTTTGCGGAAAATTTCCGATAGGAAAAACTTGTTCTTGGTTCCAGACACAACAAAAGCCCCCAAATTTCCACTCGGGGGTACGGCCAACGGGCCGTGCTCAGGCTAGGTTGCGCTTCGGATTCATATCGCGATTCTATCGCATATCCCCTGCCCACGCGCGCATCGATGAAGCGCAAGATTGCACACAGCGGCAAACGCGGCGCCACCGCAGTTATCCACATCCCGCAGCTGCCCGCAGGGGCAGGAGCTTCCAGCGCCCGATCATGGAGCCATGAACGCGCCAGCCCTGATCGCCGCATTGCGCACCGCATGCCAGGCCCCGATGCACCTCGGACCGGCCTTGTCCGGTGCCATGGTGCTGCGCCTTGGCTACCTGTGCCTGGCCCTGTATGCCGCGCTGGGCAAGCTGGTGCGCGATGCGGGCGACCCGCGCCTGGTCCTGGCGCATCTGCAGCTCACCGAAAGGTTCGCCCAGCAAGTCCATTGCGAGCAACACGCCGGCGCACTGCATGCCGAGGCCACCGGCGCCCGGGCGCTGGCACTGGACAGCTACGCGGCCCTGCGTTTGCCTGCGGATGACCCCGACGCCATCACCGACGGGCTCTTTGCCGGGGAACCGGACCTTGCCCCGGGGCGCTGCTGCTACAAGGACACCGCCCAGCTGCTGGCCGCATGGCTGGGCATCAGCTACTTCGAAGCCCAACGGCGCATTGCCGACGCGCACCTGCTCATTGGCCGGCGCACCCCCGATGGCGGCATCTGCGCGCCGCGTTTCGAGCATCTGGCCGAACTCTACGGGCAGGGCGCTGCCAACCGCCGGGCCATCGCTTCCGCCGCGCGGCGCCTTGAACGGCTCGAACCGCAGGACACCATCTTTGACGGCGTGCCCGTGCCGTTGCTGGCCCATGGCACCGATGGCCGCAGCCTGGACCAAGCCGCGGCCCACTCCCTGCGGGAGCTGGGCCCCGCCGCCGCGCAGAAGCAGATCAGCACCTCAATCAGGACCTACAAAGAACTGCACGGCAAGCAGCTGCCTCCCAAGCTCGGCATGTTCATCGGCCCGGTGAAAAACGGCGTGCATTTCTTCTCGCTGCGCACCGATGCCACCGACGCGCAACTGGTTCATTCGGTACTCACGCAGGCCGGCAACCCACGAACCAAGGCCGGCCGGGCCGATCGCGATCCCCAGCAGCAGCGCCCGGCAGGTTCGGGATCCAGCGCCAGCGGCGGCCCGCGAGAGGGCCAGGACTCCCAAGCGGACCAGGAGTCCACGGCAGGCCAGAACGCTGGCAACGGAAGTGGAGCCGCACCCGAGCCGCCGTCGTGGCTGCGCAGCGATCAGCCCATGCCGCCGTGGGCCGAAGAGGAACCAGAAGCTCACGATGGCCAGAACCCGGACGGCGGCCGCACCGCAAAGCAGGCAGAGGCCCAAGGCGAACCGCAAGACGGGGCGCAAGACGAGCCGCACCTGCAGGACTCCCCCGCCGGGCAGCCCGATGTGCATCGTCGCCGGCTCAACGCGTTCATGGCGCTGTTGCGCGCACCATTTGCTGGCGGCGATCGAAAAGTCGTCATCCCGAAGTTCGTGGTCTACCTGTGGCTCGCGGATCTGCAGAACCTGGCGGACGCGCACGGCATGACCGCAAATGGCATCGACATCCCGCCCGAAGAACTCCGGCAGCTGCTCGCCAGGGCGAACATCATCCCGATGGTCCTTGGAGGCAACAGCCAAGTGCTGGATATGGGGCGCAAGATGCGCTACCACAAAGGCCGGATCCGCGAAGCGATCATGGCCCGGGATCGCGGCTGCATCGTGCCCGACTGCACCGCGCCGCCGGATCATGTCGAAACCGACCACTACCAGAAGCCCTGGTCCGAAGGCGGCGAAACCAGTGTCTGGTCCGGGGCGGGAATGTGCACGTCCGATCACCACAAGCGCCATGCCGGACAGCTCGAGGTCGTCGATGTCGATGGGCTGCCGCACGTGGTCATGCCTGCACATGTCGATCCGGAGCAAAAGCCCCGCCGCAATACCTATTGGGACGCCCGGCAAGCCGGCGAGTCCCCCGCGCGCCGCAGACCCGCCGCGCAGGAAACCGCGCGTCCAGGCCAGGAGGACACCCTTGAGGCCGCATCGGGCGATTGAGGCGATTGAGCTGCCCCGCGGGTTAAACCGGCAACGCCCGAACCACCCATCCGGGTGATTCGGGCGTTGCCGGTTGCGGCCGGCTCGGAACCGGCCAAGCCACGGTTGCGCTTAGGCCTTGGTATCTTCGTCGACCCAGTCGAAGGTGCGGGTGACAGCCTTTTTCCAAAGGCGCAAGCTGCGCTCACGCGTAGCCTCATCCATGGTTGGCTCCCAGCGCTTGTCCTCGGCCCAATTGTCTTCCAGTTCGCCCAGGTCCTTCCAGAAGCCAACGGCCAGGCCAGCAGCGTAGGCTGCACCCAGTGCGGTGGTCTCGGTGACCTTCGGGCGAACCACTGGCACGCCGAGGATGTCAGCCTGGAACTGCATCAGGGCTTCGTTGGCCACCATGCCGCCGTCGACCTTCAGTTCGGTGAGCGGAACCTCTGCGTCGGCGTTGACCGCATCCAGGACTTCGCGAGTCTGGAATGCGGTGGACTCCAGGGCCGCACGGGCGATGTGGTTCTTGTTCGCATAGCGGGTCAAGCCCACGATCGCGCCACGGGCATCCGAGCGCCAATATGGTGCGAACAATCCGGAGAAGGCCGGAACGATGTACACGCCGCCGTTGTCCTCCACCTTTGCTGCCAGTTCCTCGATCTCCGGAGCGGTAGCGATCATGCCGATATTGTCGCGCAGCCACTGGATCAGCGACCCGGCCACGGCAATGGAACCTTCCAAGGCGTACACCGGTGCGTTTTCGCCCAGCTTGTAGGCCATGGTGGTCAGCAGGCCGTTGGTCGAATTCACGATCTCCGTGCCGGTGTTGAAGATCAGGAAGCAACCGGTGCCGTAGGTGTTCTTCGCGGTACCTGCGGTGAAGGCCGCCTGGCCGAAGGTCGCCGCCTGCTGGTCGCCCAGGATGCCTGCAACGGGCACCTCGCGCAGCAGCTGGTTGGTGTGCACGGAGCCGTAGACCTCCGAAGAAGAGCGGATCTGCGGCATCATCGAGCGCGGCACGCCGAAGTCAGCCAGGATCTTCTCGTCCCAGTCCAGGGTCTTGAGGTCCATGAACAGGGTACGTGATGCGTTGGTCACGTCGGTGACGTGCACGCCGCCGTCCACGCCGCCGGTCAGGTTCCACAGCACCCAGCTGTCGGTGGTGCCGAAGAGCAGGTCGCCTGCTTCGGCACGCTCCCGGGCACCTTCGACATTGTCCAGGATCCACTTGATCTTGGTGCCGGAGAAGTAGGTCGCCAGGGGCAGGCCAACGGTCTGCTTGTAGCGTTCCAGGCCGCCATCGGCTGCCAGTTCGTCGACGATGTCCTGGGTACGGGTGTCCTGCCAGACGATCGCGTTGTAGACGGCTTCGCCGGTGTTCTTATCCCACACCACCGCGGTTTCACGCTGGTTGGTGATGCCGACGACCTCGATGTCGTGGCGGGTCAGGTTGGCCTTGGACAGGGCCTGGCCAATCACTTCGCGCACGTTGCTCCAGATTTCGGCTGGATCGTGCTCGACCCATCCGGCAGCCGGGAAGATCTGCTCGTGTTCCTTCTGGCCTACCGAATGCACCTCACCGGCGTGCGTGAAGACAATTGCGCGGGAGCTGGTCGTGCCTTGGTCAATGGCGATGACGAATTTTTCACTCATGATTCACTGCTCTCTTTCTAGAACATTGGCGCGGCGGCAAGTCCGCCAAGAATACCGCCGATGGCTGGACCAGCCAACGGAACCCACGAGTAGGACCAGTCGGAGGAGCCCTTGCCCTTGATCGGCAGGATGGCGTGGGCAATTCGTGGACCGAGGTCGCGGAACGGGTTGATGGCGTAGCCGGTGGCTCCACCCAGGGACAGGCCGATGGCAACAACCAGCAGGCCGACAGCCAGCGGGCCAAGCTCGTGAGGAGTGTGCCCCAGTCCGGCGATCACGAACACCAGGACGAAGGTGCCGAAGATTTCCGAGACCAGGTTCCAGCCGTAGGAGCGGATGGCCGGTCCGGTGGCGAAGACGCCCAGCTGCGTGCCCGCGTTCTGCGGATCATCCAGGTGCTTCTTGTAGGACAGCCAGGTGCCCACGGCACCCAGGAAGGCGCCAATGAACTGCGCCGCGAAGTAGAGCAGCGTATTGGCCATGGTCTTGGCGACGCCGGGGGCGTACTCGGCAACGTCCGGGTTGACCAGCAGGCCCAGGGTGACTGCCGGGTTCAGGTGGGCTCCGGAGATCCCAGCTATCCAGACGCCGCAATAGACGCCCAGGCCCCAGCCGAAGCTGATGGCTACCCAGCCCGCGGCGCTGCCGAGAGTGCCTTTCAGGGCGACGTTCGCGCAGACGCCGCCGCCCATCAGCAGGAGAATGAAAGTGCCGGCTAATTCGGCGAGAAACACGTGAGTGGACAACGTTGACCTCTTAGTGGTTTCGAGTGCCAGCGGCGCCTTGCCGCCGGCCTGGATGCAGGTTAGACCAGGGTGACTCCGTGGGCTTCTGCGAGTACCGAGAGCGAATGGTCGATCTCGGCTTGGGTCTGGGACTGGTCCCAACCCATCGGCTCTGCAAGGCAATTAGCTGCCTCGATTACCAAATCCTTCGTGACCAGGCCGCGGAAGGCCAGGTTGGTGCGGCGGATGAAGACATCGATCAACCGGCCCACCTGCTCTTGGTTCGCCATGTAGGCCAACTCCTGGCAGGACAGCTCGTTGGTGTGCTCCAGCATGGTTTCGTTGCCGCCGAGGGTCTCCAGCAGGGCATCGGCTCCGGTGCCGTAGCGCTCGAGCAGCACGCGCAAGCGTTCGCGGCCGGCCTTGGACTCGCGCGCGGCATACCAAGCGGCGAGTTCGCCCTCGTTGGCCGGGAAGTTCTTTCCGCCACCGATGGCTGCGCCGGCGGTGGACTTCACTTCACGGGCGCCGAGGAATTCCAGGGCCTTGCCGCCGAGGTTCTCGCTCAATGCGCGGAAGGTGGTCCACTTGCCGCCGATCAGCGAGAGCATGGTGGTCGCGTCGGTCAGGCGGGTTTCCTTGATCTGGTAATCGCGGGATACGAAGCCTGGCGCGGTGTCGTCATGGCTGGGCAGGGGGCGCACGCCGGAGAACTTGTAGACGATCTGTTCCCTGGTGGCCTTGATGCCCGGGAAGACATGGTGGACCAGCTCGAAGAAGTAGTCGACTTCCTCGTCGGTGCATACCGCTGGCTCGTTCATGTCGTGCTCGAGGTCGGTGGTGCCGACCAGCACGCGGCCGAGCATCGGGTAGATGAGCACGATTCGGCCGTCTTCATGCTCGAAGAAGATTTCGCGGCCTCCGGTAGCGGCGAGCAGTTCCGGGTGATCCAGCACGATGTGCGAACCCTTGGTGCCGCCGGTCCACTTGGTATCGCGGCCCAGGTCCTTGTTGGTCAGATCCACCCACGCGCCGGTGGCGTTGATGATGACATCGGCGTCGAAGTCGAATTCTTCGCCGGAGAGCATATCGCGCAGCTTCGCGGTGCCGCCGTCGACGCCGGCCAGCTCAACGTAGTTGCTGGCGCGGGCCTCGTCGTTGGCGTTCAGGCCTTCACGCAGCACATCCAGGGTCAGCCGCTCGGGGTTGTGCACCGAGGCGTCGAAATAGGTGGCGGTGTACTTGACGTCATCGCGCAGTGCTGGAAGATCCTGGCGGGCAGCCTTGCCGGCCTTGAAGTTATGCCAAGGGGTGTTGCGTCCGCCGATCCCTGCGAACACGTCGTACATGATCAACCCGGCCTTGATCAGCGCCGCCCCGCGTTCGGTTGGCTTGCCCGACTTGTGGGACAGGAAGCGCATCGGTGCGCTGAGGATGCCGGAGAAGGTGGAGAAGATGGGAATGGTGGTCTGCAGCGGCTTCACGTAGTGCGGAGCGATCTCCAGCAGCGAGTTGCGCTCCTGCACCGACTCGTGAACCAGGCGGAACTCGCCGTTCTCCAGATAGCGGATTCCGCCATGGATCATGTGCGAGCTGGCACCCGAAGCGCCCTGGCAGTAATCGCCGCGCTCGATCAGGGCTACATCAATCCCCTGCATGGCCAGGTAGCGGAAGGTCGCTACGCCGTTGATGCCACCGCCAACAACCAGAACCTGCGCCTGCGGACGTTCGCGCAGTTTGGCTAGCTGTTCCCGAATCACGATTTGTGCCCCTTATGTAAATATTGAATGAGTCTGAAGCTAGTCTTGTTACTGAACGGCAAAGCGGTCAAACAAAATGCACAAACGTGCAGAAGTGGTCTGAATCATGATGAAATCCTCGTCCGGGGGCACCTACAAGCGGGCAACGACTGGCACATCTGTGCACAGCACCCCCAAGGCCAAGGATGCGCTGCGCGCCGCCCAGCTGTATTACCTTCAGGATATGAAGATGGAAGTGATCGCCAAGGAGCTGGGCACCTCGCGGTCCACGGTCTCCCGGTTGCTCACCCACGCCAAGCGCACCGGCATGGTTTCGATCAGCATCTCCCCCAGCGCCAACATGTCGGCGCTGCTGGGAAACCAGCTCTCCGAGCACTACGGGATCAGCTTCAACGTCGTACCCACCGACGGCAACATGGATGACTCCGAGCTGCTGGCCCGGGTCTCTGCGCACGCGGCCTACCTGCTCGGCGGCATGGTTTCCTCCTCGATGACGGTGGGTGTTGCCTGGGGATCGACCATGCAGTCGGTGTCCACGGCTTTGGGCTCCCACCCGACCCATGACACAAAGATCGTGCAGCTCAATGGAGCGGCTAATCCGGTGACCAGCGGCGTGCGCTATGCCAGCGACATCCTCACGCGTTTCGGCCAAGCCTTCACCGCCCGCACCGAGCAGTTCCCGGTCCCGGCCTTCTTCGACCGGGCCTCCACCCGCGACGCAATGTGGGAGGAAACATCGATCCGCCGGGTGCTGCAGGTGCAGAAGGAGATGAGTCTCGCGGTATTCTCCCTGGGCTCGGCCGGCTCCGCCGTGGCTTCGCAGGTCTACCGCGGCGGCTACCTGACCAAGGCCGAAACCCAAGAGCTCAACGAGATCGGCGTGGTCGGCGACGTGGCCACGGTGTTCTTCGACAAGGACGGGAACAGCTCGAACATTTCGCTTAATGCCCGCTCCACCGGCCCGAACCTCGATGCCCTTCGCAAGGTGCCGACCCGTTTCTGCGTGGTCGCCGGCCGCGGCAAGCTCCAGGCCGTGCGCGGTGCGCTCAAAGGCGGGCTGATCACCGATCTGGTGATCGACGAGGGCACCGCCCTGGCGCTGCTGGACGGGTAGGGTTAAAGCCATGGCCCCACGACAGCAGCTAGTGACCACCCATCATTTGAACGGTGCAGGAATCCGGGTCTACACCCACCCGGCCCAGCAGCCCTCCCGCGGGGTGATCTACGCCGTGCATGGTTTCCGCGGAGACCACCACGGGCTGGCGCGCATCGTCTCGCACCTGGAGCACTACACGGTGATCGTTCCCGATCTTCCCGGCTTTGGCACTTCGACCTCGATGGCGGATCTGCCCCATGACGTCGAGGGGTACGCTGCGGTGCTCAATCAGCTGGCCGAAGAGCTGCAGCTGGAATCCTCCGTGCACCTGCTGGGGCATTCCTTCGGCTCGATCGTGGCCGCCAAGCTGGCCACCGTCCGCGGCTTTGCCTCGCTGGTATTGCTCAACCCGATCTCCGAGCCGGCGTTGGAGTCCGACCAGGCGCTGCTGGCCAAGCTCACCAGCGGCTACTACGAGATGTGCGCCAAGCTTCCGGCCCGCATCGGCGAACCGCTGCTGCGTTCCAAGCTGTTCAGCGATGCCATGAGCCTGGTGATGACCAAGAGCAGGGACCCGGAAATCCGCCGCTACGTGCGCGAGCAGCACCGCGCCTACTTCGGCGGCTTCCACTCGCGGGCCACCTTGGCCCAGTCGTACCGCGCCTCGGTCAGCGCAACGGTCGGGGACTACTCCCCTGCGCTGAGCTTGCCGACGCTGATGGTCGGCGGCCTGCAAGACGAACTGGGCACCGCGCAGACGCAGGAGGCGCTGCGGGCCAGCTTCGCCAACGCCCAACTGGTCATGCTCGAAAACGTCGGGCATCTGATCCACTACGAGAAGGCTCCCGAAACCGCCGCCGCCATCGATGGCTTCCTGCAGCTGCTGGCAACCGGCCAGGCCGAGGATCCCGCGGCGGGCTCCTAGAGCGCGTCGTCCGGGTCGATAGCGATATTCACGACCGGGTCCTTGGCCGCGGACATGCTCGCGCGCAGCTGGCGCAGGGCCATGGTCACCGCCGGCCCGTCGGAGTAGGAGAAGAAGAGCACGTAGCGGTGCTGGGCCGGGGGCCCGTCTATCACCGTCGGGCCGTGGATTTGCACGCACTGCCGGGTCTGCGGATCCAGGTTCGCGACCAGCCGTTCGGCGCCCAGGCCCGAAATCACTGCGCTGCGCACTGCCGGAGGCAACCCCACCTCGCGGCGCTCGGCCAATTCGCGTTCGGCAAAGCTCGCCGGGTCATAGCGCACCAGCGCGGCCCCGGCGGGGCTCGGATTGCCGGTGAGCACCACTACCCCGTCGGCACGCGCCATGGAAGCAGCGGTGAACCAGCGGGAGATGACTTCTTCGGGGTTGCGCAGCGAATCGTGGGCCATCATCTTGTCGGCATCGAGCAGCAGAACCGCGGCGTAGCCGGATTCGGCAAATGGTTCGACCCCTGGCGTAGCGACCACCAGCGCCGGTTTGCCGGGAATCTTGTCCACGGGTTTTGCTCCGGTGGAAGAAATAACGCTGACCTTGGGGAAGGCCAGCCCGAGTTCTTCGGCGGTGCGGTCGGCGCCGATGCTGGCGGCCCGGATCCTCGGTGAGGCGCAGTGCACGCACCGGTAGTCGTGGTACTGCTCGCCGCACCAGCGGCAAGCCACATGCGAGCCTTTGCCGGCGATGTGCAGCGGGCCTTGGCAGGCAGTGCAGCGCGCCGGGGTCCGGCAGTCCTGGCAGGCCAGCGCCGGCATGAACCCGGTGCGCGCCACTTGCACCAGCACCGGGCCGGATTCCAGGGCCTTGGTAGCTTCCCGCCAGGCCAGCGAAGGGATGCGCGCCCGGGCGAGCACCGGGTCGCGCTCGAGCTCGAAATCGTTTGTGGTGGCCACAATGCGGGCGGTTTGCGCACGCAACAGGTCGCGGGGAACCTTCAGTTCGGTGGCCCAGCCGGTCGCCACCAGGCGCTGGGCTTCGACCGAGCGCGATGGCGATGCGATCAGCAGGGAGATGCCTGCCTGCTGGCTGCGCAGCAACGCCACCTCGCGGCTGTGCTGGTAGGGTGCGCGCTGTTCGCGGTGCGATTGGTCCGCGTCCTGCCACACGATCATCAGTTCCAGCCCGGGCACGTGGCATAGCGCCGCCGAACGGGTGCCGATGACGATCTGCACATGCCCTCCGATGGCACGCAGGAAGTTGCGGTAGCGCGGAGTCGGCCCGTCGTCGGCCTGCAGCCGCGCATAGGATTCGGCGCCGAAGTGCTCATCGAGATAGCCACCCAGCAGCCGCAGGTCGCGCGCGTCGGGCACGATCAGCAGCACGCGCTTGCCGCGCTCAAGCACCGGACGGGCCGCATCCATCAAGAAACCTGGCCAGGCACCGTGGAAATTCGGCACCCAGGTGGCAATGGCGCGCAGGGTTTCGCCGCTTCCCCAGGCGTCAAGCGCTTGGGCGCCGTGCTCGTAGCGGGAGAGCTGGTTCGGGGCGTCGGGCAGCAACGGCGCGACGGTGGCCAATTCCTCTTTTTCGACCTTGGCCGCGCGGGCGGGCACCGCAAGACGCACCACATCCCACAGGGTTCCGGCATAGCGGGTCGCGATCTCCTGCGCGGCGGCCACAATTTCCGGGTACAGCGCCACCTGGGTGCTGACCAGCTTGGCCAGCGGCCGCAGTTTCATCTCTGGGGCGTGGTCCTCGAGCACCGCGACGATGAATCCGGAGAGCAGCTGCGGCCCGAAGGGCACCTTCACGCGCACCCCCGCCACGGCATCCTGGGCCATCGAGGGAGGAATCTCGTAATCGAAGAAGCGGTCCAGGTGCGGGACGGAAGAATCAATCAGCACCCGGGCAACCCGCTTGAGGCGGGCCGGCTCGGGTGCTGAGATGAGGGCGTCTTGCTGCACGCTCAGGTCCTAGGCGTTGAACCAGCTGCGCAGGGCCTCGACGCGGTCCAGCTTCTCCCAGGTGAAGTCATTGTCCTCGCGGCCGAAGTGGCCGTGGGCAGCGGTCTTGCGGTAGATCGGGCACTTCAAGTCCAGGTCTTCGATGATGCCCAGCGGGCGCAGGTCGAATACCTCGTTGATGGCCTTGGTGATCTTGGCCGGATCAACGGTTTCGGTGCCGAAGGTCTCCACATACAGGCCCACCGGACGGGCCACGCCGATCGCGTAGGCCACCTGGACCTCGGCACGGCGTGCCAGGCCGGCGGCGACCACGTTCTTGGCCACCCAGCGCATCGCGTAGGCAGCCGAGCGGTCGACCTTCGAAGGGTCCTTGCCCGAGAAGGCGCCTCCGCCGTGGCGGGCGAAGCCGCCGTAGGTGTCCACGATGATCTTGCGGCCGGTCAGCCCGGCATCGCCGACCGGGCCGCCGATGATGAACGGGCCCGATGGGTTCAGGATGATCTTGGTGTTCGAGATGTCCAGGCCCGAACGCTCCAGGATCGGGGTCACAACCTCTTCATGCAGGTCGGCCTTCAGGGTCGCCAGCTCGTATTCGGCGGCGTGCTGGCTGGAGACAACCACGGTGTCCACAGAGACCGGCTTGTCGCCGTCGTAGCCAATGGTGACCTGGGTCTTGCCATCCGGGCGCAGCAGCGGCATGCGGCCGTTCTTGCGGACCTGGGTCAGGCGCTCGGACAGGCGGTGCGCCAGGAAAATCGGGGTCGGCATCAGCGAGTCGGTCTCATCCGAGGCGTAGCCGAACATCAGGCCCTGGTCGCCAGCACCCTGCATGTCGCGGGGATCCTTGGCCGTGCCTTCGCGCGACTCCAGCGAGTTGAAGACGCCGTCGTGGATCTCCTGGGACTGCTGGCCGATCGACACGGACACGCCGCAGCGCGCACCGTCGAAGCCGTTGGCCGAGGAGTCGTAGCCGATGTCCAGGATGGTCTTGCGGACGATCTCCGGGATCTCCACGTAGCCATTGGTGGTCACCTCGCCGGCAACGTGCACCAGCCCGGTGGTGGTCAGGGTCTCGACGGCGACCTTCGAGTCCGGATCCTGCGCCAGCATGGCGTCGAGGATCGCGTCGGAAATCTGGTCGCAAATCTTGTCCGGGTGGCCCTCGGTCACGGATTCCGAGGTGAAAAGACGAAGTTCAGGGGTTGTTGAAGTCACCGTATAACTCTATCTGGTCTCTGGGACCGGTAAGCAGATCTGGTACGTTTCGTGAACAAGCACCGTATGGCGCCACTCACTTTGTTACAGCTGCATGACTTTTTGTTGCATTCGAAATCTGTTCGATGACCACGCGGGCCACCTCGAGCTTGCTGCCCGAGGCCTGCACCGAGTCGGCGCCATCGGCGAAAAGAACCTGGATGCTATTGGTTTCCTGCCCGAAGGTCAGGGATGCGCCCACCTCGTTGAGCACGAGCATTTCGCAGCCTTTGCGGTTGAGCTTGGCCTGGCCGTACTCCAGCACGGTCCCCTGCTCATCGCCAGTCTCGGCGGCAAAACCGACAATGAACGGCGGCAGTTGCGGATTCTGTCCGCGCGCGGCGACCAGCTCGGCGAGGATGTCCGGGTTGCGCACCAGTTCGATGACCGGAGCCGAATGCTCATCGCGCTTCTTGATCTTCGAGTTCTCGATTCTTGCCGGGCGGAAATCGGCGACCGCGGCATTCATGATCAGCACGTCTTGGCCCTCGGCGCAGTCGAAGACCGCCTCGCGCAGCTCCAGTGCGCTGGAGGCGTGCACCAGCCGCACGCCATGCGGCGCGGGCACTTCCAGATGGGTGGCGATCAGCGTGACCTCGGCCCCGGCATCACGGGCGGCCTGTGCCAGCGCGACACCCTGGCGGCCCGAGGAGCGGTTACCCAGGAAGCGCACCGGGTCCAGCGGTTCACGGGTGCCGCCGGCGGTGATCAGCACCTTGGCTCCGGCCAGCACCGGTTCGGCGAGCAGGTCCTGGATTGCGGCGAAAATTTCATCGGGTTCTGGAAGCCGGCCCGGCCCCGAGTCCTTGCCGGTCAGCCGCCCGGAGGCGGGTTCGATCACCCGCACGCCGCGATCCCGCAGGGTTTGCACATTCGCGGCAGTGGCCGGATGCTGCCACATTTCGGTGTGCATGGCCGGGGCCATCACTACCGGCGCCCGCGTGGCCAGCAGGGTTCCGGTGAGCAGGTCGTCAGCCAATCCCGCAGCGGCCTTGGCTAAGACGTCCGCGGTGGCCGGCACGACCATCACCAGATCGGCCTGCTGGCCCAGGCGCACGTGATTGACCGAATCCACCGCGTCGAACACGTTCGAGGTGACAGGATTTCCGGACAAGGCCTCCCAGGTGGCGTTGCCCACGAAGTTGGCGACGTTCCGGGTGGGGATCACGTCGACGTGGTGCCCGGCTTCGCGCAGCAAGCGCAGCAGGAGTACGGACTTGTAGGCGGCGATACCAGCGGAAACGCCTAGGACAATTCGCTTCACGAAGTACTTCCTCGAGGATTCGGTGCGGCAATGAGGTGGGTGCGGGAGAAAAAGGAGCTTAACGAAAAAGAAGGCGCCCGCTCAGGGGCGCCGACTTTTCGATTAGTCTTCGATGACCTCGGCTGCGGTTACCTTCAGCAGGTTATCGTCCAGCTCGCGCAAGGCGATGGTCAGCGGCTTCTCGTTCAGCTTGGTTTCCACCAGTGGGCCTACGTACTCGAACAGGCCTTCGTTCAGCTGCGCGTAGTAGGCGTTGATCTGGCGTGCACGCTTGGCCGAGTTCAGCACAATGGCGTACTTCGAGTCGTTGGTCTCAAGCAACGAGTCGATCGATGGGTTAATGATTCCCTCTGGGTTGGACACAGGACTCCCTATTTGTCGTTCTTTAGCCCCATGAGGGCTACAAGCTCTTCGGCGGCACGTGCGACATCGTCGTTGACGATGGTCACGTCGAATTCAGATTCCGCTGCAAGTTCTAGTTTAGCGGTTTCTAGGCGGCGCTGCTGTTCCTCGGCCGTTTCAGTGCCGCGTCCCACAAGGCGGCGCACCAATTCCTCCCATGACGGCGGTGCCAAGAAGACGAATTTTGCCTCGGGCATCGACTCCTTGACCTGCCTCGCACCTTGCAGATCGATTTCCAGCAGAACCTTCTTGCCATCTGCCACTGCATCTTCAACCGTCGACCGAATCGTGCCGTAGCTGTTCTGGCCATGGACAACAGCCCATTCCAGCATCTGGCCTTCCTCGACCAGGGATTGGAAACGTTCGGGGCCCACGAAGAAGTAGTGGACTCCATCCTGCTCCCCTGGCCGGGCGTTGCGGGTCGTTGCGGACACCGAAAGCCAGACATCTGGATAGTTATCGCGGATGTAGGTAGAGACGGTGCCCTTGCCTACTGCCGTGGGGCCGGCTAGAACAGTTACCGACGCAGCGGTCATTGACTACACTTTCGTTTTTGGCGGGCTTTGCTTGAAGTGCTCGGTGATTGCGGTGCGCTGCTTGCGTCCCAGTCCGCGCAGACGGCGGGAAGGGGAAATGCCAAGTCGCTCCAGCAAATTTGCCGCGCGTACTTCACCTACGCCCGGTACCGATTCCAGAAGGTCCATGACACGCATGCGTCCCACGGCTTCATCTTCGTATACCAAGTCTAGTACCTCGGTGATGGAAATTTTGCCGGCACTGAACTCGGCCTTGATTTCTGCACGACGAGTGCGTGCGGCGAGTGCCTTGGCGCGGGCGCGGATACGATCTTCGTCAGAGAGTTCTCGCAGTACCATCGTTCAGCCATCCTTCAGTTGTAGTGGACTAAGGCTTATGTTGAGAAACATAGCGAGCTAACGCTGCTTTTGCAAGACTAAACGCGTTGTGGCTACTAGAAACTCTAATAGCCACAACGCGCCTATGTCACTTATTCGAATTTTTTGCTAGCGAGCTGCCAGCAATTCGTCCCTAACCCGCAGGGCTTTTTCCCTGAGAGCGGCCTTACTCGGCCCCTCTTTGAGGATGTCCCTGCTGCTCGTGCCCAGTACCTGGCCGTAGCTTGAGGCGAATGACTTGGCAATATCCGCGGCCGTGGCACCCTGGGCGCCGAGCCCTGGTGTGAGCAGCGGAGCCTTGGAAGCTGCCAGATCGATTCCGAGCTTGGACGGTGCATCCCCGATGGTCGCACCAACAACCAGCCCGACATGTCCTAAATCTCCTGCGTATGCATTATCCGCAGTGACTTGGTCAATAATTGATTTAGCAACCGAGTTTTCCCCGCCTACGTGCTGTACCGATGGCCCCTCGGGGTTTGAAGTCAGTCCGAGAACGAACACTCCCCTGCCGGTTCCAGCAGCCAAATCCAATGCCGGACGCAGCGATTCATAACCCAGGTACGGGCTCAGAGTCACGGCATCAGCGGCCAGCGGAGAAGCATCATCGAGCCATGCGCTCGCGTACGCTGCCATGGTCGAACCGATATCCCCGCGCTTGGCGTCGGCCAGCGTGAGCAGTCCAGCGGACTTCGCAGCACTCAAGGTTTCTTCCAATGCGGCAAATCCCTTGGCCCCGAAACGCTCGTACAGAGCCACCTGGGGCTTGAGGATTGCCGCCGCACCGGCCATCGCTTCCACGACGGTCAGTGAGAAAGATCGCACGCCCTCGGCCGTATTCTCCAGCCCCCAGGCTTTCAGCAGCGCCGGGTGGGGATCGATCCCCACGCACAGCGGGCCGGAAGCCTGCATGGCTGAACGAAGCCGCTGACCGAATGGGATCGGCTCAGGCATTGCGCGCTGCGTTCAGGTTGGCGTCGTGCACCTGCAAGCTGGTGACATCCCACTCGTACTCGCGCAGGGCATCGATCGCCTGGACCGAAGCGTTGAACTCCGCCACGGTGGTGATGACCGGGGTGCCGACAGACGTCGCGGCGGCGCGGATTTCGTAGCCATCGCCACGTGCATCCGAGCCCGACGGGGTGTTCAGGATCAGGCCGATCTGGCCGGCTACGATCAAATCGACAATGGACTCCCCGCCTTCGTGCAGCTTGCCGACCACCTGGGTCGGGATGCCGTTGCGGCGCAGCACTTCCGCGGTGCCGCCGGTGGAGATGATCTCGAAGCCCTGGTCAGCAAGGTGCTTGACCGGCAGGACGATCGAGCGCTTGTCGCGGTTGGTGACCGAGACGAAGACCTTGCCGCCGGTTGGCAGCGGGTTGTTCGCTGCGGCCTGCGACTTGGCGAAAGCGGTGTCGAAGTACTTGTCGATGCCCATGACTTCGCCGGTGGAACGCATTTCTGGGCCGAGCAGCGAGTCGACGACCTTGCCCTCCGGGGTGCGGAAGCGGGCGAACGGCATGACTGCTTCCTTGACGGCGATCGCCGCCGATTCAGGCAGGTGCGCGCCATCGCCGGATGCTGGCAGGTAGCTGCCGCGCATCTCGGCCAGGGTACGGCCCACGCCGATCAGCGCGGCGACCTTGGACAGCTGCACGCCGGTAGCCTTCGAGGTGAATGGCACGGTGCGCGATGCACGCGGATTCGCTTCGATGACGTACAGGATGTCGCTGGCCAGGGCGAACTGGATGTTGATCAGGCCACGCACGCCCACGCCTTCGGCGATCGCACGGGTTGCCGCGGCAACGCGGTCGCGCACGTCGGCGCCCAGGGTGATCGGAGGCAGGGTGCAGGCCGAGTCGCCGGAGTGGATGCCGGCTTCCTCGATGTGCTCCATGATGCCGCCGACGTACAGGTCGGTGCCGTCGAACAGGGCGTCGACATCGATCTCGATGGCGTCTTCCAGGAAGCGGTCCACCAGTACCGGGTGGTCCACGGTGATTTCGGTCGCGTTGGTGATGTAGCGCTCGAGGTTGGCCTCGTCGTACACGATCTCCATGCCGCGTCCGCCCAGCACGTAGGAAGGGCGAACCAGTACCGGGTAGCCGATGGAGTCGGCGATGGTCTTGGCATCGGCGAAGGACACCGCGGTGCCGTTCTTCGGCGCTACCAGCCCGGCGTTATCCAGTACCTGCTGGAAGGCGCCGCGGTGCTCGGCCAGGTCGATGGCCTCGGGCGAGGTGCCCAGGATCGGCACGCCGGCGGCCTTCAGCTCGGCGGCGAGCTTCAGCGGAGTCTGGCCGCCAAGCTGGACGAACACGCCCAGCACGCCGCCGGTTTCCTCTTCAGCGTGGATGACCTCCAGGACATCTTCCAAGGTCAGCGGCTCGAAGTAGAGGCGGTCGGAGATGTCGTAATCGGTGGAGACGGTCTCGGGGTTGCAGTTGACCATGACGGTCTCGTAGCCCTCGGCGCGCAGCGCCATCACCGCGTGGACGCAGGAGTAGTCGAACTCGATGCCCTGGCCGATGCGGTTCGGGCCCGAGCCCAGGATGATGACCGACTTCTTCTCGTGGCGCTCCAGCTCGGTCTCTTCGTCGTACGAGGAGTACATGTACGGGGTGAAGGCCTCGAATTCGGCGGCGCAGGTGTCCACGGTCTTGTAGACCGGGCGCACGCCCAGGGCATGGCGGATGCCGCGGATGACCGATTCGGCCTTGCCGGTGAGCTGGGCGAGCTGGACATCGGAGAAGCCGTGGCGCTTGGCTTCGCGCAGCACGTGCTCCGGCAGGTGCTTGTTCGCCGCCACCAGCTGCGCGACCTCGTTGATCAGCTGCAGCTGGTCCAGGTACCAAGGGTCGATCGCAGTGGTCTCGAACAGCTTCTCGATGGACACGCCGGAGAACAGCAGGCGCTGGACCAGCGACAGGCGCTCGGTCGAGCCCTTGACGATCGAGGCCAGCACGGCCTCGTGCTCGGATTCCGGGATCGGCTCGAAGGACAGCTCGGAGCCCTTCTGCTCCAGGGAGCGCAGCGCCTTTTGCAGCGCTTCGGTGAAGTTGCGGCCCAGGGCCATCGCTTCGCCGACCGACTTCATGGTGGTGGTCAGGGTCTTGTCCGCTGCCGGGAACTTCTCGAAGGCGAAGCGCGGGACCTTCACGACCACGTAGTCCAGGGCCGGTTCGAAGGAAGCCGGGGTCTTCTGGGTGATGTCGTTCGGGATCTCATCCAGGGTGTAGCCCACGGCCAGCTTGGTGGCGATCTTCGCGATCGCGAAGCCGGTGGCCTTGGAGGCCAGTGCCGAGGAGCGCGAGACGCGCGGGTTCATCTCGATGACCACGACGCGGCCGGTGTCAGGCTCGATGGCGAACTGGATGTTGCAGCCGCCAGTGTCCACGCCGACTTCGCGGATGACCGCGATCGAGATGTCGCGCAGCTTCTGGTATTCGCGGTCGGTCAGGGTCATGGCCGGGGCCACGGTGATCGAGTCGCCGGTGTGCACGCCGACCGGATCGAAGTTCTCGATGGAGCAGACGACCACGACGTTGTCGTTCTTGTCGCGCATCATCTCCAGCTCGTATTCCTTCCAGCCCAGGATGGACTCCTCCAGGAGCACCTCGGTGGTTGGCGAGTACTGCAGGCCGGCGCCCGCGATGCGGCGCAGGTCCTCCGGGTTGTAGGCCATGCCCGAACCCAAGCCGCCCATGGTGAACGACGGGCGGACGACCACCGGGTAGTTCAGTTCCTCGACGGCGGCGAAGGCCTCGTCCAGGGTGTGCACGATGACCGAGCGGGCCGATTCGGCGCCGCAGCGCTCCACGACGCCCTTGAACTTCTCGCGGTCCTCGCCCAGCTCGATGGCTTCGATGTTCGCGCCGATCAGCTCGACGTCGTACTTCTCCAAGGCACCGGACTTGTCCAGGGCGATGGCGGTGTTCAGCGCGGTCTGCCCGCCCAGGGTCGGCAGGATCGCATCAGGGCGTTCCTTGGCGATGATTTTCTCGACGACCTCGGGGGTGATCGGCTCCACGTAGGTGGCGTCGGCGAATTCCGGGTCGGTCATGATGGTGGCCGGGTTGGAGTTGACCAGGATGACCCGCAGGCCTTCCTCCTTGAGCACACGCAGTGCCTGGGTGCCGGAGTAGTCGAACTCAGCGGCCTGGCCGATGACGATCGGACCCGAACCGATAACGAGAACTGATTTCAGATCGGTGCGCTTAGGCATTACTTGCTGTCCTTTTCTGCGGCGGAATCCAACGCGGTCATGAAGCGGTCAAAGAGGTAGGCGGCATCGTGGGGGCCGGATGCTGCCTCTGGGTGGTACTGCACGGAGAAGGCCGGGATGTCCAGGCAGCTCAGGCCCTCGACCACGTGGTCGTTCAGCGAATAGTGCGAGACTTCGACCTTGCCGAAGCGTTCGACCGGAGCGGTGACGGCGCCCTCGATGGGCGCGTCGACGGCGAAGCCGTGGTTCTGGCTGGTGATTTCCACGCGGCCGGTGGCCTTGTCCATCACCGGCTGGTTGATTCCGCGGTGGCCGAAGCGCAGCTTGTAGGTGTCGAAGCCCAGCGCGCGGCCCAGGATCTGGTTGCCGAAGCAGATGCCGAAGTACGGGATGCCGGCATCGAGCACCGAACGGACCAGTTCCACCTGGGCGGTGGCGGTGGCAGGGTCGCCGGGGCCGTTGGAGAAGAACACGCCGTTAGCGCCGGTGGCCTTGATATCTTCCAGGGTGGCGTTGTACGGCAGCACGTGCACGCGCAGGCCGCGCTCGGCCAGGCGGTGCGGGGTCATCGACTTCATGCCCAGGTCGATCGCGGCCACGGTGTGCTTGGCCTCGCCATCGTAGCCGTGGTCCGCTGGCTCGACGATGTAGGCGGCGTCCACCGAAACCTCGGCGGAGATGTTGCGGCCGGCCATCGACGGCTGCGCCTTGACCAGGGCCACCAGCTCGGCGTCGGTCTTCGCGGCGTCATCGCCGGAGAAGATGCCGGACTTCATCGCGCCGGCGTCGCGCAGGTGGCGGGTCAGCGCGCGGGTGTCCACGCCCTGGATGCCCACGATGCCGTACTCGACCAGATCAGCATCAAGGGTGCGCTCGCTGCGCCAGTTGCTTGGCCGGCGGGCGGCGTCGCGCACCACGTAGCCGGCAGCCCACATGCGGGTGGATTCCGGGTCTTGCGAGTTCACGCCGGTGTTGCCGATGTGCGGGAAGGTCTGCACGATGATCTGGTGCGCGTAGGACGGGTCAGTCAGGGTTTCCTGGTAGCCGGTCATGCCGGTGGTGAACACTGCTTCACCCAGGGTGGTGCCCACGGCGCCATAGCTGCGCCCGCGGAAGATGCGGCCATCTTCAAGTACCAACACGGCTGGTAGGTTGCTCAGGGAATTCACTTATTTGTCTCCTGCTCGGCTTACGTCGTTGTGCGACGCCAGCAACTGATAGATCTTTGGGGTGTCCTCGTGGTAGCGGGGACGGAATCCGGTGTCGAAGGTGAAGCCGTCCTTGTTCCAGGTGATGACGATCAGGCCGTTCTTCTCCACGACCTTGCCGATCATCCCGTTGCTGCGCTTCACGTCCTCGTAGTGCTCCCACGGGATGTGCACGTCGCGCGCTCCGGAACGGATCAGGTGCAGCCCTTCGCGTCCCAGTTCCAAGGTGGCGTTGGTGCGCACCCCGAGCTCATGGACCGCGATGCGCGCCAGCCAGTCGTCGAACCGGGTGGTGACCACATACATGCCTGCGAAATGGTGCTCCACCTCATCGGCGAAGTCCTCGAAGGGCTCGGGAATCGCTGACTGCCGGGCCTTGAGGTTCCGCCAGCCGAAAAGGATCAGGCCCACGCCTGCGACGATCGCGACAATCGTCCAGATCAACGGGGTCAGGGCTCCCTCAGGCATTGGCCGTCCTCGGGGTAGCCAGCTGGCCATCGAGCACGGTGGCATGGCCGTGGAAGAAGGTCGCGCGCACCGATCCGGGCAGCTCCATGCCGGCGAACGGCGAGTTGCGCCCCTTGGTGGCCATGGCGGCAGGGTCGACGATCCAGCGGGCTGCAGGATCGACCAGCACCAGGTTGGCAGGCTCGCCGATGGCGATCGGTCGGCCCTGGTCGGCAACGCGGCCGATCTGCGCGGGCACCTGCGAGGTAATGCGGGCCACGCCCTCCCAGCCCATCAGCCCGGTGTCCACCAGCGTGTGCTGCACGATGGACAACGCGGTCTCCAGGCCGGTCATGCCCATGGCGGCCGCGCCCCATTCGCAGTCCTTGGCCTCGGAGGGGTGCGGGGCGTGGTCGGTGCCGATCACGTCGATGGTGCCGTCGGCAACGCCCGCGCGCAGCGCCATCACGTCTTCTTCGCGGCGCAGCGGCGGGTTGACCTTGAAGACCGGGTCGTAGGTGCGGACCTTCTCATCGGTGAGCAGCAGGTGGTGCGGGGTGACCTCCGCGGTGACCTGGATGCCGCGGGCCTTGGCCCAGCGGATGATCTCCACCGAGCCGGCCGTGGACACATGGCACACGTGCAGGCGGGCGCCGACGTGCTCGGCCAAGAGCACATCGCGGGCGATGATCGATTCCTCGGCGACCGCTGGCCAGCCGGGCATGCCCAGGATGGCGGAGACTTCGCCCTCGTTCATCTGGGCGCCTTCGGTCAGGCGCGGTTCCTGAGCGTGCTGGGCGATGACCCCGTCGAAGGCTTTCACGTATTCCAGGGCGCGGCGCATCAGCAGCGGATCCCAGACGCAGATGCCGTCATCGGAGAACATCTTCACCTGGGCGCGCGAGTCGGCCATGGCGCCGATTTCACTCAGCTGCTTGCCGGCCAGTCCGACGGTTACTGCGCCAACCGGGCGGACATCCACCCAGCCTGCAGCGCGGCCCAGTTCGTAGACCTGCTCGACGACGCCGGCGGTGTCGGCTACCGGGGTCGAGTTTGCCATGGCATGCACGGCGGTGTAGCCGCCCAGGGCTGCTGCCTGCGAACCGGTTTCCACGGTTTCAGCATCTTCGCGGCCTGGTTCGCGCAGGTGGGTGTGGGTGTCGACCAGCCCGGGCAAGAGCACGAGATTCTTCGCGTCAATCACCTGATGCTGGTCGGTGGCTTCAATGCTGCCGATCTGCGCGATCTTGCCGTCGACGATGAGCACGTCGGTTGGTTCGCCGCCGAGGATGGAGGCCTGCTGGATCAAGTAGTTCATGGGTTCTTCCTTCAGATCAGGTCGCCGGAGAGGAGCATGTAGAGGCTGGCCATGCGCACGGCCACGCCATTGGTGACCTGGTCGAGCACGGTGGAGCGTGGCGAATCCGCGGCAGCCGAGGAGATTTCCAGGCCGCGGTTCATCGGGCCCGGGTGCATGATCAGGGTTTCGGCGCCCGAGGCGTCCAACTGTGCCAGGCGTGCATCGTCCAGTCCCCAGTAGCGCGAGTATTCGCGGGGGTTCGGGAAGTACGCGGCGTTCATGCGCTCGCCCTGCACGCGCAGCATCATCAGCGCGTCAACGCCCGAGGCGATCACTGCATCCAGGTCGTAGCTGATGGCGCAGGGCCAGGAGCCGGCGCCGAAAGGCAGCAGGGTCGGAGGGGCCACCATCGTCACTTCGGCACCGAGGGTGTTCAGCAGCCACAGGTTGGAGCGGGCCACGCGCGAATGCAGGATATCCCCGACGATCGCGACCTTCAGTCCGTCCAGGCCGCGGCCTGCCGGGCTGGTGCCATCGCGCAATGCCACCTGGCGGCGCAGGGTGAATGCGTCCAGCAGCGCCTGGGTGGGATGCTCGTGCGTGCCGTCGCCTGCATTGACGATGGGCAGGCCAATCCAGTCCGTGGCCGCTAGCCGGGCCGGGGCGCCGGAATCCGGGTGGCGGATGACCACTGCGTCGGCACCAATGGCCAACAGGGTCTGGGCGGTATCCTTCAGGGACTCGCCCTTGGAAACGCTCGAGCCCTTGGCCGAGAAATTGATGACGTCCGCGCTCAATCGCTTGGCGGCGGCCTCGAAGGAAATCCGGGTGCGGGTGGAGTCCTCGAAGAAGAGGTTCACCACGGTGCGACCGCGCAGGGCCGGAAGCTTCTTGATGGCACGGGTCGAGGACTCGCGCATCTCTTCGGCAATATCAAGGATGGCGATGGCTTCTTCGCGGGTCAGGTCCGCGGTGGATAGCAGGTGTTTCACGCGGCGCCCTCGATCACGACTTCGTTTTTCCCATCGATTTCCGCCAAGTGCACGCGCACCTTTTCGCTCTTGGCTGTCGGCAGGTTCTTGCCCACATGATCGGCGCGGATCGGCAGTTCCCGATGCCCGCGGTCAACCAGGACGGCCAGCCGCACGATGCGGGGGCGGCCCCAGTCTGCCAGGGCATCCAGGGCGGCGCGGATGGTGCGACCGGAGTACAGGACGTCGTCAACCAGGACCACGACCTTGCCTTCGATGCCGCCTGCTGGCAGGCGCGTCGGCGACGGGGTGCGGGTGGTGGAGTGACGCAGATCATCACGGTACATGGTGATATCGAGCTGGCCTACCAGGGATGCCGGGTCCAGGTTGCCCGGGGCGGTAGCAGCGATTCGCGCTGCCAGCCGCTGTGCCAGCGGGAAACCCCGGCTGGGAATGCCCAGGAGCACCAGGTCGTCGGTGCCCTTGTTGGCCTCGATGATCTCGAAGGCTACGCGAGTGAGCACACGTTCGATGTCGTCGCCGGTTAATACCGTGCGGGCAGCATCTGGCACTGAATTTTCATTCATGCTGTGCACCTCTCCCTTCTCCGCCTCACGGGACGGGATTTAAAGGAATATTGCTAACTCAAATTATCACGAGCGGGAGCTGATTCCCTAGCGGAAACCTATGCATGACACTGAATAGGGCATGGGATCGGTCACAGCGATCGGCCGGCGGCTTCGTGCGACCGGCAGAACCACGCAGATCCCTGCAGTTGGCCCTGGCCCCGCGAGCAGATGTGTTGCGATCGACACACCCGCGAAGTGGCGTGGGCCCGGGATTCCTGGTGCATGATCGGCCCGCGCGCCCGGGCAAGGCTTTCGCGCGGCAGATCCGCAGGCCCGCTATGCCGCGCGTACTGCTCATCCAGGATTTGCGCCGCTCCGTCGAACTCGGGTCCCGGCGGACCCGAGTTCCTGCCCGCCGGATCAGCCCGGGAGATCCAGGTACGCCAGTTCCGTTCAGCTACACCCGGATGGTGCGGCAGGACAAGCAGTCCGAGCGTGGAAAGCAGAACCGAGCGCGTGGACAGCAGCAAAGCATCCAGCCCCCGGCATTCGAGCCCGTGGCCAGCCGGTTGCCGTGCAGGTGGCCCGCTCCGCCTGCTTCGCCGGGATCCTGCCCGGGGCCGAGCCGCGACAGGCAACGGCTTAACGCAAAAAAGCCCGGGCCGGAACCCCATGAAAGGGGTTCCGGCCCGGGCTCGGAATGATGAGGATCGAATTAGTCGACCAGGGTGTCCTTGACGCTCTGGATGCGACCCAAAACGCCATTGACGAACTCCGGCGATTCATCGGTGGACAATTCCCGGACGTTCACCACGGCTTCAGCCACGGCTACTGCATCGGGAACGTCATCATTGTAAAGCAGCTCCCACACGCCGATGCGCAGTGCGCTGCGGTCAACCGCTGGCATGCGCTCGATGGTCCAGTCCTTGACGTAGCTCTCGAGAACTTCGTCAATGCGGTCCAGGTGTGCGGTAACGCCTTCGATGATCGTCAGCGAGTACTCGTTGAGTACGATATCCGAGTTTTCCCGTCGTGCGATGGCTACGGCCAGCGGATTGACATCGCGGGCTTCGGCTTCGAACAGGAACTCAAGAGCTCGGCGACGGGCTTTGGCGCGGGCTCTCACTAGTTGACACGACCCAGGTAGTCGCCGGTGCGGGTGTCGACCTTGACCTTGGTGTTCTGCTCAACGAACAGCGGAACCTGGATTTCCTTGCCGGTTTCCAGGGTTGCCGGCTTGGTGCCAGCCGACGAGCGGTCGCCCTGCAGGCCTGGCTCGGTGTAGGTGATTTCCAGGATGACCGAAGCTGGCAGTTCCAGGTACAGCGGGCTGCCATCGTACATGGCGATGGTCAGTTCCTGGTTCTCCAGCAGGAAGCCTGCTGCATCGCCAACGGTGGTGCCGGACACGGTGATCTGGTCGTAATCTTCCAGGTTCATGAAGACGTAGTCTTCGCCATCCTGGTAGAGGTACTGGTAGTCGCGGCGGTCAACGGTGGCCAGCTCGATCTTGGTGCCAGCGTTGTAGGTCTTGTCCAAGACCTTCCCGGACATGACGTTGCGCATCTTGGTGCGAACGAATGCGCCGCCCTTGCCTGGCTTGACGTGCTGGAAGTCAATGATGGTCCAAAGCTGGCCATCGATCTTGATGACCTGTCCATTCTTGATGTCAGTTGTATCCGCCACGGTTCCTCAATCCTCTATTTTCGCCAGCTAGCGCCGGCATTATCAAAAATCCATCTCCAAGTTTACCCTACGCACCATGCGGTACAAAGGGTTTCACACGGTGGCGCGCATTACTGCGCGGCGCGCTCCTCGGCAATTCGCATGCAGGTGCTTGCGGCGTTGACCAGGTACGCGTCGTCGTCCAGCGCGATGCGCAGATCCAGGGCCTTGCGGAAACGGGTTGCCGCCGCCTTGAAATCGCCCTTCGCGAAGAAGGACAGGCCAGCGTGGTGGTGGATCAGCGGCTCGTATGCGGTGCCGGCGAATTCCTCGGCCAGCTTGCGCAGTCGGTTGATCGCGCGATCGAAGTCGCCCTGCATGCGGGTCAGCTCGGTGTCCAGCACACGCAGGTGGGCGTTGGTTGGATCCACGAAACGCGATTCAGCGATCAGCTCGCCGGCTTTCACCAGCTCGCCACGCGCCAGCAGCACCATGACCTGGTCGGTAGGGGAACCGACCAGCAGCTGCTGGTCGGCCGCGGCCTCGTCGGCGATGTAGGGCTTCAGCGTTTGGGGGTCGATCAGCACGCCCTCTACGGCGGTGCCGACACCTTCGCGGTTTACCGATGCGACGTCAATGGCGTATGCGGTGTAGTCGACCATGTAGTTACTCCCCGATTTCCTGGTAGGCGGCGAAGAGCAGCGAGTTATCGGGGACTTCGTAGATGCGCGGCTTGCCGATTTCTTCCAGCACGACGAAGCGCAGCTGGCTGCCGCGGGCCTTCTTGTCGCGCTTCATGCCATCGAGCAGTGCAGCCCAGCGGTCATTGCGGTAGGTGGTCGGCAGGCCAAGGGACTTGAGGATCGCGACGTGGCGATCGGCCACCGCGTCGGAGGTGTACCCTACCGAGCGGCCCAATTCGGCGGCGAAGGCCAGCCCGATGGACACGGCGGCACCATGGCGCATCTGGTAGCGTTCGGACAGCTCGATGGCGTGGGCCAGGGTGTGGCCGTAGTTCAGGAATTCGCGGTCGCCGGCTTCCTTCAGGTCGCGGGATACCACGTCGACCTTCACCGCGATGGTGCGCTCGACCAGTTCGCGCAAGCGGTCGCTGGCCGGGTCGATGGCATCGGCCGGATCTTCTTCGATCAGTTCCAGGATGCGCTCGTCGGCGATGAATCCGCACTTGACGATCTCGGCCATGCCGGTCACCAGCTCGTTTTTCGGCAAGGTGGCCAGCGCGTCCAGATCGGCGAGCACGCCTGCTGGCGGGTGGAAGGCGCCAACCAGGTTCTTGCCTTCGGCGGTGTTGATCCCGGTCTTGCCGCCCACGGCAGCGTCGACCATGGCCAGCAGCGAGGTAGGGATATGGATGACCTTCACGCCGCGCAGCCAGGTGGCTGCGACAAAACCTGCGACGTCGGTGACGGCGCCGCCGCCCACGGAGATCACGGCATCGGAACGGGTGAAATCGTTCTTGCCCAGCACTTCCCAGCAGAAGGAGGCGACCTGGATGTGCTTGCCCTCTTCGGCGTCCGGAATCTCTGCGGTCAATGCTTCCAGGCCGGACTTCGCCAGCTCGTCGCGCACGACGTCGCCGGTGGCGCGCAGGGCCCGCGGGTGGATGACCAGGACCTTCTTGACCGCGGGGCCAAGCAGTTCGGGCAAGTGGCCCAGCAGGCCGTTGCCGACCATGACAGGGTATGACTCCCCTGGGGTGCTTCCGGTGACCTTCAGAGTGGTCGGTGCGATAGGCATCAGTCTAGTTCCTCCTGATGGTGGTGATTTTTCTAGCGTACGCGTGCGTTCGGCCAGAAGTTGCATCTCGTGAGGCTAATCACAGCGCTTCCAGCTGCGGCAAAAGCTCGTCGATAATTTGCGGAACGGACTTTCCATCCACCAGAACGTGCACGTCAGCGAGCATTTCGTAGATGGGGCGGCGTTTTTCGTAAACGGAGATCCAGCTGTTGAGGGCTTGGTCACCAGCCAGCAGCGGGCGGTGCCCGTCGCCCTTGATGCGCTCGGCTGCGGCCTGTTCACCCAGCTCCAGGTAGATCACCGTCCCGCGCGAAAGCAGCTGCTGGTTCTCTTCGCGCAGCACTGCGCCTCCCCCGGTGGCGACCACGCCGGTGCGCAGCCGGCACAGCGCCTGGACTTCCAGGTCGCGGAAATGCGCCTCGCCGTGCTCGGCGAAGATCTGCGCGATGGTTCCGTGGTGGGCGACGATGGCCGCGTCCGAATCCGCAAAGCTCGTAGAAAGGGCCGTGGCCAGTGACTTGCCCACGGTGGACTTGCCACTGGCCATCGGACCAATGAGGTAGATCATTGAAGCGCGCTTCCTAGACGCCGGTCGAACCCAGGTTGCCCGGGATGTTCGCCAGGTAGGACTCGATATTGCGCTTGGTTTCGGCCACCGAGTCGCCGCCGAACTTCTCCAGCAGGGACTGGGCGAGCACCAGGGCGACCATTGCTTCTGCCACGACGCCGGCTGCCGGCACCGCACAGACATCCGAACGCTGGTGGTGCGCGGTGGTGTCCTCGCCGGTGGCGGTGTCCACGGTGCGCAGGGCGCGGGGCACGGTGGCGATTGGCTTCATGCCGGCGCGCACGCGCAGCACCTCGCCGATGCTCATGCCGCCCTCGATGCCGCCGGCGCGGTTCGAGTTGCGCTTGATGCTGCCGTCTTCGGCGTGCACGATCTCGTCGTGGGCGGCCGAGCCGCGGCGGGCGGCCGTGGCGAAGCCGTCGCCGACCTCCACGCCCTTGATTGCCTGGATGCCCATCAGGGCCGCGGCCAGGCGCGCGTCCAGGCGACGGTCCCAGTGCACGTAGGAGCCGATGCCCGGAGGCAGGTTGTAGGCCAGGACCTCGACGACGCCGCCCAGGGTCTCCCCTGCCTTGTGCGCGTCATCGACTTCGGCGACCATCGCCTCGCTGGTTTCCTGGTGGAAGCAGCGCAGCGGGTCGTTATCCAGCGCCGCAACGTCGGTGGCCGTGGGAAGCGGCGCATCGGCTGGGGCAGCCACGGAGCCGACGGCGGTGGTGTGCGAAACGAGCTGGATGCCCAAGTCGTTCAGGAAACGGGAAGCCACGGTGCCCAAGGCGACACGGGCCGCGGTCTCGCGGGCGCTGGCGCGCTCCAGGATCGGGCGGGCGTCCTCGAAGCCGTACTTCTGCATGCCGGTGAAATCGGCGTGCCCCGGACGCGGCCGGGTCAGTGGCGCATTGCGCGCCATCGAGGCCAGTTCATCCAGGTCCACCGGATCCGCGTTCATCACGCGTTCCCACTTGGGCCATTCGGTGTTGCCGATTTCAATGGCTACCGGGCCGCCCTGGGTCTTGCCATGGCGGACACCGCCAAGGAAGGTGACCTGGTCCTTTTCAAACTTCATGCGCGCGCCGCGGCCATAGCCGAGGCGTCGGCGCGCCAGTGCCTCTCGCACTGCTTCGCTATCCACCGATACTCCGGCGGGTAGTCCTTCGAGAATTCCAACAAGTGCCGGGCCATGCGATTCGCCCGCGGTCAACCAACGCAACATGTCATCTATTTTGCCATGGCACGAACTGATTACTGGTGTCGGGCCAGACCCAAAGAGTCATACATCGCATTTGTGACGTCCATGCGACGCGATTCCTCCCATGCACCGGCGCTGAAGAGCCGCACTTGTTCCACCGCCTGGTGCACCAGCATGTGCAGCCCGCTGATCACGATTCCCTGCCAAGACCGGGCCAAGGCCGAAGGCCACGGATCGTAGGCGACATCCAGCAGGATTCCGGTGCCTGCGCCGATCGCCGGCACCCAGTCATCGGCCGCGTGCGGCGGCAGGGTGGAGAAGACCAGCGGAATCTCGTTGAGCGTGGCGGCCAGCTCCTGGCCGATGCCCGAAATCTCGTGGACGGACGTTTCCATCCCGAGCTCGCGGGCCAATTCGACAGCGCGGGTGGCACGGGAGGCTGCGCGCACCACCAGCGTCAGCTGCCGGGCGCCGACTTCTGCGGCGGCCTCGATGGCGGCCAGCGCGGTGTTGCCCGAACCCAGGACCATCGCTTGCGCGCTGCGGGCGAGCCCGAAATCCGCCAGGGCCTGGACCAGGCCGTCGATGTCGGTGTTTTCCCCGTAGAGGGTGCCGTCTTCGCGGACCACCACGGTGTTCAGCGCACCAAGGCGTTGCACGCGGGCGGATAGCTCGTCCATCTGCGGCACGAACGCATCCTTCAGCGGCATGGTGACCGAGCAGCCCGCCCAGTTTCCTGCGCGCAGCGCGGCCGCGTGCCCGGCAGCATCCCCCGGCTCCAGATCGATCGCGCTGTAGCTGATCGGCACGCCGAGCAGCTGGTAGGCGGCGCGGTGCAGCACCGGCGACTTGGAGTGGCTGATGGGGTGGCCGAGAACGGCTGCCTGCTTCATGGCTTCATGGACTTTCTGCTTGTGGCTGCCCGCACAGCGGCAGCAGCGCGACTGGCAAGCACGGGAATCCGCGCTAGCAGACTCCTGGATTCTGGTTGCACCAGGCGCGGAATTCTGCCTGGTTCTGCCGGTGCTCAGCGTAGGTCGAGGCGAACTTGGTTTCACCGGTTTCGATGTTGACCGTCACCCAGTAGTAGTAGCCGTTGCTTTCCGGATGGGCAGCAGCCTCGATCGCGGAATTCGCCGGCGAGCCCAAGGGGGTTGGCGGCAGGCCGGTGTGCACATAAGTGTTGTACTTGTTCGACGCGTCCTGCTTCTCCTGGGCGCTGAACTGGAGCGAGTAGCGGTCCAGCCCGTAGATCACCGAGGAGTCGACCTGCAGCAGCCCGTGGGTTTCGCGGTTGCCCGGGTCCAGGCGGTTCTCGATCGCGCCGGCGACCGTGGCGTAGTCCGGGGTGCGTGCCTCGGCCTGCAGGATCGAGGCGACCTTCAGGGTGCGGTAGCCCTCTTCGAGGTCGGTGATGCCGGCCTGCTCCAGGGAAGCCTTGGTGGCCTTGACCAGTTCGCCCAGGACTTCTTCGGCGTCGGCGTTCAGCGGGAAGCGGTACTCCCCCGGGTGCAGCCAGCCTTCGAGGCTCGGCACCGAGGCAGGCAGGCCGAATTGCTGCGGCTTCTTGGCCAGCGCCTGCAGGTCCTTTTCCGCCAGTCCCGAGCCCTTGGCAATCTCCTTGATCGCCGCGTCCAGGCGCATATTGGCCTTCAGCCCGATGTAGAAGACCTTGTCCGGACGCTGGTTCACGAGGATATCTGCCGCGTCGGCCGCTGGCATCTGCTTCTTGAGCAGGTAGGTGCCGGGGTGGATCAGCTTGCTCTGCGCTTCGGAGTCCGCGACGGCGTCGGTGAACAGGCCGTCGCTGGAGACGACATCGAGCTCCTCAAGCTTGCGCGAAATGATCTTCAAGCCCCAGCCATCTTCCACTGTGAATTCCACCGCGGCGCCGCCTGGGCCTGGATAGTCGTCCGGGTTGAACTGCTTGAGCACGGACTTGACGAAGTAGACCGAACCGGCGACCACCAGTGCGAAGATCAGCACGGTGGCCAGCATGACCAGGTTGCGCTTGCGCTTGGAGCGCTTGCGCCGCTGGGCCTTGCCGGCGGCGGCCTGGGCAGTTTGGTCATCGTGGGGATCGCTGCTGAGCACCGCGGCCTGCTGCGCGGCGTCGGCCTCGTGCGGGTAGTGCTCCTGGGCGGCATCCTCGTGCCCGGCAAATGCTGGCGCATCGGAGGCGGCGGCTGCCTGGGCGGGGAGGAACCTGGTGTCGGTTCCTTCCCCGTCCGGGGCTTCGTGGTCTGCGGGCTCCTGCCAGCTGTCCTCGGCCGCCGCCAGCGATGGGCGGTAATGCCCGGTGCCGGTCAGTTCCGGTTCTGAGGGTTGTTCGATCGGCAAGCCAGTGCCGGCGGCAAAGCGTTCGTATAGCGCGCGATGCGTTTCGCGTTGCCGTTCATGGCGGGCTTCTTCTCGCATCAACTCTCATCTCTCGGGTCTTTGTGGTGCCCTAGCGGTTGTGGGCTAGCGCAGCACAATCCGGCTGGCTTGTACGCGCACATTGTTGCGTCGCATTTCCAGCACTTGCTGCAAGATCTCAGTGGCCGCGACCTGGTCGACCACCTTGCGGTGATCTTCCATCTTCTTGCCCGAGGCGTGCAACGAGCGATGCGCGTTCACGGTGCTCAGGCGTTCGTCGACCATGAAAACCTCAAGCTCGATATTAGCGCTTGCAGCTTCCTGGGCCAAGGCAATCGCGTAGTCACGTGCCATTTTAGTGGATTCGGTCGCGTTTCCAGCCAGTGATTTCGGCTCCCCGATGAATACCTCGGTGACGCCGCGATCGGCAATGATGCGCAGAAGCATCCGCAGATCCGAGTTCTTCTTCGCATCCCGGCGCAGGGTCATCACCGGAGTGGCGAGGATTCCGGAGGGATCAGATGCGGCGACGCCGACGCGGGCCAGGCCCACGTCGACGCCGAGAGCGGCATTAGCCATTGGCCAGTGCCGCCTGGATTGCAGCCAGTGCGTCATCGATCTTCGATGCGTCCTGGCCACCGCCCTGTGCCATATCGTCCTTGCCGCCGCCTCCGCCGCCGAGCACGCCGGTAGCGGTGCGCACCAGCGCGCCGGCCTTGAAGCCGTTGGCGCGGGCCTCGTCGTTGGTCACAGCCATCACCAGCGGGCGGCCGTTGGCCACGCCGATCAGCACGATGACTGCGGCTTCGGAACCCAGCTTGGCGCGCAGGTCCAGTGCCATGGTGCGCAGGGCGTCAGCCGAGTCGATCTGCCCGGCGTTGTGGGCCAGCAGTCGGGTGCTGCCGATGGTGGCGACCTTCTGCAGCAGCGCTGCGGACTGGGCCAGCATGGCCTGGCTCTTGAGCTCGGCGATCTGCTTCTCGGCGGCCTTCAGCTTGGCAACGGTGTCGTTGACGCGCTCGGACACCTGGCTGGATGGAACGCGGAACAGGCCCGAGAGCTCGGAAACCAGGGCGCGCTCGGCGGCTCCGTGGCGGAAGGCTTCCATGCCGACCAGGGCCTCGACGCGGCGATTGCCCGAACCGACCGAAGCCTCCGAGAGCAAGGTCAGCTGGCCGATGCGCGCGGTGGTGTCCACGTGGGTACCGCCGCACAGCTCGCGCGACCAGTCGCCGTTCATCTCGACCACGCGCACGTCGTTGGAGTACTTCTCCCCGAACAGGCTCATGGCGCCCAGCTTCTTCGCCTCGGACAGTGCCATCTCATTGGTGACGACCTGGTAGTTCGAGGCGATGGCCAGGTTCACTACCTCCTCGACTTCGCTGCGTGCCGCGGCGGAGAGCGCCTCGGCCCAGGAGAAGTCGAAGCGCAGGTAGCCGGCCTTGTTGAAGGAACCGGCCTGGGTGGCCGTTGGGCCAAGCAGCTCGCGCAGCGCGGCGTGCACCAGGTGGGTGGCGGAGTGCGCCTGCTCGCCGGAGCGGCGGCGCACCGCGTCGACCTGGGTGCGAACCAGTGCTTCGGCTGGCAATTCGCCTTCGCGCACGATGACCTTGTGCACGTTCAGGCCCTTGATCGGGGCCTGCACGTCGGTGACTTCCAGCACGAAGCCGTCGCCGGTGATCAGGCCGCTGTCGCCTGCCTGGCCGCCGGACTCGGCATAGAACGGGGTTTCGTTCAGCACCAGGTCGATTTCCTGGCCCTGCTCGGCGAATGGCACAACCTGGCCATCGCGGATGATGCCGCGGATGGAGGATTCGCCTTCGAGGGTGTCATAGCCGGTGAAGTGCACGTTGCCGGCCTCGGCCAGCTGGGTGTACACCGAAAGGTCGGCGTGGCCGGCCTTCTTGGCCTTGGCGTCCTTCTGGGCGCGGGTGCGCTGCTCGTTCATCAGTTCGCGGAAACGCGACTCGTCAACGGACAGGCCTGCTTCGGCGGCGATCTCCAAGGTGAGGTCGATCGGGAAGCCGAAGGTGTCGTGCAGGGTGAAGGCGTCATCGCCGGAGAGGTTCTTGCCTTCCTCCTTGGCGTGGCCCAGTGCCTCGTCCAGGCGGGTGGTGCCCGAAGCGATGGTGCGGCGGAAAGCGCGTTCTTCGGCGTAGGCGATGCGGGCAATGCGCTCGAAATCGGCCTCCACCTCGGGGTAGACGCCCTTCATGGCGTCGCGCGATACCGGGAGCAGCTCGGGGAGCACCTCGGTGTCCACGCCCATCAGGCGCATTGCGCGCACGGCACGGCGGATCAGCCGGCGCAGCACATAGCCGCGGCCTTCATTGCCCGGGGTGACCTGGTCGGAGATCAGCATCAGCGAGGAGCGGATGTGGTCAGCGATCATGCGCAGGCGCACGTCGGTGGCGTGGTTCGGGTCGGCTGGATCCTCGGTGGAGGTGTAGGTGACGCCGGCAAGCTCGGCGGCCTTGTCGAGCACCGGACGGACCTGGTCGGTCTCGTACATGTTCTCGACGCCCTGCAGGATCATGGCTAGTCGTTCCAGGCCCAGGCCGGTATCGATGTTGCGCTTGGGCAGTTCGCCGGCCACATCGAAGTCGGTCTTGGAACGTACCGCGGAGAGTCGGTACTGCATGAACACGAGGTTCCAGATTTCCACGTAGCGGGTCTCGTCGACCGCTGGGCCGCCCTCGACACCGTAGGCGGGGCCGCGGTCGTAGTAGATCTCGGAGCATGGACCGCCGGGGCCGGGCTGGCCGGTATTCCAGTAGTTGTCTTCCTTGCCGGTGCCTACGACGCGCTCGGTAGGCATGCCGATCTCTTCTTCCCAGATGCGGCGGGCTTCAAGGTCCTTCTCGTCTCCGTCTTCGTAGACGGTGACCCACAGGCGTTCCTTGTCCAGGCCGTAGCCTCCGTCTTCGACGGAGCTGGTCAGCAGCTCCCAGGCGAAGTGGATGGCTTCGTTCTTGAAGTAGTCGCCGAAGGAGAAGTTGCCGCACATCTGGAAGAAGGTGCCGTGACGCGCGGTCTTGCCCACTTCTTCGATATCGCCGGTGCGGATGCACTTCTGCACGGAGGTCGCACGGGAGTACGGGGGCTCTTCGCGCGCGGTGAGGTAAGGGATGAACGGGACCATGCCGGCCACCGTGAACAACAGCGAAGGGTCGGCCGAGACCAGCGAGGCACTAGGTACCGCCGTATGGCCCTTCGAGACGAAAAAGTCGACCCAACGACGGGCAATTTCCTGCGTTTTCATCGTGTTACGGATGATCCCTTCACTTAGCGGCGTCCACGCCCAAGGCGGAACGTAATTCTTCTTCGCGGGAGCTCATTCCTTGGCGGAAGGCTTCCCAATATTCCGAGGCGCGGTCGGTGTACTTGCCGACCTGGCGGTTTAGCGCCGCCCCGGATGAAACTTCAGCGTATTTCTTGGACGCGAGCACGCCAACGCCCACTCCAATCGAAACCCACAAGAGCTTTTTCATTCTAGTCTCCTTGGCGGCCACCAGTTGGCCGTATCCTATTCAGCGCGCCGATACGTGTTCGATCAAACAGCGTTGCTTGCTTAGCGGCTGCGGCGAGCCTTGCCGCTTGGCTTGGTGTTCATCGCGACCTTCACGCCTTCGGTGAACGCGGCAACCTTGATCAGCGGTTTGCCAACGGTGGCTGCTACCAGCGAGGACAGCGCGGACACATTGGCGGTGGTGTCAGAAACGTTGCTGGTGATGGCATCGACCTTCTTGAGCTGGTCGTTGGTGGTCGCCACGGTGTTGGCGACTTCGCCGATCAGCGGAGTGGTTCCGTCAGCCAGGTCCTTGATCGATTTGCGCAGCTCGTCGAACACCTTGCCCAACTTCATGATCGGCACTGCCAGCAGCACAACTAGTACAACAAACGCGCCGGCGGCGATGAGCCCTGCAATATCCGAACCCGACATGTGCTTCCTCTTCTGCTTTGGGTTTTTGGTGCCAGTCCACCTTATCGAAGTCAGAGCCCAGATAGGTAGTTAAGCGACAAGCCCGCAACCGTTTCCGGTTGCGGGCTTGGAACTAGCGCACGGATTTAGCGTGCGTAGTACTCGACCACGAGGTTCTCTTCGCAGGTCACTGGGATTTCGGTGCGCTCTGGGGTGCGCACGAAGGTAGCCTGGAGGGCTTCCAGCTTTACGTCCAGGTAAGCAGGAGCGGCTGGCAGCACCTTCGAGTGCTCACCTGCTGCAGCCATCTGGAATGGAACCATCTTCTCGCTCTTCTCGTGTACGTGGATCAGCTGACCCGGCTGTACCTTGAAAGACGGACGGTCTACACGCTGGCCGTTGACCAGGATGTGGCGGTGAACAACCATCTGGCGTGCCTGCTGGATGGTGCGGGCGAAGCCTGCACGCAGAACCAGGGCATCCAGACGGGACTCGAGCAGAGCCAGCAGGTTACCGCCGGTTTCGCCGCCGAGGCGCTTAGCTTCCTTGAAGGCGCTCAGCATCTGAGCTTCGCGGATGCCGTACTGGGCACGCAAACGCTGCTTTTCGCGCAGACGTACTGCGTAGTCGCTGTCCTGCTTCTTACGGGCGCGGCCGTGCTGGCCTGGACCGTATGGACGGCGCTCCATGTACTTTTCAGCTTTTGGAGTCAATGCAAGGCCGAGCGCACGCGAAAGGCGTACGGTGCGGCGGGCACGGGCGTTAGCCATAATGTGTCCCTTTCGATTAGCGACGGTATCTACTGGCCTCCAGGTGGGAGAGTGTGTGGGCGTCGCGTCCCTGCTTCACTTCAACCCTGCCTCCACGCTCGATGACTCGAATGCGGGACAAGGCTTGCCAGCCAAAGATCAAGTTTACACGAAACGGCAGCAGCTTTCTCTGAGGCCTAGCGCACAATCAGCGCTTGCCCTTGGAGCGCTGCGGATCCTTGCCCCGGATGATTTCACGCAAACGGGACAGGCGGGACCCTATGGTTTTTTCCGCACCGTTATTGGTCGGCGTGTAGTAGTCGGTGCCCACCAGATCATCGGGCAGGTACTGCTGGGTTGCGATGGAGTGCGGAGCATCATGGGCGTAGATGTAGCCCACGCCATGGCCCAGCTGCTTGGCGCCGGGATAGTGCGCGTCACGCAGGTGGTCGGGAACCAGCGATCCCTTGCCTTCGGATACGTCGGCTAGGGCGGCGTTGATCGCATTGTACGAGGCGTTGGACTTCGGGGCCGTAGCCAGATGAACCGTTGCCTGCCCGAGCATGATCCGTGCTTCCGGCATGCCGGTGAGCTGCACCGATTGGGCGGCTGCTACGGCAACGGGAAGTGCGGTGGGATCGGCCATGCCGATATCCTCCGAGGCCGAGATCATCAGGCGGCGGGCAATGAACCGGGGGTCCTCCCCCGCAGAGAGCATTCGCGCCAGGTAGTGCAGGGCCGCGTCCACATCCGAACCGCGGACGGACTTGATGAACGCGGAGATGATGTCGTAGTGCTGGTCGCCATCCTTGTCGTAGCGCTGGACCGCCTGGTCCATGGCCAGCTGCACATGGTCGTCCGTAATCAGCACCGGTGGATCGATGCCGGCGCCCGCGGCGTTCCAAGCCACCGCGCCGGCTGCTTCCAGCACAGTCAGCGAGCGTCGGGCATCACCCTGGGCCAGGCGGACAATGGCGTCGCGCTGCTCCTCCTTGAGGAGCACCTGGCCGTCGAAACCCCGCTCGTCGGCCACAGCGCGCTCGAGCAAGGTGGACAGGTCGCCGTCGGTCAGCGGACGCAAGGTCAGCAGCAAAGAGCGCGAAAGCAGCGGCGAGATCACCGAGAAGGAGGGATTTTCCGTCGTCGCAGCTACCAGGACGACGACACGGTTTTCCACGCCGGGCAGCAGTGCGTCCTGCTGGGCCTTGTTGAAGCGGTGGATCTCATCGAGGAAGAGCACGGTGGTAATCCCGCGCAGATCGCGGTCATCCTTGGCCTGTTCGATGACTCGCCGGACATCTTTGACACCGGCGGTGATGGCCGAAAGTTCCACGAATTTGCGGTCGGTGGCGCGGGCGATCACGTGGGCGATGGTGGTTTTGCCAATTCCCGGAGGGCCATAGAGGATCACACTGGCAGGTCCAGCCAACCCGGTTTCAGGGTTTTCGGCCAGCTGCCGCAAGGGTGAACCCGGGCCTAGCAGGTGTTGTTGGCCGACGAGCTCATCCAAGGTCTTCGGGCGCATGCGCACCGCCAGTGGCGGACGGGGCCGGTTGACTTGGGGCTCACGCGCATCGCGTGGCTCATCGGACAGGGAATCGAACAAATCGCTCACCCCCTAAGCCTACCGATATTCTGGAAGCCCCACCGTCTTTTGAAAGGTTCGCCATATGCGCGCTGTCGTCCAGGTCGCTTCCACCGCCCATGTTGAGGTTGAAGGGCAGATTACCGGCCAGCTCGACTCCCCCGGTTTGGTGATCCTACTTGGGGTGACCCATGAGGATGATCAGGCGATCGCACGCAAGGTGGCCGAAAAGATCTGGCAGCTGCGGATCATGGAGGATGAAACCTCCGCAGCCGGGGTGAATGCACCACTGCTAGTGATCAGCCAGTTCACCCTGTACGGTTCGGTGCGCAAGGGCCGCCGCCCATCCTGGTCCAATGCGGCACCCGGTCCTATCAGCGAACCTCTGTACGACTACTTCGTGGAGCACCTGCGCAAATTGGGTGCGAGCGTTCAGACCGGTGTATTTGGCGCGATGATGAATGTCTCGCTGACCAATACCGGACCGTTCACGATGATCGTAGACTCGGCAGACCTCCCCTAGCGGCCGGTGCTTTGTACCAGTTGGGTCAGTTGTTCGAAGCTGGCTCGTTGCTCGGCTAGTTCCACCCGGCCGGTGGCGGAGAGTTCGTAGACCTTTCGCCCCGGGCCACCTTGGCCTTCTTCCCAGCGGGTTTCAACAAAACCCGAGGCCTCGAGTTTGGCCAGTGCGGGGTAGAGCGTGGCTCCCTTGATCGGCCCGAAACCGCGTTCCTGCAGGGATTTCGCCAGTGCATAACCGTGGGCCTGGCCAGCCGAGAGTTCGGCGAGTAAGAGCATCGGCAACATGGCGCGTTGCCAGCTACCCGGAAAGCCTTCGGGCTTAGTCATCGTCGCGCTCCTGCAGTGCCCGGGCATTGGCTGCTCGTTCCTTGAGCTTCTCTTGGACGTAGGCCTTGCGGTCAGCCGGACGCAGCTCGTAAACGCTCACCGCGGCAAACACCAGCACTGCGACCCCAAAGAAAATATCCCCGCCATTTCGCGCTGGATCCATCAGGCCAGCGACCGCGCCGACCGCGAATAAAGCGACTACGGTCAAGGTGGCCATGCGGCGTAGAAGCCAACGACGCTTGAGCGCCTTTTCGGTGTGCACTGCCAGCCCAATCACGAATTCATTGGGCGTTCCGAATTCAAGGTTTGGGTCAGCTTTTTCGCCTCGGGTCGCCGCATCATCGAGATGTTCTCGCGCAGTACTCAGCGACTCGTTGGCTTCCTTGTGACTCATGCCGTAGCGTCCGCGCAGCAGTCTGGTGGTTTCCGCGAACCACTCGTCGGTGCCGAGAAGGATTTGTTGCCCGCCAGCGGCTTTCTGCGCTTTATAGGCAGGCATCAGATAGAAGCAAGCAACCACCAGCCCTGCACCAAGAATTGGAGCTAACCAATTTGGCAGGGGCAGCAGATTATTGCTTCCTCCTATCTGCACGATTAGAGCGGCAGCTCCAACCGACACGAGGATACCTACCGGTCCCAGAATCCAGGACAGGCCGAATTTCCCCTTCAATCGGTTAAACCACCACAGGTATCCCGATAGTGCGATCCCTGCCCCGGCAGTTAGAGCAGAAAGCTGCCAGTAGTGCCACGAACTCGAGGTCCACCCATCGCGGAACCCGATCCAGATTCCCAATCCAGTGCACAGCAGGCCAACAAGCATCCCAACAACCGCCAATAGCGCAGTACTTGATTCGACGGGAAGTTCCGCGTCCGCGCGCTGCTCTGGCGTCAATAGACATTGAGCCCGCGTCGCACCATATTCGCCCGAATGGCCAAAGAGTTCCTCGGCTCGCTGCCCGCTATCGCGAACCATGCTCAGGGTGCGGTCCAGTTCGAGCGCCACCTGCGCATTGGTGAGGTCGTTCCACACCATTGAAGCGAAAAAGGTTTTAGCCCATTCCTGGTCCGCTTCTGGGTAACGTTCGATGATATCGTGTGGTTCTTCTGCTGGCACGTATCGCTCCAAAGTGGTCGTGAGAACTGGTTCTGCAAACTAAGTCAAAAACAAACCTAGTATTAAAAATACTCATAGTCCACCAAAAGAGCTAATTCCAGGTTAAAAAGAAGCCGGATGGAACGCATTCAAGCGTTCCATCCGGCATTGCGAAGCTGCGTGAGCCTACTTGGCTTCGGTCTTGGCTTCGGTCTCTTCGGCCTTCTTCTTCTCAGGCTTGAAGTCGATGCCTGCTTCCTTGCGCTGCTGCGGGGTGATTGGCGCAGGAGCCGCGGTCAGCGGATCGAAACCGCCACCGGTCTTCGGGAAGGCGATGACGTCGCGGATGGACTCCGAGTTGGTCAGTAGCTGCAGCACGCGGTCCCAACCCAGGGCGATGCCGCCATGCGGTGGGGCGCCGTACTTGAAGCCCTCGAGCAGGAAGCCGAACTGGGTGTCAGCCTGCTCCTGGGTTACGCCCATGAGCTTGAAGACGCGTTCCTGGACGTCGCGCTGGTGGATACGGATCGAACCGCCGCCGATTTCGTTGCCGTTGCAGACAATGTCGTAGGCGTAGGACAGGGCCGATGCAGGATCGGTGTCGAAGGTGTCCATGAACTCCGGCTTGGGGCTGGTGAACGCGTGGTGCACAGCGGTCCAAGCGCCAGCGCCCACGGCCACGTCACCCGAAGCGACAGCGTCGGAGGCAGCTTCGAACATCGGTGCGTCGACGATCCAGACGAAGGCCCAGTCGCCTTCCTTGATCAGGCCGGTGCGGTGGCCGATCTCGACACGGACCGAACCGAGCAGTGCGCGGGATTCGTTCTTCTTGCCGGCGGAGAAGAAGATGCAGTCTCCGGCGGCTGCGCCGGTAGCTGCGGCCAGTCCGGCCTTCTCTTCGTCGGACAGGTTCTTGGCCACTGGGCCAGCCAGCTCGCCATCTTCCTTGATCAGCACGTAGGCAAGACCCTTGGCACCGCGCTGCTTGGCGAATTCCTGCCAGGCATCCAGGGTGCGTCGCGGCTGCGATGCGCCGCCAGGCATGACCACGGCGCCGACGTACTCGGACTGGAAGACCTTGAAGGAGGTGTTCGCGAAGTACTCGGTCATTTCGGTCAGTTCCAGGCCGAAGCGCAGATCCGGCTTGTCCGAACCGTACTTGGCCATGGCCTCCGAGTACGCCATGCGGCGGATCGGGGTCGGGACCTGCACGTCGATCAGGTTCCACAGTTCGGTGACCAGCTTTTCGCCGAGCTCGATGATGTCATCTTCCTCGACGAACGATGCTTCGATGTCCAGCTGGGTGAACTCCGGCTGGCGGTCCGCGCGGAAGTCCTCATCGCGGTAGCAGCGGGCGATCTGGTAGTACTTCTCGAAGCCGCCGACCTGCAGCAGCTGCTTGAACAGCTGCGGGGACTGGGGCAAGGCGTACCAGCTGCCCGGGGTCAGGCGGGCCGGCACGACGAAGTCGCGGGCGCCTTCCGGTGTGGAGCGGGTCAGCGTCGGGGTTTCGATCTCGATGTAGCCCTGGTCGTGCAGCAGGTTGCGTGCCACGCGGTTGGCCTCGGAGCGCAGGCGGATGTTGCGGGCCGGGGTCGGGCGGCGCAGGTCCAGGTAGCGGTGGCGCAGGCGCGCTTCCTCGCCGACCTCGACGTGCTCGTCGACCTGGAATGGCAGCGGGGCCGCGGTGTTCAGCACGGTCACGGTCTCAGCGATGACCTCGATCTGCCCGGTAGGCAGATTCGGGTTCTCGTTGCCCTCCGGGCGGCGCTCGACGGTGCCGAGAATCTGCAGCACGAACTCATTGCGCAGCGGATGGAAGTCCTCTTCATCGCGCACGACGACCTGGGCCACGCCCGAAGCATCACGCAAATCCAGGAAGGCGACACCACCGTGGTCGCGGCGACGCGCGACCCAACCGGTGAGTGTGACCTGCTGTCCAATGTGCTCGGCGTTCAAGACGCCCAGCTGATGAGTGCGTAGCACTACGATCCTTTCGGTCGGTTGGGAAAGTTTCTTCCCATGAAGTTTAGTGCACCGTGATTGGTGCGCGGGCGGGCGATCCTGCCCGAGAACTAGCTGATGGCGATCTTCAGGTCCGCTTCGGCCGGCATCCAGGTGGACGGATCCGCGGCGACCTGCTCGCCGGAACGGATGTCCTTGACCTCGTGGGCGCCATCGGCATGGGTGAACCAGACGAACGGAATCCCGCGTCGATCAGCGAATTTGATCTGCTTGCCGAACTTCTCCGCGCTGGCTGCTACCTCGCAGGCGATGCCGCGCTCGCGCAGCTGCGAGGCTACATCCTGCGCTTCGTGCCAGGACTCGTCGTTGGCCAAGGTGACATATACCACCGAAGGCACCGAACGGCTTGCGGTCACGGACTCTTCTGCAAGGATGCGCGAGACCAGGCGGGTGACGCCGATGGACAAGCCCACACCTGGGTAGTTCTTCTTGCCCTTGGAAGCCAGCGATTCGTAGCGCCCGCCCGAGCAGATCGAACCCAGGGATTCGTGGCCCACCAGCACGGTTTCGTACACGGTGCCGGTGTAGTAGTCCAGCCCGCGGGCGATGGACAAATCGGCCATGACCTTGCCCGGTGCGCGCTTGGATGCGGCATCGATGACCTGCGAGAGCTCATCCAAGCCGGTATCCAGCAGTTCGTGGCTGACGCCCAGTGCGCGGACCTGCTCCACGAAGGACGTGTCCATGGTGCGGATCTTGGCCAGGGCCAGGGCGGCGGCGGCCTGCTGCGCGGTGGCGCCGACTTCTTCGACCAGGATCTTGGCGACGGCATCATCGCCGATCTTTTCCAGCTTGTCGATGGCGCGCAGGACTGCATCCGGATCTTCCAGGCCCAGGCCGCGGTAGAAGCCCTCGGCCAGCTTGCGGTTATTCACCCGCAGGCGGAAATCGCCGATCGGCAGGGCGGACAGCGCGTCGGCAATGGTCAGCGCCAGCTCCACGTCGTAGCTGAAGGGCAAGGTGCCATCGCCCACGACATCGATGTCGGCCTGGGTGAATTCGCGGAAGCGGCCATCCTGCGGGCGTTCGCCACGCCAGACCTTCTGCATCTGGTAGCGGCGGAAGGGGAAGGCCAGGTGGCCTGCGTTCTCCACCACGTAGCGTGCGAAAGGCACGGTGAGGTCGAAGTGCAGGGCCAACGCGTTGGGATCGTTCTTCTCATCCTCCGCGGCCAGCCGGGACAGTCCGTAGACTTCTTTGTCGATTTCGCCCTTGCGCAGAAGTTGCGCTCGGGTTTCCACCGCACGGGTCTCGATGTTGGCGAATCCATGCAGTTCGAAGACGTGGCGCAAGGTATCGAGCACATGCTGTTCAACTGCCCGTTCGGCGGGAAGCCATTCCGGGAAACCTGATAGTGAGGCCTTGCGTGCCATGAAACTCCTTAGTGCAAATTGGGCTACCTACCCATCTTATAGCCCGAAACCCGAGAAACCTGTGCACGTCGGCTTACTAAGAAGCGGAGGTCACAGGTAGAGTTGGCTAAAGCAAGTGCTCGTAAAGTGAAAGAGTTTCAGCGGTGACCACCAGTCAGCAATCCGACGACAGCCAGAAGACCCCATTGCCACAGGCCCAGAAGCCTGCCGCAAAGCCGGTTGTAGCGCCAAGCGTCGCACATACCACTCCCCTCGACGAAGCGGCAAAGTTCGCCCGTGTGACCGAGGACGGCCACGTCTTCGTGATCATTGACGGCGCCGAATTCCCAGTGGGCCAATACCCCGACGCAACCCAGGACGAAGCCCTGGGCTACTTCGTGCGCAAATACGACGACGCGCTCTCGCAGCTGATGCTCCTGGAGCAGCGCGTCGTTGCCAAGGCCCCGGCCGGCGAGCTCAGCAAGGCTGTGCAGGCGCTCTCGGCCACCGTTGCCGAACGCCATATGGTCGGCGACATCCCGGCGCTTGAAACGCGCCTCGAGAATGCCCGCGTAGCCGTCGAGGCATTGACCAGCGAACAGCGCAAGGCCAACGATGAAGCTCGCGCGGAACAGCTCGCTGCCCGCGAAGCCATCGTCGAACAGGCTGAAGAGCTGGCCGGCAAGCGCCCGGAGCAGATCCAGTGGAAGACCGCTTCGGCGGCGATGAACGAGCTGTTCGACGCCTGGAAGGGTTCGCAGCGGTCCTCGGTGCGCCTGCCACGGTCCACGGAAGACGCGCTGTGGAAGCGATTCCGCTCCGCCCGCACCACCTTCGACCGCCATCGCCGGGCCTACTTCTCGCAGCTGGATTCGACCAACGCGGCCGCCAAGGAAGTGAAGGAAGAGCTGATCGCTCGCGCCGAGGTGCTGCAGGGGTCCACCGACTGGACCGCTACCGCCGCCGAGTACCGCAAGCTCATGGACGAGTGGAAGAAGTCGCGCCGTGCCTCGCGCAAGGACGACGACCAGCTCTGGAGCCGCTTCCGCGCCGCCCAGGATGTCTTCTTCCAGGCCCGCGCCGCGGCCAACGCCAAGATCGATGAAGAGTACTCCCAGAACCTCGTGGTGAAGGAAGCCCTGCTGGAAGAAGCGCGCGCGCTGCTTCCCATCAAGGATCTGGCTGTTGCCAAGAACAAGCTGGATTCGATCCGCACCCGTTGGGAAGCTGCCGGCAAGGTGCCGCGCAACGACCTGCAGCGCATTGAATCGGCCCTGCGCCAGGTCGAGGACGCGGTCAAGGGTGCCGAGGACGAACAGTGGCGCCGTTCCAACCCGGAGACCAAGGCCCGCTCCAACTCGATGCTCTCGCAGCTGCAGGACACCATCTCCGCCTTGGAAGATGATCTGGCAGCAGCACAGGCCAAGGGCAACGCCAAGCAGATCGCGACAGCCCAGGAAGCCCTGGATGCACGCCGCATGTGGCTGAGCACCTTGGAGAAGTCGGCTGCCGACTTCCAGTAAGTAATCCACAGATCGCTTGCACACCGCCAACGCGGCGGCGCGAACTGGTTCAGTAGCTCTATGGAAACGAGAAATTCCCCAGCTACCGGACCTCGCGCCGCCGCGTTGCGCATTCCCGGGGACCTGTGGATCGCTGGTGAGATGTTCACCCGCAACGAGCTGCACGCCATGGCCCACAACGGCCTGCTGCTCGAGGTCCTCGGTGATTATTTTTTGCCCAGCAGCATCCGAGTCAACGCGTCGGTGCGGGCACGGATTGCAGGTTTCGCCTGTGGCCGCGAGCTGGCCCGCGATGCGGTGCTAGCTCGCCAAACTGCAGCCTGGATCCATGGGCTCTTGCCGTCAGTGTTCACATTGTGCATCTACGCCAAGAGCTACCATCGGCCGTTCTACCCCGGGCACGGGCTGAGAGCCGAATTCGCCCAAATCCAGGTGCCGGATACGGACATGGTGTTCCGCAGCCGCATCAGGGTGACCACCGCATTGCGCAGCGCCTGCGACTGCGCGAAATACGATCCTTTGCCCATTGCCAGCCGCGTGCTGGGCACAGTCGCGGCCCTGGCAGATCCCTACCTGACTTTGGACGCCATCAAACAAGCCCTGGCATCGGAGGTTCCCTCACCCGAGCGCTCCCGGGCCCTGCGCCTAGTCCAGTCCTTCTCCGATACGGCGCAAGCGGCCTAGGCTGGACCGCGGGGTGCAGCGCGCAATTAGCGGCGGGACCCTGCGGTGGTGCGGTAGACATCGTAGACGCCATCGATGCGGCGTACTTGGTTCAGCACGTGGCTCAGGAACTTGGGATCGCCCATTTCGAAGGAGAAACGGGAGATTGCCACACGGTCCTTGCTTGTCTGCACACTGGCCGAAAGGATGTTCAAGTGGCTTTCGGAGAGGATCCGGGTGACGTCGGAGAGCAGCGACTTGCGGTCCAATGCTTCGACCTGGATCTCCACCAGGAACACGCCATGGTGCTTGGTGGCCCACGTGACATTGACCAGTCGATCCGGCTGCTCGGCGAGCTGCGTCAGATTCAGGCAGTCGGTGCGGTGCACCGAGACTCCGGCGCCACGGGTTACGAAACCCTGGATTTCATCTGGCGGCACTGGGGTGCAGCAACGCGCCAGCTTCACCAGCACATCCCCCAGGCCCTCGACGATCACGCCGGCGTCGTTGCCCGTAGCCGGGCTGGGAGCCATTGGGCGGACTACCGCTTCCTCATCGACCTGTTCGGCTTCTGGAGGGCCAATCAGGGCCGTTAAATGCTCAATGACGTTCTGTGCACTGGTATGGCCGTCGCCAACGGACTGGTACAGGGCCGAAATGTCCGTGTGGTGCAGTTCGTTGGCTACCGCCGTGAGCAGGTCGTGAGTCATCAATTTCTGCAATGGCAGCTGGTTGCGACGCAGTTCCTTGGTCAGCAGCTCCTTGCCCTTTTCGATGGCCTCCTCGCGGCGTTCCTTGGAGAAGTAACCGCGGATCTTTGCCTTGGCACGAGGCGAGCGGACAAAGTTCTGCCAATCCTGGGATGGGCCAGCGCCTTCGGCCTTCGAGGTGAAGACCTCCACCACATCGCCCTGCTTGAGCTCGGTATGCAATGGAACGAGCTTGCCATTGACGCGGGAGCCGATGGTGCGGTGGCCAACGTCGGTGTGGATCGAGTAGGCGAAATCCACCGGTGTGGCACCAACCGGCAAGGACATGATGTCGCCCTTGGGGGTGAACACATAGACTTCAGCGGAGCTGATCGTGTAGCGAAGGCCGTCCAGGAACTCCTCGGAGTCAGCGGTATCCGCCTGCCACTCCATCAAGGAACGCAGCCAATCCATATTCTGCTCCGGCGAAAGCATGGAGTTATCGGTCTGCCCATGCTTGTACTGGAAGTGCGCGGCTACACCGTATTCGGCGCGTACGTGCATATCGTGGGTGCGGATCTGGATCTCTACCGGCTTGCCTTCAGGACCCATCACCGTGGTGTGGAGCGACTGGTAGAGGTTCAGCTTCGGGATCGCAATGTAGTCCTTGAAGCGGTTAGGCAGTGGATTCCACTCTGCGTGCACGACGCCCAGGGCGCCGTAGCAGTCCTTGACGGTATCCACCAGGATGCGCACGCCCATGAGGTCATGGATATCGTCGAAGTCCTTGCCGCGCACGATCATCTTCTGGTAGATCGAGTAGTAGTGCTTTGGCCGGCCGGACACCGAGGCATGGATGGCTACATCGTCGAGATCACCCGAAAGGGTCTGGCGGATCGCGGAGAGGTACTTTTCACGTTCCGGAGTGCGATCGCCCACCATGCGGACGATCTCCTGGTACACCTTGGGGTGCAAGGCAGCGAAGGACAGGTCCTCCAGCTCCCACTTGACGGTGTTCATGCCCAGTCGGTGCGCCAGCGGTGCGAAGATCTCCAGGGTTTCCTTCGCCTTGCGCGAGGAAGATTCAGGGGACACGTAGCGCCAGGTACGGGCATTATGCAGGCGGTCGGCCAGCTTGATCAGCAGCACGCGGATGTCACGGGACATGGCCACGACCATTTTGCGCACGGTCTCTGCCGGGGCCGCGTCGCCATAGGTGACCTTGTCCAGCTTGGTCACGCCATCGACCAGCATGGCGATTTCCTCGGAGAATTCCTTCTTAACGGACTCCAGGGAGTAGTCGGTGTCTTCAACGGTGTCGTGCAGCAAGGCGGCGGCAAGAATCGAGCCGGTCATCCCCATCTCCGCCAGGATCGTGGCGACGGCGACCGGGTGCGTTATGTACGGGTCGCCGCTCTTGCGCTTCTGGCCTTCATGGTACTTTTCGGCGACCTCATAGGCGTGGACCAGCAGGTCCAGATCGGCCTTCGGATGCTTGGACTTGACCGTACGCAATAGCGGTTCAAGGGTCGGCGATGTGCTCGGGGTGCTCCCCCGGCCGGCAAAGCGCACCAAACGAGAGATAGAGCGTCGTTTCGAATTGTTCAGGTTAGGCGTATTCGCCATGCCCCGCTCCTTCCCGTTGCCGCTGGATTCTTTCCCGAGCCTGCGTGAAGCCCGAAGGAATCCAACGGTAGTTCCGGGCCACCAGATCACTGGTGGCCGTGCACTGAAAAAACACCTTCTTTAGTTCAAACGTTATAGCACGTTCGGGCGGTGACAACTAATTACGCATCTTCCCGCTTAAGCGAAATGGTGCCCCCAGCAAATGCTGGGAGCACCAAATTCAGATCTTCGGATCGGCTTAGGCAGCAGCCATCTTCTGATTGTGCGCTACCACGTCGTCGTCCTTGTGGCGGAGCCAATGGAACATGGGCGCCTGGACGAACAAGGTCGACAGGGCCGAGACGATGATACCGACGAACAGCGCCAAGGACAGGTCCTTGAGCGTACCGGCACCCAGCAAATAGGAACCGATGAACAGGATCGCGGCCACTGGAAGCACGGCAACGACCGAGGTGTTGATCGAGCGAACCAGGGTCTGGTTCACAGCGAGGTTCACCAGCTGTTCGAAGGTGCGCTTGGACTGCTGGGTGTAGTCCTTGGTGTTTTCGCGGACCTTGTCGAAGACCACCACGGTGTCATACAGCGAGTAGCTCAGAATGGTCAGGAAGCCGATGATCGCGCTGGGCGTGATTTCGAAACCGGACAGCGAGTAGATGCCCGCAGTGACGATGACCACGGCGATCAGACCGGCAATCGCGGCCAGTGACATCTTCCAGGTTCGGAAGTAGGCAGCCATCAGCAAGCCCACCAGGACCACGAAGGCAACCAGGCCAACCAGTGCCTGGCGCGAAACGTCTTCGCCCCAGGTTGGGCCGATGAAGTTACTGGTAACTTCATCGCTGGAGACACCGTAGTTCTCCGCGAGCTGGCTGGCGATGGCCAAGGTCTGGTCATCGCTCAAGCGCTCGGTCTGCACGCGCATGGTTCCCGGCGCAATGTTGGTGACCGTTGCCGCAGCGCCCGAAGCCACCGAGGCAACAGCCTTTTCACCAATGGAGATATCGGTTTCCTGCACATCCGAAACGGTGAATTCAGAACCACCGCGGAAGTCGATACCCAGGTTGAATCCGCCCTTGACCACTGGAACCAGGATTGACAGGATCACCAGAATACCGGCGATCAGGAACCACAAGCGGTGCTTGGAGGTGAACGGGTAGGAACGCTTGCCGGTGTAGAGCTCGTTGCCCCAAGTGACTAGCTTATTCATTGTTCTCCTCCTGGGCCTTGGCCTGCGGGCTGGCAGGCTGCTCGGCCTGTGCACGGCGACGCTCGGCAATTGTCATGCGCTTGGCGGCTTCAACCGAAGCCTTGGCATTCTTCTTGCCGCGGTTTGCCTCAACGTTTTCATCGAAGCGGCGAACCTTGCCTGCACCTTGGTACAGCGGCTTGACGCCAAGCAACGATGGATCCATGCCCGAGAGCGGGTGGCCGTTGGCGAAGAACTTGGTGCGTGCCAGCAGGACCAGGGTTGGATGGGTCAGTCCGTACACGACCACGAGGTCAACGATTGCGGTCAGGCCCAGGGTGAAGGCGAAGCCTCGCACGTTGCCCACGGCAACGATGTAGAGCACTACTGCAGCCAACACGTTCACGGCCTTGGAAGCCAGAATGGTGCGCTTGGCACGCTTCCAGCCGATATCCACGGCGCTTGCCAATGGCCGGCCTTCGCGCAACTCATCTCGAACACGCTCGAAGTACACGATGAACGAGTCCGCAATCAGGCCGATGGCCACGATCAAGCCAGCCACGCCCGCCAGCGACAGGCGGTAGTTCATGCCCCAGCCAAGCAGGACCAGGCAGAGGTAGGTCAGCACACCGGCGACGAGCAGCGAAGCGATGGTCACCAAGCCCAGAGCGCGGTACTGGAACAGCGAGTAGATGAATACCAGGACCAGGCCGATAACACCGGCAATGAGGCCCGCGGTCAGCTGGTCAGCACCCAGCGTTGCAGAAACCTGGCGCTCTGACTGGATGTCGAAGCTGATTGGCAGTGCGCCGTACTTCAGCTGCTCCGCCAGCGCCTGCGAGGTGTCCTGGGTGAACCCGCCGGAAATCTGCGGACGGCCATCGGAGATCACCGCATTGGTGGTTGGCGCCGAGATGGTCTCGCCATCAAGCACGATCGCGAACTGGTTCTGCGAACCCTGCAGGGCAATCAGACGCTGCGTGGTGTCGGCGAAGATCTTGGTGCCTTCGGCATTGAACTCGATCACGACAACCCATTCGCCGGTGACCGAACCATTGACGCCGCGAGCGAGCTGCGCGTATGCGTCCTTGATCTTGTCGCCGGAGATTTCCTGTGGGCCAAGGATGTACTTGACGCCCATGTCCGTATCGCAGGAGATCATTGGCTTGGCTGGGTCCGCAGCGTCCCCGCCGCGGTCCTTGAGCTCGGTTTCGCAGTCGTAGCCTTCAAACTCCTGGAAGAGCTCTGCGGTGATCCAGTTGGTGTCCGATGGGTTCTCTGGCTTGCCCTCAGGCTTTGGCAGGTCTTCCTTGGGAGTGCGATCTTCCTCAGGGGTGGCTGCGTAGCCGCCGGTGATCAGCACCGGGCGGAACTCCATGTTGGCCGAAGCCTGGATCAAATCGCGAGTGGTCTGGTCCGGGGTGCCCGGCATCGAGACCACAACGTTGCGACCGGACTGGGTGGTGATTTCCGATTCGGTTACACCGGAACCGTCCACACGCTGGCGGATGATCTCCACCGCTTGGTCCAGCTGCTCTTGGTTGATCGCTTCGTCGCCCTGGACCCGAGGGGCCAGGATCATCTCGGTGCCGCCTTCGAGGTCGAGGGCCAGCTTCGGTCCCCATCCGGTTTTACCGTTCGCTGCACCACCCACCAACACGCCGGCTGCGATGATGAAGACGATCAGCAACCACAGCAACGCCTTGCGCGCCTGCTTAACAGGTCTGATTGATGACATCTAATGTGCTTTCTCGTTTGAGTGGCTTGGCCTTCAGGCCACCGCTATGCTGCCCGGGACTTAGGCGTTGCGCTCGTCCTTGCCCTCATCGTTCAGGCGACGCAGGGACTCTTCCGGGGTTTCGGTGGTGCTGGCGGATTCTGCTGCGCCGTCGGCCACGGCCGGGGTTGCTGCATCCTTGTCCAGGAAGGTGGCAATGGCCTGGCGGTGCAGGTTCAGCACTACGCCCGGTGCGACCTCGACCTGGACACGATCCTCTGCGTCAACGCCGACGACGGTGCCGAAGATACCCGAGTTGGTCATCACCTTGGCGCCTGGCACGGTGTTGTTCTTCAGCTTCTCCTGCTGGGCGGACTGCTTCTTGCGGCCACGGAACATCATGAAGATCAGCACTGCGAACAGCGCGACCATCAGGATCAGCGAAGGGTTGAAGCCGCCACCAGCGGCCTGAGCGATTACGAGGGGATTCACGTATTTACCTGCTAACGAATTGTTGCGATTTGATCTGAAGTTCTGGGATGCTGTTGCGGCTATTTCTGGCGTAATACAGCAAAGACGCCCCACCTCGCCCCGAAACGGGCATAGGTCGGGCGTCTTTAGTCTAATGCGTCACGGTGAACCGGCAGACCATTTACGCGGGCAGTGAAGTAATGCTTGCCTAATCCTCATCGTTTTCATAGCTTTGCGCACTGGCGAAGATCGCATCCTTTGGCATCGCCAAGCCCAAATGCGCCCAGGCTCCGGGCATGGCAATACGACCGCGCGGAGTCCGGCCCATCAGCCCTTCACGCACCAGGTATGGCTCTGCGACAGTCTCGACGGTTTCGGTTTCTTCACCCACGGCGATGGCCAGGGTCGATAGCCCCACCGGTCCCCCTCCGAATTTGGTGCACAAGGCTTCGAGCACACCCCGGTCCAGGCGATCAAGGCCACGTGCATCGACCTCGTACATGTCCAAGGCGGCGGCGGCCGCTTTGGCATCGATCTCTTCGAGCTTATGCACCAGCGCCCAGTCACGCACGCGGCGCAGCAGGCGGTTGGCGATACGGGGCGTGCCGCGGGAGCGTCCGGCGATCTCGGTGAACGCGGCCGAAGTGACGCTCAAATCAAGCATCATGGCCGAACGGCGCAAAACCAGTTCAAGCTCCTTGACCGCGTAGAACTCCAGATGGCCAGTGAAGCCGAAGCGGTCACGCAACGGGCCGGGCAATAGTCCGGCGCGCGTGGTTGCGCCAACGAGAGTGAAGGGCGGAAGCTCCAGCGGAATGGCCGTGGCGCCGGCGCCCTTTCCGACGATGATATCTACGCGGAAGTCTTCCATGGCCATGTAGAGCATTTCCTCGGCCGGCCGGGACATGCGGTGGATTTCATCGAGGAACAGCACCTCGCCTTCGGTCAACGACGAGAGGATCGCGGCCAAGTCACCGGCATGCTGGATCGCTGGGCCGGAGGAAATGCGCAATGGCGCATTCATCTCGGCGGCGATAATCATCGACAAGGTGGTCTTGCCCAGGCCCGGCGGGCCAGAGAGCAGAACGTGATCCGCGGTGCGTTCGCGGATTTTCGCTGCTTCGAGCACCAGCGAGAGCTGCTGGCGCACTCGGGACTGGCCCACGAAGTCGTCGAGGTTCCGCGGGCGCAGGGCCGCTTCGATTACCCGTTCCTCGGGTTCGCTGCCGGCATTCGTGAGCCCGGTGGAGTCATTCATGATCAGTTGATCCTCTCGCAGACCGCTTAGGCGCGGGTTCCGCTGGACATGCTGCGCAGTGCAGCACGCAAGATTTCTGCGACGTTGCCGGTGGCAACGACATCTGGATCAGCCTTGGACAGCGATTTCAGGGTGCTGGTTGCATCCTTTTCGCTCCAGCCCAGGCCGGTCAGCGCCTCGATCACCTGCGGTTCCCAGACGCTCGCGTTGCCGCCGCCGGAAACCGGGGCCGCTGGCGCGCCGGTCGGGATCAGCTTGCCGTTCAGTTCCAGCACGATGCGGCTCGCGCCCTTGGGGCCAATGCCCGATACCTTGGTGAAAGCGGCGGTGTCCTTGGTGTTCGCCGCGATGCGGACTTCCTCCGGAGAGTGCACCGCCAAGATGGCCAAGCCGGTGCGTGGCCCGATGCCCGATACGGAAACCAGGACCTCGAAGACATCGCGTTCCTCAGCGGTGGCGAAGCCGAAGAGGGTCATCGAATCCTCGCGGACCACCATGGAGGTGAATACCGTTGCCTCGCGTCCTGCCTGCAGGGTGGACAGCGTCCCGGGGGTGGCATTGACCAGCATCCCGAAGCCGTTAACGTCAATTACCGCGGTATTCAGGGCTACCGCCTGCACGGTGCCGGTCAATGAGCTGATCATGCCACTCCTTGGGATATATGTTCGATCGAACCCAGTTTATCGAAGATACCTACGAATATCGATCCGCCGCGTTCCCCGGTGGGTCGGGGCCGCTGCCGTGCTGGCCGGCTAGCGGCGCACTGCACGGCGCTTGGCCGACGCCTCGGCGGCAATCCACGCCTGCTGCGCACCGGTCAGCTGCGACGAACCACCGGCATTAGCCGCGGAGGCCGAGGCATTCGAGCCGGTGGCCGCACCGCGCCAGCCGTGGGTAATCGCCAAGGCCACCGCATCAGCGGCGTCGGCAGGCTTAGGCGGTTCATCGAGCCGGCAGATCTTGGCAACCATCTTGCCGATCGCCGCCTTGGTGGCCTGTCCCGAACCGGTAACCGCCGCCTTGACCTCGGTCGGCGTGTGCAGGGCCACGGGTATTCCGCGTCGCGCTGCCGCGGTGATGACAACGCCGGTGACCTGCGCGGTGCCGATGACCGTGGAGACGTTCGCCGATGCGAACACGCGTTCCAAGGCGAGCACATCGGGCTGATGCAGATCCAGCCATTCGTCGATGGCGTTGGCGATCTTCAAGAGCCGGGCATCGAGCGGAGTGCCCGGAGGGGTGCCGGCGACGGTGACGTCCACCAGCGAAACTTGCCTGTTTGCAGCGACGTCGACCACGGCAAGACCGCAACGGGTCAGGCCGGGATCGACGCCAACAACACGTAAGGCCAAGCCTTACTGCTCTTCGTCCAGCGCGGCGCGAACCTCGTCGGACAGATCAGCGTTGGTGTAGATGCCCTGGACATCATCCAGTTCTTCCAGCGCGTCGTAGAGCTTGAGGAACTTGCGAGCTCCTTCAACGTCCAGGTCGACCTTCATCGATGGAATGAATTCCATTTCGTCGGACTCGTAGGCGATGTCCGCTTCATCCAGCGCAGCGGCCACAGCGCGCAGGTCCGAAGGGTCGCAGACGATGGCGAAGTTCTCGTCCTCGTCCATGATCTCGTCGGCACCGGCGTCCAGCACGACCATCAGCAGGTCGTCTTCGGTCAGCTCGCCCTTGGGCAGGCGGACAACGCCCTGGCGGTTGAACAGGTAGGCGACCGAACCCGGGTCGGCGATGGTGCCGCCGTTGCGGGTGATGCCCACGCGCACCTCGGAGGCTGCACGGTTCTTGTTGTCGGTCAGGCACTCGATCAGCAGGGCCGAGCCCTGCGGGCCGCGTGCTTCATAGATGATCTCGGTGTAGTCGACGACCTCGCCGGTCAGGCCAGCGCCGCGCTTGACGGCGCGGTCGATGTTGTTGATCGGCACGGAGTTCTTCTTGGCCTTGCTGACAGCAAGTTCCAGTGCCGGGTTGCCGGCCATGTCGGCGCCGCCGGCACGGGCGGCAACTTCAATGCCCTTGATGAATTTTGCGAAGGCCTTGGCGCGCTTGGCGTCGATCGCGGCCTTCTTGTGCTTGGTAGTTGCCCATTTGGAGTGGCCTGACATGCTTTAAGCGTCTCCTCGCGTGAGATTGATGAAAAATTGGTGGATAGCGGTGCTGCCGGTGACTTCCGGGTGAAAGCTGGTTGCCAACAATTTTCCCTGGCGTACTGCAACAATTCTACCCTGTTCGTGATCCGTCCCCGCTTGAACGGTGCTGATCACTTGCACGTCCGGGCCAATTTGCACGGCTTCCGGTGCGCGGATGAACACCGCTTCGAGATTTTGCCCGTTGAAGTCCAGCTGGTGCTCGAATGAGTCGATCTGGCGCCCGAACGCGTTGCGCTTGACCGTCATGTCGATGCCGCCGAAGCTTTGCTGTACCGCGCCATCTCGCGAGATTGCAGGGTTCTCGATGCGATCGGCCAGCATGATCATTCCGGCGCAGGAGCCGTAGGCTGGCATGCCTGCTGCGATGCGCTCCTTGATGGGACCAGCTAGCCCGTAGTTGCGGGACAGCCGGTCAATCACCGAGGACTCGCCGCCGGGAATCACCAGCGCGTCAACCTGCTCCAAATCGACGACGGTGCGCACCATGTGCGTGCGCTGCCCGAGCCGTTCCAAAGAGGCCAGATGTTCGCGGAAATCCCCTTGCAGAGCGAGGACGCCTATTTTCGGCATGGTTCTAACCTTCATGGTGTTCAGTGGTTGGCAGCACGAAAAATGCGCCGAAATAACGTTAAACCCAGAGACGCCGTGGTCCTGTTTTGTTTCCCGGTGTGTCGCGGATTCTTCGACGCCGCCTCCCGGCAAGTGGTGGAACTTGGTAGGTTCAAGGACATGATTGCTGATATTTCTTCCCTCGAACTTGCCGGCGGCGTGAGCATGCCCTCGATCGGTTTGGGCACGTGGCCCATGCGTGGACACGAGGCGGCCGCAGCGGTGCTGTCCGCCCTCGACGTGGGCTACCGCCGCATTGATACAGCGGAGAACTACGAGAATGAGGACGCCGTGGGCAAGGCCCTGGCACAGAGCCGGCTTCATCGCGATGAAATTTTCGTAACCACCAAATTCAACAAGCAATGGCATTCGACCCAAGGCGTGCGCCAGGCGTTGGAGAACTCCCTGGACCGCTTGGGTCTTGAGTATGTGGATCTGTTCTTGATCCACTGGCCCAACCCCCAGCAGAACACCTATGTCGAAGCCTTCACTGAGCTGGGCAAACTAGTAGACGAGGGCAAGATCCGGGCTGCGGGAGTCTCGAACTTCAAGCCCTACCAGCTGCAGAACGTCCTGGATTCGGGGCTCGTGCCGGCGCTGAACCAGATCCAGGTTGATCCTGAACGGCAAAGCGTCGATTGGCAAGGTTTCAACACCGAGCATGGCGTTCGGACCGAATCCTATTCCCCGCTGGGACGCAAGAAATCTGGACTCCTTTCACATCCTGCCCTGGTCCGGATCGCCCAAGCGCATGGGAAGAGCAGCGCGCAGGTGACCTTGCGCTGGCATGTCCAGTCCGGGCGGGCAGCGGCACCGAAATCGGCAGACCAGCGGCGGCAGAGCGAGAACCTGGACATTTTCGACTTCCAGCTCACCCAGGCGGAAATGGCCGCCATCAATGCCATGGATACCGGTGCTGGCCCCTTCACCGATTCGGATGAGTTCGGGCACTGAATTCCCGCAATACCTGCATGCGGCAGAAACGGAGAACCCAAACATGCTTCACGGCTACCAGCGCCCAGATATCGAAGTGGCGGATTACTTCGACGAGCACGGTGCGCTGATCCCCTATGGCCAGCGCTGGGATGAGCAGCCTCCAGCGGAGAGCTATTCGCTGACCTCCCATGTGCAACGCTTTGCCCCGGTGCCGCAGGTAGCCCAGGCGTTGCTGGATTGCCTGCGCGAGCAGTTCGAGGTGCGTTGCTTCGAAGATCCCGGGCTGGCCAGGCAAATGCGGATTCAACCGGGCCATGTGGTGCGCTCTGTTCGCGTATTTCCGATGGATTCGCGCTGCGCGCCACTGGGCATGGTCTTCACCACGTTTCCCGCGGTGCACCTGGAGCTCGGCGCGTTGTACCGCGCGACATTTCCGCCGTGCGGCTGCGATGGATGCGACGAAGTTGTCCCAGAAATCCTTGAGGAACTCGAGATCCAGGTGAGTGCCGCCGCGTCCGGAGGATTCGGCGAGTTCCTGGATCGAGGCATGGACCGCCTCGTGCACTGTTTCGACGTTGACCGGACAGGATTCGGCGAGCAGTCCCGCGGCCTTGAAGACATATCGCCGGCACGGCTAGCCAGAGCACGCGCAATTCTTCCCTCAAGCCGCGTGTGGGCACCTTGGCCATTGCGCTAGGTCAGTCCAGCGTCCACTCTCGAAGTCCGTCGTCGAATGCGCCATAGGCATTCACTGTGGCCTCGCTGCGCTTCAAGGAGGCTTTTGCTTCATCTTCCCGTATGCATCCAGCAGCATCGAAGACTTGGCACCAGGCCACAGGTTCATTTGAGAGCTGGTGCGGTACCCACCGCAATTCGCTGACATCCCATTCGCCGGGCGCTCCCTGGGTAAACGTTGCCTTTACGCTGATGCCTTCGCGGTTGAGAATGGTTGGTGTGGCGTGTTTTGCCACGGAATTGCCCAAACCGTAGACGATCCAGGTTCCGTCGTGCTTCTCAATGGGCAATACCGAGTGGGTGTGGTGCATGTAGATGAAATCGAAGACACCGGACTCTGCCAAGGCTCGACCGAGCCTTTTCTGGGACGCTGTCGGTTCGGTGCTGTATTCAGCCCCATCGTGCACGGCAGCCACGACGATGTCCGCTCCCGCCTTGCGCGTTGCCTTGCCCCTGGCGATCAGTTGCTGCGCATCCACCCCGGTATCGACTTGCCAGTCAGCTTCTTCCGGCAAGCCATTGAGCGAATAGGTGCTGGTTACTACACCGAGCTTCACGCCTTCCATGTCCAGGATCGATGGCTTCTCGGATTCTTTTTCACTGCGGTAGGAGCCGGTCGCGAAAAGCCCATTCGCTTCCAGAGCGTCCAGCGTTCGCTCTACTCCGGCCGTCCCGGCATCTACCGTGTGATTGGTGGCAGTGGTGCATCCGTCGTAGCCAATAGCGCCGAGGTCGGCCAGGATTCGATCTGGGACCGTGAACCGCGGATACCCCGAATACGGAGGGACACCAATCGGTGTTTCCAGATTGCATAGCGCCACATCTGCGTCCTGGACATAGGGTGCCAGGCCCGCAAGCAAGGGGCTGAAATCGTAGTCGCCGCCGTTGCCCGTTTCCGCTCCAGCCGCTTGCTTCGCTTCATCCAATAGCTGCGGATGCAGCAGTACATCGCCGGTAACCATCAGCGATAGCTCTTCGGGCGCCGAAGGTGCGGCCGAGGCATCCGCTATGGCTGAACTCGGAGCCGGTTCCGGCGAGGCAGGATCGCTGGCCTGGACGGAAGGCTGCGGGGTTGCTGGTTCTGCGTGATCGCTTGGGACTGCAGAGCAACCGCCAATCAGCAATGCGGCCAGCAGCGTTGAGCTCAGCGGAAGAAATGCAGGCAGTGCACGTTGGGGCATGCATCGAGCCTAGCTCAGCTGGGCATCTGGGGTGTAAATGCAAGCTAAATCACGTTTTCCATGAAAACCTAGGCCTATGCAAAACCCGCTTCTGACTCCCAGTACCAGGCCCTACCAATGGCCAGCCTTCGACCAGCTCACCGCTGAGCATTACCTGGAGGCAGTCCGGCTCGGCGCAGCCGAACAGCGTGAGGAGCTGCAGCGCATCATCGACGATGCCCAGGCTCCCACTTTTGAGAACACTTTCTTGGCGCTGGAAGCCAGCGGGCAGACCCTGCGCCGTGCGCTCATGACGTATTTCTCGGTGATTTCCGCCCACGGCACCGAAGATCTGCGGGCGATTCAGTCGGATATTTCTTCGATCTGGACTAGGCAAGAAGATGAGATTTACCTAAACCAAACCTTGTACTTGCGTCTACAAGCTTTGAATTATGAGGGTCTCCAGGGTGAAGATGCCCGTCTAGCCGAGCAAACGCTGAAGAATTTCCAGTTGGCCGGCGCAGGCTTGGGCGACGCCGAAAAGGACCAGTTGAAGGCACTGAACGCCAAACTCGCTGAGCTTTCCACGCAGTTCGCTGACCTCGTCCTGGAAAATCAGAATGCCCACGCTGTGCACTTCGACGATGCTGAGGAACTCGCAGGTCTTTCCAGCCAAGCGATCGAGTCCGCTGCGCAAGCCGCCAAGCAAGCAGGCCACGCATCGGGATACTTGCTGACGCTGGTTTCGCCTACCCAGCAACCGGTCCTGGAGTCGCTCGCGTCAAGCCAGTCCCGCCGCAAGGTGTTCAATGCCTCGATCAGCCGTGGCACCGAGGAAAACGCGACCATCCATGTGGCCGCCGAAATGGCACAGCTTCGCGCTGAACGCGCCGCTCTGCTCGGATTCGCCAACCATGCAGAAACCGTGCTCGCCCAGGCCACTGCACCTTCCACCGCTGCGGTGGAAGAACGGCTGGCCGAGCTAACCAAGGCCGCCACCGCAAATGCCCGCCAGGAAGCCCAGGTGCTGGGCAAGATCGCCGGTGCCGAAATCAACGCGTGGGATTGGAAATACTTCTCCAACCAGGTCTTGCGTGAGGAGTACTCGGTGGATTCCGAGGCACTTCGCAACTACTTCGAATTAGACCGGGTCCTGGTCGATGGGGTCTTCGCGACCGCTACCAAGCTGTTTGGCATTACCTTCAGCGAGCGGTTCGACCTTCCCACCTACCACCAGGATGTTCGCGTCTTCGAAGTTTTCGACGCCGATGGCAAGCCGCTGGCGCTCTACACCGGCGACTACCTGACCAGGAATACCAAGAAGGGCGGTGCATGGATGACCAGCCTGCGCGATGCCGCTTCGTTCCTGGACGAGCGGCCAATCGTCACCAACACCTTGAACATCGCCCCGCCTGCGCCGGGTGATCCGGTTCTGCTGTCCATGGATGAGGCAAATACGCTGTTCCACGAGTTCGGCCATGCGCTGCACGGGATGTTCTCCAGCGGAAAGTACGCTTCGCTTTCTGGCACCTCGGTCCCCCGCGATTTCGTGGAGTTCCCATCGCAGGTCAACGAGATGTGGATGCTCCACGAGGATGTCGTATCCGGTTATGCTATCCACCACCAGAGCGGCGAAGTCTTGGACGATGCGCTGATCGAGAAGATCCGCGCGGCTTCGCTATGGGGCCAGGGTTTTGCAACCACTGAGTACCTTGCCGCCAGTGTCCTTGACTGGGCCTGGCACACCATCAGCGCCGGGACTGTTATCGAGGATCCGCTGCAGTTCGAACAGGACGTGCTTCAGGGCGCCGGCTTCGACTCCGCAATGATTCCGCCTCGCTACCGCACCGGTTATTTCCAGCACATTTTCGCCAATGGATACTCCGCTGGCTACTACTCCTACATCTGGAGTGAGGTGCTCGATGCCGACACTGTGCAGTGGTTCGAGGAAAATGGGGGCTTAATGCGCGAAAATGGTAATCGGTTCCGTGAGGAACTGCTTTCGCGCGGCAATACGCGCGATCCCCTTGAGTCCTACGAATTATTCCGCGGCCGCACCGCATTGGTTGAACCGTTGTTGCGCCGTCGAGGATTGGTGAACGCAGAATAATGACCACTATTGCCTCCGCACAGGAAGCACTAAGCCACTGGCATCAGGCACTTGCAGTCGCCACCGGCGGCAAGATCTTTACCACCCACGGATGCTCATGGGCATGGCAGCCAGTACGCAAGCGGCTGATCCTGCTGTTCCCCGAACAGCCAGAACAGGCGGGCCTGCGTCCGGCGCTAGCCGAAGGCCATCGGCTCGGCGCCCGGCGCGTGGAAGCTTGGGTTAACTCAGGCGCCCACGCAGATGAGCTGAGGGCGACCGGTTTCTCCGATAATGCCCAGGTTTCCTGGCATGCTGGCCCATTGGCCATTCCAATGGATCGTTGGACCGGCAAGATCCGTTTGGGCAATAACGTGCCTGAGGCCACGGGAGCTGATGCGGCCGAGCTGAACGTGACGAACCTTTGGCGCGAGACCAGCACCCAGCTCTCCAGCGGGCATCCGGCATTGCGCCGCGTCGAGCATGCCTTGGCTCGTACCGACGAGGGAGAGATCGTGGGCCGGGGCTTTGCCCAGCAGGGCCTGAACGGCCAGCTCATGGTGCATTCCTTGGCCGTAGGCAAGGAACATCGCCGCCATGGCGTTGGCACTGCCTTGCTTCATGGCCTGTCGCGATCAATGATCAATCCGCTGTCGCCGCCAGACGATGAGGTACCTCAGGAGCTATTGGCAGCGGCGACTCCGTCTAGTGCCGATTTCTTCAGTGCGAACGGCCTGAAGCTGCTGGGACGAGGACGCCATATGGTTCTGCGCTCCTGGAACCAGTAGCCAGCCACTGATAACGAGAAAGCTCAGCCGGTCACGGGACGTTCCGTGACCGGCTGGGCTTTCTCGAATGGCCTTACCGCGATTTGTTGACTCGAAAGACAAGCCGGGCGAAAGGTCCGGCTTGCCGCGCTTCAACCAGTTCGAGGCTCTCGCTGGAAATAGTTCGTGGCAATACGGGCGCACCTGACGATAGCGCGGCCGGGGCGATAGTCAATGCCAAGACATCGAGGGCATCGGCATCCAGAAATTGCCCCAGCAGTTCACCGCCGCCAAGTACCCAAACATTCTTCTCCCCTGCGCTGTCACGAATTGCCGGCAAGAACTGCGCAACTGCCCCGTTCAGCAGCTGCACATCAGCCCCTTCTGGAATGGGCAACTCCCTCGAAGTGAAGACATAGGTCTTGACCCCCGGATAGTATTCATGCCACTTTTGCGGATTTTCCATGAGCTGTTCATTCTCGATCATCCACATATAGGTGTTCGCGCCTTCGACATGCACACCAACGTTTTCAGGCAATAGTTCCGGATCAGGCTCTTGGGACCCCGGAACATCAAAGAGCCATTGCAGGCTATGGTTCTCGTCGGCCAAGTATCCATTGAGACTGACCGCGGCATCGAAGATAATCTCGCTCATGGCACATAGTCTGCCACAGGAAAATTGCTTACGGCTCCGGGTGCACTTCGCTACCGGCATGCCTGCTCCAGGGCTGCACCACCAGCAGGTCGCCATCGATGTCCCACCGGCTCCGGTCGAGCAGTAAGTGATCGTGGTGCGCCGAGATACTCGCGATTCCAGGCAGCGGATCTGGTTGGGCGGGGCCGGAGACGGATTGCTGCTCGTAAACGCACCACCTGGAATCAGTTGATTCATGCTGGCTGGAAAGAACACTTGGAGGCAAAGGCTAGATCGCAGTCTCGTGCCGTATCGGGCCCCTGCATCACTACCGGCAGCACCGAAGCAGCGAGGCCGAAGAAATGGACTGATCTGTCCACTTCTTCGGCCTCGTCATCAGCTACTCAGCGCAGTTCCTACCAGCCGCGCTCCGAAAGGCGGTGAGGCACTGGCACGTCGGCGACGTTGATGCCGACCATTGCTTCGCCCAGACCGCGGGAGATCTTGGCCAGCTCGTCCGGGTTGTCGAAGAAGGTGGTTGCCTTCACGATGGCCTCGGCGCGCTGCACTGGGTTGCCGGACTTGAAGATACCCGAGCCGACGAACACGCCGTCGGCGCCCAGCTGCATCATCATCGCAGCGTCGGCCGGGGTGGCGATGCCGCCAGCGGTGAACAGCACTACCGGCAGCTTGCCGGTCTGCGCGATTTCCTTGACCAGCTCATACGGTGCCTGCAGCTCCTTGGCGGCCACGTACAGCTCATCTTCCGGCAATGCGGCCAGCTTGGCGATCTCTGCACGGATCTTGCGCATGTGCCCGGTGGCGTTCGAAACATCGCCGGTGCCGGCTTCGCCCTTCGAGCGGATCATTGCGGCACCTTCGTTGATGCGGCGCAATGCCTCACCGAGGTTGGTGGCACCGCAAACGAATGGAACGGTAAAAGGCCACTTATCGATGTGGTTCTCGTAGTCTGCTGGCGAAAGGACCTCGGACTCGTCGATGTAGTCGACGCCGAGGGACTGCAGGATCTGCGCCTCGACAAAGTGGCCGATGCGCGCCTTGGCCATTACCGGGATGGAGACCTCGGCGATGATGCCGTCGATCATGTCCGGGTCGCTCATGCGCGAGACGCCACCTTGGGCACGGATGTCCGCAGGAACGCGCTCCAGAGCCATGACGGCCACGGCACCTGCATCTTCAGCGATGCGTGCCTGCTCTGGGGTGACTACGTCCATGATGACGCCGCCCTTGAGCATTTCGGCCATGCCGCGCTTGACGCGGTCCGAACCGACGACGGAGTTCTGGTTGTTCGTAGACATGGTGAGGAGGGGTTCCTTTCGACACTGCGGTGACTCGTTTTTGCCCCAGAATTTCGGGGATATAAGCGAGGTGGTACGCCAGTAATCGTAGGATCGCTTTGCTTTATTACCTCGCGTGTTGCGTCATAATTGGCAGATAGTAGATTTATCCACCAGTTACGAGTTAGTGCGTAACATTGGCAATCTCTACTAAACAACTAGTCAGAGTGCTTTTTGCCGGTGAATATTTGGCGTGACGCTATTGCATCCGACACTTGATATTTTGCTGGCTGACCGTAGCCTTCAGGATTAGCTGCTTCAATGCGCGCCACTTCCTCAGACATAAATTGCACCAGCGGAACGTCGCCGTTGATATCTTCGGCTACGGAGCGCAATTGCTGCGCATATGCCAGCAATCGCGGAGTGAAGTGCTTGGTGTAGGAGGGGTCCGGGTCGCTGGCACGCTGATGGACGGATTCAAAATTTTTGGCAAGGTCCTCGATTGCCGGTTTAACTGACTCCATCACCTGCACCAATGCCCGGTCCGCCGCTTGCGAGATCGCAACTAGGCTCAATTGGTAGTGGTGCTCGGTGGCCACAGCCGCCGCGAGCCGTTCCAGCGGATCCAGGGTATCGAGCCAACCGCGCAGGAACCTGTCGCAGTTGGCATCATGCTCGTAGCTCAGGTCTTCGAGCAGCTGATCAATCATGCCGATTGAGTAGCGGGCTGCACCTTGGATGGCGAAACGCATTTCATGCTCGGATCCACTAATAATCCAGTCGCGGATTTCTTCGATGGTGCCGATTGGTTCAGGGGACCTGGGAATATTCAACGATGCTCATTTCAGGAAGAAGTTGCTCCAACATGCCGCAACAGTCTATTTGATCTTGCATTGCAGCAGGCCAACATCGTGGCTTTTGCATTAAATGACGTTGGGCCCGACAGAACATTTCCATGTTCTGCCGGGCCCAAGTACCAGCTATTGCCTAGTTCGGGGTTTCGCTGTCCCACGCTTCGGCAATGGCACTGCGAACCTCGGACAAGGTCTGCGGGATCGCCTTGGTCTGCGCGATGATCGGGAAGAAGTTCCCATCCCCGTTCCAGCGCGGCACGATGTGCTGATGCAGGTGCGCGGCGATGCCTGCTCCCCCGGCTTCGCCCTGGTTCATGCCCAGGTTGAAACCGGCGGGGTTGGAGACCTTGCGCAGCACGCGCATTGACTGCTGCGCCAGCGCTGCCATTTCTGCCGTTTCCTCCACCGTGATATCGGTGTAGTTGGGCACATGGCGGTACGGGCACACGAGCAGGTGGCCCGGGTTGTACGGGAACAGATTCAGGATCACGTAGCAGGTTTTGCCACGGTGCACGATCAGCGCTTCTTCGTCGGTACGCCCAGGACCGGCGCAGAATGGGCAACTGGCCTCATCCTTGACCTGGTCCTGTCCGCCCTTGATATAAGCCATCCGGTAGGGAGTCCACAGGCGCTGGAACGAATCCGGCACTCCGGCGAGTTCAAAGTCGTCGGTGACGGACCGGTCTGCTTGTTCCTGCATGCTTGGTGGACTCCCTATCCGAACTAGTTGTTGTTGTCGCGGCTCTTGATGGCTTCAACGATGCGGGCTACCGCATCGTCGACTGGAACCTGGTTCTCCTGGCTGCCATCGCGGAAGCGGAAGGACACGGCGTTTGCATCGGCATCTTCGCCACCGGCGATGAGCACGAATGGAACCTTGTCCTTGGACGCGTTGCGGATCTTCTTCGGGAAGCGATCCGTCGAGTCATCCAGTTCCACGCGGACACCCTGCGCCTTGAGCTTGGCAACAACTTCACCGAGGTAGTCGTTGAAAGCCTCGGCCACTGGGATCGCGCGAACCTGTACCGGCGAGAGCCATGCGGGGAAGGCACCTGCGTAGTGCTCGGTGAGCACGCCCAGGAAGCGCTCGATGGAACCGAACTTCGCAGCGTGGATCATCACTGGTTCCTGGCGGGAACCGTCGGCAGCCTGGTACTCCAAACCGAAGCGCGCTGGCTGGTTGAAGTCGTACTGCACGGTGCCCATCTGCCAGGTACGGCCGATGGCATCCTTGGCCTGGACCGAGATCTTCGGACCGTAGAATGCGGCTCCGCCTGGGTCGGCAACCAGTTCGACGCCGGATTCGGTGGCGACGCGCTCGAGCACGGCGGTAGCTTCATCCCACTGCTCATCCGAGCCGATGAACTTGTCCGACTCCGGATCACGGGTGGACAGCTCCAGGTAGAAGTCGTCCATGCCGAAGTCGCGCAACAGCGAGAGCATGAAGTTCAGCAGGTGCTCAACCTCGGCCGGTGCCTGCTCCTTGGTGACGTAGGAGTGGCTGTCATCCTGGGAGAAACCTCGCACGCGGGTCAGGCCGTGGACCACGCCGGACTTCTCGTAGCGGTAGACGTGGCCGAATTCGAATAGGCGCAGCGGCAATTCACGGTATGAACGTCCGCGGCCGCGGAAGATCAGGTTGTGCATCGGGCAGTTCATGGCCTTCAGGCGGTATTCCTGGCCCTGCTTGGTGATGTTGCCATCTTCATCGCGCTCTTCATCGATGTGCAGCGCCGGGAACATGGTGTCCGCGTAGTACGGCAGGTGGCCCGAGGTGTGGAACAGCCCATCCTTGGAGATGTGCGGGGTGCCCACGTACTGGAAGCCTTCTTCGACGTGGCGGTCGCGCACGTAGTCTTCCATCTCGCGCTTGATGATGCCGCCCTTGGGGTGGAACACCGGCAGGCCCGAGCCCAGCTCATCGGGGAACGAGAACAGGTCCAGTTCGGCACCGAGCTTGCGGTGGTCGCGGCGCTCGGCTTCGGCCAGGCGCTCCTGGTAGGCCTTCAGGTCGTCCTTGGTTGGCCATGCGGTGCCGTAGATGCGCTGCAGCTGCTTGTTCTTCTCGCTGCCCAGCCAGTAGGCGGCAGCCGAGCGGGTCAGCGCGTAGGCGTTCTTGATCAGCTTGGTGTTCGGCAGGTGCGGTCCGCGGCACAGGTCCTTCCAGACAGTGTCGCCGGACTTGCGGTCCACGTTGTCGTAGATGGTGGTTTCGCCAGCGGCCACCTCAACGGTGACGCCTTCGCCGGAAGTGTCGGCGGAGTCGGCCTTGGCCAACAGCTCGCACTTGTATGGCTCGTTGGCCATTTCAGCCTTGGCTTCCTCCGGGGAAACTTCGCGGCGGACAAAGAGCTGGTTCTGGTTGATGATCTTCTGCATCATCTTTTCCAGCTGCTTCAAGTCTTCTGGGGTGAATGGGTCCTCGACATCGAAGTCGAAGTAGAAACCGTCGGTGATGTAGGGGCCGATTCCCAGCTTGGAGTCCGGGCGCAGCTGCTGCACAGCCTGGGCCATCACGTGGGCAGTCGAGTGGCGCAGCACCTCCAATCCTTCTGGATCATTGATGGTTACGCGGGTGACAGTGGTTCCGGCTTCCAGTTCGCGGGCCAGGTCGCGCAATACGCCATCGACGTGCATGACAACCACGTCTTTATCGTTGGCAAAATGCTGCAGACCGGTCGTTCCCGCGTCCACCTGTACCTGCTCGCCGTCAATGGTGAGAGTCAGCTGCTCGCTCATGAGATCGGGTTCTACCTTTCAATCTGTGATGGCTTCATAGCTTGTGGCATACCTTGGCCACAGCCAGCCAGAATCCAGTTTAGTTCAGGACCCCACCTCAGCGTGCGTTTACCTCGGGTTTTACGAAGATTGATCGCCCTCTTGTGACTCGTTCAACAGCGAATCTGCGTTGAACAGGCTCATGACATGCCAGATTTCACGATCGCCCGCGGGCTGCGAACTGGTGACTTTGCCGTTTTTCAGATCCTCGCGGAAAGCCGGAATCACTTCTTCCATGCGGCGCATGAGTTCGTCGCATTCATCTTGGGTAAGCATCAGGTTGCTCGTTTGCATCTGCGCTTTAATCTCCCCGGGCTCTTCGCCGCGATAGTGCCTTTCTGCATGCCGAAGCGTCGCTTGCAGGCGGCGTTGCTCGTCATGGACCACTTGGCTGAGGTAGGCATCCATGGCCGTCCCGGTCTGGTCCTCCGGGCGCTCTCCCACTTTGCCGGTCGTATAGCCGCGAGCCGCAGGTTTCCATACGCGGTCACGCCTATCGCGCGCCAGTTCCGGAACTTCAACGATCATGTCGGCTTTGGCCAGCTCACGCAGATGGAAACTGACCTTGTTCGCGGGTACGCCAAGAGCCTGCGCGAGGTCTGCCGCGCGTGCGGTTTCCATTGCCGAAAGCGCGTCCAGGATTTGCCGACGCAAGGGGTTTGCGATGGCCTTGAGCATGGGGGTGGTGAATGTGACCGGTGGCTCATGGTTGCTCATAAGCACAGCATAGCAATCCCACAAATAAAGTTGCGCAAATTCTATTGCGCAACTTTATTTGCGAATCTATAGTTGGTGCCATGACCAGCATCCAGACCAACGATCCATCAGGCACCACAGCGATTATCACGGAGCCTTTGCCGCCTTTGCGCGTGCAGCGCAACTACCGGATGTGGCTGCTGGCGGACTCAACGGCTTTGCTGTCGGGCAGTATTTACGGGTTCATCTTTCCTTTGATCTTGCTGTCCGCTACGGGGTCCCCGGTTTTGGCCGGAACCCTGGCCGCAGTGGGAATGGCAGCACGGGCGAGCGTAATTTTGGCCGGCGGAGCCATGGCGGATCGTACCGACAAGGCTCGGATGATTCTCATAGGAAGTTTCGCCGGTGCTGCAATCACGGCAGCCATGGCCCTGGGCAGCAGCGTCGGTTCACTGCCGGTTGCCTCCTTATGCCTTGCCCACATCCTTATGGAACTGCGCGGCGGGTACTTTGGGTCGACAACTAATGCCGCCCTAAAGGATCTTGCACACCCCAAACAGCTCGGCCGCGCGATGGCGGCGAATCAAGGCCGCGACTCGGTGCTGATGCTCGGCTCCGCTCCCCTGGGCGGCGTGCTTCTGGGATTAGGCGGTGGCATTGCCCTGCTCATCGTCAGTGTCCTGAATCTGATCGCTGCGGCCAGTGGATTTGCACTGCGTCGTCCATTGCGGGCAGCCAAGCTATCTGGGCAAGATTCCAATGGCACCAGCAATGATTCCGAAGAGGAAGTGGCCCACGGAATTCTGGCAGGCATGCACTGGTGCTTTTCCCGGCCACAGCTGCGCGCTCTGCTGATTTTGATTACGGTCGTCAACATCGGCGTCAACGGGCTGATGACAACGCTGATCTACGGACTTCAACAGCGTTCCGAAGAACCCTGGGTTATCGGGTTAACTTCTACCTTCATGGGCGCTGGAATGCTGCTCGGATCGTTGGTCGCAACGAAGCTCATCGATAAATTCCGCAGTGGTTTACTGACCTGCACCTGTCTCACCATTTTGGGTGTAGCCATGCTGCTCATCGGGTTTAATACGAACCTGCTTTGGATGGGGACCATGCTGATGATCAGCTTCCTCAGCGTTCCAGCTCTCAACGCTGCGGTGGGTGGATACTTCATGGCCTCCATTCCGAAGCAAATGTCTGGGCGCGCTAATTCCCTAATCACCTTTATGGCACTGGCCGCTTTGCCCTTATCTCCGCTGCTTACCGGATTTGGTCTGGAATCGGTCGGCATGGGACCAACGCTGATATTTTTCGGGGCATTCGTTTCCTTAGCAGCAGTCTTGGCCTGGCTCTCACCGCAGGTACGGCGCATACCCCGTCCTGAGCATTGGATGGCGGCATCGCCCGAACTCACCAGCGCATCCGCCCCTCAACAATCCCCCGCCCCAGCGGCCTCCACCGAATAGGAGTATCCAAAGTGAATTCCGATCCCACGTCGCCCAGCGATTTCCGGCTCAAGCGATCAGCCCGGAAGCGAATCTTCAGCAGCAAAAAAAGATACCGCCATGCTTCTGCATTGACGCACCAAGCCGACGATGCAATTGCCCAGGCGAGGTATCAAGCGCTGCGCAACGAGCAATGGATCTATCTATAAGGAGGCAGGAAAAGTCTTGGAAGATCCGCAAACCCATGGCTTTCATTTTCAACCCCTTCTACCCTAGGAATATGAACAAACCGGCCCCACCTGTCATCAGTGCCATTACCCTCGGAGTGCGCGATGTCGGTGCTTCCACGAAGTTCTACACCGAGGGCCTGGGGTTTGAGCTGGTCCAGCCAGCTCACCCGGAAATCGCTTTTGTCCGTGCCGGCTATGGCTTGATGCTCGCCCTCTGGGATGTGAAGCAGATGCGCAGCGAGTACGGCGACGTCGGGCACAGCCAGCTGGCGCCACCGATCTCACTGGGACATAACGTGCACTCTGACGCAGAAGTGGACCGACACTACCGGCGAGCGCTGGATGCGGGAGCGACTTCTGTCACCGAACCGACGGTGCAGCCGTGGGGCGGCAAGAGTGCCTGTGTGGCTGATCCGGATGGCTTCCGCTGGGATTTTGTGCACAACCCGTCATTTGTCGTCGACGCCGATGGGCATGTTTCCTCGGTTTGAGAATTATCAGTTTTCAGTGATCTTCCTTGATGGTTCCCGTTCAGGCCAGGGTTCATAGGTACTAATTTGCCCAGGCTCATCACTAGTGCCTGCAAAGCAGCAGGTCTTCGCTGCGAAATGGTCGATGGCGTCCTTAACGCTGAGGAATGGAATAGCCGGCGCCCCAAAGGGCTCTTCGTACCAAAGTTGGACGCATGCTCCGTTGCGTACTTCGATTTCTGCGTCCATGCCCTTGAAGAGGACTTTGGCTCCACGAATGAGCGCATCTTCGGCCTCCCAGGACGTATCTTCATCGAAGTAGATGAAGTCGTAGTCACGAATTCCTCTTTGCGGATCTTTGCCTTCGAGCACGTTCCAAACTGTTTGGGATAGTGCACCTGCAGTGAGCCACCAATCATCTGCGCTTACGCCCGTTCTCCCCTCACATCAGGCATCTCTCCTATTGGACCCGATGTATCTGTTAGGTAAACCCTGTCAGCGAACTAGCTCATCAGGCCCCTCTCTGGTCCAGGCCTTCAGCTTCCATCCGTTTGGCAAGTTCCCCGACACTTTCGATCTTGCGTGCTCCCTCGCCGAGGTTTGGCCGATAGCTTGGTTGCGGCCGGGTGAGCTCCGCGAGGTAGCCTGCAGCAGGCAGGGTCTCCGGCTGATGCAGGTCCCAGGCGTTCAGCGCTTGGAGGGAGATGCCGCGCGGTCCGGTACGGCGTGTGACCCCGTGGATGAGCAGCATGCGTGTGGAGAAGAGCAAGGGCGCTGTGCGCTGCTGCGTGTCATCGAAGAAGGTGGCGTCGATGCAGCCAGTCCCATCATCCACGGAAATGAAGACCACACGCTTGCCTCCGCGCATGGGAGGAGTCTGAGTGGCCACCCGTACCCCGGCGACCAGAACTTCGGTTCCGTTGCGCAGGTGCAGCAGCTCGGCTGCCTGCGTAATGGGCAGGTGCGCCAGCCGTTGGCGGTACGAGGTGATCAGATGCTCGCTGGCGTCCAGATGCATGAGGTCCAATTCGGTACGTACTACTTCCGCGGGATCCAGTGCTTTGCCGGTCTGGTCGATATATTCGATCTGCCCCAGATCCAGGGCAAGTTGTCCGGGTCCCGGCCGGTATTTGGCCGGAAGGGAGCTGTGCGCCATGGATTGCGTGTGGGCGATCGTGTCGGCACGGGAGGTCCCGGACAATAGGGAATCGAACACTCCGAGCGCTGCAAGGTTCTGGTAGGTGCGTCGCGAGAGTCCTGCGCGGGCGCGGACATCGGCGAGGTGCTCATAGGGCTGGCCTGCGACCAGGCGTTGCACTTCGCGTTCGCTCATCTGGTGGATGTCGCGGAAGGCCAGGCGGATTCCATAGCGCCCAGGGCGCAGCGAGCTGGGTGCGCGGGGCACCATAGGAACCTTCGCTGGAGCGGATTCGAATATTCGTTCGACTCGGTAGTGCCCGGTGGATCGGTTGATATCCAGCGGGAGGATGGGAACGCCCATTCTGCGTGCTTCGGAGACCAGCAGCCGCTTGGGGTACATGCCCGGGTCGTGCTCCCAGATCCCGGCAAGGAAAGCTTCGGGGTGGTGCGCCTTGAGCCAGGCCGAGTGGTAGGTGGGTACGGCAAAGGCAGCCCCGTGGGCCTTGCAGAATCCGAAGGAGCCGAAGCCGGAGAGCACCTCCCAGACTTGGTCAATGGTTTCCTGGCTATAACCGCGCTTGGCCGCCTCGGTGCGCACATAACGTTCTACGGCTGGTTCCTTCTCCGGGTTGCCCAGCAGGCGCCGGTAGACATCGGCCATGCCCAATCCGCATCCGGTGAGCACATCAAGCATGCGCAGCACCTGTTCATGGAAGACGGTCACCCCATGGGTTTCGGCGAGCGCCGGAATCAGATCCTCGTGCAGGTATTGGGCAGGGGCGAATCCATGGCGGTGCTCCAGGTAGGGCTTGACCATATTCGACTGCATGGGACCCGGGCGGAACAGGGAGATATCGATGATCAGGTCGTTGAATTCGCGGGGCGCGAGCTTGCCGATCAGTTCGCGTTGCCCCGGGGATTCGATCTGGAAGCAGCCCAGCGTATGGGTGGAACGGATCAATTCGAAAGTGGGTTCGTCATCCAGCGGCACCCTGGACAGGTCTATCACTCCGGTAGCGGAGATGTAGCTGTCGTCGGCGTGCCCTCCGGCGCGGGCGGCCGCTTGCTTATCCGGGTGCATGCGGGCGATCTCCTCGAGCGTGTAGGCGATGGCTGATTGCATGCGCACACCGAGCACGTCGAGCTTGATCAAGCCCATCAGGTCCATGTCATGCTTGTCGAACTGGCTCATCTGCAGTCCGATGCCCGAGGGCTGGACCGGGGTGCGGTCCAGCAGGCTCGCGTCGGAGAGGATCACCCCGCAGGGGTGCATGGAGATATGCCGGGGCAGCCGGTCCAGGCGCTCGGTAGCGTCGATGAGGATATCGAGCTGGGTGTCATCGGTAATGCGTTCTGCCAATGCGGCCAGCTCCGGCTTTTCGGTGAGCGCTTCGCGGAAAGAGGATGCGGAGAAGCGCCAGAGCTGCTTCGCGATCTCATCCACCTGCTCCTGCTCTACCCCGAGGGCGGCTCCTGCATCACGGACCGCGCCGCGCGCACGGTAGGCGTTCTGCATGCTCATCAGGCTGACGCGCTCTTCCCCGAAGCTGGAGAAGATCTCGCGGTAGATCTCGTGGCGGCGTGCGGATTCCACGTCGATGTCGATATCCGGCAGGGTGGTGCGGGTATCGGAGAGGAAGCGTTCGAACACCAGATCGTGGGCCAGCGGGTTCACCTGGCTGATGCCCAGCAGGTAGTTCACCAGCGAGGAAGCGCCGGAGCCGCGGGCGGCCACGCGGATTCCCATGCCGGTGATCAGCTTGACGGTTTCGGCGACGGTCAGGAAGTATCCGGCGAAGTCCAGGCGGTCGATCACCCCGAGTTCCAGAGCCAGCTGTCTTTCAATGAGGCTGGGATTGGCGTGCGGCAAGAGCCCAGGCACCGCTGCATGGACTCGCTCGGTGAGTTCTTGCATGGCCGGACGGTGCAGGCCGATGATCTTCGCTTCGGGGATCACCGGCTGCTTCCATCCAAGATCGGCTACCGGGTCCGCCGCTGCCCATTCGGCGAGCGCTTCAGTTTCCCGCAAAAGCTGCTGCGCCCAGCTCCTTTCTGTGGCTTGGCCGATCTCCTTGGCCAGCTGGCGCATCTGGGGCGGGGTTTTCAGCCACCCTTGGCCATTGGGTTGGCAGGAGTCCAGGTTCTTCAGGCTATGCAGGGCGCGCGCTGAGTCCAGGATGTCTGCGGTAACCGCTCCATCGGGGTCCACGTAGCGCACGGCGTTGGTGAGCACGGCCCTGATCCCCCGCTCCTGGGCGTAACGCAGCAAGCGGGCTGCTTCACCGAGGCTGTAGCGCGATCCAGGGCTGGAGAGGTGCGTGGTGATTTCCACTCGCAGCATCTTTCCCAGCCGCTTCTTCCAGCTGGCAAGCAGTGCCCGGGCTTGGGCGTAGCTTCCCTTGAGGATTGCGCGGGCCACGTCTGATTCGCCGCCGAGCAGGATCATCAGGTTTCCGGCAGCACCCAGGTGTGCCAGCTGCTCGGTTCTCAGCCCCGGAACCCCGTGCGCAGTGCTGTGCGCGAGGGTGATGGCTCGGCACAGCGCCGCATATCCGGCACCGTTGCAACGTCCACGGGCCAGCAGGACAATCCGCCCTTGGGTTTCTCCGTGGTTATCGAGCACGGCAAGGTTCACCCCGAGAATCGGGTGCAGCCCTTCTGCCATGCAGGCCGCCACATGCTTGACCGTTCCATAGAGCCCATCCCGGTCAGTCAGCGCGAGCATCTGGGCACCCTGCGCTTTGGCCGCTTGGGCCAGCTGCTTTGGGTGCGAGACTCCGTAGTGGGCGCTATAGGAAGAACTGACGTTCAGGTGGGTGAAGCTCATGGAGGTCCTTCGAGTATATGTTCCCCTGCAGGGGAATTAGGCGCTGCGGGCCAGCGACTCATGCACACGCACCAGACGCCACCGTTCGGTTTGCGCATCAAAACTCACATCAACGCTGTGCACTTGCCGGGATCCGCGCACCGCGACCAGTTGCAGGCGCCACATCTCATAGTCGGCAATCCCCGCACCGGCGCCGCGAGGAATCCGCAGGTTTTCATCCCACCATTTGCGGCGTTCGAACCAGCGCTGAGGCTCGGCCACCAAGCGATAGTCCTGCCCTTGCCAGCTCACGCGCAACGGCATTCCATCAGCTGCACGAGCAACCTCGATCGACTCGGTGAACATCCCCACGTGTGCACTCCTTACTTAGTAGAACCATTCTATTCGAACACGTGTTCGAATGACAGTTACACTAGTCAGCGCGACCGACAGTTTGGGTTAGCCAAGTGCAGCGGATCTCAGCGCCGACGGACTGGTTGAATAAGCCCTGCGAAAGGCAGCGCTGAGCGCAAAGGGTGAAGAATATCCGACATCACGGGCAATCTGCGACAGCGGTGTATCGCTGGCGAGCAGCGCATCATGAGCCAATGCCAGACGCAATTTGGTGAGGTACCCCATGGGCGCGGTGCCCATGGCCTGCCGGAAGGCTGGCGAAAAAGCCGAACGGGACATCGCAGCTGTTCTGGCCAGCCCCTCCACGCTCCACGCTCTAGCTGGTTGCGCCCACATCGCCCCCACCGCCACCCCAATGCCTGGCGCCGCCGAGCGAAGCACCCTGGTTCCCGGCAAGTGCTGCAAGGCGCAGATCGCCAGAATATCCAGCAGCCGGTCCAATACCACCTGCTGGGCGGGACCCGCATTTTCGGCTTCAGTCGCCAGCAGTTCAGCCCATCGCCACGCCGCGTCGTCATCGATAACTGCCAGATCGGTACCCTCGCAGACAAGATCAGCGACAGCGCTGGTCGTAGTGAAGGTGCCAACCAGTAGCTGGTCGGGGCCATTAGGCGAATTGCCCCATGCACGCACCCCATGGCGCAACTCTTGGACCATGGCTCGGCCCGATGGCCCCAGGCATTGCTGGCCCGGGGCAATGGCATAGTTGCCAGGCGCCGCGGCCGGAAGAGTCTGGGCGCTGGCCGAGCGAACCTCATAGGAGGCTGATCCGCAAATGACGACCAGTTCCCCTTGCCGCGCCACCACGGACTTTTGTCCTCGTTGCACCCTGCAGGATCCCGAGCGCACCGCCAAAATCGTCAGCGGGCAATGATCGCGAACAGCAACACTCCACTGGCCCTCCATGCACATGCGGAGAATGAAGGCTTCACGAGCCCGTGGGCCAGAAGGGAAAAATGCATCGGGTCTCACGCCACCACTCTGGACGATTGCGTATGCATTGTCGAGCCTTGAGCATTCAAAATCCTGCCCAACATCTGTTGAATGAAATCATGAACCTGCCGTTGCTTACTATTTTCCTGCCGCTGCTGACAATTGCCACCGGCTTGATCATTGCCGGATTCTACGTTTCCTTCACCCTCGTGGTCTTCCCTGCGCTAGCGCGAATGGATGATCGCTCCGCAAGCACGTTCATGGTCCACGTGAACAGATACGCCCAACGGCCCCCATTCCTGAGCTTGTTCTTCCTCGGCTTGCTCGCCAGCACCGGATGCCTTGCCCTCTCCATCATCCACGAGAATATCCGCATATCGATCGGAGCGGCACTGGTGCTTAGCGGTGCCCTGCTCACTATCGGGGTCAATGTTCCGCTCAATCGGCGACTGGAGCAGAATTCGTTGGCTTGGGCGAAATATGAGCCACGGTGGATCAGGGCCAATGCCGCGCGAGCACTGGGTTCCGGCCTAGGCGCTGTCCTTCTGCTCAGCGGTGTTTGAGCTGGATGCAGCACTCCTGCCCCGTCACATCCATTCCGGGGGCAACCCGTGATCGACCTGCACAAATTGGCTCTGCGCGAAACTGCCTGCGTCATTGTGTCTCGAATGCTCGATTAGCACCTGAGACACCGATAGCATCGAGAGAGCACTAGCCAATCGTTCCAGGAGCTAAATCCCATGTCCCATAAGGTCAAAGCCGTTATTTCCCGCGTCAAGGACGCACCCGTAGAGGTCGTAGACATCATCGTTCCGGATCCGGGTCCCGGAGAAGTAGTTGTCGATGTGCTCACCACCGGTGTCTGCCACACCGACCTGCACTATAAGCTCGGCGGAATCGGCGACGAGTACCCGTACCTGCTGGGCCACGAGTCCACCGCAGTAGTCAGCCAGATCGGCGAGAACGTCACCAACGTCAAGGTCGGCGACCGCGTGATCCTGAACTGGCGTGCAGTCTGCGGCCAGTGCCGCGCTTGCGCCAAGGGCGAGCCGAAGTACTGCTTCAACACCTTCAATGCCACCCAGAAGATGACCCTGGAAGATGGCACCGAGCTTTCCCCAGCGCTGGGCATCGGATCCTTCGCCGAAAAGACCCTGGTCCACTCCGGCCAGTGCACCATCGTGGATGAAGAAGCCGACCCGGCCGCAGTAGGCCTGCTCGGTTGCGGTGTCATGGCCGGCATCGGGGCAGCGATCAATACCGGCGAGATCAAGCGCGGCGAGTCCGTCGCAGTGATCGGTTGCGGTGGCGTGGGCGCTGCTGCCATCGCCGGCGCGCAGCTGGCCGGCGCAACCACCATCATCGCGGTGGACGTGAACCCGGACAAGCTGGAAGGCGCCAAGAAGTTCGGTGCCACCCACACCGTGGATTCCTCCAAGGTCGACGCCGTGGAAGCCATCCAGGCGCTGACCGGCGGCTTCGGCGCCGACGTCGTCATCGACGCGGTGGGCCGCCCGGAAACCTACAAGCAGGCCTTCTACGCCCGCGATCTTGCTGGCCGCGTCGTATTGGTAGGCGTGCCAACTCCGGAGATGAAGCTCGAGCTGCCGCTGCTCGATGTCTTCGGCCGCGGCGGCTCGCTGAAGAGCTCGTGGTACGGCGACTGCCTGCCGAGCCACGACTTCCCGATGCTCGTCGAGCAGTACAAGCTCGGCCGCCTGGATCTGGATGCCTTTGTCACCGAACGCATCACGATCGATGAAATCGAAGACGCGTTCACCAAGATGCATGAAGGCACCGTGCTTCGTTCGGTGGTGGAGCTCTAGTGGCCGCCCGCATCGAGAACGTCGTCACTTCCGGCACCTTCTCCCTGGATGGCGGGACGTGGGATGTCGATAACAACGTCTGGATCGTCGGCGATGATTCCGAGGTGATGGTCATCGACCCGGCACATGATGTAGCCAAGATCCGCGAAGCTGTGGGCGATCGAGAAGTCATGGCCGTGCTGCTTACCCACGGGCACGATGACCACATCCGCGCGGCTGGAGAATTCGCCGACGCCGTGGATGCACCGCTGTTCTTGAACCCGGAAGACCGCATGCTCTGGGAAGCTGTCTACCCCGAGCGCGATGTGGACGCAGAAATCAGCGAAGGCGATTCATTCACCATCGCCGGCACCACGCTGACCGCCCTGCACACCCCAGGGCACTCTCCGGGCTCAACCTGCTTCTACGCCGAAGACCTCGGTGTACTGTTCAGCGGTGACACCCTGTTCAACGGCGGCCCGGGGGCTACCGGTCGCAGCTACTCCAGCTTCGAGACGATCGTCGAGTCGATCCGCACCAAGCTGCTGGTCCTGCCAGCTGAAACCGTGGTCAATACCGGCCACGGCGATGCCACCTCCATCGGTGCAGAAGCGCCGAACCTGGATGAATGGATCAAGCGCGGTCACTAAGCACCACGCATCGAGCGGCAGCAGGCCTTTAGAGCCGGCTGCCGCTCGTGTTTAAAGTTGATGCGCAAAACATCTGGTGATGGCAAGATTAAATACATGCCTTCAGATAAACGCTACAAGTCCGCCACTGCCTTATTCCTGGGCGCAGCAGTATTCATCATCGTCGGCATCGTCGTGCTGTGGTGGGACAGTCAGCAAGAAGTAGTTTTCTACTCTGGATCCTATGTACCGCTGGTCGAAGACTCTGAAATCTACTTCGGCCCGGGTCCCGCCGAAATTTTCGGTTGGGTGCTGGCTTTGCTCGGCGTTGGCGCGCTGGGGGTTGCCGGCGGCTTATCGCTTCGCCAGCTCGCTCGGTTCAAGGCCTGGTTCCTGATCGCCGGGCTGCTGCTGGCAGCAGGTGGCATCGGAGCACTGCTATGGGACTACAACCAGGTTCGAACCTTCGGCTGGTTCGCCTATGCCCCGCTGAGCGAAGCAGCATTCGTTCCTGACAGCGCAGCCCACGTCATGGGCGAGCTGGGACTTGTGGCAGGAACCCTGCTGGCCAGCAGCTACCTGGGGTTCCGGCTCGGGTCCAAGCCCAGCGGCTCAGCCATCCGCGGCTAAAACAGCGAGTTGTTGTGCGCCGCAATCAGCTCCGGCGAATTATTGCGCACATTGCCAACAGCGGTATCGACCTCATGCATGGTCCATTGGGAAGCCACATCGAAAGCTTCGGCGCGAATCTGCTCGATCAGCCCTTCACCGTCTTCCTCGGCAGGGTTCATCCACCGGCCCATCATCTCCTTGCCCAACGGAATGGGCAGGCGATCATGCAGGCCCGCAAGTTCGCCGAGCACCCCGGGCTCTTCCGCCGAAGGTGAATCCATGGTCATGATCGAGGTGGAAAGAATCCAGGACCCGTCCTGGTCCTTCCACCATTCGTAGAGGCCGGCGAAGAAGATCAGCTTTCCATCCTCGCGATGCACGTAGAAGGGGCGCTTTTTGCTGCCTTCCTTTTTCCATTCGTAATACCCTTCCACCGGGACGACGGCACGGCGCTTCTTCACCGCCGAACGGAAGGTCGGCTTGGTGCTGGCCGTCTCGCTGCGCGCATTGAAGGCGCGCACCCCGACCGCCAGCTCCTTGGCCCATCCTGGCACCAGCCCCCACCGTGCTACATGGATCTGGCGGTGCAGCTCATCGTCGATCAGCCGCTCGAGCACAACCGGCACGTCGGTAGTCGGAGCAACGTTCCAGGACTGGCGCAGTTCCAGATTGGCATCCGCTTCCGCCTCGGCCTCTGCCACCAGATCGCCGATGGCTTTGGCCATCACATACCGTCCGCACATCGCCTACCCCTTAGAACCGGCATCAAGGAAAATCTGCTCCCCAGTCTAGCGAGCGGAGCAAAAGAATCCAGCGAACTTTTTCTACCCCTCCGGGAACAAAGTAAACATCATTGCCGTTACACCATGTATGAGCAACGAATTGAACCTTGACCAGTACGTTCCCGCTGCCGGCGGAGTCACCATGTTCACCACCAGCTGGTGCGGCTACTGCCGCAACCTCAAGCGCCTGATGGATCAGAAGGGTATCGCATACACCGAGGTGAATATCGAAGAAGTCGAAGGCACCGCAGAGATCGTCGAGGCGTTCAACAACGGCAACCAAACCGTGCCAACCCTGATCTTCCCGGACGGCACCGCAGCCACCAACCCGCGCATTGACGAGGTTGTTGAGCGAGTCGGCGCCTAGATCCGGCCGCGAACCAAAATCGGCACCCGCATCGGGTGCCGATTCTTTTTTAAGCTGTGCTAGATGCCTTGCAGCGTGGCGTGCTCGCTATATTCGTCGAGCAGCGCTGAAATAAATGCTTCGGTGGTGACAGCGGCGAGCAGATCATTAGCCGCGCCTACCGTCGTGGGATCCATTGGAATGCCCATTGCTTGGTAGACCCCATCGAGGACTTGCCGCAATGGCGCGGAATCCTCGACAACAAAGACCGAAGAGAACAGCCATGCCCCGGAAACCACACGCTGAGCTGTGCCTACCAGCTTCACTGGATAGTTGCGCGGCGATTTCCCATCAGGGAAGCCACGCACCGAATGATCTCCCGGGCAATACTCCCCCGGGATTGGCCCGACTTGCGCATTCACGCCAAGGCGCTGGAAAGCGTTGGCATACACCCGCGCGAAGACCTCGAAGCGATTCTGCTGGCGCATCACCGCCTCGGCTTCGGGCTCAATATGATCAACGATCAATGTACCCCGGTGATACGCGGCGGCCCGGCCTCCAGCTTTGCGCACCAAAGGAGCAAAGCCTTGCTGCTGCGCTACGTCACGAGCCGCCTCATAGCCCTCTAGCCGCACATCGCGCTGGCCGAAGGCCAGGGTCGGGTCCGGACGATAGAGCCGTAGCAGCGCGCCGCTTTCGCCAGATTGGACGCTGCGCAGCAGTTGCACTCCACGTTCTAGGTCAGCAGCCGGGTCTCCGCTAGGATTTTCGATTTCCACAGATAACGGCGCATCTGACTGGGGGTTCCACAAACTCATAAATCTGAGTCTAATTCAGCAATTCGCTCCAGGCGGAGTAGATGTCACAGCATCCGATTGCCGATGGCCGAGGTTTCTGGGCCATAATAAAAGGCGTGCCAAATTCTTCTACCCCTGTCATCCTGATCGGCGGACCGTCCGGCTCCGGCAAGTCCTATCTCGCGTCGAAATTCGGCCGACCCCACCTGCCACTGGACGAGTTCTACCGCCAGATCAGCGAAGATGGGAATCCCGTTGATTTCCCCCGTACCGGTTACGGCGAAATCGATTGGGACAATTCGGCTACCTGGAATCAGGAAGCCGCACTGCAGGCTATCGATGATTTGCTCCACCACGGTACCACTCTGGTCCCCAACTACTCGATCACGACCTCGAGCTACAACGGGCATCGTGAAATCGCTTGCGCAGACGGGCCGATTGTCGCCGAAGGCATCTTCCTCTACGAAATCCTTGAGCCGCTGCGCGCCAAGGGCATTAACGTCCAAGCGTATTACGTCGACGAACCTGCATTGGTAACTGCTCTTCGACGGTTCGTGCGCGATGTAGCACAGCGCCGGAAACCGGTCCTGTTCTTGGTCAAGCGCGGCTATGCACTTTTCCGGGCCCACGGTGCAGACCGGGAACAGTACCGCCAGCGCCAGTTCACGCTGAAGTCCAAGCCAGAGCTCAAGAAGCTGCTGGCCAAGCTTTCAACCGGCGCATCGAGCTAGCGCGAACGGACCGTCAGGATCTGTTCAGCACGGCCGAAAGGGCCTGCTTCATCGTGCAATACCGTTGAGGTCAGGCCGATGCCGTCTGTGCCGAAGCTCTGCTGGACATCCAGGCCCAGCCACTTGCCCTCGGGCTTGCGGTACATGTGGATCTGCAGATCCACGTTCGGGTAGATCCAGGTTCCTTCACCCGGATCCACGCGCGGCACCACACCGTTTGCCGTGTCGATCATTCCCACCAAGCTGGACAACGCTGTGGCGTCTCCTGTGTCGACGAGGTCATAAGGAGTACGCAGCCACGCAAAACCTCGACCCGGCCGCAGCTCATCATTGGCGCGCATCTCGATGGATTTGATGTAGCCGCCGGGCCACTGCTCACTGATTTCGCGCACCGCGCAGGCCTCTGGGCCTGGGATTTCCTTGTCTTCAACCCCTGCAACAGCACTGGTGTCACCCGTAATCACCCGCCACGCGCGCGCAACGATGCTGGTGCGGCCCTTGGCCGTCATTTCGGCCTCGATCAACTCGATCGTCCGGCCGGGACGGACCATTCGCGTTGAGATCTCGAATTCTCCGGCGTGAATAAGGCCATGGATCTCATAGCTGATCCGTGCGATGCGCATGTCTTCACGAGGCTGGAAATTTTCCAAGGCGTAGGCCAAGATTCCAGAGGCGGGACCCATGTGCTGCTCATGGGGATTCCACGCACCTTGGGAATGCCACGACGAGCGATAGCGGCCTTCACCGAGTGCTTCGAAATAGAAATCGCCATCAGCTAGGACCTGTTCAAGCTCCTCGTTGAGCTGGTGCGTCATCGTTGCCCTCCTGGCATCGCAGTGTTCAATACTCTGCCCTCAGGTTATCCAAGAGTAATTGGAATCACTAAACTAGCTGGCTGTGTCGTGCTCATGGGCTCGTTGGCCTGCATTATCCATGATTCCGAGCACCTCGGCAATGCCATTGACCGCCCACAGGGCATGAGGAGTCATTGTGTCGAACTGCGCAGATTGCCCCGCCTTCACGTGATAGGTGCGATCTCCTAGCTTTAGCTGGATTTCTCCGAGGAGCACTGTGAACCATTCCTTGCCCGGATGAATACGCAGCTCGGTGGGAGCAGGCGCCTGCGAAGGGTCGAAACGCATTTTCGACACATTCACCCCGTTAACTGCGTCATCGGTGGACAGCTTCCACATGGTTATCCCGGGCATCGAAATCGGCTCCGGGCGGATAATAATCTCGGCTTCAGAGGTCGATACGAGCTCATCCAAGCTGGTATTCAGTGCCTTGGCTATTGGAACCAGCTGGTCAAGAGCAATACGCCGGCCTCCCGTTTCAATCCTGCTGAGCGTGGAAACGCTCAGGGAAGCCTTGCTCGCCAACGATTCCAACGACCAGCCGAGGTTCTGCCGCAACGTTCTTATGCGCTGGCGGATAACTTGGTCAACTTCGAATTCTTGCGTCATGCGCAAAACGGTACACCCCACAGCGCAAAACGTCGATACCGTGGACACAACATCACAAATAGCAGGGAGAGGAATCATGGAACATTTCGAAGCGATCATTATCGGCGGCGGCAGTGCCGGGCTCGCGGCCGCAGTCGCATTGGGCCGCTCACGGCGCACTGTCCTGGTCATCGACGAGGGAAATCCGCGGAACGCGGCAGCGCAGCATGCCCACAACGTTCTGGGAAACGAAGGCATTAACCCGCTGGACCTCCTGGCCCGCGGACGGCAGGAAGCGATTAGCTATGGCGCGCGGATCATCGAAGGCGAGGTGGAGAACCTCACCGGTTCGCTGGACACCGGATTCAACGTCTCAGCTGCAGGGAATACCTTTAGCGCCGAACGAATCGTGCTGGCAACGGGCCTCATTGATGATTTGCCGTCGATTCCGGGGCTGGCCCAAGCATGGGGTGATACCGCGATCCATTGCGCATACTGCCACGGCTGGGAAGTGCGTGACCAGGAGATCCTGGTACTCGGAATCGGCCCCATGAGCACGCACCAAGCAATGATGTTCAGCCAGCTCAGCTCGAAGATCACCTTCGTCAACCACACCCCGGATGCATTGAACGATGAAAATCGCGCGACACTTGCCGCATTGGGAATACCGGTGGTTGAGCAGCCAGTGAAAGCAATCGATTTCGACACCCAGGGGACTCTGGATTCAGTCACGCTGGCAGACGGCCAGAAGATCAGCGCTCAAGCTCTGGTAGTTGCAAGCCGAATGAACGCACAAGCCTCGCTCTATCTCAAGCTCGGCGGACAGCTTGCCGAGCACCCGCTTGGCACCTTCATCCAGGTCAATGAAATGGGTGCCACAGCCCTGCCAGGGGTTTATGCGGCAGGGAATGCCAGCAACCTAGGCGCGATGGTCATGGCAGCAGCCGCAGCCGGAACGATCGCAGGAGCAGCCATAAATGCGGATCTGCTCGGAAATCAGCTAGCTAAGGCCCAGGCGCAAGCGCGTCTGTAACTGCTGGCTCTACCCCTTCAGGTACCGGCCCAAACGGGGTAGAGCCAAGGCCGCAGGGTGAGCATGAAAATAGCCCGCATCATTTTTCCAGAAAATAATATTTACTAAAACACTAGTCAACGGGCAAATGACGAATATCGATTCAACGATTTGCATTGCCAAAACGCCCAAGTATCACGCATCACGCCCCACGAACCAGCGATCAATGGTACGCTTGATTTGTTACCTCAACGGTTGCAGGTGTGAGTCCCCGCCAGTAATTGTTAGCAGTAGGATTTGTAGCACAGCCAACAAATCGTCTGTGCTTTACAAATCGGTTCATCGATCTTCAGATCGAATGAGCTCCTATCGAAACGAATTCTTCATCTTCTCTTCTTCACTGCAGATAAAACATCTCGACGACTCCGTACGTCACTTTTCTGTGGATTCCTTGTTCTACTCCGCTAGCGTGGGGTCATTACCCGTTAGCAGCCTGGAATCCGACGATGTTTAAGCAAGTGCAGCGACCCCCGTTTTGGCCGATACCGGCAAAATCAGTATTCGATTCTCCGTATCGACGGCAGGCGAATCGTTCTCGGCAGCTCTGCGCGAGGTAACCCCTAAATTTTCCGATTCGGAACTTCGGATCGGCAACCAGGCCACATCGTGGCCAATCAATAAATAAGGATATAACACTATGGCCACTGGCACCGTGAAATGGTTCAACGCTGAAAAGGGCTTCGGCTTCATCGCTCCTTCGGATGGATCGGCTGACGTCTTCGCACACTACAGCGCAATCCAGAGCTTCGGTTTCCGTAGCCTCGAAGAGGGCCAGACTGTTGAGTACACCCTGGAAGCTGGTCCAAAGGGCCCACAGGCAACCAACATCCAGGCTCGCTAAGAGACTTTCTTCAAAGGTGTAGTTCCCCGCAAGGTTGGAACTGCACCTTTGTTGCTTTTAACCGGTTCTTAGCTGCAGGCTTCGACCGGAGGACGTTCCCGAAGAACCCCAACGCCAAGCAATCTACCTGGCAGTGCCGTTTGTTTCGGGGGCAAGAGGAAAGCTGCAGCTATCGGCATCGGCAGCTGGAATTCGGCTCGGAATTCGACTATCGACTGCACGGCTAGTAGATTGCGGAAATTCCACTGTGGCGCCACGGCAATGAATTGAAAAGGGAGCTGCATTCGCGTCAGGTTAGGAACGGTTACCGGCGATCCGTTGGAGTCCGACTACTTGCCTGGGTAACTTTGCTGAACCCGATTCTTCGAATTCACCCACCAGTCCCAGTTCATAGAGCACGTGCAAAGTTGACGGACAGATGGTGCCACCGCGAAAGTCCCTGAGGAACTCACCGTGCTTGCCATAAACCGCTACTGGCACACCGCTGCGAGCAAGCATTAAACCGGCGGCCATTCCAGCCGGCCCTCCCCCAACTTTGATTCACTGCCTTCTGCCTGCCATGAATATGCTCTCCTTCATTTGAAGTGCCTATTACCGAATTGGATTTGCAGCCTACTGGTGAACAGTTCCAGCGCTATTAGACTTCATATTCACAGCGATCATGAACATCGCAAAAATCAACAGCACCACGGCCAGTCCGCGGAACCCTACAGCTGCCAAAATTGGGCCAGCGGTGAGACCGCCAAGCACACCAGCCAGATTCATGCAGAGGTCCGACGTGCCCTGCAACTTCGGACGTTCAGCAAGGCCAACTGATCCAGTAATCATCGTTGCGCCTGCAACCGTCGACGCCGACCAACCGAGGCCTAGACTAAGCAACGCCAAAGTTGTCACGGTATGGTTCTCTGCATTGCTCCATACCAAGATGCTTGCGGTAACTAGCAACGCCTGCCCGGTAAAGATGACCGTTCGTGGACCTAGCATATCTGTGAGCCAGCCAAAGACTGGTGAGAGCGCATACATCCCCGCAACATGGACCGAAATGGTGATCCCGATGAGCGTGAGGCTTGCCCCTTGATGCTGCATGTGAATTGGAGTCATCGACATCATGGACACCATATAAAGATGAGTCAAGGCGACGGTAAGCACGGCATGCCTGGCACCAGGAGTGTTTCTTAGGATGCTCCAGCCGCGGCGGCGAAGCTGAACCTCGCTCGCTTGGGCAGCCGCCTGACGCTGTGCGATCTGCAACGGATCGGGACGCAAGCCCAGCCAATAAACAAGAACCCCTACCAGCTGGGCGCACATCGCAATAAGAAAGCCGCCGGTAAACGGTGGAAGGCTAATGAACTGCGCTAGCTCTTCTCCAGGTTCAAATAAATTCGGGCCGATGACTGCACCCGCAGTTGTTGACCACACAACCAGGGAAAGGTCACGGCCTCGTGTAGCCGTGGTGGACAAGTCGGTGGCAGCGAATCGAGATTGGAGGTTCATTGCCGAACCTGTTCCCAGAACCAGCATTCCAAGCAGCAGCAACGGCCAGTATTTCAGAAAAGCTGCGGCCATGATGACGACAACACCGCTGGCTGCCAGCAATGCGCCGGTCGACAGCGAAATACGCCGGCCGAACTTCTGGGCAAGCAATGCCAAAGGCAACGCCATGATGGCAGCACCTAAAGTATTCATGGTCGCGGCCATGCCAGCCAATGCATCGAGTCCGGAAATGCTTACGATCAGCAGCGACCCCAAAGTCAGGGTTGCGCCACCGCCTAGACCTCCAAGAATTTGTCCCGCAGCGAGGACGGAAATCGACTTGCGTCGAATCCGCTGAATCTGCTGGTCATCCAATGAACGCTGTTCATCCGAAGTGAATTCGATCTGCACATTGACTCCCCCGCATTTATAGCTACCTGTACTGTCTAAGTATCTACTATTTATCTCCGAGCGTTGAGTGCGCCGCTGTGCATGACTATGGACCCACCGAAGCTGGGCTATAGCCGGAGTGGTCGCATCCCATGAATTTCCAATTCAATGGGCTAGGTAACTCACATTGGTTGCGGATCCGCATCTTTCGACGCTCGAATAATACTGGCGTATCGCTCTGCCGGGTCAGCAGGCAGTCCCACTTTAAGTTCACGGTTCACATCAACAGCGAACACCTCTGCGGCTCCGGATTGGAGTCCATCTCGCGGTCTTCAGACCCCAGCTTGGCTGAGCCGTCGGCGAAGGCGCAAAATTTCGGACCCGTATGTGAGATCGGTCCTTTCGAATAGGGCAACGGCGACGCATGCTTCTGTGGAAGCATACCGAGATTGCTATTACGCCTACTCAAGTTACTCGTTTTCGCGAATCGCTGCCGCAGGCAGCTTACCCTTCACTGTCTCAAGACCACTGCCTCCAAAGCTCAAAATACGTGCCTTGTCCGGCGCAGTCTCGATCGTTTCCATAACGTGCACCGCGAAGAGCGCCACTTGAGCTTCAAATGGTTCCATTTGAGGCCAGAACTCTTCGCCACCAGATTGAACCGCGTGATTGAGCACTTCTTCGAAAGTGCAGTCGAATGCGTATAGCTCTTTTGAGTCGGCATACCGCAAGAATACGTATCCATCTTCAGCAGGAGGCACAATAAAGACCTCGCCAAGCCCCGATAATTGGTGTTTCAGTCGCTCCAGTTTGCCTGGCAAGCTAGGCATTTGGACCCCCATTCTTGCTTTGGCAGAGAACCATAATGATGCAGCGATCTGATTATTCGGCCGCCGTGCTGAGGTCGCTCTCTTCTGCTTTTGTGGCCGAAGGAGTTTTTGCTGTAAGAGGCTGAACTCGCGTGGATGCTAGTCAAACCCTGTTGCTCACGATACCTGCGAAATCTCGCCAGTTCGCGTTCATCTGCGGTTGCGGGCCAGGTTGCTTCCGCCCAAGCCATAATTCCCCGCGATCTGGCGGTTGTCCTTGTCTCGATGGGGATACTGCGAGAACGAGTTCCAGATTTCATAACCGCTGCTCACCGCGCAAACGGGACATTTGTCCACGCACCGGGTTCGCACGTAGTTACCAATGGCCGTTCCAACACCACAGGCGCCCCAAGTTCATGCTCGGTCCACCGCTGACGTACCGTTAGCCCAGCCGGATACGTCAACTTCGGAACAGCTTAAATGCCAGCAGGCCCGGACTCTGCATGAGTCCAGGCCTGCTGGCCATCACCAATTAGGCTGAAGATTTTCTAGATTAGAAATCCCAGTCTTCGTCTTCGGTGTTCACTGCCTTGCCGATCACGTACGACGAACCGGAGCCGGAGAAGAAGTCGTGGTTCTCATCAGCGTTCGGGCTCAACGCAGCCAAAATCGCTGGCGACACGTCGGTCACGGTCGACGGGAACATTGCCTCATAGCCCAGGTTCATCAGCGCCTTGTTGGCGTTGTAGTGCAAGAACTTCTTGACGTCCTCGGACAGGCCTACCGGATCATAGAGATCGTGGGTGTACTGGACTTCATTTTCGTACAGTTCATACATCAGCTCGAAGGTGTAGTCCTTCAGCTCCTGCTTGCGCTCCTCGGTCTCGTTTTCCAGACCCTTCTGGAACTTGTATCCGATGTAGTAACCGTGAACAGCTTCGTCGCGGATGATCAGGCGGATCAGGTCTGCAGTGTTGGTCAGCTTCGCATGCGAGGACCAGTGCATTGGCAGGTAGAAGCCCGAGTAGAACAAGAACGATTCGAGCAGGGTCGAAGCAATCTTGCGCTTCAGTGGATCTTCGCCGTGGTAGTAGCTCTCAATGATCTGAGCCTTCTTCTGCAGGTTCACATTTTCAGTGGACCAGCGGAAGGCTTCGTCGATTTCCTTGGTCGATGCCAAGGTCGAGAAGATCGAGGAGTAGCTCTTTGCGTGTACCGATTCCATGAAGGCAATGTTGGTGTACACGGCTTCTTCGTGTGGGGTGATCGCATCTGGAATCAGCGAAACAGCGCCAACGGTGCCCTGCAAGGTATCAAGCAGGGTCAGACCGGTGAAGACGCGCATGGTCAGCAGCTTCTCGTCTTCGGTCAGGGTTCCCCACGACTGGATGTCGTTGGACAGCGGCACCTTCTCCGGCAGCCAGAAGTTATTGACGAGACGGTTCCAGACCTCTACGTCCTTGTCGTCCTGGATACGGTTCCAGTTGATTGCCTCAACCTTGTTGGTGAGCTGAATCTTCTCGGTCATTGCCCCTCATCGAAAAGCTAAATCGTATTAAGAACTTTGCTTACAACTCTACCGTTCTTTCGAACGCCACCTGTACAGCAAGGCCCCAAGTTATTGTCAGATCGCTGACACGATCTGAGGTCGTTTTGATATGCAACAGCTGCCGTTGGACGAAACCATGCGGCAGCTGTTGCGTGATGCCATTGCCCGGCTAACCGGTCAATGGATCAAGGTCTTACAGTGCGCAGGAAACGCAGCCTTCAACCTCGGTGCCTTCCAGCGCAAGCTGGCGAAGGCGGATGTAGTACAGGCTCTTGATGCCCTTGCGCCATGCGTAGATCTGAGCCTTGTTGATGTCACGGGTGGTGACAGTGTCCTTGAAGAACAAGGTCAGCGACAGGCCCTGGTCTACGTGCTGGGTTGCGGCAGCGTAGGTGTCAATGATCTTCTCGTAGCCGATTTCGTAAGCGTCTTCGTAGAAGTCGATGTTCTCGTTGTTCATGTAAGGAGCCGGGTAGTAAACGCGGCCGATCTTACCTTCCTTGCGGATCTCGATCTTCGCTGCGACCGGGTGGATCGAGGAAGTCGAGTTGTTGATGTACGAGATCGAACCGGTGGGAGGAACTGCCTGCAAGTTCTGGTTGTAGATGCCGTGCTCCATGACAGAAGCCTTCAGCGCCTTCCAGTCTTCCTGGGTAGGAATCTGCATGCCATCGAACAGCTCGCGGACGCGCTCGGTAGCTGGAGCCCATTCCTGCTCGGTGTACTTGTCGAAGAATTCACCGGAGGCGTACTTCGAGTTCTCGAAGTTATCGAAGGTCTCGCCGCGCTCCATGGCGATCTTGTTCGATGCAGTCAGTGCATGGAACAGGATCGTGTAGAAGTAGATATTGGTGAAGTCGATGCCTTCTTCGGAGCCGTAGTAGATGTGCTCGCGGGCCAGGAAGCCGTGCAGGTTCATCTGGCCCAGGCCGATGGCGTGCGACTTGCTGTTGCCGTCAGCAATCGAAGGAACCGAGGCGATGTAGGACATGTCCGAGACTGCGCTCAGGGCACGGATGGCGATGTCTACCGAGGTAGCCAGATCCTTGCCGTCCATGGCCTTGGCGATGTTCATCGAACCGAGGTTGCAGGAGATGTCCTTGCCGACGGTCTTGTAGCTCAGGTCGTCAGAGAACTCCGAAGCGGAGGAAACCTGGAGGATTTCCGAGCACAGGTTCGACATGGTGATGCGGCCGGCAATCGGGTTGGCCTTGTTCACGGTGTCTTCGAACATGATGTACGGGTAACCGGACTCGAACTGGATCTCGGCCAGGGTCTGGAAGAACTCGCGGGCGCTGATCTTCGTCTTCTTGATCCGAGCGTCGTCTACCATCTCGTAGTACTTCTCGGTGACGGAGATTTCGCTGAACGGTACGCCATAGACGCGCTCGACGTCGTACGGGCTGAACAGGTACATGTCTTCGTTCTTGCGAGCCAGCTCGAAGGTGACATCCGGAATAACAACACCCAAGGACAGGGTCTTGATACGGATCTTCTCATCAGCGTTTTCGCGCTTGGTGTCCAAGAAGCGGTAGATATCCGGGTGGTGTGCGTTCAGGTAAACGGCACCTGCGCCCTGGCGTGCACCGAGCTGGTTTGCATAGGAGAAGGAATCTTCAAGAAGCTTCATCACCGGGATGACGCCGGAAGACTGGTTCTCGATCTGCTTGATCGGCGCACCGTGCTCACGCAGGTTGGTCAGCGACAGGGCAACGCCACCTCCGCGCTTGGACAGCTGAAGCGACGAGTTGACTGCGCGGGCAATCGATTCCATGTTGTCTTCGATGCGCAGCAGGAAGCAGGAGACGAGTTCGCCACGCTGTGCTTTGCCGGCGTTCAGGAAGGTTGGGGTGGCAGGCTGGAAGCGGCCTTCAATGATTTCATCGACCAGGTGCATGGCCAGCTTTTCATCGCCACGTGCCAGGTGCAGGGCAACCATGCATACGCGGTCTTCGTAGCGTTCCAGGTAGCGCTTGCCATCGAAGGTCTTCAGCGTGTACGAGGTGTAGAACTTGAAGGCGCCCAAGAAGGTTTCGAAACGGAACTTCTTGCCGAAGGCGTGCTTGAACAAATCCCGGATGAAGTTCATCGAGTACTGATCGAGGGTTTCACGCTCGTAGTACTCGTGCTTGACCAGATATTCAAGCTTCTCATCGAGGTCATGGAAGAACACGGTGTTGTTGTTCACGTGGTCCAAGAAGTACTGGCGAGCCGCGTAGCGGTCCACCTCAAACTGGATCTTTCCATCTGGTCCGTAAAGGTTCAGCATGGCGTTGAGGTCGTTGTAGCTCAAGCCCTGGAACTGGGCTGGGAGCTCCTTTGAGCTATTCATCGTTGCTGCCGGTTCTGCGACGCTGGTGTCCAAAAGGTTTCAAGCCCTTCTTTGACGTTGAGAACGTCTTCTGAGGTTCCCATAATTTCGAATGTGTAAAGCACGGGTACGTTGCATTTCTCGGCAATGCGTTTTGCCGCAATGCAGTAGTACTCGCCAAAGTTTGTGTTCCCTGCACCGATCACGCCGCGAAGATTCACGCGGTTCGCTTCATGCCGCAGGAACTTCATGATCTGCGGCATGATCGAGCGCTTGCCACGCTCTCCGCCATAAGTGGGTATGAGCAGCACGTATGGTGCAGTTGAGATCAGCTGCGGTTCGGTCGCATAGACCGGAATCCGTGCGGCATCCATCTCAAGTTTGTCCACGAAACGCTTGGTGTTCTCCGAAACAGATGAAAAATAGATCAGTTTCGAATCGGTGAGTTCCAGCGGTTCCTGGGCCTCAGCATTTTGCCTATCGGCAAGCGCTGCAGGTGACATTGCTTTTCGCCTCCACTACAAGCTAGCGGATGGAATTCTTGATTAGTTGGCTGGAGCCAGCAGCTCGATCTTGTCTGGGCGGAAGCCCGACCAGTGATCGTCATCGGTGATTACGACTGGTGCCTGCATGTAGCCCAAGCCACGAACGTGCTCCAAGGCTGCCGCATCCTGAGAGATGTCTACCTTGTTGTACTCGACACCCTTCTTATCCAGCGCGCGGTACGTAGCGTTGCACTGAACGCAGGAAGGCTTCGTGTAAACCGTGATGGCCATGTCCCTGATCCCCTTTAAAAAGTCTTTGTTTCGGCTAAGATCCCGGATTTTCGGAAAAGTCCTAGCCATCCTCTCGGATGCCTCAAAACCACTGTTTCGAGGTGCTTCTGGTGCGAGCCGCACCGACGGGTTCAATACTACATCTTGTGTTTGGCGGGTCAAGCGGCCACAACATGATGTATTACAAGTATGTCATTCATCCACGGCAACGTCCACAGGAACTGTGGATATTAACCCCCGTTTAAACCGCGATTTCTCGCGGACTCGAGACCTTTGTCCACAGGTTGGCAGAAGTCCGCTGTGGGTTAAAAATTCTTCTTGTGAGATGTTCGTCGGCGTGTTCTGCACCCTCCATGTAGTTCGGGGTACACGGTGTGCACCACTACATGTAGTGTCGCCCCTGGCACCCACAGTTTGGCCGACGCACGACCGGCTGTGGAGAACGCGCAGCAAGGGCAGCTGGCGATTTGCCAGCTGCCCTTGCAACGAAGCTCAGTGGCGACGCAGAAGCGTCTTAGGCCGGGTAGGTGCGGGCACCGAAGATTCCCTGGCCTACACGCACGACGGTGGCCCCCTCGGCGATGGCCAGCTCGTAGTCTCCGCTCATGCCCATGGACAGGTGCTGGAAGCTTTCAGGAGCATCCTGCTGCAATTGGTCACGGGTTTCGCGCAGCAACGCAAAGCTGCCACGGATAGATGCTTCGTCCTTGGTATTTGCGGCCATGGTCATCAAGCCCACTGGCGTCAACCGATCCAGCGGCGCCAACCCGCCAAGCAAGTCCGCTGCCCCAGCAGCTTCGATGCCTGATTTGCTTTCCTCGCCGGAGGTATTGACCTGGATGAAGACTTCAAGCGTCCGATCCTCTGCCTCCAAACGGCGTTGCAGGGTCTGTGCCAGTTTCAGCGAGTCCAAGGCATGGAATTCATCAGCGAACTTCGCCACGAACTTCGCCTTGTTGGTCTGCAAGGGACCGATAATCGCATAACGCAGGTGCGGGAAATCCTCGCAGAAGTGCTCGTACTTGCCTTGGGCCTCTTGGACCTTATTTTCCCCCAGCGTGTCCACACCGGCAGCAATGGCCAATGCCAAGCGCTCGAAATCGATGGTTTTGGTGACCGGCAGCAGCCGAACCGAGCCAGCGTCGCGGCCGGCAGCCAGCGCCGCCGCGGCGATCTTCTGGTTGACAGCAGCCAGGTTGCGGGTGAAATCCTCGATGGTGGCCGCGTGGGTAGCGGCAGGTTGCGAAGCCAAAGCGCCAACTTTCTTGATGTCACAAACGTGTTGCTGGTGCCAAGGGCACCAGCAACAAGCATAGGCATAAAAGGACTAGAACAATTGCCGCCAATTGGTTTTAGCCAGATTCAGCAGCTCGTCGCCACGCCCGGAGAGCACGGTGCGTATGGCATACAAGGCAAATCCCTTGGCTTGTTCCAACTTGATTTCCGGTGGCATCGACATCTCCTGGCGGTCGGTCACCACATCCAGCAGCGCAGGACCGTCATGGGCCAGGAATTCTTGCACCGTGGCTTCAAGCTGCGCCGAATCATCTACCCGGTAGCCCTTGAGCCCCGAGGCGGTAGCCACGGCCCCGAAGTCGGGGTTGTGCAGATCGGTGGCGTAGGTGACGAACCCGGCGGCCTTCATTTCCAGTTCCACGAAATTCAGCGAGGAGTTGTTGAACACCACGATCTTGATCGGCAGCTTGTTCTGCGTGGCGGTCAGCAGCTCACCGAGCATCATGGCCAATCCGCCGTCCCCGGCGAAGGCGATAACCTGGCGCTGCCGGTCAATTGCCTGGGCGCCCAGGGCATGGCACAGTGCGTTGGCCATGGAACCGTGGTTGAAGGAGCCGAGCACCCGTCGCTTGCCGGTCATGGTCAGGTAGCGGGCTGCCCAAATCACCGGGGACCCCACATCGGCGGTGAAAATCGCATCCTCATCTGCGTGCTGGTCGATCAGCCGGGCCAGATACTGCGGATGGATTGCAGCACCCGGCTTGGAGGGCGTGGCGAGCTCGTCGAGCTTCGTACGGGTCTTGCGGTAATGCTCCACCGCTGTCTCCAGGTGCTTGCGGTGGGTCTGCACCGGCAGCAGCGCATCCAGAGCCGCCGCGGTGTCCTTCACGGTGCCCACCAGCGGGATGTCCACCCGGGTGCGCTTGCCGATCTGCTCGCCGCGGATATCCACCTGGATGATGGTCGCGTCCTGCGGGTAGAACTGCTGGTAGGGGAAGTCGGTGCCCAGCATCAGGAGCACGTCGCATTCGGCAATCGCCTTGGCGCCCGAAGCGAAACCCAGCAGGCCCGTCATGCCCACATCGAAGGGGTTGTCGTACTCGATATGCTCCTTGCCTCGCATCGCATGCACGATCGGCGCGCCGAGCTTGCCAGCCAGCGCGATCACCTCATCATGGGCTCCTGCCACGCCCGCACCAGCCAGAATGGTGACCTTGCGCGAGCCTTCGAGGATCTCCGCGGTGCGCTCGAGCTCGTCTTCATTGGGCAGCACCCGCGGGTTGGTCTTGGTGATTTCCTGGGTGGGCGTGCGTTCCATCTCAGCCAACGCGACATCGCCGGAAATCACCAGTACTGCCACGCCGCGCTTCTCGATGGCCTCGCGCATCGCAATGCGCAGCATGCGCGGCATCTGCTTGGGGTCGGAAACCTGTTCGGCATAGACCGAGCAGCCACGGAAGACTTCCACCGGGTGGGTCTCCTGGAAGTAGTTGGAACCGATCTCCTCGATAGGGATGTGCGCTGCAATCGCCAGCACCGGCACGCGCGAGCGGTTCGCGTCGTACAGCCCGTTGATCAGGTGCAGGTTCCCCGGACCGCAAGAGCCGACGCATACCGTCAGCTCTCCGGTGATTCCGGCTTCGGCCGCCGCGGCGAAGGCAGCGGCTTCCTCATGGCGGTGGTGGACCCATTCGATCCGCCCGTTCTCCCGCAATGAATCGGTCAAGCCGTTCAGGGAATCCCCCGGAAGGCCGTAAATCCGGCGCACTCCCTGGGTATCGAGCTGTTCAATCAGGTGGTCGGCTACGGTAGGCAAAACATTCCTCCTGCACACAATTTTCCAGTGGGTCTATTCTTCACCCTACTGCGCCAGCCACCTTGTGTCATGGGTTTTTGACGCTGCCGAAGGTTCCTCCCAACACACCGGCAGGTGGCGCACGCAACGAGCGCTGCCTACCGGGCAACGCCGGCTACCCCGCACCGGTCCACCCAGGTCCACCGCGCCTTCTTTCCCGGCGTCCCGGGGCCTGTGGGCGAAGCGCGCCGCGGCGGATCATCGATGGGAGCCAGCCGTGGTATCCAACAGCATGCGCCGGCTCAGCAGCATGGCCAAGGGAGCGGCCGCCGCCAATGCCCAGGCCGCGTAGAGCACCCGCGCAATCACGGTGCTGCCGACGCCGAAAATCAGGAAACCCTGGATGAAGACAAGGCAGAGCAGCGCCATGGGATGCGACGCGGTCCAAGCCAACACGACCCAACCGGCCAGCAGCAGCGGTCCTCCGGAGAAGAGCACCAGGCCCGGTCGCCGATCCGATAGCCGCCCTGCGCTGGTTACGCCGAGAAAGGATCCGAGCCCGAACAGGACCAGCGCGGCCCAAACCCATCCCTCGGCCACGCCGGCGGTGATAGCCGCAACCGGCGCGATGAAGGTGAACGCCGCGAAGGTGCCCCCGTTGAACAGCGTTCCCAGTGTCATGGCCAGGATGAGCGGCCGCGTGGCCAACTGGCTCAGTTCGGCACGCACCGCGTCACCGCCGGGTGGACCGGGGCGCTGCCCGCCATTGGATAGGCTGGAAGCTGCAGCAGAGAACTTCAAGGAGAGACGATGCCCGAACCGCGCCGCATGGCCAATACCACCGAGCTGGCCGCCGGAAAAACCAACGGAGCGATCTGGAAGCTGGAACCCGGGCAGCGCGACCTCGACGCCAACGTGATCTCGCTGGCCCCGGCCGGGGAAATCGGGGAGCACCAGGGCCCGGAGCTGGACGTGGTGCTGCACGTCTTCGCCGGCTCCGGGGTGCTGCATACCGCCAGCGGATCCATCGAGCTGGCCATCGGCGACATCATCTACCTGCCCGCCCGCTCCCAACGGCGCTTCGTGGCCGGCGAAGCGGGCCTGGGCTACTTCTCGGTGCACCAGCGCAAGAAGCGGGCCGGGCTCATGCCCGCCCTGCGTGGCAGCTAGCTCCAGGCCCCGGTCTGGATGAAGCGCTCCAGCTGCGCGGCGTAGGGCTCCAGGTCCAGGCCCTGCTCGGCCACCCACTGCTCATTGTAATAGGTGTTCGCGTAGCGCTCGCCGGAGTCGCAGATCAGCGTCACCACCGAGCCCTGCTCGCCGCGTTCGAGCATCTGGGCGATGATCCCGAACGCCGCATAGAGGTTGGTCCCGGTGGAGCCGCCGGCAAAGTAGCGGGTCTTGGCGCGCAGGAAATGCATGGCTGCCAGCGAGGCGGCATCGGGCACCTGCACCATCTGGTCGATTACCCCGGGCACGAAGCTCGGTTCCACGCTGGGCCGGCCGATCCCCTCGATGCGCGATCCCTGCCCCGTCGCGTAGCCCATGTCCCCGGTACGCCATCCCTCGTAGAAGGAGGAGCCTTCCGGATCGCCCACGCAGATCCTGGTTTCGTGCCGCTTGTAGCGCGCATAGCGCCCGAAGGTGGCGCTGGTGCCGCCGGTCCCGGCACCGACCACGATCCAGCTGGGGATCGGGTGGGTTTCGGCGGCCATCTGCGCGTACACCGACTCGGCAATGTTATTGTTCCCGCGCCAATCCGTCGCCCGCTCGGCATAGGTGAACTGGTCCAGGTAGTAGCCGCCGGTTTCGGCCGCCAGCGCGCGGGCCGCCTCATCGACCTGGCCGGCCGCGTCCACCAGGTGGCAGCGCCCGCCGTAGAACTCGATCAGCTCGATCTTCTCGCCGCTGGTGGACTTGGGCACCACCGCGATGAAGTCCAGCCCCAGCATCCGCGCGAAGTACGCTTCGGAAACGGCCGTGGATCCGCTGGAGGCCTCCACCAGCGTGGTGCCTTCGCCGATCTTCCCGTTGACCAGCCCGTAGAGGATCAGCGAGCGTGCCAGCCGGTGCTTGAGCGAACCGGTGGGGTGCACCGACTCATCCTTCAAATAGAGCTCGATCCCCCAGTGGGCGGGAAGTTCGAAGCGATGCAGGTGGGTGTCGGCGCTGCGGTTCGCGTCAGCGTCGAGCAGGGAAATGGCACGGCGTACCCAAAGATCTGTCATGGCTCCACTCTAACCGTGGCGAACGGTTTTAACCCTTGCGGCGTGGTACCTTCGGAATCGTGAAAAGAAGGCTGGTTACCGGCGGTTATGCCGCCATCATCCTGCTCGGCTTGGGCTGGGCGGCGTGGGCGGTGCTTTCCGCCGCCGGGCTGGAAACACTCGCCGGCGGGTGGATGGGGCAGGACGCCACCGTCACCTCGGTGCCGCGCATCGGGCAGCTGCCCTGGTTCGGGCTGATGGCCGCAGTGGCGTTCTATGCGATTTGGCAATGCCTGCCGCAAGAACGCACCGGGTTCCATCGGCGGCTGCGCCCCTGGGTGCTCGGCGCGGTGCTGTGCAATGCGCTGTGGGTGGCGTTCTTGGAGCGCGACCGCATCGGCACTTCGCTGGTGTTCGGCCTGCTCCTGCTGGCATTGCTGATCCGCATCGTGGTGATGATCGGCAAGACCCCTGCCCTGCAGCAAGTGGACCGGTGGATTACCCGCGCCAGTTTCGGGCTGTTCACCGGGTGGCTTTCGGTGATCGTGCTGGCCGAAACTGTCGCCTTCGCCGCCCTGTCCGGGGCCGACGCCAGCTCCCTGATGTTCAAGGGCGCCTGCGCCCTGTCGGTGCTGCTCCTGGCGCTGTTCCTCAGCGCGGTGAGCTTCAAGAATCCCATGGGGATCTACCTGAACGCCGGCGCGCTATGGGTGATCGGCTGGATCATCGTGGACCGCTACACCGGCCACGCCACCTCTCCCGGGTTTGCCACGGTGCTTTCGATCGCGGCGATACTGATGCTGCTGTGCCTGCTCAGCGCGCTGCGGACCCGCATTCGCAAGCTGCGCCCGCCCGCAGCCTCCCAGTAAATTCCCAGTTCGCAGTCAGCGCAACGGCGCGGCCTTGAGTGCCCACCCCCGGCTGGCTAGGCTGGGAGCTGAGACCTCAAGGTCCACCAGACTCAAGGTCCATCAGAGAGGAACAACATGTCGAAGACTGCCAAGAGCTTGAAGCAAGTTGAAAAGTCGCTGGCGAAACTCGCCAAGGCTGCCAAGGAAGAGCTGCCGAAGGAAATCCGTGGCGGCTGGAACGAGGCCGTCTCCGGTGTCAACACCGAAGCCATCAGCAAGGCCGGCGCCAACCTGATCGAGAATGTCGGCGGGAATTCCAAGGCCGCCAAGCGTGCCCGCGCCTCGGTGGAGAGCGCTGTGCAGGCCGCGCAGAAGAACCTCGCCGCCCAGGACAAGAAGTCCGGCAATGGCGGCAAGTTCCTGGTGATCTCGCTGATCATCGCCGTCGTGGCCGCGGTCGTGATTTCGCAGAAGAAGAACTAGCTGTCAATACCGAAGGCGTGGCACCTGCATAGGTGCCACGCCTTCGCTGTTTTCCTGGTTCCTTCCGCTCGGCCTACTTCGCCCGGGCCCGTGCGGTCTTGAGGGCCGCCGCGGCGCCGAGCAGCGCGATCACCGCGCCCACCGGAATCAGCCAGAAGCTGTTCGCACCGGTATCGGCGAGGTGTTCGCTGGCTTCCGGCTGGGCTGGATCCGCGGCCTGCGGCGCCTGGGACTGGCCAGCTTCCCGGGTCGGATCCGGGACCTGCGAAGGATCGTGCGATTCCCCGCTCGGCTGCGGCGAGGGGTTCCGGGTTGGTTCCGCGGCTAGCTCTTCGCCCTGGTCTTCACCCTGTTCTTCGCCTGGCGCGTCGCTTGGTGCCTGGCCGGCCAGCTCGAAGACCTCTTCCACCGCACCGAGGTTCGCGAAGACGGTCTCGCCGGTGGCCTCATCCACCGCATCGTTATCGGTCACCACGTAGACCTGGCCATCGGCTACCGCCAGCCCCTCCAGCTTCTCCTGGGTCCAGCCGCTGGTTTCCTGCAGGACCGGCAGCACATCGGCCGCCAGCTTCTTCTGCACCAGCGGCACTTCTCCTGCCTGGGCCTGCGGAAGCCGGAACTGGTAGACCGCCTTGTGCTTGGCGTCCGGCCCCACCTGGTTATCGCGCTCGATCACCGCGTAGGAGCCATCGGGCAGCGCGGTGATTTCCGACAGGCCATGCCATGCGCCTTCGGCTGCCGGGTCCAGCTGGTAGCCATACCAGCTGAACTCGCCGGTGGACGGGAGGTATTTGCCCAGGCGGACGACGTCCTCGCCGGGCAGTTCGCGCTGCACCGCGAACACCACTTCTTCCTGCTTCCCGGAGCCGGTCGCGGCGATGCCTTCCAGCCCGTGCTTGCCCAACCCCGAAAGTGCAGGCAGCGCGATTTCTTCCTGCACCGCACCGGCCGCGTCGATGCGCACCAGCAGGTTGTCCGCCCCGGTTTCCCCTTCATGGGCGGCCCAGAATCCGCCGTCCGCGCGCGCGGCAATGCCTTCCAGATCCAGGTCGACGCTGGCCGAGGTGACCGCCATCGAGGATTCAACGGTGGCCGGGGTCCCGGTTTCCAGGGTGTAGATGCGCGGCTGGTACGCGTTGTCGCTGACCGCGAAGAGCTGCGAAGCATCGGCCGGGTTGGCCGACAGGCCGCTGAGCGCGCCGAAAGGCACCGGATCGGCGGCATCCGAGGACAGCTGCGGGAACTGCGGCGCGGCGGCGCCGAAGGAGTACAGGGACACCGCCGAGCGCACCTGGCCCTCATCGGTTTCCGAGGCGATGGCCAGCAGGTTGCGCCCGGGGATCGGCAAGATCCCTTCCGGGCCGTTGGTGGTCGGCAAGCTTTGCAGATAGCGCGGGCTGGATGGTTCGGACAGGTCGTACACGGCCACGAAGTTCCCGCGTTCGGCGGCGATGAATCCGTAGTCCACGCCGCCGAATTCGGCGATGGCCAGCCCCTCGGGCTCAACGCCCTTCTTGCCTGCGCGCTGCTCCGGGAACAAGCCCTGGGAAAGCGCGAGGTGCTCGAAGCTATTGCCGGCATCCCACACCACGTCGCCGGTGGCGGAGTCGAAGATCGTGAATCCGCGGCTGCCGCCCTTCCAGTCGCCCTCATTGGCCGTGGCCAGATAGCGGTCCTGGATCCAGCCGATGGCATCGGGCTCGCGCGGCACGCCCTTCAGCTCCCCGCTGGGATCGAGCACACCGTCCTTTTCGGTATCGATCCCCGCCAGGTCCACGGTCCCGGTGCTGAAGGCGCCGGTAATCCCGCCCGAGGCCAGGTCCACCAGCACCACGCCGTTGTTTTCCTGGAGGGTTGCCGCCAGCTGGTTCTTCTCGTTGATCGTGACGTACTCGGGCTCGGGGTCTTGCGGGGTGTCGAGACCGGCCGCGGCCAGCAGCGGCAGCGCAATCGGTTCGGTGCGGGAACCGGAGGTGAGCGGGACTTCGCGCAGCTTCCAGCCGGCCGGGTCCGCGCTTTGCAGGTCCATGATGGCGATCGTTCCGGCCGGGGCTTGCGGCAGCGCGCCTTCGCCGGCATCCTCGTCGCGTTCATTCTCGATGGCGATGCCCGCGTAGGCGCCGTCGGCGGACAGCGCGATGGAATCGGGCTGGCCTGGCAGTGCAAAACTGTGCACCAGCGTGCGGTCGGCAATCCGCACCACATCCACCCGCCCCGAGGGGTCGCTGTAGCTGGCCGAGGTGTTCACCACCACGAACACGTAGTCGCCGTGGGCGGCCACGCTGGTGGGCTCGTCCTCGGCGCTGCCCAGCTGGTGCAGGCCCAGCAGGCCCAGGCCCTTCGGTGCGGCAGGGTTGGAAATGTCCAGGAAGCCGACGCTGCGCGAGAGCGCATCGGAGTAGATCAGCGTGTTGCCGTCCGCCGATACGGTGGAGATTTCCGCGGCGGTGGCCGCGGCTGCGCCGTCGGGGTGGTTCTGGTAGACCGGGTAGGTGGCCTCGCGTTCGAAGTACTCCCCCGGGTCCGCGGCGGCGGCTAGCGGCGACAGGCTCGCGGCGATGACGGCGGCGGCCAGGACTCCCGGGGCCTTCTTGGATATGCGGTGCACGTAGTTCTCCCCCATGCTGGTTGCGGATGACTCCCCAAGAGTTCCAGCACCACCTAGCCAGAAAGTGAATCTTCGGCAACTGGCAGCCAACCAGCAGGTGTCGGGCGTTCTCCCGCTCACATTTAGTTGAAATTGCGCAACTAAAAGCGGAGAGTGAAGCTGTACCCCAAGGAGAATCATGGAACTGCAACGCATCACCGTTCTGGGCACTGGCGTGCTCGGCGCACAAATCATCTTCCAAACCGCCTACCACGGCTTGCCCGTCATCGGCTACGACATCAGCGAGCAAGCGCTGGCCGCCGCAAACCAGCGGCTGGATGCCCTGGTTGCGCAGTACGCCCAGTACTTCGGGAACCCGCAGAAGGCCCAATCCGCCCGCGAGTCCATCGAACTGACCAGCGATCTGGCCGACGCCGTGCGGGAGGCCGACCTGGTCATCGAGGCGGTGCCCGAGAATCTGGAGATCAAGGCGCAGACCTACCGGAAGCTGGCCGTGCTGGCCCCCGAACAGGCCATATTCGCCACCAATTCATCGACCCTGCTGCCCTCGGATATCGCCGAGTTCACTGGCCGCCCCGGACAATTCCTCGCCCTGCACTACGCCAACCGCATCTGGTCCAACAACACCGGCGAAGTCATGGGCACACCAGCAACCACCCCCGAAGCCTACGAAGCAGTGGTCGATTTCGCCGAGCGTACCGGGCTGGTCGTGATCCGGGTGCTCAAGGAGCAGCCGGGCTACGTGCTGAACTCGCTGCTGGTCCCCTTCCTGCAGTCCGCCAGCCACCTGCTGGTCAACGGGGTCGCCGATGCGCAGACCATCGACAAGACCTGGAAGCTGGGCACCGGAGCGCCGCATGGTCCGTTCGAGATCTACGACATCGTGGGGCTGAACACCGCCTACAACATTTCCCGTGCAGGCGATGCAACCAGCCAGAAGTTCGCCAAGCTGCTCAAGACCCAGTACATCGACCAGGGCAAGCTCGGCGCAGCGGCCGGCGAAGGGTTCTACAAGTACAACTAGCCGCCGCGGGGCGCGCCACCAGGCAGGGGCGCGCCCTCATCCCAGTCGGCCAGCGGCGGAAGGCTCTTCGGATCCGCTACTTCCAGCCCCACCACGATCCAGTCGTGGTCGAAATCCGTGCCTTCGGGAACATGCAGGGTATCGACCACCGGGACAGGGCCACCTGCCAGTCCCCCGGCCTTCGCCGCACGTTCATGATCCCGGTACTGGATGCGCACCACCCGGGCGGCGACTGCTGCCACCGGCACCCCCGTGCCATCGAAGGTGCCGTGGTCATCGAGCTCGAAGGAAATTTCCCCGCGCCCATTGCGCACCTGGGCCAGCTGCCAGCGCACGTGATCGCCTACCGAAAACGCTGAATGGCAGCAGGCATGGAGCGCTCCGTAGATTTCTACTGTGATCTGCATGTTCGGCAATCTACCCGATAGGATTGCCAGGTGGCCCATATAGACGTGACAGACATCCAGTATTTCCTTTCCGACGGCACCCAGCTTCTGGGCGGCGCGGCCTTCAAGGTCACCGCCGGCTCCAAGACCGCGCTGATCGGACCCAACGGCACCGGCAAGACAACCCTGTTCAAGATCATCGCAGGAGACCTGAAGGCCGACGAAGGCTCCATCAACCGCACCGGCACCCTGGGCATCATGCGCCAGTTCGTCGGGCAGGTGCGCGACGACTCCACGGTGAAGGACCTGCTGCTGTCCACCGCCGCACCGGCTTTGGCCCAGGCCGCCGCCAAGGTCGCCGAGTACGAGGCCAAAATGCTCACCAGCGAGGACGAGAAAGTCCACATGCGCTACGCCGAGGCGATCATCGAGTGGGGCGACGCCGGCGGCTACGAGCTGGAAACCACCTGGGACAAGGTCTGCATGGCCGCCTTGGGCATCGGGTTCGACAAGGCCGGGGACCGGCTGGCGCGCACCCTGTCCGGCGGCGAGCAGAAGCGCCTGGTCCTCGAAGCGCTCTTCGAAGGCAACGACGAACTGCTGCTGCTCGACGAGCCGGATAACTACCTTGACGTGCCCGGCAAGCGCTGGCTGGAAGAGATCATGTCCCGCTCCAACAAGACCGTGCTGTTCATCAGCCACGACCGCGAGCTGCTGGACAACGCCGCCACCCGCATCGTGACCCTGGAACCGGGCCACGGCGGGGCCACCGCCTGGGTGCACGGCGGCGCGTTCGGCTCCTATGTGGAAGCCCGCAAGGAGCGCAACGAGCGCTTCGAGGAGCTGCGCAAGCGCTGGGACGAGGAGCACGCCAAGCTCAAGGAACTGGTCAACATGTACAAGACCAAGGCCGCGTTCCGCTCCGACATGGCCAACCGCTACCAGGCGGCCACCACCCGGCTGGAGAAGTTCCTGGAGGCCGGCCCGCCGCAGGCGATCCCGCTGGAGCAGAACGTGCAGATGCGGCTGAAGGGCGGGCGCACCGCCAAGCGCGCGGTCGTGGCCGAAAAGCTCGAGCTGACCGGGCTGATGAAGCCCTTCAATACCGAAATCTGGTTCGGCGACCGGGTGGGCGTGCTGGGTTCGAACGGCTCGGGCAAGTCGCACTTCCTGCGCCTGCTGGCCTCCGGCGGATCCGACCCGGAGCGCGAGCACCTGCCGGTCTCCGATGTGGTGATCGCCCCGGTGGCGCATGCCGGCACGGTGAAGCTGGGAGCGCGCATCCGCCCGGGCTACTTCGCCCAGACCCACAGCCGCCCGGACCTGTTTGGCCGCACCCTGCTCGAAATCCTGCACCGCGGCGACGAGCACCGCTCCGGAATGCCGCGCGAGGCGGCGGCCGGAGCGCTGGATGGCTACGGGCTGGCAGCGCAGTCCGAGCAGAAGTTCGAATCGCTCTCCGGGGGCCAGCAGGCGCGCTTCCAGATCCTGCTGCTGCAGCTCTCGGGGGCAACCCTGCTGCTGCTCGATGAGCCCACCGACAACCTGGACCTGCACTCGGGCGAAGCCCTGGAGCGTGCCATCGACGCGTTCGAGGGCACCGTGCTGGCGGTGACCCACGACCGCTGGTTCGCCCGCGGCTTCGACCGTTTCCTGGTCTTCGGCTCCGACGGCACCGTCTACGAGTCCGACGAGCCGGTCTGGGACGAGGCCCGGGTGCAGCGCAAGCGCTAGGCTGCCTCCTGCATGGAGCGCCAGGTGCTGCGGGCTTTCCAGCAGCTGAATCCGGCGGCCGCGGCCAGCACGCAGAGGGCGGCCCAACCCGCAGCTGGCGACGTGGACCACCGCTCGTTCTGCGCGAACAGCGCGGGGATGGTGCTGCTCGGGATGCCGGCGCTGAGCATCAACCATGCGGTGGCCACGGGCACCTGGACCGGGCCGAGCCGGCGCAGCCCCAGCCCGTCGGAGAGGAACAGGCCCAGCCACATCAGCGCCCAGGCCAGCCAGATGACCGCGAACAGCGGGTCCGGGCCGATGGACAGCACGCTCTTGTAGAGCGCGATCGCGGCTACGAACGCGCTGAACCAGCCCAGCGCGGCCGGGTCGAAACCGAATAGGGTGTTGAACCCGACCAGCAGATAGGTCATCCCGAACAGGTAGCTGGGCCAGGTGGCATTGACCAGTGCGATGTCGCTGCCTGCCTGGCTGAGTATCAAGGTCGGCAACATGATCTGCAGCGCGCCGACCATCAGGTTGAGCACCGCCGCCGAACGGGCCGGAATCCGGCCCAGCCCCACCAGCGCATTCACGCTCAGAATCAGTCCTACGAATACGAGCCCCACATGGGCCATCTCATCCTCCACTCGCGAAGGGCACCCACGCCTAGCCGGTCGCCCACTGAGCTCAGTTTCAGCGGAGCCGCCGGGCCTTGGCAAGTTCGCACCGGTTCATTACTCCACGAGCTTGCCTGCCTGCGATACCTCGGTGATCAGCGCGGCCACTTCCGCAGGCACTTCGGGGATCGGCTCACGGGTGATGCCCTCAGGCGACCAGATGAGGTTCACCTGCAGCTGCGGATCGGTGTGCGGATAGTCGCTGCGGTTATGGCAGCCGCGGGTTTCCCGGCGCTCCAGCGCCGACTCCAAGGTGGCGCGCGCGGCCAGAGCCGAGGACTTCAGGTCGAAGGCGTGGCACAGGTCCTGGTAGCCGGCGATGTCCGGGTGGATGCCCACCCGCGCCATCCGCGCTTCGACCTCTGCCAGTTTCTCCAGCCCCAGCTTCAGCCCCGCCTCCTCGCGCACGACTCCGGCGTGCTGGGTCATGATGTCGCGGATCGCCCGCTGCAGGGACCGGACATTTTCCTGCCCATCGGCGGCCAGCAGCCGGTCCACTTCCCCGCGCGCCTTCTCGATGGCCGCCTGCGAACGCGGCTGGGAAGTGAGCGCACGCGAATACCGGGCAGCTCCCTGCCCGACGATCCGGCCGAAGACCAGCAGCTCGATCAGCGAGTTGCCGCCCAGCCGGTTGGCCCCGTGCAGGCCCGAGGAGGCTTCGCCGATCGCGTACAGGCCCGGTACTTCGGTTTCGTGGGTGAGCGGGTCCACCTGCACCCCGCCCATGGAATAGTGCGCCGTCGGGGCGATCTCGATCTTCTGCTCGGTAATGTCCAGCATCTGCTCCTCGAGCAGCGTCTGGTAGACCCGGGGCAGCCGTTCCATGATGGTGGCCCGGGGCAGGTGCGAGACATCCAGCCAGACCCCGCCCTTGGCGGTGCCGCGCCCGGCGGCGATCTCGGTGTAGGCGGCCAGGGCGACCCGGTCGCGGGTGGACAATTCCATGCGCTGGGGATCGTAGCGCTCCATGAAGCGTTCGCCCAGGGCGTTGGTCAGGATCCCGCCTTCGCCGCGGGCCGCCTCGGAGACCAGGGTCCCGGCCACCGATTCGGGTTCGATGATGCCCGAGGGGTGGAATTGTACGAGCTCGGCATCGCGCAGCCGGGCACCGGCCTCCACGGCCAGGCGGAAGGCGTCTCCGGTGTTCTCGTCGCGCCGCGAGCTGCTGCGCCGCCAGATGCGGGTGTGGCCGCCGGCGGCCAGGATGACCGCGTCGGCATGGATCAGGTACCCGGTGCCGTCGTTGACGTCGAAGCCGTAGGCGCCGAAGATCCGCCCCTCGGCGACCAGCAGCTCGGTGATATAGACCGAGTCCAGGATCGGGACCTGCAGCTGCTGCGCACGGCGGACCAGGGTGCGCTGGATTTCCAGCCCGGTGTAGTCCCCGGCGAAGGCGGTGCGCCGGAATTTGTGGGCGCCGAAGAAGCGCTGGGAGATCCGGCCGTCGGTTTCGCGGGCGAAGTTCATGCCGTAGCGTTCCAGGTCCTCGATGCCGCGGGCCGCGCCTTGGGCGACCACCTGCACGGTGCGCGGATCGGCCAGGTAGTAGCTTTCCTTGATGGTGTCCGCCGCGTGCTGCTGCCAGCTGTCCTCGGCGTCCATCGTGCCCAGTGCGGCGTTGATGCCGCCGGCGGCCAGCGCGGTGTGCGCGTCGTGGCGCGGGCGCTTGCCCACGGCCAGCACGTCGGTGCCCGATTCTGCCAGCTCAATGGCCGCGCGCAGGCCTGAACCGCCGGTGCCGATGACCAGTACGGAGGTGGATATCTGCTGTTCGTTTCTCATGGTTTCCAGCATCGCCCCGCACCCAGAATACGTCCAATGAATTATTGGCATGATGTTGATAGCAGTAGGCTATGCACCATGAACCTAGAGCAATTGCGCGGCTTCACCGCCATCGCCGAAGTGGGGCACTTCACCCGGGCCGTCGAGCAGCTGCACCTGGCCCAGCCATCGCTCAGCCGGCAGATCGCCACGCTGGAACAGGAACTGGGCTCCGAGCTGTTCCACCGGGCCCGCGGCAACATCACGCTCACCGCCGCCGGGCAGGCCTTGCTGCCCCGGGCGCGCCGGATGCTGGCCGACGAGGAGTCCATCCGCACCGAAATGGCCGACCTGGCCGGGCTGCATCGCGGGCGGGTGCGCCTGGGTGCCCCGCCTACCCTGTGCGTGTCGCTGGTCGCCGAGGCGCTGTCCATCTTCCGCACCCGCTACCCCGGGGTGCAACTGCAGATTTTCGAAGCGGGCTCGCACAAGCTGCTGGAGCAGCTGGACGGCGGCGCACTGGATCTGGCGCTCATCGTGACCTCGGAGCATGCGGTGAACGACAACCATCTGGAGAACCTGCCGCTGCTCGAAGAGGAATTGGTGGTCATCGACGCACTGGAGCACCCGCACCTAGCTGGCCAGGAGCTTGATTTGCGCGCGTTGGCTCCGGTGCCCCAGCTGGCCTTCTCGCACAGCTACGATCTGCGCGCCAGCACCGCCCTGGCCTACAAGGATGCCGGCCTGGTGCCCAATATCGTCGTGGAAGGCGGAGAGATGGACGCGGTGCTGCGCTTCGTGCAGCGCGGACTCGGAGTCGCCGTGGTTCCGGCGACGGTGGCGCTGGACGCTCCGGGAGTGCGCTCCATTGCCTTGCGCGAACCGCTGGCCCGCACCATCGGGCTGGCGCACCGGCGCGATGTCTCATTGACCCGCGCCGCCGCGGCCATGGCGCAACTGCTGGCCGAAACCGCGCAGCAGCTGGCCGCCGGCCACGGGCAAATCAACTCCCTAGCTTGATCCCGAGGTGGCTGGCCATCGCCTCGGCGAGCAGGCTCAGCTGCAGCGCACTGATCCGTGCCCCGCGCAACCCGTCGACCCCCTCAACCTGGGCGAAGTCCAGCCCCTGCAGGTCGACCTCGCGCAATTGCGCCCCGGCGGCGGTAATTTGCTCGGCCCGCGAATCGACGAAGCCCAGGCGCTGGATCTGCCCGCCCAGGTCGATCTCCTCGAATTGGCAATTGACGAAGAGCACATCGCGCACCGTTGCACCGCGCAAATTCAGCCAGCCGAATTTGCAATTCTCGAACACCACGCCATCGAGCTGGGCCTCGGCGAAATCCGCGGAACCGAAGCGGCTGTGGTTCACCCGCACATCATTGAGGAACGCACCCGCGGCTTGCAGGGCGGGAGCCCCGGATTGGTCCAGTTCGCACTGGATCAGCCGGGCATTGCGCAAGGCCTCGATCTGCACGGAGCTGAAACGGCATTCCTCCAGCCGCGCGCCATCGGCCGCCAGCGGCTCATCGAAATCCCTGAAGTGCAGCAGTTCAACGTAGTCGTCGCCCAGATCCCCGCGGTAGCCAAGGGCCAGTTCGGGCAGGGTGAAGCGGCGGATTCTCGGTGCCAATGCGCGTCCTTAAAGTGCTTGTTTCGCAGCCAAGTTCCCGGCCACGTCATCCAGCGCCGCATCCAGGTGCGGCCAGCGGAACTCGTACCCGGTCCCCTGCAGCACCCCGGGCAGCGCCCAGCGGGACTTGAGCAGCATTTCCGGTTCCACGCGCAGCACGAACATGGCCGGCTCCAGCATCCAACGATACGCGGGCAGCCCGAATTTCGCGCCGGTGGCGCGGCGCAGCGAGGCCATCAACGCCCGGTTGGCAACCGGGTTCGGCGAGCTGAGGTTGACCGGGCCGGTGATTTCGGGATGGTCGATGATATGCCCGATCGCGCCGATCGCATCATCCACGTGGATCCAGCTGAAGCGCTGGTTCCCGCGCGTGCGGTGCCAGCCGCTGCGCTCGGCTCCGCTCGGATCCGGGCCGATGCCGCGGTAGCGCCGATGCGCCGGCCACCAGCTATCATGCTGCGCCCCGCCCAGCCCGAGCCGTGCAACGGCAAGCAGCTTGCGCGTGGCCGGGCCGTCGCCGAGCACGATGGCCATGCGCAGGGCGACCCGGCGCGTGGGCAGCTCGCCGCGGAAGAACTCGCGTTCCCAGTTGCGCGCCACATCCACCGAGAACCCTTCGCCGAGCCGGCCGTCCTCGGTGTTCGGCGCATCCATGCTGTGCCGGTAGATGGTCGCGGTGGACGCGTTCAGCCACAGCGCCGGCGGGTCAGCCGCTTGGGACACTGCCTCGTGCAGCGAGCGGGTCGTGTCCACGCGCGAGGCGAGGATCTCGTTGCGCGCCGCCTCGTGATAGCGGCAGCCGACATTCTTCCCGGCCAGATTGACCAGCAGTTCTGCACCATCGATCAGTGCCGCCAGCGCCGGGCCATCGCCCCACTGCGCATCCGCTGTACGGCCGCGGCCGATGACCGCCACTTGGTATCCAGCTCCGCGCAGCTGCGCGATCAGCCGTTCGCCAATGAACCCGCTGGCTCCTGCCACTACCGCCCGCCGTGCAGCGCTATGCCTCGTTCCCCGCTCAGAAGTCGTTGATCACCAGTTTCTTCATCTTCAGCATATGCTCGAAAGCTCCGGGACGCTCCATCAGCTCGCCCATGTTCGAGGGCACGATCTGCCAGCTCACCCCGAATTTGTCGGTCAGCCAGCCGCAGGCCTCGGCTTCAGGCACCGCGGACAGCGCCTCCCAGACGCGGTCGATCTCCGACTGGCCATCGCATGGCCATTCCAGCGAGACGCCGGGAGTGAAGGTGAAGTCCTGCGGCACGGCCGAATCCATGGCCGCAACGCAATCCTCGCCGAGCGTGAATTGGGCGTACATCAGCGCTTCGGCGGTAGCGGCTTCGGTCGGCTCCCCGTACGGGAAGGCGCTGTCCAGTTTCGCGCCGAGCACCTGGCTGTAGTACTCGATGGCCTCGACCGCGCGGTTCTGGGCCGCACCGCCGAACATCAGCGCAGGAAAGACCGAGGCGCGCGGCTCAACGGGCTCATCGGACTCCATCAGCTGCCAGGAGACACCGTACTTGTCGTTCACCCAGCCGTAGCGCGCGCTGAACGGGTAGGTGTCCAGCGGCATCAGCGCCGTGCCGCCCTCCAGCAGCGCGGCCCAGGTGGCATCGAGGGACTCGCGCTGGCCGGCGTTGAAGACCACGATGATCGAGATCGCCGGATTGGGCATGAATTCCTGGCCCGCGTTGATCAGCGTGATCTTGGTTCCCCGCACCCACAGCGAAACGGTCAGCGCCTTGCCGGCGAAGGGTTCCTGGAATTCCAGCAGGCCCTCGGTGGGATAGCGCGATTCGACTTCGGTTTTTGCCTCCGGCAGGGCGCGGGCATAGAATTCCCCCGCTTCCTCTGCAGTGCCTTGCATCCATAAATTGACGGTGAGCTTTTGCATGACGGTCCTCCTAGCTGGGCGATGCTCCAAAGCTACCCCGCAGGGCCCTCCAGCAACAGATGGGCCAGCGAACTTTCAGCCCCGATTCATCTGCTCGTCCCGCGTTGTTCGCCCGGTGAACTCGTCCATCGAGCGGTATACGCCGATAACCTTGCCGGCCACGAAATCCCAGGCCGGTCGCGGCAGCACGCCGCGCAGCAGCTGGCCCAGCTTGCTGGTCCACGGCATCAGCACCAGCGGCGTGCCGGCAAGCATCGCCCGCCACGCCCGGTCCACCACGACTTCCGGCTCCAGGATCGGGGTCAGCAGCATCGGCTTGGCGCCCGCGAACATGCCGGTGCTGATATAGGTCGGGCAAATGGTGCTCACGGCGATCTGGTCGTTGCCTTCCAGCTCCAGCCGCAGCGAATCGCTGAAGGACAGGGCCGCGGCCTTGGAGGCCGCGTAGACGCTCATATTCGGGTTGGACACCAGCGCGGCCGCCGAGGCGATGGTCAGCACCCGGCCCTTGCCCCGTCGGCCCAGCTGCGGAAGCAGGGCGTGGGTCAAGTACATCGGGGCGAGCGCGTTCACCTGCATGGCCGCGGTGATCTGCGCGGTGCTGTGCTTCGCGAAGGAGGTGCCGGTGACCACCCCGGCGTTGTTGACCAGCACGTCGATTCCCCCGCCCTCCACCGCCGTGGCGGCGTAGCGCTGGATTTGGCCCTGGTCGGCAAGGTCCACCACATGGGTCTCGACAGTGCCGCCGAGCTGGCGCAGCTCCTCGGCAGCCGCGACGAGCTTGGCCGCGTCGATGTCCCAGATGACCACCCGTGCCGCGCCCTCGAGGCAAGCCTGCCTGGCGAAAAGCAAACCCATGCCCTGCGCGGCCCCGGTGACAAGGACGTGCAAACCGGCTACCGACTGGAGAGTTGTCTTGCCCATCAATGAACTCCTTGAGGATCAGTATGGCAACAGCCTAGCCTGTGGCGTGGATTACACTTGGCTCATTTTCATCGAGCGCGCCCAGCAAACACCGCTAGCCTTGGATCATTGGACCGACTCGTCGAAAGGACGACCGTGCGCATTGACCGCCTGGACGCGGATTTGATCGAACTGCTCACCGAATCGCCGATGCTTCCGGTGATGGAGTGCGCCCGGCGCTTGGGTGTTGCCCGCGGCACGATCAGCAGCCGGCTGGCCCGGCTCCACGAGGCCGGCGTCATCCAGGGCATCGTCCCGCGGGTCAAGCCTGCGGGGTTCGGGTACACGCTGGTCGCGTTCTGCCAGGTGGAGATCATCCAGCGCTATGGGCACGATCCGGTCGCGAGCGCATTGGAGGAATCCATCCCGGAAATCCTCGACATGTACACCGTGACCGGCAGTTCGGACTTGCAGCTGCGCGTTGTGGCCCGGACCCCAGAGGACCTGCAGGCGATTTTCAACCGCATCAACAAGGTGCCGGGTGTGGCAAGGACCTCATCCTCCTTCGCCCTGCACGAGCATTTCCAGGGAAGGACACTGCCACTGGTCGCAGCGTGCGCTAGGGCCGAGGCAGAAGTGGAAAAGACTGGGCAGATTGACTAGTAAAATGGGTTGATTGGCGGCGATTGCTATGCAGCCTGCATAGAAACAGGGGTTGCGATTGCGCCGGCAGATTCATTCAACCTACAGTCGATGCTTGTGAATCGCGACACGCGAGGATATGAGCAGGGCCACCGCTGACCACGCACCACGGCTTTGTCATACGAACGATTGCCAACCTCGTGCAGCTCTGGCAGTCAGAGAGGAAACTCATGACCCTTCACCAGCGCCCCTCCTTGCAGGAAGTGCCCGCTTACAAGCAGGGCAAGCCCGCAGCCGCTGGAGCCTCCAAGCTCTCATCCAACGAATCCCCGCATAGCCCGCTGCCCTCGGTGCTGTCCAGCATCCAGGAGGGCCTGGCCACGATCCACCGCTACCCGAGCATCGCGGCGCCCGAATTGACCGGCGCCCTCAGCTCGCAGTTCGGCGTCCCGGCGGAGCACATCACCCTGGGCGCGGGCTCGGTCGAGGTCGCGGCCCAGATCATCCATGCCGTTGCCGCCGAGGGCGACGAAGTCATCTACGCGTGGCGCTCCTTCGAGGCGTATCCTTCGCTGGTGCGGATCGCCGGCGCCACCCCGGTCGAGGTGCCCCTGGATGCCGATAGCCGCCACGATCTGCCCGCCATGCTGGCCGCGATCACCGATAAGACCCGATTGGTCTTCATCTGCAACCCGAACAACCCGACCGGCACGGTGGTGGAGGCCCGCGCGCTGGATGAGTTCATCAATGCCGTGCCGCGCAACGTGCTGGTCGTCGTCGACGAAGCCTACGTGCACTTCGACCGCTCGGCCGTGCGGGCCGATGGCATCGAGCTGTTCCGCAAGTACCCGCATGTGGCCGTGCTGCACACCTTCTCCAAGGCCTACGGCCTGGCTGGCCTGCGCGTCGGGTACGCCATCAGCCCGCTGGAAGTTGCCGGGAACCTGCGCAAGGTGGCCGTGCCATTTGGCGTCTCCGACTTGGCACAGCGCGCGGCGGTGGCCTCGCTGGCCGCCATCGGCGAGCTGTCGCTGCGCATCGAGGAAGTCGTCACCCAGCGCGAGCGGATGTACGAGGGCCTGGCCGCTGCCGGGTACCCGGTCGTGAAGTCGCAGGCGAACTTCGTCTGGGTGGATGCCGGAGAGGCGACCGAAGAGCTTGAAGCCAAGCTCGCCGCCGGCGGTGTGGTGGTTCGCGCCTTCCCCGGAGACGGGTTGAGGATTTCCTCCGGTACCGCACACGACGTCGATCGCGTGCTCGCGGCCCTGCCCGTCCAGGAGGCCACCGCGTGAGCGCAGTCAAAGCCCCCGAGCAGCTGCATACCGGGCTGACCCGGCGCCAGATCTCCATGATGGGCCTGGGCGGCGCGATCGGCGCTGGCCTGTTCGTCGGCTCCGGCCAGGCCATTTCCATCGCTGGTCCGGCAGTGCTGGTCTCCTACCTGATCGCTGGAACCGTGATCATCGTGATCATGGCCATGCTCGCGGAGATGGTGGCCGCCAATCCGTCCTCCGGTGCGTTCTCCACCTTCGCTGGCCAAGCCATGGGGCGCAGCGCAGGGTCCACCCTGGGCTGGCTCTACTGGATCCAGCTGGTCGTGGTGATCGCGGCCGAGGCAACCGGGGCCGCGGCCATTACCGCCGGCTGGGTTCCGGCCTTCCCGCAGTGGGCATGGGTGCTCAGCTTCGTGGTGATCCTCACCGGGGCGAATCTGCTCGGCGTGCGCAACTACGGCCGTTTCGAATACTGGTTCGCCGTAATCAAGGTGGCGGCAATCATCGCCTTCCTGGCCTTCGGCGCACTGGTACTGGCGGGCGTGATTCCCACCCCTGAACCGGTGGGCTTCGCCAACCTGGCCGCCCATGGCGGCTTCGCCCCCGGAGGCATGGCCGGCATCGCCGCCGCAGTCCTGATCGTCATCTTCTCCTTCGGCGGTACCGAAGTGGTGTCCATTGCGGCCGCCGAGTCCAAGGACCCGGCCGGCAACATCAAGCGCGTGGTCAAGTCCGTGATGATGCGTATCCTGTTCTTCTACCTCGGCTCGATCCTGGTCATTGTCGCCCTGGTTCCCTGGAATGATCCGGCGATCGTGGACGGCCCATTTGCGGCCGCACTGGATGTCATGCACATTCCAGGCGTGGGCTTCTTGATGAACGCCGTGGTCGTGGTTGCCTTGCTTTCGGCGATGAACGCGAATATCTACGGTTCCTCGCGCATGCTGTACTCGCTGGGCCAGCGCAAGCTCGCCCCGAACGCCGTCACCCACGTGACCGGCAAGGGCGTGCCGTCGAAGGCCGTGATCGCCTCCGTGGCCTTCTCCTTCCTGGCCGTGGGCCTGAACTGGATCTGGCCCGAGGCTGTGATGCCGATCTTGCTGAACGTGGTGGGTTCGACCATCATCTTCATCTGGTCGTTCATTGCCGTGACGCAGCTAATCCTGCGTCGCCGCGCGGACCGCGATGGCGGGCATCTGCCGTTGCGGCTGTGGGGTTTCCCGGGCCTGTCGATCGCTACGATCATCGTCCTTGCGGCGATTGTCGCCATCGCAATGACTGATCCCGCGGCGCGCACCCAGCTGCTGCTCACCGGCGGGCTGACCGCCGTGATCTGGGTGATCTCCAAGATCGCGCTGCGCGATAAGCGCGAGGAACCGGCGGACGCCTAGCTCCCGGAAGCCTAGGTCCAGCGATTGCTGGACCTAGGCTTTTCTTTTGGCCATTTCGGTGATCCAGATGGGAGCGAATGGTGAAATGCACCCGGCGGAGGTCGGGTAGTCCGCCAGCACCTGCAAGGTCTCGCCGATGGCCAGGGCACGTCGGCGCAAATGCTCATGCTCGATGCCGATGTGCGCCAGGGTCGTATTCATCGCCCACTGCAGGCGATCCGGTGCGGCGCTCATTCGGGCTTCGATCGTGTCAAGCAGCTGTTCCAGGTCCAGCAGTTCCGGGGCCTTGACTACCTGGTGGGCAGTCAGCTCCCAGCCGGCAGCCAGCTGTACCGGGTCGTTCTGGCTCATGAGCAGCAGGCGGAGCTCCTCGAGCAGCTTGGATTTCTTGACGATGTAGCTCAGGAACCATGCTTGGACCTTGGGAGTGCTGGCGCCTTGGCTCCAGACCTCCAGCTGTTCCAAGGTAAAGCTCCGTGGTTTGGCGATCAGCAGCGCGACCAGCCGGGTTGCGGTTTCGCCGGTGGCCCAGAGTTCCTCGGCAAGCTCCTGGTTGCTCTTCAACGACTTGGCCAAGGCGCGGAGCTTGCCCAGATTCACGCCGAAATCATCGCCGTGCTTCTCATTGACCGCGCGGTACCTGGGGTCTTCGAGCTCGGCCAGTGCCTGTTGCACTTGGGCAACTGTGCTCTGGGGTGTCAGTTCCATCTATTTTCCTCTCGCTAGTTGGACTCAACGGGTTGGCGCAGGATCGTACGAAGCTTGTCCGGTGCCACCTTGCGAGGGTCGCCTAGGTAGATCTCGTGGTGCTTGCCAGTCATGCGCAGTCCCTGGCCGGGTATGAATTCATGGTGCATCGTTGCCAGGATTTCGGCTTCTGCATCGTAGGGGCCAAGGTGCAGCGTCTGCACGCATTGGCCTTCAGCAAGCGACTGGAACCGGATGCGCCCAGGGCAAGGCAACGGCTTCTTCGCCTGGGCGGTTTCCAGAGCCCTCGCGTAGTCGTCTCCGTTGATCCACGCCGGGACCATCAGCATCATGGTCCAGCTCCACTGTTCCTTGTCTCTCCGTTCGGTAAAGACCGCCATGTCCTCGGCCCACCACAAGCCTTCCAGCGGCGGGACGACATAGTCCTTGCCCTGCGCCTTGCTCGCGAATTTGAGTTTGTAGGCCACCGGATACAAGGTTTGCAGGGCTTGCTGGTACAAGTTGCTGGTATTCGGGTCACCTGATCCATCGAACATCAGGTAGTGCATCGCTGGCACCTGCAGGACACGGAACTGCCCGGCCACGGACCGATAGCTGTCCAGCGATTTCTTGAAGTCGATTTTCGCCGTCAATGTCTCCCCTGGAATCTTTCCGCTCAGAACCACTTGCGCCATTTGAATACACCATATAGTGCGGCAGCAAATCCCAGCATGAGGCCGGCCGCAATCGGGTAGCCGAAGGTCCAATGCAGTTCTGGCATGTTCTCGAAGTTCATCCCGTAAATCGCTGCAATCAACGTCGGGGCGAAGAGGATCGCTGCCCAACCGGAAATCTTCTTCATGTCCTCGTTTTGGCGCTGGGCTACCAGGGTGGAATTGACGCTCAAGATCTGCGATAGCGCATCCCGGTATTCCACGGCTTGGGTATGCGCGCGGGTGAGGTGGTCAGTGACATCCTGCAGGTAGGTTTCCAGCTCGACGGGCACCGGGTACTTCTTGAACCCGTCGTCGAGCGATTGCACGACCTCCAGCAATGACGCGGTCGCATGCTGCATGTCGATCACTTCTTGGCTCAGGCGGTAGATGCGTTCGGTGACTGCGGCATCGCCACTGAAGACTTGCCGTTCGATCTGCTCCTTGTCGATCCCCAGGCCGTGGAGCACGGGGGCGTATCCATCAACAATCGCATCAAGTATCCGGTACAGCACTGCTTCGGCGCCCAACCGGAGCAGCTCCGGGTCTTTGAGCAGCACCTGGTCCTTGCGAAGCTTGCCGTTCCTGATTGACTCGACGAATTCCTCGCCGTCTGTGCCGTCGATCCACCGGTGGTCCTGGCAGAGCACCGCCACAGCGCCTTTGCGCATCAGGATGTGGAACTCGGACAGCTCGACTTCTTCGGATTCATCGAGGTACAACGCTGAGCGAACTACCAGCAGGAGCACCTCGCCGTAGCGTTCGAGTTTAGGCCGCTGGCGGGCGTGCACGAGGTCTTCGGCCAGCACTGGATGCAGTTCCCACGCCTCGGTGAGATCGTGGATGTCAGCTTCATCCGGTGTGGGATACAAGGACAAAGCAATGCGCTGATCACCAGTCTGGCCGAACGCCAGCGCATCGGCCGCGCTCGTGTCTTCCGGAGCGGATTCCACGTTGCCATCATCAATATAGCGAACAGCCATCGAGGTATGCGACGAATTCTGGGTACCGAAAAATGGTCGGGAATTCGCAGCCCGGCGTTGAACACGTGACATATTGCTCCTGAATGATCTTCGTTCATTCAAGTATCGCAACTCCGGCGAGAATATCGGCGCTGAAACGGTCCCCCGCTTGTCGGCTGCTGAATCTTGCTATGTGGATCTCAAGGTTCGACGATTTCTACGTCCAGCTCCCCCGCGCGCCACTTCGCCGTCGTTTCATCCGCCAACGCTTCAGCCTCCAATGCCTCTGCCGGAGTCATGAAATACGTATTGATCCGCAATTTCTGTTCCGGATCCAATTCTGGTGAAAGCAAAACCATCGGTCTCCTCTCCGGAATCTTCACCGCGTGGAACAACCCGCAATGCCGGGCAGTATGGTGTATCAGGCAATTCAACCCGGCAGACTTGATATCCGTTCGTCCACCCGTTTCCCACGCGTCCAGATGATCAATTTCGCACCGCTCTACGGGCATACTGCATCCAGGATAGGAGCAGCCCCGGTAGGCTGCCCGGATCGCACGGCGCTGGGACTTGGAATACAGCCGTTGCGTCCGGCCTAAATCGAGGGGCAGGCTCTTGCCATTGAGCACTACCGGATACACTCCGGCATTGCACAGCGCAGTTCTGACTTCACCAGCAGACAAGGACATCCCACTGCTGGTGACCGCGTAGTCTTGTGCTTGCTCTTGCATCTTGTCCCAATTCAGAATGATGCTCACCTGCGGTGCGACCAACCCAGCACGTTGACCCGGCGGGTCACTGGTGCTCGTCCTGTCACTCATCAGCATTGCCATGAATCCAACTAAACGACGTCGCTCGGGCTTCAAATCCTCCCATGGAGTGACTGCACCATTGGTAGCTGATTCAGTATTACGTTCTTCAGGATCCCCCGGCTGGCAACATTCTTCCTCGTCATCCGAGGTCTCCGAAAATTGTTCGTTGTTGTCTGCCGGCGGACTATCGTCTTCGGTTTCTTCGTCCGCCACCGGATCGTCTTTTGCCCAGTCCGGTTTGGACTCCGCATCGTCCCAACCGGAGTCCTGCTGACCCGTGAATTGAGCCTCGGCGTCTTTCAAGCCGTCCCTGTTCCCGGCCACGGTGGCAGGATTGTCCAGTTGCGCGAAGTAGGCCTCGATATACGCCGCCTGGGAGGGCAACACACGAAGCGTATACTCGATCAGTCCTTGGCGCATGCCCTTCTTGAAGATGCCAATGCGCTCCAGCAGAGCTTTCAGCGGGCGTTTGCCGGCTTTCACCTGAGCCACCAAGTCATTGATGTGCTTACGAGCCGATTTGGGTTCTGAGCGCAGGAAAGCGACTGATTCTGCTACCAATCGCGCTTTCTCCGCCTGGCCGGCTTCATCGTCGCCGAAATCATTACGTGCCGAATGCAGCTTCAAGGCCGTAGAAGCTACCAATCGCGGGTCCACATCCGGGGCTTCGAATTGCGCGGCTAGCTCCGGGAGCCACGGCTCCACCGGTTGCCCTGATTGATCGACACCACCTAGCAGGCAGTCGTCTTGGACTAGCCGAGTTCCTGCAGTGCCGCGCGGAATATTCAGCCAGTCGGTCATCATGCCTTTGGCGTCTTTGAAATGGGTGCGCCCGGTAGTGGCATGTCCTTCGGCGGCTTCAAGTTGTTCCAGCGTGGGATCGACACCAGCATCGCTGATCGCTTGGAAGGAGGCATGATCAAGTTTGTGTGCACCGGTGCGGCGTAGGGCATGAGCTGCGTGGATCTGTGCTCGACTGAGCTTTTGGTTGATTTCCTCGACATACAGCGCGAATATCGCAGCGTGGCCGGCCGGTACGTCGCCGGACAGGATCGAAGTAGCCAAGGCGATTAGCTTGCCCGCCTCGACCAGATTCGATAGTGCTTGCGTCGTCACTGTGCTCATGGGATACAGCATGCCGTGGGCATCGCGGGCACCGGCGGTGGGCAACACGGTTTGTGGAAAACAAAAAATCCTGAAATCTCGGACGAACCGAAATTTCAGGATTTTAATTTGTGGAGGTAAGGGGATTCGAACCCCTGACCTTCTGCATGCCATGCAGACGCGCTACCAACTGCGCCATACCCCCAAAAGTATTGCTGCCCTGATCAGGCAACTCCATAATCATAGATGACTACCTGATCAGGATGCAAATTGAGGGTTACTTCTGGTTTTCAGAAAGTTCCTCAGGCAGCTCGATGACTGGGCAGTCGGCCCACAGACGTTCGAGCGCGTAGAAGATGCGGTCTTCCTGGTGCTGAACGTGGACGACTACGTCGCCGTAGTCCAGCAGGACCCAGCGGCCCTGGCCGAAGCCTTCACGGCGAATCGGACGCATGCTGTACTCGTCGAGCACCTCAGCGACGATTTCGTCGACGATTGCGTTCACCTGAGGTTCTGATCCACCAGAGACAATCAAGAAAGCGTCGGTGACGCCCAAGCGGTCGGCAACGTCCAGCGCGACCATGTTTTCTGCCATCTTCTCGGAAGCCGCGTGCGCGGCAACCTTCACGAGGGCAATTGATTCTGCGTGTGCTCCCATAGAGTGGGGTGTCTCCTTATAGAGGTGTAGATCGAGAACCTAATTGTCCTACGAAAACTAGTTGCCAAGCAACATGATCAAGCCAGCAATCAATGCTGCACCGCCCACGCTGAGGGCGACGATCATCGCGATCAGCATGTTATTGGCGCGGCGGAGGCCGTGCGCCTGCACGTCAAGTGGCTGCAAGCCCTGTGCATTGACCGCATCGATGCGTGGCATGTCAACGTCCGGGGCCGGTTGGGCCGTATGGGTTTTAGCCTTCTGATCCGCCGGCGCCTTTGGCGCAGGCTTAGCGGCTGGTTTTGCAACTGGCTTGGCTGCAGGCTTGGCCGGTGCCTTGGCCGCAGGCTTGGCGGGGGCCTTCGCTGCGGGTTTGGGCGCCGGCTTGGCCATAGGCTTCTTGGCTGCTGGTGCCGCTTCGTCCTTCTTGGAGCTGAGCTTGCCGCCGGCGTTGAAGTCCAGCGAAACACTCTGGGTCTTGGGCCCTTGCACGCCGGTTTTGGCGATGCGGTCCTCGACCTCGCGAATGTTGCCCATGGCGCCGGTGAAAGGATCGGAGGCCTTGTCGTCCTTGCCCTGGTTGGCATTCTGGATGCGCAGGCGTTCACGTTCCGCGGCACGGCGGGAAATGATGGCCGCGCGGGCTGCCATTTCACGCTGGTGGGCGAGCACTTCGAGATCGATCTCGGAGTCGTCCTCCCCCAGCAGGTTTGGATCGACCGGGGTCTTCGGCGCGTGGGCACGGCGGGCGGCTAGCGCCTGCTCGACGCTCATGACCGTAGTCTCCGGGGCGTCTTCCTTGGGCGCAGGCTTCTTGGCGGCCGGGGCCTTCGGCTCGGCCTTGCCCTGGTCTGCCAGCGCCTGGAGGCGCAGTTGACGGCGGGTCAGCGGCTTGGGTTCCTCCGCGGGGGCGACCGTTGGAATATTAGTGGTCAGCGCGCCGACCTCTTCTTCCAGGCGACGACGCTCGCGCAAGGCCTCGCGGTCACGGGCACGACGCAACGACGCCCGTTCGCCCAGGGACTCTTCGGACTGTGGTGCGCTAGCTGGCTCAGCTGCAGGCTTTGCGCTGGGAGCCTTGGCTGGGGCTCCAGCAGGCTTGGCCGTTTCTGGCTTGGCACCTGCGGCCTTGGCGGCAGGCTTGGCCGGCTGCGGCTTGGCTGGAGCTGGTTTTGCCGGCTCTGGCTTGGGTGCAGGCTTGGCCGGCTGCGGCTTGGCTGGAGCTGGTTTTGCTGGCTCTGCCTTGGGTGCCGGCTTGGCCTTTGGGGTCGCGTCAGATTTCGCTGGCTTCGCCGAATCCTCGGCTTTTTCCGCGCTTTTCGACGCGTGCTCCTTGGCTGCCTGCTCGGCCTTGCTGTTGGCCAGCAAAGCTTCCATCTCAGCACGTCGTTTTTCGCGCAGAGCTCGCCTGCTTGAAACCGGCTGCGAGTTATCGCTCATCCTGATACTTCTCCCGACCGCATAGACAAATACCGTCACCCTTACCTAGAGATTATGCCGTGCTACCCCACCTTATGTGAGGTTACGACTCGGTATACAGCCCATATTTTGCAATGTACTGCACCACACCGTCCGGCACAAGATACCAAACCGGCTTGTCGGCGGCGACACGCTCCCGGCAATCGGTAGAGGAAATTGCCAGTGCCGGAATTTCCAATTGCGAGACATTGTCGCGACCCACATCCGCGATGACATAGCCAGGGCGGCTCACGCCGACGAAGTGGGCGAGGTCGAAGACCTGATCGATGTCGCGCCAGCTCATGATCTGGCTCATCGCGTCGGCACCGGTAATGAAGAAGAGCTCCGCATCCGGGCGCAGGGCGCGCAGATCGAGCAAGGTGTCACGCGTGTAGGTGGCGCCTTCGCGGTCGACGTCGACCCGGCTTACGGTGAAGCGCGGGTTCGACGCGGTGGCGATCACGGTCATCAGGTAGCGGTGCTCGGCGCTGGTGACCTGGCGATCGGCCTTCTGCCATGGCTGGCCGGTGGGCACGAAAACGACTTCATCCAGGCCGTATTCGGCGGCTACCTCGCTGGCAGCGACCAAGTGGCCATTGTGGATGGGGTCAAAAGTACCGCCCATCACGCCGAGGCGCAATGGGCGGTCTTGAGGCTTTTGCTCTGCCAAGACTAGTGGCTATGTGGTACGTGAGTCTTGAACTGGCGGTGGGTGTCCTCTGGTTCAGGCTTTGCCTCGTGGCGGTTGCCTACGTTGGTGTAGGAAACGGTAATCAGCAGCAAGACCATCAGTGCTGCGAAGATGCCACCACCGACGATCACAGCGAAAGTGTGAGGATCCATGCCGGTGGAAGCGGCTTCCGAAGCCAAAATCAGCGCGTTCAAGATAATTCTCCAGTCGTTTTCACGAGTTCGCTAAGCCAGCAACCTGGGCGGCTGGATCAGTAGCTCGAAAAGTAACGGTACGTTTCTTCTACATCGTACCGAAAAGGGCGGTCAGAAACTATTTGCGAATGTGCCCGTCGCCCTGGACGATCCACTTGGTCGTGGTCAGTTCGGCCAGGCCCATCGGGCCGCGAGCGTGCATCTTCTGGGTCGAGATGCCCACTTCTGCGCCCAGGCCCAGCTGCCCGCCGTCGGTGAACCGGGTCGAGGCGTTGACAATCACCGCGGCCGAGTCGATCTCCGCCACGAACTGCTCGGAAGCAGCCAGCGTGGAGGTGATGATCGCCTCGGTATGGCCGGTGGAGTAAGCGCGGATGTGCTCCAGGCCCTGATCCATGCCATCGACGACCTTCACCGCGATATCCAGGTCCAGGTACTCGTTGCGCCAGTCATCCTCCCCCGCCGGGATGGTCGGCAGCTGCGGAACCAGCGCGGCGGCACGGTCGTCCGTGTGCAATCTCACGCCGGCCGCAGCCAGGGCCTGCAGCACTGCCGGGGCCACAGCGGCATCCTTGTGGACCAGCAGCGTCTCCACGGTGTTGCAGACGCTGGGGCGGTGGGTTTTCGCGTTGAGCAGGATATCGACGGCCATTTCCTCGTCGGCGCTCGCGTCGAGGAAGATGTGCACATTGCCTTCGCCGGTTTCGATTACCGGGACCTTGGCGGTGGTGACCACGCGCTGGATCAGCTCGCGGCCGCCACGCGGGATGAGCACGTCGATCTTTCCGCGCGCGCCCATCATGGCGTCGGCACCGGCGCGGCCGAATTCGTCGACCGAGATCACGATGTCGCGGGGCAGGGAGACGGACTCCAGCGCGTCGCGGATCACCGCGACCAGCGCCTGGTTGGAGTTCAGCGCCGCCGAACCGCCACGCAGCAGCACCGCGTTGCCGCTCTTGAGCGCCAGGCCGGCGATGTCCACGGTGACGTTCGGTCGCGCTTCGTAGATGGTGCCGATGACGCCCAGCGGGACGTTGACCTGGCGCATGCGCAGGCCGTTGGGCAGGGTTTCCCCGCGCACCACGCGACCGACCGGGTCGGGCAGGCCAGCGAGTTCATGCAGCGCGGAAATCAGGCCGTCGATGCGCTTGCCATCGAGCTTCAACCGGTCCAGCAGGGCCTCGGAGGTGCCATTGGCGCGGCCGGCAGCCAGATCCTTCTCGTTGGCGCGCAGGATCATCGCACGGTTCTGGTCGATGCGCGAAGCCATGGCCGCGAGGGCGCGGTCCTTCCAGTCGCGGTTGGCGCGCTTGAGGATCCGTGCGGCGCGGCGTGCACGGTCGGCCAGCTGGTGGACCGAGGTGGTGACGTCGGTGGTCGTTTCTTCGGTGTTTACGGCATCCATACTCATGCTCCTCATTCTAGAAAATGGGTTCGATCAAAGCTAGGTCGTCAACATGCACTACTGATCTGTCGTAACCTTCGCCCAGCTCTTCAACCAGATCCGTGGTGTTGTGTCCGAGCATCTCGGGCAGTTCATGGGAGCTGAAGTTCACCAGCCCGCGAGCAAAGGGAGTTCCTTCCGCGTCGCAGATCTCTACGGCGTCGCCAGCCTCGAATTCCCCGCGCACGGCGGTAATGCCGGCTGCCAGCAGCGAGTTGGTTCCCTTTTCAATGGCCTTGACTGCGCCGGCATCCAGGATCAGCTTGCCTTCGATGGAAGCCAGGTACGCCAGCCAGACGTCGCGGGCCGAACGGCGGGAGTTGCGGGCGGCGAACCAGGTGCCCACATCCTGTCCGCGCAGCGCCTTGGCGGCGTTGTCGGTGCTGGTCACCAGGGTGGGAATGCCCGCCGAGGAGCTGAGGGTCGCGGCATCGACCTTGGTGATCATGCCGCCGGTGCCAACTCCGGCTGCCCCCGGGGTGCCCAGGTCCACCGCTTCGAGTTCGTCGGGGTGCTCGATGGTGGTGATGCGGCTGCCGCCGTCATCAGGGTGCGCGTCGTAGACCGAGTCCACGTCGGAGAAGAGCAGCAGCGCGTCGGCCTTGACCAGGTGGGCCACCAGCGAGGCGAGGCGGTCGTTGTCGCCGAAGCGGATTTCGCGGGTGGCGACCGCGTCATTTTCGTTCACGATGGGCAGCACGCCCAGGTTCAGCAAGCGAACCAGGGAGCGCAGCGCGTTGGTGTAGGAAGAGCGGCGCATCAGGTCGTCGGCGGTGAGCAGCACCTGGCCTACGCGCTGGTCGTACTCATCGAAAAGCTGGGTGTACTGCGCCAGCAGCAGACCCTGGCCAACGGCCGCCGCGGCCTGCTGGGTGGCAAGGTCCTTGGGACGCTTGGCCAACCCGAGCGGGGCCAGACCGGCGGCAATGGCACCTGAGGATACAAGAATGACCTCGGTACCGTTGTTGACAGTTTCAGCGAGAGTGTCCACCAGGAACTTCAACCGCTCGTGGGATATCCCGCCGCTGACCGTGGTCAGCGAGCTGGATCCAACTTTGACCACTAAGCGCTTGGCTTGAGGCAGTTGGTGGGGCGAGGTAATGGCTGAAATTGTTTTGGTGGCACTTTCACTCATACTTTAATTTTCCTCCTGGGTTGCCTTTGGTTCCGCAGTCTTTCGTCCGTACTTGGAGTCAACCGATTCGGTCCAGACGCCGGCCTTGCGTTCGGCTTCCAGCTCGGCGCGAGCCGATGCCTTGGCCGCCCGGCGCTCTTCGTGCTCGGCACGCTTTTCCTCGCGGGTCTTGCGATCGCCGCGATCCTCGAGGCGGATGTCCTCGCCGCGTCGGCTACCGCCGAGCAGTTCGGCGCCGGCAGCCATAGTCGGCTCCCAATCGAAGACCACTGCGTTGTCCTCGGCGCCGATGATTACCGCGTCCCCCGGCTTGGCGCCGGCCTTGAACAGCTGGTTTTCGACGCCCAGCTTGGCCAGGCGGTCAGCCAGGTAGCCGACGGCTTCATCGTTGCGGAAATCGGTCTGCATAATCCAGCGTTCCGGCTTTTCACCGATAACTCGCCACATTGGCTCAAAGTTCTGCTCCTCGCGGCGGATGGTGAACTCGGCACGCTTGGTGGTACGTGGACGAATCACAGGCACCTCGACTACTGGGGCTTCAACAACCTGTTCAGCGCGTGCCTGCTCTACCAATTCAGCCATAGCGAAGGACAGATCACGCAATCCGTTACGCGAGAGCGCGGAGATCTCGAAGACGCGGTAACCGCGTTTTTCCAACTCAGGGCGCACGAATTCAGCCATGTCGGCACCGTCTGGCATGTCAACCTTATTAAGTGCGATCAGCTTCGGGCGCTCGATCAGCGGCACGATGGTGCCGTCGGTACCGGCGAAGGTGGAGTCGGCTTCGTAGTTGGCCAGCTCTGCTTCGATGATGTCCAGGTCGCTGATTGGGTCGCGGTCCGCTTCCAGCGAGGCGCAGTCCAGCACGTGCACGATGGCGGCACAGCGCTCAACGTGGCGCAGGAACTCGTGGCCCAGCCCCTTGCCTTCGGAGGCTCCAGGGATCAGGCCAGGCACGTCGGCGACAGTGAAGCGGGTTTCGCCTGCTTCGACGACACCCAGGTTAGGCACCAGGGTGGTGAACGGGTAGTCGGCGATCTTCGGGCGTGCCGCGGACACGGCGGCGATCAGCGAGGATTTGCCGGCCGATGGGTAGCCCACCAGCGCGATATCCGCCATGGACTTCAGTTCCAGGACAATATCCTGGCCGGTTCCGGGAATGCCCAGCAACGCGAAGCCCGGGGCCTTGCGCTTGTCCGAGGCAATGGATGCATTGCCCAGGCCGCCCATGCCGCCTATTGCGGCGATGTATTCATCGCCCGGCTTGACCAGGTCGCCGAGGATGTCGCCGTCCTTGGTCTTGATGACGGTGCCGGCAGGTACGCCCAGGACCAGGTCCTCGCCGCTCTTGCCCGGGTGCAGACCGCCCTTGCCCGGCTCGCCGTTGCCGGCCTTGCGGTGCGGCAGGTGGTGGAAGTCCAGCAGCGTGGTGACCTGGGGGTCGACGCGCAGGATGATGTCTCCGCCCTTGCCGCCGTTGCCGCCGTCGGGACCGCCAAGCGGCTTGAACTTCTCACGCTTGATGGACACACAACCGTGGCCACCATTACCTGCGGTGACATGAAGGGTTACGCGATCAACGAATGCAGCCACGGGGCCATCTTCTCCTAGTACGGGGTTGCGAGGGTTACTCGCTTAAAAGTCTAACTATGCACGCAAGGGGCGGACCGAAATCGGCCCACCCCTTGTGTACTAAAAAATTTGCCTGTTGCCTGAATTAGGCAGCAGCCACAATGTTCACCACGCGGCGACCACGACGGGTGCCGAACTCGACTGCGCCAGCAGCCAATGCGAACAGGGTGTCATCCTTGCCACGGCCTACGCCGGCGCCTGGGTGGAAGTGGGTGCCACGCTGGCGAACGATGATTTCGCCTGCCTTGACTTCCTGTCCACCATAGCGCTTTACGCCTAGGTACTGTGCGTTGGAATCGCGACCGTTGCGAGTGGAACTCGCACCTTTCTTATGTGCCATGCCTTTTAGCCTCTTTCGCTACAAAAATGGATTCTACGATTGCCTGAATTAGGCGATCGAGGTGACCTTGACCTTGGTCAGAGCGGCACGGAAGCCCTGGCGCTTCTTGTAACCGGTCTTGTTCTTGTACTTCTGGATTACGATCTTCTCGCCGCGAAGGTTTTCTACAACCTCAGCGGTGACCGTGACCTTAGCCAGATCGGCAGCTGCGGAAGTTACCTTCTCGCCATCTACCAACAGCAAAGCTGGAAGCTCGATGGAGCTGCCTGGGGCAGCCTGAAGACGGTCAACGGTGATGAGGTCTCCAACGGAAACCTTCTCCTGGTGGCCGCCTGCGCGGACAATTGCGTACACCACGTGGGTACTCACTTCTACTCGACGTTTATTGTCTTACCGGCGCAGATATCGACCCGAACACCCACAAAGTGGATGCGATCCCGGGGATCTCATGCGCTTGTGCCTTGACGCCGAGCGGACCAAAAGTCCGTGATCTTGGCGTTTAGCACCGATCAACTAGATTACGCTAGTCCACACCGCTGGAGCAAATACAAACTGCCCCAGCGAGGGAAGCGTGATCAAGTTCATCTATTTCAGTTCGCGTACTGGAACACCCACACCGAGCATTACCGGTTGCCCGGCAGGCTCAGCTGGCTTATCTTTCTGCGAACCGGAGGCATCCATCTGAACTACCGAACCGGTAGCGGCGGATACCTCTGCCACGAGAACCTCTGCAGTCGCATCGCCCTGGACCGAGGTGGCCCGACGACTGCGACGCTTTGGCTTCGTGGAATTCTGTGGGGCTGCCGCGGTGGCGGCAACTGGGACGGAAGCCGCGGGGCTGCTGGACTCAGCAGGCGCGCTTGCAGCAGGCATGGCCAGGCCGGTGAGCACCGGCTGGTCCTGCTGTGCCGCTTCCTGCGGACGCGAAGCACGGCGTGAGCGCTTGCGCGGCTGCTCCTGGGACGTCGAGGCGGCAACAGGTTCAGGAGCAGCCTGCTGTTCCTGGTTGGCCTGAGCTTCCTCGTTGCCCGAAGCGTTTTCCTCGGACTGGTTGCGTCCGCGTCCACGGGAGCGTGAACGGCGGCGCGGCTTGCGGCTGCCGTCCTGCTCGTCGCTGGACTCATCCTGGCCCGGCAACGCTGCTTCCAGCGCTTCCAGGGTAACCGAGGCCTCGGTGCCCTGCGCAGACGCCGCGGACTTGGCCACAGGAATCTGTTCGCCCTCGATGCTCACTGCTTTTTCAGCAGCGGCATCCAGGTGCGAAGCGGCGGCAATGCTGGCCAGGGCGTTGCGCGTGGCTTCGTCCTTCTCCCCTGCTGCCGGCTCCTGCTTCTCAACTGGCTTCTGCTCGTCCTTCTCGCCGCCACGACGGCGGCGGGAGTTGCGGCTTGGCTTGTCATTGAACTTCTTGCTGTGCGCTTCGCCCTGCGAGTTGAAGGTCTTGCGCGATTCAACTGGCTCTTCGTGGGTGATGAAGCCAGCACCTGCACAGTGCTCGCACTCTTCACCGAAGACTTCGAGCAGGCCGGTGCCCATGCGCTTGCGCGTCATCTGGACCAGACCCAGCGAGGTCACTTCAGCAACCTGGTGCTTGGTCCGGTCGCGGCCCAGGCACTCCACCAGGCGGCGCAGCACCAGATCGCGGTTGGATTCCAGGACCATGTCGATGAAGTCGATGACGATGATGCCGCCGATGTCACGCAGGCGCAGCTGGCGGACCACTTCTTCGGCCGCTTCCAGGTTGTTCTTGGTCACGGTCTCTTCGAGGTTGCCGCCCGAACCGGTGAACTTGCCGGTGTTCACGTCGATGACGGTCATCGCTTCGGTGCGGTCGATGACCAGCGAACCACCCGAAGGCAGGAAGACCTTGCGGTCCAGCGCCTTGGCGATCTGCTCGTCCACACGGAAGTTGGCGAAGATGTCCTCTTCGGCTTCCCACTTCTCCAGGCGGCCCATCAGATCCGGCGCCACGTACATGACGTAGGCCTCGATGGTGTCCCAGGCGTGGTCACCGGAGACGATCAGCTTGGTGAAGTCCTCGTTGAAGACGTCGCGGACCACCTTGATGGTCAGATCGGGTTCCGAGTACAGCAGTTCCGGAGCCAGGGTCTTGGTGGAGTTGGCCTGCTCTTCGATGCCTTCCCACTGCGCACGCAGCCGGTTGATATCGTTGGTCAGTTCTTCCTCGGAAGCGCCTTCGGCGGCGGTGCGCACGATGACGCCCGCGTTTTCCGGCAGGTGGTCCTTCAGGATCTTCTTCAGGCGCTGGCGTTCGACATCAGGGAGCTTGCGCGAGATGCCGGTCATGGAACCACCTGGCACGTAGACCAGGTAGCGGCCGGGCAGGGAGATCTGGCTGGTCAGCCGGGCGCCCTTATGGCCTACCGGGTCCTTGGTGACCTGCACCAGGACCGAGTCGCCAGCCTTCAGGGCGTTCTCGATACGGCGCGGCGCGCCTTCGAGAGCCGCTACGCCCCAGTTCACTTCGCCTGCGTACAGCACGGCGTTGCGGCCGCGACCGATATCCACGAAAGCAGCTTCCATGGATGGCAGCACATTCTGCACCTTGCCGACGTACACGTTGCCGATCAGCGAATCCTGCTGGGTCTTGGAGACGAAGTGCTCTGCAAGCACTCCATCTTCCAGTACGCCGATCTGGATGCGGTCCTCGCGCTGGCGCACGATCATCTTGCGCTCGACGGATTCGCGGCGGGCCAGGAACTCGGCCTCGGTGATCACCTGGCGGCGGCGACCGGTTTCGCGTGATTCGCGGCGGCGCTGGCGCTTGGCTTCCAATCGGGTGGAACCGCGCACCGAAGCGACCTTGTCGTTGACCGAGCTGTGGCTTTCGATACTGCCACGCGGGGCGCGCACACGGGTAACGGTGTTCGGCGGATCATCCTGCGAGCCGCCCTCAAGTTCCAGATCCACTTCCCCGCGGCGACGGCGGCGGCGGCGGCGCGAAGTCACGTCGTCGGCATCGGCGTCTGCCTCGGGATCTGCGGCAGCTGCGCGGCGAGCAGGTTCCTGCTTCTTCGCAACAGCCTGGGCCAGAACAGCCTGAGCTGTTTCCGGCACGGCGAAAGGATTCAAGATCATGGTGCTGCCGTGTTCGGCCAGCAGCATGCCGGTCTGGTCAACGTCGTTCGCTTCCTCAACCGGTGCAACTTCCTGCTCGGCCGGGGCAGCGATTTCAGCGCTCTGCTCCTGGACGTCTTCCTGCTTGTCCTGGACGTCTTCCTGCTTGGCCGCGGCGACCTCTACGGCCTCGTCATTCGCGGTATTGCGCACTGCCTGCGCCCGGCGTTCGGCCTGGCGGCTGGCCCGCTTGGTGGAATCAGGGGTGGAGATCTGGGTGCGGCGGGTGGCCCGCCAGCGGTATGGGCTTTCCTCGACGCCGGCAGCGGCATTGAGTTCGGCCAAGGTCATGGCGCGACGCAGTGGTCGCGCGGGTGTGGTTGAAACACTGGTACGGCGGGCTCGTGTTGAACGGTTGCCCCGCTTATTACCTTGCGTTCCGCCCTTTCGTTGATTTGCTGCGCTCATTTAAATTCGCGTACTCCTACTATGTCCCGCTCGGGCATCCTCCACAGACGGCGCCGTTGCTGAAACTACAATCATCACGTGTCGCTTGGCCTACTTATCTTCCAGTAGTCCGGACACAAAAGCTCGCTATTTTCCGCGGGTTCGACGCTGGTCCAAATTTCTGAACCAGGCGCAAATCCTGCGGATCAACGTGGCCTAAGAAAACCGGCTGCTTTCCTTTGCAGCCCTACGATCCGCGGTATTCCCCCGGGAGGCGCACATATTGGGCACTCAACCGAAGCGATGCATCGCCTGTCGATCTGTTGTTTCAAAAGTCTGTCGTCGGGTTGAAAGCAGACTGTGGATCCGCGAACAACCATTCCCATTCTCTCATATTTCGTTCACGCCTTGTTCATTGCTTCTCACCAGATGCACAGAAATGCTTCCTAGTATGAAAAAGGCCTTGGCGGAATAACCCGCTTTCCTATGAACTTATGGAATAGTCAAAACATGGTTTCATTACAAGAAAATAGCCACGGCTCGGGCGTGTTGCCCTGGTGGGCTAAGGAACGCGGCTTCGGGCTGTTCATCATCGTTACGGGATTGATCTCTTGGCTCGCCGCCGGAATCCTGGTCCTGGAACGCTTGGAGTTGTACAAGAACCCCGACTACATCACCAGTTGCGACGTCAATCCCTGGATCTCCTGTGGCACCGTGATGAAATCCGAGCAGGCAGGAATTTTCGGATTCCCCAATCCCTTCTTCGGGATCGTTTGCTTCGCTGTTGTTATCGCCATCGGCTTCGCCCTGCTGGCCGGCGCAACAAACCTGAAGCGCTGGTTCTGGCTGTGCTTCCAGCTGGGCATCACCGCCGCTATGGGCTTGGTGATCTGGTTCTGGTCCCAGGCCCTGTATGAAATCAACGCCCTGTGCCCTTACTGCATGGTCGTGTGGGCCATGACGATTCCCTTGTTCGTGTTCACGACCGCACGCAATGTGCTTACCGGCGTGATTCCTGCTGGAGTCGGCGTGAAGAAGTTCTTCGCCGAGTGGAGCTGGATCATTACCGCCGTCATCTGGGCGCTCGTTGCCGCATCGGTCGTCCTGCGTTTCCCGCTCGCCTTCTTCGGCTAGAGCCCGGCTTCCATGCCCACCTGCGGGGCCGCTACTTCGGTAGCGGCCCCGCAGTGCTGTTCCTGGCGCTCCCCCACCCCGCCGCCAACCAGGTCGGCCGGCCTTGTGCCGCTGCTTGTTGCACCCCGGCGCGCCACCGGCGCCAAGACATCCCGCTTCGGCCTTCGATCCGCGTCAAAACGGCCATCGGCAAGGCCGGGAAGGGTTCGCCGTCAACGATCTTCCGGATACTGCCCAGCTAGACCCGGTAGATTAGAAGCATGGCAAGTGACATATGGAACACAGAAAATGCCCAGGACTACGGAATCAACCTGCTGATTTCCGAACACCTTCGGCTCCGTGAACTACAAGAGGAAGATCTTGCGTTCCTCACCCAATGGTGGAATAGCCCAGAATTCATGGCCCTGCAGGGCAACCTGGTACTTCCCCACCCGATCACCGAAGCCGCAGAACTCTTCAAATCGCGCAGCGTCAACCGTGGCACTACCGACGGCGTGGGACTTTCCATCACGCTTCCCGATGACACGCTGATCGGGCACACCGCTTTGTACGACTACAACGCGCCGGCCCGTTCGGCCGAATTGATGATCATGATCGGTGGTTCAAATGTGGGCCAAGGCTATGGCACCTTGGCCACCAAGATGATCATCGACTACGGCTTCCGCGAGATGGGCTTGAACCGCATCGGCTTGAACGCCTGGGCGTACAACGAGCGCGCACTGCGCACCTTCAACCGCGCAGGATTCCGCGAAGAGGGCCGAGTGCGCCAGGCTGGATTCCACGATGGGTCGTTCCACGACAAGATCATCATGGGCCTGCTGGCCAAGGAGTACTTCAACGCCAGGTAGTCCGCACAGGCAGAGAACGAGACCTCAACAGAGCTGGGGCCGCGCAATGCGCGGCCCCAGCTCTGCTGCGTCAGTTCACTTCTGGACCAGACCCGCATAATCGGTCTGATAGCCCGTTAGAGGCTGGTGAGGGATTTCTTCCCAGCGTTCTGGATCTTCTTGCTGGACTTCGCCCGATGCCATTCCGAGCAGCAATTCCTTGAGCGCAAGAACATTTTGGCGAATCAACTTGCCGCGGGACTTCTGCCCGAGGCTTCCGTCACTGCTATTTCCACTGGTTTCAAAGAAGACCACCGGGTTCCGATGCCCGTCGGCATTGAGCCCCCGGTAGTTCAAGCCCAGCATCATTGCAGAGACGACGCCGCCCTTGATGTCGATTTCCATTCCGTCGCCCACCTGGTAGCGGTCGATGTTGAACGCGCCGTACTTCGACAGCTCGTCATACACATGCACTTGCATCTGGCGAGTAAGCACGTCATAAGCGCCATTCTCGATTCCAGGCAGGGTCGGGCCACCTGGCGCGAGGGAGATACCGAGCGACAAAGTCACGTCATCGCCTGTACCCCACTCCTTCTTCAGGCCCTGGTGATGCACATCGACGCCGAACGCGGGATCCACCATTGTCCAGTACTCGTAATACGCCAGCGATTCGTTGGCAACGAAGCCCTCCAGCGTCCAATCGCGGTTCAGGTCGACTCTTTGCCGGTTGCCCTTGGCATCAAGCTGCGGAGCATTCGTTTCCTGATCCCACAAAATTGTCTGCCGAACATTCTCCTCCGAACCGTCGGGGTTGTACATCGGGATGAAGTGGAAGGTGTACTTGTCACGGAGCAGGTCGTAGTCTGCCGATCCGTTGGCGCCAAGCTCCTTGAGCAGCGTCAGGAGCGAGTCGGTTCCATAGGGCTCATTGCCGTGGATGCGCCCCTGCAGCCAAACGTCCTCAGGGCCGTGCCCCGCAGTTGCCACATACAGATCCCTGCCCTGTTCTGACTCGCTGACCTGCGTTCCTGCCTCTTGGAGCGTGAACGCATCAACGTCGAACCGGGAATTGGATTCGATCTTCTGCAATTCCTTGACTGTGTCTTCGTAGCTGAGAATGCTCGAAATATTTGTTTCTCCGTTAGGCGACGGGAAATTGGCATCGGCGTTGGCCGGCGCCGCTAACCCCAGCGGCGCAACGACGGCGAAGACCGCCGCACCCAGCGCGATGGATCGCTTGGACAATGATGATTTCCTGGGATCTGGCAAAGCTTTGCTCCTTGTACCGTGCGAGTGCTCGAATGGCCCGTGGTGCATTCCGATTGACTAATCCAAATGGCACCAGCCACACCTCACCTTATGTGACCTGCCGCACGATGACAATGGACCGGCGCATACCGCGACATTGCACCTCAAGAACGGATTTGCGAAAAGCCGGGCATCATTGCAGCCACCGTCGCCGCAGAGCCATTCCCGCCGCAGGAATGCCGGGGAAATCAGCCCGTGGGTGCACGAATCAAAGCCTTCGGGCACGAAAACGGGTTAGTGGCCAGTGCGAACGCCAAAAAATCAGCATTTCGGTGTTGCCTTGGGACCTTGTCAAGTCGTTAGCCTATTGTTAGAGCTATCAGAACCAGCTACAAGGAGCGACTATGGCTTTTTTCCGTAAGGTCAGGCCCGCCGCGTTGTTGAAAAAGCAACCTCAGGACGACAAGCCGACACCTGCCGAGCACCACCGTGTTCCGGCCAGGGACGCCAAACCAGATTTCACGGTCACCAGCCTGTGGACCGACTTGCTAGGACGCCTAGGCATTCGAAGCGCCCAGCTGCTGGTAGTTGGCGCGCTGGCAACATTCCTCATCATCGGCATGCTCCGCTTGACCATGATCGTGATCCCGACGTTGCTGGCAGTCATCATTTCCTGTGCGTTGTGGCCCCTGGTGGTCAAGCTGCGCAAGTTTGTTTCCCCGATGCTGGCAGCATGGATCGTTTTCCTCGGATCCCTATTGGTCCTCGGAGGCATTGGCACCGGCCTGGTCTTCTCGGTCATCAAGGAATGGCCAAAGCTCGTTGACCAAGCTGTTGAAGGTTTCAACCAGCTCAATGACATGGTTCAGGGCTTCATCGGCACGATGCCTTTCAGCGTCGACCAGAGCCAGATCGATAATGTTGTCGAAACGGTAACCGGCTTCTTGACCAGTTCCCAGTTCGGCACCGGCGCTTTGAACACGCTGAGCGCAGCAGGCAGCTTCGTGACCGGCTTGGTCCTGCTGCTGGTGATCCTGTTCTTCTTCCTGAAGGACGGCGACAAGATCTGGGCCTTTGCCGTGTCGTGGACTCCACGCCACTACCGCAACAAGTGGATTCTTTCCGGCGACCGCGCGCTGCGCACCTTCGGCGGCTACATCCGCGGTACTGCCACCGTGGCCGCAGTGGATGCTTTGGGCATCACCGCGACGCTGCTGATCGTGCAGGTTCCACTGGCCATCCCGCTAGGCGTCATCGTCTTCCTCGGCTCCTTCGTGCCGATGGTAGGTGCGACCGTTGCCGGCATCTTGGCCACGCTGATTGCATTGGTTACCAACGGACCTGTGGTGGCGCTGATCGTGCTGGCTGCCGTGATCCTGGTGAACCAGCTGGAGGGCAACTTCCTGCAGCCGGTCGTCATGGCCAACGCCCTGAGCCTGCATGCACTGGTCGTGCTGATGGCACTGACCGCAGGCACCGTCCTGGCGGGCATCGTTGGCGCCGTCCTGGCGGTGCCACTGGTGGCCGCTTCATGGGCGGTGATCAAGGTATGGACCGGGCGCGACAAATCCGATGCGGTGGCTGAAGCCAGCGAGGACATCAAGTCTGAAGTCGAGATCAGCGAAGAGCAAGCAGCTTTCGACAAACTCGAAGCGAAGGAACAGCACCAGGAATCCCTCAAGGATTCCGAGTAGCTGTTGCGGCTGGGGCGCTCCTGCACGTCAGGGGCGCCCTTCCTTTTGCCACTTAAATGCTCTTGATCGAATTATTTCCAATTAATTCTCAAAGAGTTCCTGCCCTCATCCAGCCCCGGCTTCCCGGGGTTTTCGCGCTGGGGACAAGACCGGTGGACCCGATCCCGCGTTGCCGTGGATGTGGTTTGTGTGTTTAATGTGACTGAAGTGATGGAAGTGGAGCGACGCGGGATGCGCAATCGCCTTGAGAAGTTTTGCTGCATGTCTTCGTTTTCCCCAACAGGGAAAACCCGCGCCACGCTTCGCCCGCAATCAATGTGCTAACGCGCACTGAAGACTGGGAGGTATCCACGTGCTGGAATTCAGCAATGACGGAGCAGATAAGTATCTTTCGCACATAGTCGGCCCTATCACCGACCACCACCAGGTGGTCAGGATCGGCGCTGCAGAGCAGCTGCCGCTGGACTCGACCGCACAGGCGCTCGGAAGTTCGGTGCAGCAGGCAGCTAGCCCGCAAGGAGCTATGCTCGCCCAGGACAGTTTGGATGACTGGTTCTAGGACCCGCTTCCAGGCATGAAAAATCCCGGCAGTTTCCAACTGCCGGGATTTTCGCGTTTCGATCTACTTGCCGAACCAGATGCCGATCTCGCGCTCGGCGGACTCGACGGAGTCCGAACCGTGGACCAGGTTCTGCTGGACCTTCAGGCCCCAGTCGCGGCCGAAGTCGCCGCGGATGGTGCCTGGAGCCGCGGTGGTCGGGTCGGTGGTGCCAGCCAGCGAACGGAAGCCGGGGATAACGCCCTGGCCTTCAGCCACGATCGCCACCACCGGACCGGAGAGCATGAACTCAACCAGCGGTTCGTAGAATGGCTTGCCTTCGTGCTCTGCATAGTGCTCGGCGAGCAGCTCGCGAGTAGCTTCCAGCTGCTGCAGCTTGGCGATGGTGTAGCCCTTGGCTTCAATGCGGCCAAGGATCTGTCCGGTCAGACCGCGCTTGACGCCATCTGGCTTGACCAGGATCAGGGTACGTTCAGTCATGTGACTACCTCTTCGTATCGTTGATGTACTTCTTAGGTTCTCAGGCTTGCTCGGGGTTCGCTTTTTCCCAGGCTTCTTGGGCGGCGGCGCGGCGCTTGTTCACTGCGTCGATTTCGCCGCCCTTGTTCAGCGCATACCACCAGCACAGGGCGAAGGCCGCTGCGAGGTAGAACATGTCCGGCAGGATGAAGCCGCACAGGAAGAACACTACCTGCAGGATCCAGCCGATGATGTAGCCGATCTTCTTGCCCAGCAGCGCGCAGTTGAAGATGCACAGCAGCGCCACGGCAGCGCCGAGGCTGAGCACGACCACCGGTTCTCCGCCACGCTTGAGCCCGAAGGCCGCGAGGGTGACGAACACCGCCAGCAGCGCCTCGCAGACCAGCACTGTTGATGCGAACATCATTTTCGTGGAGCGCTGCTTCTTCTTCATCCCAGGACGCCACTCGCGCTGGGCACGGGTGAGTTTAGCCATCAGGATTCGCCTCCCTTGAGCAACAGTGAAATCTCGCCCACCAGCGTAATCGAACCGGTCACCAGCACGCCGCCGGACAAGTCGTTGCCTGCCTCGGCGCGGCCCACCGACCATTCGATGGCATCTTCCAGGTCCTCGGTGACGTGGATGTCCTCTTCCGGCCAGCCAGCGTCGATCGCCATGGTGGACAGTTCGCCGGCCGGGATGGCCCGCGGCGAGGACGACTGGGTGATGCAAATGTCCTCAACCATGTCACCGTACTGCTCGCGCATGGTGTAAAGCATTGCTTCGGCGTCCTTCTCCTGCAAGATGCCAACCATCAGCACCAGGCGGGTGAAGCCGAAGGATTCCTTGATCGCCTCTGCGGTGACGCGTATGCCATCCGGGTTGTGGCCGGCATCCACCAGGATGCTCGGTGCCGCGCGGACCAGTTCCAGGCGGCCCGGGCTGGTGGCGGCCGCGAAGCCGTCGCGGACCAGATCGGCATTCAGCTCGCGCTGGCCGCCGCCCAGGAAGGCCTCCACCGCAGCCAAGGCCACGGTGGCGTTCTGCGCCTGGTGGGCACCGAACAATGGCAGGAAGATCTCGTCGTAGCGCGCCGCTTGGCCCTGGATGGACAGCAGCTGCCCACCCACGCCATGCTGGCGTTCCAGGAGCTTGAAGTCCAGGCTGTCGAAAGCTGCCGGCACCTCAAGCTCGCGGGCGCGAGCCAGCAGCACGTCGGCGGCATCCACCGGTTGCACCGAAGAGACCAGGTAGCCGCCGGGCTTGAGGATGCCGACCTTTTCTTCGGCAATCTCGCCCGGGGTATCCCCCAGCAGATCGGTGTGGTCCAAGGAGATCGGGGTGATCACCGAAACGTCGGCATCTGCCACGTTGGTGGCGTCGGTGATGCCGCCCAGGCCGACTTCGAGCACCACGACATCCACCGGAACCTCGGCGAAAACCGCGAAGGCCAGGATGGTGACAGCTTCGAAGTAGGTCAGCTTGTTTTCGCCGCGCTCGACGAGCTCGGTGTCCACGATCTGAAGGAACGGGCTGATTTCATCCCACACGCGCACGAAGGTCCCGTCGTCTACCGGGGCACCGTCAATGGCGATGCGCTCGGTGACCGAGATCAGGTGCGGCGAGGAGTAGCGGCCGGTGCGCAAGTCGTGCGCCATCAAGAGCGACTCGATCATGCGTGCGGTCGAGGTCTTGCCGTTGGTGCCGGTGATGTGGATGACCGGGCAAGCCTTGTTCGGCTCGCCGAGGATCTCCATCGCGCGGAACATCGGATCCATGCGCGGTTCCATCTTGTTTTCCGGCGCACGGGAGAGCAGTTGCGCGTAGACGCGGTCCAATTCGCTCACTAGTTGGCCTCGACTTTGCCAGAATCCAGCTTGGCCACGGTGACCTGCTCGCCATCTACCGAATCATCGGCGACAAGTTCCAGCTGCGCGGTCAGGGTTTCACCTGCCACCAGCTCGCGGTTCGCTTCCAGTGCCGCGATGGCGGCCGTGTTGGCGGTGACCACGGTGTGGATGCGATCCGATACCTGCAGGTCCGCGTCCTTGCGGGCGGACTGGATGGAGCGAATCATGTCGCGTGCGGTGCCCTCGGCAGCCAGTGCCTCGGTGACCTCGGTATCCAGCACCAGGAAGCCGCCGTCGATGACTGCCGCGGCAATTTCGCCTGCTGCATCCACCACGGTGTCCAGGGTGTACTCGCCCTCGGCCAGTTCCAGTCCTCCCGCGGTGACCACCCCGTCGGTGACCGACCAGTCCCCGGACTTGGCGCCCTTGATCGCCTGCTGCACGTTCTTGCCCAGGCGCGGACCGGCCGCACGGGCGTTCACTACCAGCTGCTGGCTGATGCCGTAGCTGGCGGCGTCGACGCCTTCGGCATCGATCAAGGTGACGGCCTTCAGGTTCAGCTCGTCCTTGATGATCGACGCGTAGGTGCCTTCCAGGCGGGCAGCGCCGGTGAGCACAACCTTCAGCTCGGCCAGCGGCAGGCGCACGCGCAGGTTCTTGGCCTTGCGCAGCGAGGAGCCCACGGAGCAGATCTTGCGGGTGGTTTCCATGGTTTCCAGCAACGCGGCGTCGGTTGGGAATTCGCTGGCTTCTGGCCAGTCCTCCAGGTGCACCGAACGTTCGCCGGTCAGCCCGCGGAAGATCTCTTCGCTGGCCAGCGGCAGCAGCGAAGCGGTGACCTTCACCAGGGTTTCCAGCGCGGTGTACAGGGTGTCGAAGGCCTGGGTGTCTTCATCGAAGAAACGCTGGCGGCTACGGCGCACGTACCAGTTGGTCAGGGTGTCCATGTACTGGCGCACGGCCTCGGTAGCATCGGAGACCTCGTAGGAATCCAGTGCCTCGGTGACTTCGCGCACCAGCTGGCCCGTGGCGGCCAGCATGTACTGGTCCAGCGGGTCGGTGGAGTCCATCGAGCGCTTGGCCTCGTAGCCGGCCCCGTTGTTGGCGGAGTTGGTGTAGAGGTTGAAGAAGTGCCAGACGTTCCACAGCGGCAGCAGCACCTGGCGCACGCCATCGCGGATGCCCTGTTCGGTCACGACCAGGTTGCCGCCGCGCAGGATCGGCGAGGCCATCAGGAACCAGCGCATGGCATCGGAGCCGTCGCGGTCCAGGACCTCGGTGACATCCGGGTAGTTACGCAGGGACTTGGACATCTTCTGCCCGTCCGAGCCCAGCACGATGCCGTGGGAGATCACGTTGGTGTAGGCCGGGCGGTCGAAGAGCGCGGTGGAGAGCACGTGCATGGTGTAGAACCAGCCGCGGGTCTGTCCGATGTACTCCACGATGAAGTCCGCCGGGTGGTGGCCGGAATCGAACCATTCCTGGTTGTTGAACGGGTAGTGCACCTGGGCGTACGGCATCGAGCCGGAGTCGAACCAGACATCGAGCACGTCTTCCACGCGCTTGAGGGTGCCGGATTCGGCGCAGCCCTCATGGGCCTTGGTCAGCTCGTCGATGAATGGGCGGTGCAGGTCAGGCAGGCCTTCGTGGTTGACCGGCATGCGGCCGAAGAAGTCCTGCATTTCCTGCAGCGAGCCGAAGACTTCGCGGTGCTCGCATTCGGCACCGGTGCATTCCCACACCGGGATCGGCGAACCCCAGTAGCGGTTGCGCGAGATGGACCAGTCGCGGGCGTTTTCCAGCCACTTGCCGAACTGGCCGTGCTTGACGTTGCCCGGGATCCAGTTGATCTGCTCGTTCAGCTCGACCATGCGGTCCTTGAACTTGGAGACCTCGACGTACCACGAGGAGATCGCGCGGTAGATCAGCGGGGTGCGGCAGCGCCAGCAATGCGGGTAGGAGTGCTCGTAGGAGGCCTGCTTGACCAGCTTGGCCTCGTCCTTGAGCACATTGGTGATGGTCTTGTTGGCGTCGAAGACCTGCACGCCGGCGATCTCGGCCAGCGGGCCGTTGCCGAAGACCGGCAGGAACTTGGCGCCCTCGTCTACCGAGAGGATCACCGGGATGCCGTGCTCTTCGCAGACCTTCTGGTCATCCTCGCCGTAGGCCGGAGCCTGGTGCACGATGCCGGTGCCGTCGGCCACGGTGACGTAGTCGGCGGTGAGAATCTGCCAGGCGTTTTCGGTGCCGTACTTCTCGGTGTCGGTGTACGTGTCCCACAGCGGCTGGTAGCGCACGCCGGCAAGCTGCTCACCGGTGTAGCTGGAGGTGATGGCCGCAGCGGCTTCCTTGGCATCCTTGTAGCCCAGGTCCTTGGCGTAGGAGCCCAGCAGGTCGCGGGCCAGCAGGAATGGCCCGGCGGCGGCCGAAGCCTTCACGCCGGCCTCGCCTGCAGGAACCACGACGTAGTCGATCGCCGGGTGCACGGCCAGTGCGGCGTTGGTTGGCAGGGTCCACGGGGTGGTGGTCCACGCCAGGGCCTGCACGCCGGCAAGTGCCTTGGAGGCTTCGGTTTCACCGGCAAGGATGGTGAAGCCCACGGTGACGGTCTGGTCCTGGCGGTTCTTGTAGACGTCGTCGTCCATGCGCAGCTCGTGGTTGGACAGCGGGGTCTCGTCCTTCCAGCAGTACGGAAGCACGCGGAAGCCCTTGTAGGTCAGATCCTTGTCCGAAAGCTGCTTGAAAGCCCAGATGACCGATTCCATGAACTCGACGTTCAGGGTCTTGTAGTCGTTTTCGAAGTCGACCCAGCGAGCCTGGCGGTTCACGTACTGCTTCCACTCATCGGCATACTTCATCACCGAGGTGCGGCAGGCGTCGTTGAACTTGTCGATGCCCATGGCTTCGATCTGCTTCTTGTCGGTCATGCCCAGCTGCTTCATGGCTTCCAGCTCGGCTGGCAGGCCGTGGGTGTCCCAGCCGAAGCGGCGCTCCACGCGCTTGCCGCGCTGGGTCTGGTAGCGCGCTACCAGGTCCTTGACGTAGCCGGTGAGCAGGTGGCCGTAGTGCGGCAGGCCGTTAGCGAAGGGAGGGCCATCGTAGAAGACGAATTCTTCGCCCTCGCGCTGGTCAATGGAGGCCTGGAAAGTGTCGTCGTTCTTCCAGTATTCGAGGACGCGCTTCTCAAGATCTGGGAATCGCGGTGAAGCCGGGGTCGAACCGGTTGGGTCTGTAGTGACCTTCGGGTAGAAGCTCATCGAATGGGCCGTCCTTCAAGCGTAGGGTCGATAAATCCTTGCCTACGAGGACGGCACGAATGCCGCGGTACCACCCCGCTTATCCCCCGCCGCAATGATGGGGAATCGCTTATCTTCAGCTGTGACGGGCTGGTCCCGTTCGGTTCTACTTGGCGTTCATGATGCTCGCGGTTCTTCCGAAGACTCACCGGTGATAGCCGGATCAAAGTCGCAGTCCTTATATCCTACCGCGTGATGCCCCAGCTGAAAATTCCCGGCAGCCTTCGAAATGCAAGTGAGCGCAGGCTCACAGTACGCAGCTGGAAAACCGAAAACGCCATTCCCTGCATTTTCAGGATAGCGCGCCCAGGGGGCCTTGCCGCAAGGCCCCGCAGAGGGTCCATAATCAATATCTTCCCCACGAGAACTAGCTAGACCAAGGAGCCCGCGTGCCTGCCAAAATCGCAAACACCAGCTATTTCGATGCCATCGAACACAGTCCAGTACCGGAGAACTCGGCCGAGATTGGCGAGGACCAGCAACGGCTCTGCGAAATTGCCAACCGGGTTGGGCAGCTTCGATCCGAAATTTTGGAGCGCATCGCCCGACGAGGACAAGACCAGGCCGGCGTGCTGCAGCAATCCCTTGAACGGGATGTTGAACTCAGCGAATTAGCCCAGCGGCTGCGCCAGCTGGACCGCATGGGTCCCTACGCCTGCTTGGGCTTCATGGAAACAGCCGGGACCGGCGAGCGCCTCTACATTGGCCGCAGTGGCTTGAGCGACGACCAGGGCAAGCAACTGCTGCTTGATTGGCGAGCCCCTGCAGCAGAACCATTCTTCGCCGCTACCCATGAGAAGGACCATGGGTTGGCCATGAGACGCCGCTACCGTTGGCGCCGGCAACGCATCTGCGACTAATGGGATGAAGTGTTTGATTCCTCCCAGCTGGCTTCCCATGCCCGCCTGGATGACCACTCTTCATTTCTCGCTTCCCTTGGCAGCAAGCGTTCACCAAAAATGCAGGACGTGCTCGCAACCATCCAGTCGGACCAGGACGCGATCATCCGGAGAAGCTCGCAAGGCGCGCTGGTAGTTGACGGAGGGCCGGGTACCGGCAAGACGGTGGTCGCCCTGCATCGAGCCGCCTATTTGCTGCATGCGGACCCACGGCTTCAACGCCAGGGTGGCAAGGTTTTGGTGGTAAGCCCGCACGAGGCCTATAGCTCCTATGTCGCTGACATTCTTCCGAATCTCGGCGAGGACGAGGTGCTCATTTCAACACTTTCGAACATAGTTTCGATTGGCGATGATTTGCCCTCGGAACCGGATCACGGAGTCCACCGCATTAAATCCAGCCTGGCAATGCTGGATGCAGTCAAGAGGGCCGTGCAGGTCTTTGAAGAGCCCCCTCGGCTGACCTTCAAATCGACTTTGGGGAAGCTCAAGCCACTCTGACAACGCAGCTGTGGCGCACTGCGGTCACCATGATTGGCGAAGCAACGCCGCACAATGAAGCACGCATCGAATTGCGTGATGCCCTCATTGATCAATTGCTCCCCCAAGCCCTCATTGGCGAAGACACGAAGCCACTGCCGCGCTCGGAGTGGGAGAGAAATCCAGCACTGAATGGGTTGCTCGATGAGCACTGGCCTGTCCTGGATCCATGCAAGCTGCTGCGGGCGCTCTATTCAACCCCGGAGCTGCTCCGCTACAGCGGCAGAGACCTTGGCAACGAAGAGATCGAAAAGCTACTGGCAAGTTCGGCTTCTGGCCGATGGACCACGTCGGATATTCCGCTGATTGACCTTGCGCGCTTTCTCATTGGCGACCCGCACAGCGAAGCGAAACGTCGTGATGAACAGTTCAGAGTGCACGCCGAGCGTACTCGATGGAAAAACGTCGTTGATGATCTGATGGACTCGGTTGACGACAACGAGGATCTGGCATCCCAGCTCATCCACCACGATCTCCAGGAGCAGCTTCTCGCCGGAGCTCCGGAGAACAATTTGGCCTCGCTCAATTACGACGGACCCTTTTCGCATGTCATCATCGATGAAGCCCAGGACCTGACCGATGCGCAATGGGCAATGATCCAACGCCGTTGCCCATCAGGGAGCCTGACGATTGTGGGCGATAGGGCCCAGGCCGTTCACGGCTTCAACACGACATGGGAACAGCGTTTGGCCAGGATTGGCATTCGCGGCATCTCCGTATCCCGCTTGCGGGTCAACTACCGCAGCACGGCACAGATCATGGAAGCAGCCGCAGAACAGATCCAGGCACAGATGCCCGAGGCGAACGTGCCGCGATCATTGCGCACGGATGGTGCACCGGTGCGTTATGCCCGCCTGACCGAACTGGAATTAATACTCGATGATTGGCTAGGCGAAAATGCCGAGGGCACGGCGGCAGTTATCGGGGCCTCTGGCTTCCACAACTCTGGCAGGGTCCGCTTTCTTTCGCCAGAGAACGCCAAGGGCCTGGAATTCGATCTGGTGCTCGTCTGCCAGCCACGCTCCTTCGGCACCGGATTAAGCGGAGCCGTGCGCAGATACGTGGCCATGACCAGAGCGACAGCTCAACTGATAATACTTGCCGATCAATAACCGGCAGCAGCCTTTAGTAGGCTGGCATTCATGAGTACTTCCGAGCCGCAGTGGTTGGACACCCAGAATCAGCAGCACTCGTTGGCCTCGCCAGTGGTGCTGCGCTGGGGGCAGCACCTGGTGACGGCAATCCTGCTTGCCATCGCGTTGCTGCGACAGATTTCAGCGCAAGGAAATGTCCTGCCCGCGATCCTCGTCTCGGTACTCTTCGCCACTTGGTACAGCCTCGGCTTCGTTTCCCGTGCCAAGAAAGGAGTCTTCGCCAAGCCCGCGTGGTGGTTGGCGCTGCTGCTAGGGATCTGGATTGCAAGCCTCTTCGTTTCCGCTGAATTCATGTGGTTGGCCTTCAGCCTTTGGCTTCTCCTGGGCCACCAGCTGCCATTTCTTCCCTCAATATTGTGGTCAGTGGTCGTCTACGCCTTTACTTTGCTCGCTCCCTACCTGCACAATGCCGAGCTCAGCATTGCCGCCATTGCCGGCCCCTTGGTTGGCGGGCTATTCGCCTGGGGCATCTCCCGCGGATACCTGCAGATGGAACGCGACGCGGAAGCACGTACTTCCCTGGTGGATTCCCTGGTGCGAGCCCAGCAGGAAATGGCAGACCTGCAAGGAGAATTGGCCCGCTCCCAGCATGAGGCTGGCATCGCCACCGAACGCACCCGTCTGGCCCGCGAAATCCACGACACCGTCGCCCAGCAGCTCTCCTCCATCGGATTGCATGCCAAGGCGGCCGAAGCGTCCAGGGATCCCGAAGCTGCCTCGGCGGCCCTGAGCCGCATCGATGAGCTTTCCGGGCAGGCGCTGACCGATTTGCGTCGCATCATCGCCGCCCTGGCTCCGGCAGAACTCGATTCCCAGGCGCTCGCCGGAGCCTTGGGCCGCGTCTTGGAGAATTTCAAGGCCGATTCGAAGTTGGAGACCCGATTGGATATCGAACCGGGGCTGCCCACTTTGGATCCGAATGTGCAGATCGCGCTGCTGCGCACCACCCAATCCGCCCTGTCCAACGTGCTGCGCCATGCCCAGGCCTCCACGGTGGCGCTCAGCCTGGGGTCCAGCGGCGACGAGGTACGTTTGGATATTGTCGATGACGGCATCGGCTTCGTTCCCAATACTGGTCGCGTGCAAACCAGTACGCACACCGGAGGCTTCGGCCTGACCGCAATGAACCAGCGCCTGCGCGAACTCGGCGGCGGTTTGGATGTCGAGAGCTCACCCGGTGAAGGCACCGCCCTGTGCGCCCACCTTCCGCTTCGCTTAGCAAAGGACAACTCATGATCCGGATCCTGCTGGTCGACGACCACCCCATCGTGCGGACCGGCCTGCGCGCGCTGTTCGAGAACTACGACGACATCGTTGTCATTGGCGAGGTTTCCAGCGGCGAGGAAGCGGTGGAATTCGTCAAGGCCAGCACCGTCGATGTGGTGCTCTGCGACTTGCGCTTGGGTGCCGGGATGAATGGCGCACAAACCACCGCGGCGATCCGCCAACTGGCCAAACCGCCTTATGTGCTGATCCTGACCACCTTCGACAAGGACTCAGAGCTGCTCACTTGCATCGAAGCTGGAGCTGCCGGCTACCTGCTCAAGGATGTCAGTGCCCAGACCATCGTCGAATCCATCCGCCAAGCCTCCGCCGGGCACATGGTCCTGGCCCCGGAGATGACCCAGCGCGTTGTCGAGGGTATGCGCCGTCCCAAAATCGAGCTCACCAAGCGCGAAAAGGACGTATTGGTCCAACTGTCTACCGGTGCCGGCAACAAGCAGATCGCCAAGGCCCTGTTCGTCTCGGAGGCGACGGTCAAAACCCACCTGGTCCACATTTTCGACAAGCTCCAAGCAACTACGCGTACCGACGCGATCAACAAGGCCAAAGACCACGGACTGCTGTAGCTGATCAACAGAATCCCGGTGACACGCCGGGGTGCGTCTCAACCTTTCGGTTGAAGTTTTATTCACCCCTTTCCACGATGGCCTGACCTGCGAAATCTCGTTAACTGGAACTATGAAAGTTCCAGTTATCCCCCGGATCGGCGATTCGCTGACCAACCGCCGCGGAGCCCGCATTTGGGCCGCCGGCATCTTTGCAGTTGTTCTAGTTCTCTTTGGTGCGCTGAGCAGCATCCAAGCCCCAACCCGTGCGGCCAGCTCCCTGGTCGAAGGCTCCGAATCGGCACAGGTCGCCGAAATCCTGGATGCCAACACCAGCGATTCCCAGAGCTCGGCTTTGCTGGTGGCCAACCGCACCGATGGCCATGCGTTGAGCAATGCCGACACCGCTGCCCTTGATGAGCAGACCGCGGCGCTAGCCCACGACGCGGAGGTGTCCGCCGGCCGCACCATGGCCAGCGAAGACCAGCAGGCAGCCATGGTTCCGCTCACCTGGGATACGGTCTCCGATACGGCCGACCGCCAGAAGCTGGATGAGGTCCGCAACTGGATCCAGGCCCATCCCATTCAGGGGCTGGCCGTGCAGGTCACTGGTTCTACCGCCTTCGCAGTAGATATCACCAATGCCTTCGCCGGGGCGGACTTCACCCTGCTGGCCGTCACGGTGGGCATCGTGGCAGTCTTGCTGATCCTCACCTACCGTTCGCCGGTGCTCTGGCTGATCCCGCTGGTCGTTGTTGCCCTCGCCGATCGCAGCGCCTCCCTGGTGGCGAACCTGCTGGGCAACGCCTTCAATCTGCACTTCGACTCCGGCGTGCTCAGCGTGCTGGTCTTCGGCGCCGGTACCAACTACGCCTTGCTGCTGATCTCCCGTTACCGCGATGAACTGCAGAAGAATGCTGATCACCGCCAGGCGCTGTCCAAGGCGTGGGCGGCCAGCTTCGAAGCGATTCTGACCTCCAACCTCACCGTAGTGCTGGCCCTGCTGACCTTGGGACTGGCCGTCATGGAAGATACCCGCGGGCTGGGCATCGTCTGCGCCGCTGGCTTGCTGATCGCTGCGTTCTTCGTGCTCTTTGCGCTGCCACCGATCCTGGCCTTTGCCGGGCGCAAGGCGTTCTGGCCGCTGGTCCCCCGTCCGGGACAGGAAAGCAAGAAAGAAAACTTCTTCGGACGTGCTGCTCGTGCTGTGATGACCCGTCCGGGCCTGAACTTGGCAGCATTGGCGGTCTTGCTCATGGTGCTGGCTGGAGCGTTGACCGGTACGCGTATCGGCCTGGACCAGACCCAGCAGTTCCGTACCGCCACCGAGTCTTCCAGTGCCATGCAGACCCTGGCTGAGCACTTCCCCGCAGGTGAAACCCAGCCGATCACCGTGTTGGCGCAGGGAACCGATGTCCAGGTCCTGCGAGATGAATTCTCCGGAGTCGAAAACGTCAAGCGTGTTGGCGAATCCTCCCAGCTCGGCACCACGCCATGGCAGCAGTTCTCTGTCATCTCGGCTGTCGATCCCAGCTCGGCCATGGCGCAGGACCTGATAGCGGACCTGCGCGGTGCTGCGGCAACCGGCAGCACCGGGCAGGTGCTCATTGGCGGGCAGAGCGCCGAACAGCTTGATTCGCACCAGATGCACCTGCGCGACCTGTTCGTGATTGCCCCGCTGATCATGGTCATCTGCTTCGTGATGCTCGGCTGGCTGACCCGTTCCTGGCGAACCGCACTTGCCTTGGGTCTGGTGAATTTGCTCAGCGCGGCCGCCGCCGTCGGCTTGGGTTCCCTGGTTTCCTCGGTGGTCTTCGAGGCCAACGCCTTGGATGTCCAGGTGCCGCTGCTGGCCTTCGTCTTCTTGGTCGCCTTGGGCGTGGACTACACCATCTTCTTGACCCAGCGAGTTCGCCAAGACTCGCAGGTGCTGGCGCTGGGCGACGCAGTGGTACTGGCCGCAAGCCGCACCGGTTCGGTGATCACCAGTGCCGGGCTCGTGCTGGCAGGTGTCTTCGCGGCACTGGCAACACTGCCGCTCACGGTATTAGGCCAGCTCGGCCTGATCGTCGGACTCGGCGTCCTGCTGGACACCTTCGTCGTTCGCACCCTGCTGCTCCCGGCGCTGTTCGCAGTCCTGGACTCAGGCAAGCATCCACTCTTCGGCACAACTTCCTCCGCTGCAGAAGCAACTGCAGAACCAACCGTTCAGAAAGAAAACAAAATCAATGCGTAAGCTCGTGAATTTCTCCTTCGCCTACATGGTCCTCGGTGTAGCTTCCGGTCTTTTCTACCGTGAATTCACCAAGATGAACGGCTTCGCTGAAGGCCAGTGGACCCAGCTCTCCGTAGTCCACACCCACCTGCTGGTGCTGGGCTTCATCATCTTGCTGCTGGTGCTCCTTCTGGAAAAGGCCTTCGGCCTGAGCCAGCACCGCAAGCTCTTCGCGTGGTTCATGGGCACCTACAACGCGGGCGTGATCCTAACCGCGGGCATGCAGCTCACCCACGGCATCATGACCGTACTAGGCGTTGAGTCGTCCAAGATGATCTCGGGCATCGCGGGTCTTGGCCACATGTCGATCACCGCAGGCATGATCTTGCTGTTCATCATGCTGCGCCGCAGTGTCGGCGCCCAGAAGCCAACCCAAAAGGTTGAGCTGGCCGGCTAGACCAGCCAAGTACCACAGCGGAACTGAAACTCGGCCCAGACGAAGATCGTCTGGGCCCAGTTCGCTCGCGCTTCTGGCCCCCACTGCCAGGACCCCAAGATTGGCCACTTGGCTAAGGATAAAATGATCCGCTGCTGCTATAGATTGAACTAACAATCTTTCTCCCAGGAGCGGTCATGAGCGACGAATTCTTTTCCATCGTGGATACCGAAACCACCGGCCTGTTCCCCGGAGGGAACGACCGCATCGCCGAAATTGCGATAGTCACCATGAATCGGCAGGGCACGATTGTCGACTCGTGGGAAACACTGATCAACCCGCAACGCGATCTTGGCAAGCAATCAATCCATGGCATCCAGAGCCGCGACGTGCTCGATGCGCCCAGCTTCAAGGACCTGGCAGAAGAACTGCATTGGAGGCTATCGGGCACAGTGCTCGTGGCACACAATCTTTCCTTCGATTCCAGATTCCTTGAGGCTGAATTCCGCAAGTGTGGCCTGCCGGTGCCCGAGACCTTCCTGGCGCAAGGAATGTGCACCATGCGAATGTCCCACCGCTACCTGCAAGGCGCAGGCCGCTCGCTTCAAGACTGCTGCGATTCCTTTGGCATCGAGTTGCAACAGGCTCACAGCGCAGTGGGAGATGCGACGGCCACAGCGACATTGCTTTCGCGCTACATGGAACTGGATCCCGATGAACCAGAATGGGACGGACGACTGCGTTTAGCCTCGACAGGGCGGTGGTTTGATTCCACGCCGCGCTCGCGCGTCGTTCCAGTTAAGCGGTCCCAGTACAGAGCTGAATCTGCCGGGCATTTTCTGGAAAAGCTTGCGACCCGGTTGCCGGAATTTTCGGGCACGGCTACGGAGGAGAACTACTTGGCCGTACTGGATTTAGCTTTGATGGACCGCTACGTATCAGCCCATGAAGAAGCCCAGCTGCTCCAGGCCGCCACTGAAATTGGTTTGGATAAGCACCAAGCGCTGAGATTGCACGAACTGTACTTCCAACAGCTTGTCGCAACGGCTTGGTCCGATGGCGTACTGACCGAAGACGAAATAGCCGATCTGGCGAAAGTCATCGGAATGCTAGGACTTCCGCCGCAGCTAATCGAGGTAGCCAAGGTGGCGCCGGTGGCTTCCGAAGATCACGAACCCATCCGCGAGCCTCAGGGCAATCATCAGATCGATCTCGGCGCCATGGTGGTGCTCACCGGCGATATGACTCGTCCGCGTTCGGAGATTGAAGCTCAGCTTGCGTCCGCAGGGTTCACCCCTCATCGCGCGATCACCAAGAAAGTAGCCTTGCTGGTGGCCGCGGATCCTGACTCGCTCTCCGGCAAAGCCAAGAAAGCACGCGACTACTGCATCCCTGTTGTCGGCGAAGATTATCTCTGGAACACCCTACTCCGCTGACACCCGCGCCAGGTACAGCAATGGGCGATGTCCCCCAGCAATGATTTGCCGAGGGACATCGCCCATAGTTGCTAGAGCCCGGGGTGAAACTTACAGGCTCTCAACCAATTTTTTTGCCGAAGAGAATTCCATCATCGCTTCGCGCTCTACGACCTTGACGCGGTCGCGAGTGATCTCGCCGAAGCGAGTCGAAACGGTGCCGGCTGCGGCGCCCAGTTCCTTCTCGTGCGCGTCCAAGTTCTTCCAGCCATCCCAGTTGGAGAAGTTCACGCCGCGGCTTTCGAGCAGTTCCGAGATCTTCTGGGAAGAATCCGGCTGCGCCAGCTTAGTGAGGTCTTCAAGCAAGTGGGTAATGGTCTCCAGGGCGTCGCCCTTGGTGTGGCCAATCAGCCCAATCGGGCCACGCTTGATCCAGCCAGTGGCATACAGGCCGGGAACGTGAGCGCCGGACGCGTTCAGCACGCGGCCTTCCACGTTGGGCAAAACGCCCTTGGCCCCGTCGTATTCAATGTCGTCGACTGCCGAACCGAAGTAGCCGACGGCACGGTAGATGGCCTGCAGCGGGTACTCGACGAATTCGCCGGTGCCGCGTGCGCCGCCATTTCCGTCGAGCTCGTTGCGCTCCACCTTCAAGCCGGTGACCTTGCCATCTTCGCCCAATACCTCGACTGGCGACTGCAGGAAGTGCAGGTGCAGGCGGCGCGAGGCGCTTGGAGCTTCTTCACGCTCTTCCTGCTCGATCAGCCAGTTGGTCAGGGTGGAGACCATGGTCTTGGTCTGGTTATTGGTCTTCATGGCTTCATCCGAAGCCTTGTCGAACTCGAAGTCCTCTGGATACAGGACGATGTCAACGTCCTTGGAGTGCGAGAGTTCGCGCAGTTCCAGCGGGGTGAACTTCACCTGGGCCGGGCCACGGCGGCCGAAGACATGCACGTCGGTGACGGCCGAGTCATTCAGCTGCTCGTAGATGTGCTCAGGGATTTCGGTTTCCAGCAGCTGGTCAGCATGCTTGGAAAGGATGCGGGCCACGTCCAGGGCAACGTTGCCGTTGCCGATGACAGCAACTTCCTTGGCGGACAGGTCCCAATTCTTGTCAACATCTGGGTGTGCGTCATACCAGGACACGAAGTCGGCGCCGCCGAAGGACCCTTCAAGATCGACACCTGGGATGTTCAGGTCAGCGTCCTTCTGGGCGCCGGTGGAGATGATCACTGCGTCGTAACGGGTATGCAGGTCTTCCAGCGAGATGTCGCGGCCCAAGCCGACGTTGCCGTAGAAGTCGATCCAGTCGTTGTCCAGCACCTTGTGCAGGGCGTTGATGATGCCCTTGATACGCGGGTGATCCGGGGAAACTCCGTAACGGATCAGACCGAATGGCGTAGGAAGCTCGTCAAAGAGATCAACGTGCAGCTTCAGTTCTCCCGATGCGACCGGCTGGCTCTTGTTGAGCAGGTCAGCGGCGTAGATGCCGGCCGGACCGGCACCAACGATGGCAACACGCAGCGCCCGGGAATGGAGGTGCTCAGGGACGATAATTTCACTCATCAAACAACTTCTCTTTCTTAGTCAACGAATGAGGCCGGCGCGGTGGCATCGGCATTCTCTAGCGGCAGGAGGTCTACCAGTTGGTCGGAGGCTTCCGGGGCTAGCCGAACGACGTCACCAATAACGATAACGGCCGGATTCGCCACTGCGGCCTTGCGGGCGCGCTTTACTATCCCTTCTAGCGTACCGATAGTTGTGCGCTGCGTCTGTGAGTAACCTCGCTCAACTATCGCAATCGGTGTACTTGACGGTAAACCACGGGTAAGAAATGTCTCAACAATTTGTGGCAAATTCGATACTCCCATCAGCACCGCAAGGGTGTGATCGGAGCGGATCGGCACGTCCGCGAGTTCGCTGTGTCCACTGACTACGGTAAAACCGGCCGCAATTCCCCGGTGCGTGACGGGAATGCCAGCGGCCATGGGCACGGAGACTGCACTGGTAATGCCGGGAATCACACGCGTAGGGATCCCGTATTTCGCGGCGTGGAGCAGTTCTTCGCCGCCGCGTCCAAGTACAAACGGGTCGCCACCTTTGAGGCGAACTACCCGCTTACCTTCTAAAGCGTACTTGACCAGTAATTCATTGGTTTCATCCTGGGTTTTGACGTGGCAGCCTGGTGACTTGCCCACATCGATGACAACCACATCATCGGAAAGTTCTGCCAGCAACGCGGTAGGTCCCAGCTTGTCGGCCAAAACCACTTCCGCGGCAAGCAGGGCCTTATAGCCGGCGATGGTAATCAGCTCGGGATCCCCCGGTCCACCGCCAATCAGGGTGATATGCCCTTTAGCCATTGTTTTCTCCCGTTCGGGTCATTCCTCGATCGCGCAACAGCTTGCGTTCAATCGGAGCGAAAAATACCAATTCGATCAGCACACCCACCAGCAGGATGGTCAAGATCACCAGCATGACCAATGGCAGGTCTGCCAGATCGCGGCCCCGTTGCAGCAGTGAACCGACGCCTAGGGCCAGCGAACCGCCCACGGCAATCAATTCGGCAGCCATCAACGAACGCCAAGCGAAAGCCCAGCCCTGACGCAGTCCGGCTACATACCCTGGCATGGCAGCTGGCAGCTCAATGTGCAGCACATGCTCCCATTTGGAGGCACCGAGCACCTTGGACAAGGACTTGTACTGCGCTGGAATCATGTCGATCCCGGCGAGCAGGCCATTGATGATGGATGGAATCGCGCCGAGCAGCAGAACCGTGTAGATGGTCGCATCGCTCAGGCCAAAAAGAATGATGGCTGCGGGAACCCACGCAATAGAGGGCAATACCTGCATGGCCGATACCAGTGGCCCCACCCCCTTGCGCAACAGCGGCTGATGCGCCAGCAGCAACGCCAGCGGGGTGGAAATAATCACGGCAATCGCAAATCCGCTCACGGCGCGGAACAACGAATTGCCCACGGCCGCAACCAATGATCCATCTGCCAGCAGTTGCGGAAGCTTAGCCGCGACAGCCAGTGGACCGGGAAAAAGGTCTTCGCGCAGTGGGCTTGCCCAGGAAATAATTTGCCACAGGCTCAGAAGCACAACCACAGTGAGCAAGGGGGCAACCCATGAATCGAGCTGGTTGTTCGGGCGTAGCTTGATAACGCGCACGGGTTTGAACCTAGTTCGAGATTCTGTCAGTGAGCTCATGTTTCCGCTGCTCCTTTCTGAGAATCGTGGTTAGTTCATCGGCCAATGCGGCGGCCTCGGCCGGGTTATTGCGGAGTTCGCCGGTGATCCGGCGAGTCTCCAGGATGCGCCCGGGGTGCGAAGAAAGCACCAGAATGCGGCCGGAGAGGCGAATCGCCTCACGCACATTGTGGGTGACGAAGATGATGGTCTTGCCCGTTTGCCTCCACAAGGCCCGCAACTGCTCATGGAGCATGTCACGCGTGATGGCGTCCAGGGCGGCAAATGGCTCATCCATCAACAGAACCTGGCGGTCCTGAGCCAAAGCCCTGGCCAAAGCGACGCGTTGGCGCATGCCGCCAGAAAGTTCATGCGGCTTCTTGCCGCTTGCATGCCCCAGCTGAACGAGGTTGAGCAGTTTCTCCACGCGTTGCTGGCGTTCCGGAGCTGGCTTCCCCGCGAGCTTGAGCGCCAGGTCAACGTTCTCGCTGGCAGTCAGCCACGGCAGGAGGTTGGCATCCTGGAACATGAATGCCGCGCCGTCTTCAGGTACTTCAAGCCAGCCGGAGCTTGGCGCCAGTAGCCCAGCGATCATGTTGAGCAAGGACGACTTGCCGCAGCCTGAGGCCCCCAAGACAGCGATAAACTCTCCGTCTTCAATTTCTGCACTGAGGCGATCTATGACCAAGCCAGTGCCTGGATAGCTCAGGGAAACTTCATTCAGCCGTACTCCCATTACTTCTCCTGCTGTTCAAGAAAACGCGTATCCACGAGTCCGTCTGCGTTACCGCCAGACCCCACTCCTACGGCTAATGCGTGGTCCACGAGTGACTGGTAGGTTTCAGGCAGGGGGTCCTCGCTGAAGTGCACCTGCTTCAAGGCTTCAGCGATCACTGATTCGTCAAAGGAACTTCCGTTGGCTTCGACCAAAGCTTTCTGCACTGCCGCCAACTTCTGTTTTTCGTCCGCATGATTGAGCCAATCGATGGCTTGGGTATTTGCATCGACCAGCTTCTGCACGGTTTGCGGATGGCTAGCCATGAATTCCTTGGAGACCACCAGAACCGTTGTCGGGAACTTGCCGTCGGGCCAGAGCTCGGCTTCATTCACCAAGCGGTGTCCCCCGTTCTTCTCGACTAGCAATGAAGCGTAGGGCTCCGGAAGCCAAGCACCGTCAATTTCACCGCGGCCGAAAAGCTGTGCGACGGTTCCATTGGAGCTCGGGGTCACTGTGGCGTCCTGTTTCAAGCCCAGGCCCTTCAGGTAGCTGCGCAAGGCAACATCCTGGGTTCCGCCGAATTGCGGGCTGGCCAGATTGCTGCCGGCCAGTTCCTCGGGCTTAGCGATCTTCTTGTCGACAACCAGGCTGGCTCCGCCGTAGGCGACGCCGGACACCACGTTCAACGACTCGCCATCGCTGGACAGGTAGCTGTTCAACGCCGGGTTTGGCCCCAGATATGCGGCGTCGATGGCCCCCGAGTTCAAGGCTTCTACGGCTGCCGGTCCCGCGTTGAATATCTGGCTTTGGACACTGGTACCGTCTTCTTCAAGGTGATCTTGGAGAAGACCTTCGGACTGGGCGATCAAGGCCGGAGCATGGGTGAGGTTGGCGAAATAGCCAATCTTCAGCTCATCTGCCGGTCCGTGATGTGCCGCCTGCGCTGGTACTTCATTTGGTCCCGGAAGAAACGTCGTCGCCACAGCAACTGCGCTCAATGCTCCGACCGCCGCCAGCCCGAGGAAGCGTCCTCGGAAGCCGGTCTTCTGCCCATGAGCCGTCAGCCGGACCCGCCCTTGGTTTCCTGTTGGCTGGCCAACATCAGGCTGCTTCATTATTTTCCTCGATGATCCCCGCCGCAAGGGTGCGCCCCGTAGCTGGATCGATTAGCAGGAAGCTTCCGCCAGTGCGCGAGGTGGCGTACTGCTCGATGGCCAACGCTGCCTGGCTGCGCAAGGTGATCCGGCCCAGGTCGTTGAGCTCCAAGGAGTGGGCGGGCTGCTGCGAATAGTCGGCCACGTTGATGACGTAGTCGATGGTTGACAGCTTGGCTGCGGCGACCTTGGTACCGTGCTTGATCAACAGCCGTTGGCCGCTAGTGAGCTTCACTGGATCCAATACGCAGATGTTCGCCTGGAACTCCCTGTGCGCGGTTGGCAGTTCGCCGGCGACGATGGTGTCGCCGCGGGCAATATCCAAGTCGGTCTCCAGCTCGACAACGATGGCTTCGCCGGCCTGGGCGCGGTGCGCGGTACCAGCAGGGGTGCTGATGGCCTTGATCCGGCTGCTCACCGGCTGGCCGTTGGAGAGCACCTGCACGGACTCCCCCACGGCCAAGCTGCCGTCAACCAGAGTTCCGGCATATCCGCGGTAGTCGCGGTACGCGTCCGGGTCCAGGCCTGGAGCCAAGGCGCCCTGCGGGCGGATCACGTACTGGACATCCAGACGGGCAGTGCCCCCGCCGAGCCGCGGCTCGATGTCCTCTAGCAGCCCGAGCAAGGTCGGGCCGGCATACCAGTGCGCGGAAGCCGAAGGATCGACTATGTTATCTCCCTGAAGCGCGGAGACCGGGATGACGGTGGTTGACTTCAGGCCGAGTTCTCCGGCGAGCGCGAGTACTTCGGCCTCGATCTGGCTGAAGGCCGCTTCGTCCCAGTCGATCAGGTCCATCTTGTTCACGGCGATGACCAGTTGCGGAACCCGCAGCAAGGCGAGCACGCCAAGGTGGCGCCGGGTCTGCTCCAGCACGCCGTGCCTCGCGTCAACCAGCACGATCGCCGCGTCTGCGGTCGACGCGCCGGTGACGGTGTTGCGGGTGTACTGCACGTGTCCGGGGCAATCGGCCAAGATGAAGGACCGCTTGTCGGTGGAGAAGTAGCGGTAGGCCACGTCGATAGTGATGCCCTGCTCGCGTTCGGCGCGCAGCCCGTCGGTGACCAGCGCGAGGTCCAGGGTTCCAGCGCTGCCGCCGAAGCCGCGTTCGGCGCTGGTACGGGCCAGGTCATCGAGCGAGTCGGCGAGGATGGCCTTGGCGTCATGGAGCAGGCGGCCCACGAGAGTGGACTTGCCGTCGTCGACCGAACCGGCGGTAGCGATGCGCAATAGTGTGGTGGTCATCTTAGAAGTACCCTTCGGTCTTGCGGTCTTCCATTCCCGCGGCGGAAATACGGTCGTCGGCGCGGGTGGCTCCGCGTTCGGTGATGGTGGCGACGGCCAATTCATCGAGCACCTTCGCCACGGTGTCGGCGGCGGAGAGCACCGCACCGGTGCAGCTGGCGTCGCCCACGGTGCGGTAGCGCACCTGCTTGACGACGACCGGCTCATCGGCGTTGGGCTGGCTGACGCTGGTCAGTGCCCGCCACATGCCGTCGCGTTCGAAGACCTGGCGGCAGTGCGCGAAGTAGATCGGCGGCAGCTCGATGTTCTCGCGCTGGATGTAGGCCCAGATATCGCGTTCGGTCCAGTTGGAGATCGGGAAGGCGCGCACATGCCAATCCGGCTCGTGCCGCCCGTTGTACAGGCTCCAGATTTCCGGGCGCTGGTTGCGCGGATCCCAGACGCCGAACTCGTCGCGCAGGGACAGGATGCGCTCCTTGGCGCGGGCCTTGTCCTCATCGCGGCGCGCCCCGCCGAAGACCACGTCGAAGCCGTTGGATTCGATGGTGTCCAGCAGGACCCGGGTCTGCAGGCGGTTGCGGGTGCCGTCGGGCAGCTCGGCCAGCTCTCCGCGGTCGATGTACTCCTGCACGGAGCCGACGACGAGGTTCAGCCCGTACTTTTCCACGACCGCGTCGCGGAAGTTGAGCACCTCGGCGAAGTTGTGGCCGGTATCGATGTGCACGACGGGGATGGGCACGCGGCCCGGGGAGACGGCCTTGGCCAGCAGGTGCAGGACGACTACGGAGTCCTTGCCGCCGGAGAACAGCAGTCCGGGCTTGTCGAATTCGGCGAGCACTTCGCGGATGATGTGGATTGATTCGGCTTCCAAGGCGTCCAGGACGCTGCGCTGGGTGCCTGCGGGCGCGTTAGCGGTGATGGTCATGATTCGCTCCTTAGACGTGGATTCCGCATTCGGTTTTATTCAGCCCGGCCCAGCGGCCAGCCCGCGGGTCCTCGCCCTCGGCTACCGGCCGGGTGCAAGGCTGGCATCCGATGGACGGGTAGCCGTTGGACAGCAGCAGGTTCACGGGTACTTGGTGCCCGGTGGCGTAGTCGATCAGCTGATCGAAGCTCCAGGGCGCCACGGGATTGAATTTGACCAGTCCGTGCTTCTCGTCGAAAGCGACCAGGGGCGTGTTGATGCGGGTCTCAGCTTCGTCACGGCGTACCCCGGTGAACCACGCGCTGTATCCGGACAGGGATCTGGCCAGCGGGTCCATCTTGCGCAGCTGGCAGCAGGCGGCCGGATCCCGGGAGAACAGGTCCTTGCCGAACTTCGCATCCTGTTCGGCCACGGTCAAGGCAGGCAGCACGTCGACGATGTTCACGTCCAGCGTGCGAGCCACTTCGTCGCGGGTTCCGTGGGTTTCGGCAAAGTGGTATCCGGTTTCCAGGAACAGCACATCGACCTTGGGCAGCTGCGCGCAGACCAGGTGCGGCAGCACGGCATCGGCCATCGAGCAGGCCACCGCTACCTCGTCGGCGTCGAGGTGCTCAGCTGCGAAAGCGACGACCTGGTCCGCTGTGGCATCCCAGCCCAGCTCGGCGGCGCCCAGCTTGGCGATGCGCCGCAGTTCGGCCTCGCTGCGGGTACGTACTGGGGTCGGCTTGCTCATTTCAGCTCATCCTCTTCAGCTCGGTGGGCCCAGGCAGCGAAGGATTCCCCTTCGGCAGCCGAGGCCGAGTAGTTCTTCACTACCCGCTCCACGTATTCGGGCAATTCATCAGCCGCGACCTTGAGCCCGCGCACCGTGCGCCCCAGGGCGGCTTCGCCATTTTCGAAACCGGCCAGGGTGCCACCGAGGTGAACCTGGAATCCGGAGACCTGTTCTCCCTGGTCGTTGGTAATCAGCTGGCCCTTGAATCCGAGGTCCGCTGTTTGGATGCGGGCGCAGGAGTTCGGGCAGCCATTGACGTGCAGAGACAGCTGGCGAGGCAGCTTGCCCTCGTGGTCGGCCAGGCGATCCTCGATTTTTGCTACCGCGTCAATCATGGTGTCTTTGGTGTCCACAATGGCCAGCTTGCAGAATTCGATACCGGTGCAGGCAATGGCCGAACGCTTGAACAAGCTGGGGAATGCCTCCAGGCCCAGGGCGCGGGCCGAAGCGACGAAGTCCTGCACCTGCTCTTCGGCGATGTCCAGGGCGATGATCTTCTGGTGCGGGGTGGTGCGCAGCCGGGTGGATCCATGGGCTTCGGCCAAATCGGCAAGGCCGGTCAGCGCGGTACCGGATACGCGGCCAGCCGGAGCGGTCAATCCGATATAGAACTTGCCGTCCTTCTGCTCGTTGACCCCGCTGTGGTCTCCTGCTTCGGTGGGCTGCTCCGGCAACGGGCCGTCGGGCAGCTCGTAGCCCAGGTACTCATCTTGCAGCACCTGGCGCATTTTTTCCGTGCCCCATTCGGCCAGCAGGAACTTCAGGCGTGCGCGGTTGCGCAAGCGGCGGTACCCGTAGTCACGGAAGATGGAAACTACGCCCTCCCAGACATCCGGTGCCTGCTCTTCGGTCACGAAGGCGCCGAGGCGTTCGCCCAGGCGGGGGTTTGCCGACAGCCCGCCGCCAACCCACAGGTCGTATCCGGGGCCGAGCTGCGGGTGGACGGTGCCGATCAAGGCGATGTCGTTGATTTCGTGGACGACATCCTGGCTTGGGTGGCCGGTGATGGCGGTCTTGAATTTGCGCGGGAGGTTCGCGAATTCCGGCTTGCCGATGTAGCGGCGGGAAATTTCGGCGATCACCGGGCTGGGATCGATGATCTCGTCCTTGCTGATGCCTGCCACCGGAGAGCCGAGGATGACACGGGGCACGTCGCCGCAGGCCTCGGTGGTGTGCAGGCCGACGGCTTCCAGCCGCTGCCAGATCTCCGGGACATCGACGACGTCGATCCAGTGCAGCTGGACGTTCTGGCGATCTGTCAGGTCGGCGGTGTCGCGGGCGAAGTCGGTGGAGATCTGGCCGATGACGCGCAGCTGCTCGGTGGTCAGGGCGCCGCCGTCGATGCGCACGCGCAGCATGAAGTAGCGGTCTTCAAGTTCTTCTGGGCTCAGCGTCGCCGTCTTGCCGCCGGGGATCCCCTGGGCACGCTGGGTGTAGAGGCCCCACCAGCGGAAGCGGCCGTGCAGATCCTCGGGTTCAATGGAATCGAAGCCCTGCTTCGAGTAGATTTCCTCAATGCGCTGGCGCACGTTCAGGCCGTTGTCGGCGGCCTTCATCTCTTCGTTGGCATTCAACGGGGCAGGGCCGTCGATTTTCCATTGGCCGTTGGGTTTTGCCGCTCTTGTGGAGCGAACTGGTGTGGTTGTCTGCGTCATGTCCACCAGCGTAGGAACTGCCCCCAGGGGGTCGGCAACCTGCCGGTGTCACATGGCTACGCGTTGCCTAACGAGTTAGGACTTCGTCATCTGGAGACATGAAAAGCTCCTCTTCGAGCGCCTTTTGCAGTCGCACAAGGAAACATTGAGCAATCATTACGTCAGGAAGCAGGGGGCTTGTCACCACGCCTGCCCCCGTGCTAGCCAGCTTCTGCTGGAAGAATCCGTCGGCGAGCAGCGAGCTGAGCACGAGCACTGGACGCGCGGCAGCATTTCCCACGACGTCAGCGATCCGTGGCTGGGCCCCTGCGCAGTAGCCCACCTGCACTTCGCGCTCCAATAGGACAGCGAGCTGCTCGGCGAGATTCTTGACCTGGTTTTGGCCGACTTCCAATCTCGTGCCCGCCGCCGCCAAGACAACGAGCGGGTCGTTGGCCAGGTGCCCTGCGGCGCGTTGCGCCAGGACTTGGGCCAGCTCCGGCAGCGGACCCAATGGCAGGGCGGCGGAGGTTCCCGCGCGCGAGGCGACCGCCTGCGCAATGTCGTGCGTCGTATGAACGCCGTCGGAGACCAGCAGCGGCAAGACCACTGCCGGCTCGCCTTCAGGCAAACCGGCGATAACCGTTTCAAGCCGGGGCTCTTGGACATCCACATAGGCTTCGTGCCAGACAAGCTGCACCGGGAATCGCTCTTCGCTCCGCCGTTCCAGGTCGGCACGCAGATCATGGATTAGTTGCTGCCCGTTGGCGTTGTCCGTGCCGTGGGATGTTGCGACAACATGTATCTTCTGCTGGGTCGCTTGACTCATGAATTGATCCTCACCGATGTTGTTGGGCGCCTATTTGGCGCTGCGCACTAGCTTGTGGTTGGCGGCCTGCGCCTGCGGGCGGATGACAATTTCATCCAGATTCACGTGGGCCGGGGCGCTGACCGCATAGCGGATGACTTCGGCAACGTCTTCACCGGTCAAGGGACTCTCCACACCGGCGTAGACGTTGTCGGCGGCGCTCTGGCTTCCCAGACGACGGAGCGCGAACTCTTCTGTCTGCACCAGGCCGGGCAGGATCTCGATTACCCGCAGCCCGTTCTCGACTTCTTCAAGACGAAGCGCCTGGGTCATGGCACGTTCAGCGGCCTTTGCCGCGTTGTAGCCGCTGCCGCCTTCGTAGCTGGCCAGTGCGGCGGTGGAGGTAACGTTCAAGACGGTGCCTCGCGCCTCGCGAAGCTGGGGCAGCAGTGCACGGGTCAAGCGCATGGTTCCCATGACATTGGCTTGCCACATGAAGTCCCAGTTTTCATCGACCGCGTCGGCCCAGGTTTCGGTTCCACGCGCACCGCCGGCGCAATTGACCAGCGTATCTGCGCCGCCATGCGCGGTGACCGTTTCTACCAGTGCGTCGACATCTGCCTGCACGCTGACATCTGCTGGCACCGCGATCGCACCGCATTCAGCGGCGAGCTTTTCCAAGCGGTCGGCCCGGCGGGCTACTGCGAAGACGGTCCATCCTTGTGCGCGCAACGCACGGACTGTTGCCTGGCCAATTCCGCTGGAAGCTCCGGTAACAACGGCCGAACGGGAAGAAGTCTTATCTGTAATTGTCATACGTCAACTGTAGAACCAGATCATTACCAGTTGGTAAGGCATGAATTTCTCTTACATTTCATGCGGCAAGATTTTCTTCCGGGCCAGGGCCTGGAATCCAGGGCGGCGAGCGTCGGCGGTGCCGCCAGGGCCATGGCCGATGCTGTCCCGCCTGCGCCTACTGCGCGGCGGCAACGTGCAGCTGGCGCGGCTGCCGGAGGAATGCAATCGGAGGGAATATCTTGCGTAAGCGGAGCCATGCAGGAATGCGCCAACGCCAGACGGCGCTGCTATGCCCGGGTGCACCGTGCCGCTGGTGCGGGCGACAAGGCGATTCGGCGTTCGCGGCAGGACGGCTGAGCCAAGGGCCGCCGGTCCGGCACAGGCTTTTGATCCAGCTGGTCCCGGCTGGACAGCGGCGTGGTGCAAGCCATGGGCAACAATGACTGTGCGCCGGGCAAAACATGGAAGAATAGACGTATGGCAGAAGAAAACTTGGGCACAGACACGCCCGCAACGGTTTCCGTTCCTGACAAGCCCGCTTTGGAAGGCTTGGAAGAACGTCTTTCGTCCCGGTGGCGCACCGAGGGCACCTATCACTTCAATGAGGACACGACTCGCGAAGCCGTGTACTCCATCGACACTCCCCCGCCAACCGCTTCGGGTTCGCTGCACGTAGGACACATGTTCTCGTACACGCAGACCGACGTGTTGGCTCGCTACCAGCGCATGATCGGCAAGAACGTGTTCTACCCACTTGGTTGGGATGACAACGGCTTGCCTACCGAGCGCCGCGTGCAGAACTACTTCGGCGTCCGTTGCGACCCGACCAAGCCGTACATCGAGGGCTACCGTCCACCGGAAAAGCCTGCGAAGAACCAGCGCGACTGGGATGTCATCAGCCGCAAGAACTTCATCGAGATCTGTGAAGAGCTGGCGGTCGAAGACGAAAAGGTCTTCGAGCAGCTGTTCACCACCCTGGGCCTTTCGGTGGACTGGCGCATGACCTACCGCACGATCGACGACAATTCGCGTGCAACTTCGCAGCGCGCCTTCCTGGACAACCTGGCAAAGGGCGACGCCTACATGGCTGAAGCTCCAACCCTGTGGGACGTGACCTTCCGTACCGCAGTGGCCCAGGCCGAACTCGAAGACCGGGAAATGCCCGGCGCCTACTACCGTTATGCATTCGACGCTGAAAACGGCGAGCAGGTCTTCATCGAGACCACCCGCCCGGAACTGCTCGCTGCTTGCGCCGCGCTAGTGGCCCACCCGGATGACGAGCGCTACCAGCACTTGTTCGGCAAGACCGTGACCTCGCCGATCTTCGGAGTTCCCGTCACCGTCCACCCGCACCCATTGGCCCAGGCCGACAAGGGTTCTGGCATTGCCATGGTGTGCACGTTTGGCGACTTGACCGACGTGACCTGGTGGCGCGAACTGCAGCTGCCAACCCGTCCGATCATTGGACGCGACGGCCGCATCCTTGCAGACACCCCCGAGTGGATCACCACCGAGGCCGGCAAGGAAGCGTACGCCCAGATTTCGGCAAAGACCGTGTTCTCCGCCAAGGAAACCGTCGTCGAGATGCTTTCCGACGCGGGCCTGCTTGATGGCGAGCCGAAGAAGATTTCCCGTCCGGTGAACTTCTTCGAAAAGGGCGACAAGCCGCTGGAAATCGTGACCTCGCGCCAGTGGTACATCCGCAACGGCGGCCGTGATGAAGAACGCCGCAACCAGATGATCGCACGCGGCCAGGAAATTGATTTCCACCCGTCGTTCATGCGCTCGCGCTACGAAAACTGGGTTTCGGGCCTGAACGGCGACTGGCTCGTTTCCCGCCAGCGCTTCTTCGGCGTACCAGTGCCAGTGTGGTACCAGGTCAACGAGCACGGCGAACCGAACTACGATGCGCCGCTGTTGCCGACCATCGACCAGCTTCCGGTTGACCCGGCAGCAGACGCGCCGACCGGCTACACCGAGGACCAGCGCGGCTCCGCTAACGGCTTCATTGGCGATGCCGATGTCCTGGACACCTGGGCAACCAGCTCGCTGACCCCGCAAATCGCTGGCCGTTGGGGCCGTGACGACGAGTTCTTCTCGAAGGTCTACCCCTTCGACCTGCGCCCGCAGGGCCACGACATCATCCGTACTTGGCTGTTCTCCACCGCGGTTCGCGCAGATTCCCTGCACGGCAACGCTCCGTGGAAGCACGCTGCGATTTCGGGCTGGATCCTGGATCCGGACCGCAAGAAGATGTCCAAGTCCAAGGGCAACGTGGTTGTACCTAACGAAGTCCTGGATAAGTTCGGCGCGGACGCCGTACGCTACTGGGCGGCCAGTGCCAAGCTGGGTGCCGATACCGCGTATGAAATCAACCAGATGAAGATCGGCCGCCGCCTGGCCATCAAGATCCTCAACGCCTCGAAGTTCGTGCTGAACTTGGGCGCGACCGACGCCAACGTCCTGACCGATGACGCTTCGGTAGTCACCAACGGGCTGGATCGTTCGCTGCTCGCTCGCCTGTCGACCGTTATTGAAGACGCCCAGCGCGCTTTCGACAACTACGACTATGCTCGCGCACTGGATATCACCGAGTCGTTCTTCTGGTCGTTCACCGACGACTACGTCGAATTGGTCAAGGACCGCGCCTACGGCGGCCACGGCGAAGCCGAGCAGGCGTCGGTTCTGGCTACCCTGGCCACCACCCTTGATTCCGTGCTGCGGCTGTTCGCGCCATTCCTGCCATTCGCTACCGAAGAGGTTTGGGGTTGGTGGCGCACCGGGTCGGTGCACCTGACCCAGTGGCCAAGCACCGGGCACTTGTCCGCTGCAGTGGAGGGCTCCGACCCGGCGGTACTGCCACTGGTTGGCGTCGCTCTCTCGGGCATCCGCAAGGCCAAGTCCGATGCGAAGGTCAAGCAGCGTACCGAAGTGCTCTCGGGCGAGATCCACGCTCCAGCGTCTCAGGTTGCGCAGCTCAAGGCAGGATTCGAGGACTTGAAGTCCGCGGCGAACGCCCGTGAGCTGACCCTGGTTGAAGCCGACGGTGAAATGACTGTCACCAACGTTGAATTGGCTCCGGCTGAAGAAACCGAATAGCAGTTGAACCAGAAAAACCGGTTGCCATCCCGTCATCGGGATGGCAACCGGTTTTGCTATTTCTGCCCTTGCTCCTCCCCCGCATCAGGGTCATCCGTCTCGGGTGGAGACTGGACGGTTTTCTCCATGGGCCGAGCCGCGCGTCGACGTTCGCCGGCGAAGTGTTCCAGTTGGTCTTCCGCGCTGGACTCAAGACGATGCTTCTGGACCGAGTCTTCTGACCCGGCAGCTGGCGAATTTCCGTCGGTCATCTTCTCTTCCCATCTACTTGCAGCCAGCAGCTGGATCCCCATCGATGTCCAGCTGCTGGGCTATTAGTGCTTAGTTCTGCGCGCTCTGGTATGCCTGCTGGATCACCGAGCCCCAGTACGGTCCGAACATGGTGTCGCGCACCGAGCTGTAGCCGAAGCTGTTCACAGAGTTCTGGTAGCCGTTAGATCCACTCCCCAGGAACCATGGGCCACCGGACGAGCCGCCGGTCATGTTGCATGGAATGCCCTGGGACTGGGACTGGCCAAACGGATCGTCGCTGGAGTATCCGCTGCACGATTGCAAGGTCTCGCCGTTGAATGGCGAAGCAGCTGGGTAGCCGTAAGCAGTGTAGTACTCTCCGCGCGCCTGGTTGAAGGCGACCCCCGAAGCGCCAACAGCATCAGTCAAGGACGCACCACCGCTGGAGCTGACCACGGCGAAGCCTGTGTCATAGGTGATGTCCCCGCCATTTGACCATTCAGTTGGTGCCACCAGCTCGGTCGCTGCGAAGGGACCGTAGGGTGCTTTGCCGTTTTCATAGGCTGGAACGAAGACCCAACGGGTTGCGAATGAACCGGGTCCTTCATTCAGGCAGTGGCCAGCGGTGGAGACCGTCGACTCGTTGGCGGAGACGACAGCGTTGCCAGAGCACACGTAGTCTGATCCGCCGAGAGTGAAGAACACCTTGCCGATGTGCGAAACCGGTGTTTCCTGGGTAGCGCGAGTCTTGCCACCCTTCGTTTGGGCCTGCTTTCCGGCTGCCGCCTGCGCGCCATGACCGGCGACCTTGGCCGGCTTGCCGGCTTCAACCTTGGCAGCCGAACCCGACTTGCCAGCTACGAGTGAATCTGCGTTCTTTGCGGCTTTCATCCGATCCGCGGTCCAGTAGGATACCGCTGCGTCAGCCTTCTGTTCCGAGATCGTGATTGACTCGACGTCGCCACCAGTGGTCGTCGGCGCTGCCGAGGCCATCGGTGCCACGCCGAGCATCAGCGCGCCTGCAAGAACCGCGGCGCTTGCCAGCTTGCGGCGCCCCTTGCCCTTGGATGAATCCGTAATTAGAGAACGAATCTGCACGATTTAACTCCTTGTCCAGTGGCTTCTTTGCCACTATCGATGGGGTGCTGTTGCACTCGTGGGAAACAGTCAAACACACACTTCAAGCATTTTCTACAGGAATATTTTCCTCCGCCCGCCGCGTCACCGACCTGCAACGGCCACCAAGTTGTGAAGCGAAATAGTTTTGAAACAGATACTTTCAATCGATTCCCCGGCGCCACGACTCCCCTTCGAATGAGCCCGTGCATTTCAGGTGATTTCAAACCAGCCCCTGAATACCAGTGAGCCGAATCACACGCCCAGAGTCCGGCCTTGCCGCGCGAGACCAGAGCAGCGTGTCTGAATATATGAAATAGAAGCTTCGGTAACAGATACTTTCCCGGCTCCGCGATGTCTGCCCTGTAGGAAAAAATATGCATTAATTAGGCTTTAAAATTGGAATTATTCGACACCCAATAGAGCCGGTTGCCGATGCCGACGGCCTACCTCCACGACTTGCCTTGCGATCCGATGACGCCTGCGCACTCTGCAAAGGCAGCTTGAACTGTCCGCCCGCCGCGCGCCGTTGCCCTGGACTCATGAGTCATCATCCGAGCCTAAGAAACGGAGGTTCGAACGACGCACCAATTGGACTGCGGAACCGTCTCCGGCCAATATGAACCGCGTGCTCCGCGATCCGACGAGAAGGTGAAGCACCGGTGCAACGAATGGCGGATGCACAGAATACTGGTCCGGCCCATGCGGATCGGCACCTTGATGGCGCGCCTTCCTCCGTCGGCGGATAGCCAATCGTCCCGTGGATTAGTGGCACCGGAGGGCGAACACCCGGCCCTCCATGCCAAGCGCCTTCACTGATTAAAAACCAAGGACGCTGCCTCGCAATGAGACAACGTCCTTGGAACAGAAAATTCCCGCTTAGTCGAAAACCGGGCTTTCGGTACGAGTGCGCTTCATTTCGAAGAAGTACGGGAAGGATGCGAGCTGCGCCGCAGCGTCAAACATCTTTCCTGCATCTTCCCCAGTTGGAATACGGGTAATGACCGGACCGAAGAAAGCAACGCCATCAACGGCGACGATTGGCGTGCCTACATCCTGCCCCACCAAGTTGATGCCTGCCTCGTGGCTCGAGCGCAGCACGTCATCGTTGGCATCGGTATGCGCAGCTTCAGCGAGTTCCGCCGGCAATCCCGCCTTCTGCAGCGCCTTGGCGATGACTTCATCACGATCTTCGATCTTCTCATAATGGAACAGTTCACCCATGGCGGTGTACAAGCTGTCCTTGACTCCCTCGCCGTGTTCCTGGGCAGCACGCGTGACCACCCGCACCGGCCCCCATGAGATGTCCATCTTGGCGCGGTAGTCAGCTGGAAGGTCGCGGCCTTCGTTAAGCATCGAGAGGCTCATGACGTTCCAGTTCACGTCGATGTCGCGGACCTTCTCCACTTCCTTGATCCAGCGGCTCGTCGCCCAAGCGAACGGGCAGATAGGATCGAACCAAAAATCAACTTGCTGACGTTCAGCCATGAACTACCAACTTTCTTCCGAAGAGAATTTTTGAATACGGCTAGGCGGACTTCATATCGCGCTTGGCCACCATCGCGTGAGAGAGCAACGTGGGATCTTCACGGTCGATGACGGTTGCCCGAGTAATGACCACTTCGGCAACGTCGTCGCGGCTTGGAAGGTCGAACATTACGCCGCCGAGCGTTTCTTCAAGAATCGACCGCAAACCACGCGCGCCGGTCTCGCGTGCAATAGCCTGTTCTGCGATTGCTTCCAGTGCCGACTGGTCGAAGCTCAAAGCCACGCCATCCATCTGGAACATCTTCTGGTACTGCTTGAGAAGTGCGTTCTTTGGTTCGGTCAGTACGCGCACTAGCGCGTCCTTATCCAGATGCTCCACCGTGGTTATCACCGGCAGGCGACCAATGAATTCTGGAATCAGGCCGAACTTGAGCAAGTCTTCCGGCCGAACATCCGAGTAGGAAGCGGTCTCCGACTTCAGCGCTTTCAGCGGAGCACCGAAACCGATGCCCTTCTGCCCGGCCCGTGAAGAAATAATTTCTTCCAGTCCGGCAAAGGCGCCGGCAACGATGAACAGGATATTGGTGGTGTCGAGCTGAATGAAATCCTGATGAGGGTGCTTGCGGCCACCCTGGGGCGGCACCGCAGCGACTGTGCCTTCAAGGATCTTCAGAAGCGCCTGCTGGACGCCTTCACCGGAAACGTCCCGGGTGATCGAAGGGTTCTCGCTCTTGCGGGAAATCTTGTCGATCTCGTCAATATAGATGATGCCGGTCTCGGCCTTCTTGACGTCATAGTCGGCAGCCTGAAGCAGCTTGAGGAGAATATTTTCCACATCTTCACCCACGTAGCCTGCTTCAGTCAGGCTTGTAGCGTCGGCGACAGCGAAAGGAACATTCAGCTTCTTCGCCAGCGACTGCGCCAGGTACGTCTTACCGCATCCGGTAGGACCAATAAGCATGATGTTGGACTTCGAGACTTCCACATCATCCAGCGGGTCATCGTTAGTCAGCGCCGCAACAGGACCGTGGTCCTGGTTGCCGTGGATACGCTTGTAGTGGTTATAGACAGCGACCGAGAGAGCACGCTTGGCGTTCTCCTGGCCGATGACGTATTCCTGCAGCGAGTTGAAGATCTCGCGTGGCTTAGCCAAGGAGAACTCTTCGTGCACCTGCTCTTCGGCGAACTCTTCAGCGATGATTTCGTTGCAGAGTTCGATGCATTCAGTACAAATGTAGACACCATGGCCTGCAATTAGCTTCTTAACCTGCTTCTGGCTCTTCCCGCAGAAAGAGCATTTCAACAGATCCGAGCCTTCACCCATGCGTCCCATCGCACCATTCTCCCGTTTACTTGAGTAGCTGTGGACTTACTCAATTCTAGGCTAGTAGTCCCCCAAATTAGATGAATATGGCGGTTTACCTGTGTTGTGCCGTCTGCCTTTGGACAGACCAACAACTAGGTAAACCGCCATTCATCATGGATTATTCCAAGTATGCGCTAGCTTCCCAGCTGAGCACGGTTCAGCTTACGAGGAGTCAATACCTCGTCTACGATGCCGTACACCTTGGCTTCGCTAGCAGTCATGAACAAGTCACGCTCCACGTCGCCGCGCACCTTCTCAACGTCCTGGCCGGAGTGGGAGGCAATGGTCTCTTCCAGCCAGCTGCGCATGCGCATAACTTCCTCGGCCTGGATCTGCAGGTCAGTCGCGGTGCCGCGTTCGCCGCCACCCATTGCTGGCTGGTGGATCAATACGCGCGCGTTAGGCAGGGCCAAACGCTTGCCCGGGGTACCAGCTGCGAGCAGTACTGCTGCTGCGGACGCCGCCTGGCCAAGGCACACGGTCTGGACCTCTGGGCGGATGAACTGCATCGTGTCGTAGATTGCAGTCATCGCGGTGAAGGAACCACCTGGCGAATTGATGTACAGGGTAACGTCGCGCTCAGGGTCCATGGATTCCAGGACCAGCAGCTGGGCCATCACGTCATCGGCCGATGCGTCATCAACCTGGGCGCCGAGGAAGATGATGCGATCTTCGAATAGCTTTGCGTATGGGTCCTGGCGCTTGAAGCCGTATGGGGTGCGCTCTTCGAACTGTGGCAGGATGTAGCGGGCCGACGGCATCTGACCGCTAACGGCTTCCGGATTGAAGTTCATGGTTTTCTCCTAGGACAAATCTTTGGGTATCAAGCGATGCGGTGCGACTATTTGTTGTCGTCGCCTACGAAACCGTTGACCGAGCCTGCGTGGGTTGCGATCTGATCGAAGAAGCCGTACTTCAAGCCATCTTCTGCGGTGAACCACTTATCACGCTGGTTGTCGATGAGGATCTGCTCCACGGTCTGACCGGTCTGTTCTGCAGTCAACTCGCTCATGACCTTCTTCATGTGCATGATCAGTTCAGCCTGGATCTTGATATCCGAGGCGGTACCGCCGATGCCGCCCGATGGCTGGTGCATCAGGATGCGGGCGTTCGGCGTAGCGAAACGCTTGCCCGGGGTGCCCGAGGACAGCAGGAACTGGCCCATCGATGCGGCCAGACCGGTTGCTACGGTCACGACGTCATTCGGGATGAAGTTCATGGTGTCGTAAATGGCCATGCCAGCGGTGATCGATCCACCTGGCGAGTTGATGTACAGGTAGATGTCCTTCTCAGGATCCTCTGCCGAGAGCAGCAGCAACTGCGAGCAAATGGCATTCGCATTGTCGTCGCGGACGTCGGAGCCCAGCCAGATGATGCGCTCCTTGAGCAGGCGGTTGTAGATGTAGTCATCACGGCCGGCCGGCTCTGCGGCTGCCATAGTGGGAGTGCGCGAATCATTTGACATGTTCTCTACCTCTTCCAAACGTGTAGATCAGTTTCTGGAATCTCTGTTTCTAATCCCATAGCTACAACTGGTTACTTTGAGATTACTTACTTCAAGCCATTCTTGGGCCGTTTCATGCCCCTGTTTCGCTCACGGCGCATGATGCACGCCCGCAGCGAACAAAAATGGCCATCGGCGGCTTGTTTTGAACAAGCGGCCGATGGCCATCAGAGTTTAGTGAAGACTACTTGGCCTCTTCGGCCTCAACCTCAGCAGCTTCTTCTTCACCGGCTGGCTTGACGAAGGAGGTCAGGTCAACTGCGGCACCGTTGGAATCGGTAACCTTAGCGAACTCGAGAACCTTTGCAAGTGCCTTGCGGCGGCGAACTTCGCCCATGAGCATTGGAACCTGGCCTGCGCCGTCCAGCATCTGTGCAAACTGGTTTGGCTCCATGCCGTACTGGCCTGCGGTCTGAACGATGTAGTCGATCAGCTCGGACTGCTCGACGCCAACTTCTTCAGCATCTGCAACAGCGTCGAGGATGATCTCGTTCTTGAAAGCACGCTCGGTGTTCTCGCGAACCTCTGCGCGGTGCTCTTCGGTGTCGTGGTCTGCTTCAGCGTCTGGTGCGTTGAAGTGCTGCTCGATCTGCTCATCGATAACCGATGCAGGAACAGGAACCTCAACCAGTTCAACCAGCTTGTCCAGAACCAGCTCGCGAGCCTCTACGCCCTGCTCGACAACCTTGCCCTCTGCAGCGTCCTTCGACAGGTTCTCGCGCAGCTCGGCGATGGTGTCGAATTCCGAAGCCAGCTGAGCGAAGTCATCGTTAGCTTCTGGCAGTTCGCGCTGCTTCACAGCGTTGACGACAACCTTGACGGTTGCGGTCTTGCCGGCGTGCTCGCCGCCAGCCAGGGTGGTCTCGAAGGTTGCGTCTTCGCCGGCAGACAGGCCGGTAACAGCCTCGTCCATGCCCTCAAGCATGTTGCCGGAACCGATCTGGTAGGACAGGCCCTGTGCGGAGTCGACTTCTTCGCCTTCTACAGCAGCGGTCAGGTCGATGGTCACGAAGGAGTCTGCAGCTGCTGGAGCTTCAACTTCCTTCAGGGTGCCGAAGCGGCCGCGCAGATCGTCGAGAGCCTTCTCGATGTCCTCGTCAGCAACTTCCTTGGCCTCAACAGAAACTTCGATGCCCTTGTAGTCCGGAAGTTCAACCTTCGGACGTACGTCTACCTCGAGGGTGAAGACCAGCTGGCCTTCGCCTTCCTTTTCGAGGGATGGCAATTCGGTGATGTCTACCTCTGGGCGGGACAGCGGGGTGAGTTCGTTCTCAACCATTGCCTTCTGGTAGTACTCGTTCAGACCTTCGTTGACGGCAGTCTCGATGACATGGCCGCGACCGACGCGCTGGTCGATCATCTTTGCAGGAACTTTGCCCTTGCGGAAGCCTGGGATCTGAATCTGCTGAGCGATGGTCTTGTACGCCTCATCGACGCGGGGCTTCAGTTCCTCGTAAGGAACTTCAACGGTCAGCTTAACCCGGGTCGGGTTGACGTTTTCGACGGCGCTCTTCACAGCGTTGTACTCCTGAGTTGTCTAATATTAGGTCTAATCTGCAAAAAACCCCGCAACATGGTGGCGTTGCGGGGTTGTTCGACAGAGTCGGGGTGACAGGATTCGAACCTGCGACCTCACGCTCCCAAAGCGCGCGCTCTAGCCAAGCTGAGCTACACCCCGATTAGCAGTGAACAGTCTAACCCGAGTTATCCTGTATCCACTAATCGTTTGTGATGCTTACTAGTTACTTTTTACGGTTCTTAGTGATCACAAGATCTAAATTATATTTAGCTCTCAAATTTCACGAGCTGAATCCGAAGATTTTTCACTCGTAAAGTCGGGGTGACAGGATTCGAACCTGCGACCTCACGCTCCCAAAGCGCGCGCTCTAGCCAAGCTGAGCTACACCCCGATTAGCCAGGAAGCCGCATCAAGCGATGCTTTGCTCCAACTAACCGTTTTGCTTGAATACCGAGAATTTTTCAATTTCCGCCACTCACGAGGACTGATCTCTCAGTTCTCAATTCTACGGCTGAATTGCTTCAGCCATAAAGTCGGGGTGACAGGATTCGAACCTGCGACCTCACGCTCCCAAAGCGCGCGCTCTAGCCAAGCTGAGCTACACCCCGGTAAAGTTCAGAAGAAAGCTTGTTTCATCTGGACTAACCGTTTTGCAATCGGTCCGGGAATGTTTTGTTTCCCGTGCTGATCACAAGAAACTAAGTTACACGGGTTCGGACCAAAAGCAAAATCGAGGATTTTGCATGTTGCAGAAAGACATCCGCATGATTTAGCGGTTTTCCTCGTTTCACAAGCCAGAATTTAGCCAAAACTCGCTTTTTCGTGAGTTGAATTACAGGTGGATTTTCGAACGACCGCAACACCAGTGCCGCCGGCCGACTGGAAGACAAGAACCACCCATTCTCCTTTGAAGCATTGACTGGGACCCAGATGCGGCCGATTATTTTTTCCAGGTGTTCAAGCATCGACTGTTGCTTTGCTCGGCGACCCGGCACATAATCCGTGGCTGCTGGACTAAACCCCGGTCGAAACCAAGCGTCACGCTTGCAAACCTGACGCCATGCCAACAGCTCCCAGGCAGGCGTGAGGAGGGTGCGAGTTTGGCATATTTGAAAGCGGGAAATCGCCAATTCCCGAAGCTGCACCCCGGAACGCGAGGCTCATCGAATCAATTAGCGACGTTCGGCGACGACTCTTCTCCGCCGCTGACGAAGTGAAGGGGCCTGGGAAAAACGCTCCCCGCCGATGCATAAGAATGCGATTTGACGTCCAGGAGCAGAAAAAAATGGAAGCCGCAAACATTATCGGAGCCTCATTTCTGCAGTGACCCGAAATGGCTGCACTACGCAGAGGAGGCCAGGAAAAGAGCGGCCTTCGTCCAGATACGCGAAAAGGCCCCGCACGGCGAGACCTTTTCATTTGGAGGGGATGACGGGAATCGAACCCGCATCATTAGTTTGGAAGACTAAGGCTTTACCACTAAGCTACATCCCCATTTCGAAGCTTCTGCGCTTCGAACAAGATTCAGTCTAGACCATAAAACTCTTGCTTTGCAAATCGGGGATTCCATGTCTCACTTGGCACCTCTCCCTTATCACTGCCGTACGGTGATGGTTAGCAAAACACGCCGACGAGCCTGAACGAAAAGAACTCCGCTCGTCCCATCGACGAATCTGCAGCTTATGCCTTCACATGTTTGCGCGGAAGCTTCTGGCAACGAGGGCACCAGTACAGCTTGCGAGCCGCGATTTCGGCCAGGGAAATCTGCGCCGAACATTTCCGGCACCCCATTCCCTGCCGCTGATAAACGTAGTACGCGTTATCGGGCCAAACCACGCCCTGTGGGTGGCGGTCTTCGGGCAAGGTAGTGATGATCTTGCCATCGCGAACGCCGTCTTCCATTACCGATACGATGTCCCACCAAAGTGATTTGGCCTTTTGAGCACTGAGTTCATTCGCCGGCAATTCCGGAGCGATTCGATTCCGGAATAGGGCTTCCGCTCGGTAGATATTGCCGACACCAGAAATGAGCGCCTGGTTCATGAGCACGATGCCAATGGCTGTCTTGGTCTTCATCAGGTTCGCCCGGAATTCCTTGAAGCCCGCTTCAAGCCGAATATCTGCGTCCGCTAAATCAGCCTGGCCTTTGGCTGCCCTGAAACGCACTGCGGACCCAATCAATGGATCCGGGCCGAGCTTATCCAGATGAATCTGGACCTGTTCGTACTCCAGAACCTCGCATGCAGTTGGCCCGCGCAAATCAGCCCAGCCGTGTTCGGAAACGATCCGCGCTCTAACTGCTCCTACCGGTGCGGGCGGGCCGGTGTACTTCTCAGCATCCGTACTGACACTGGCTTCGATTTCACCAATCTTCCGAGGGGCGCCAATCGAGGAAGCACCCGTAAAGTAGCTGTCTCCCCCGAAATTGAACGCGCCATAGAGCCCCAGATGCACTCGCAGATAGAGATCGTTGGAAAAGCGGCAGAAGAGCTGCTTGCCCTTGGCAAAGGCCTGTTCCAGCTGATGGCCGTCGATGCGCGCGGCATCGGAGCTGAAACGGCCCTGCGGAGAAGTAACCAGGACCGTTTGCCCGCCAAAGACATCGTCGAACTGGCGGGCAAGTCGGTGAAGGGAATGACCTTCAGGCACGACTAGTCGATGACCTCGCCGGTCGTTTCATACGTGGCGATCTTGCCGATGCGGCGTACGTGGCGCTCCGCTTCGCTAAATGGTTCAGCTAGGAAGGCCTCGATAAGTTCCGCAGCTTCTTCTACTGAGTGCTGGCGCCCGCCAACGGCTATGACGTTGGCGTTGTTGTGCTCACGGGCCAATTTCGCGGTATCCATGTTCCACGCCAGTGCGGCGCGAATCCCTTCGACCTTGTTGGCAGCAATTTGTTCGCCGTTGCCGGAGCCGCCCAAGACGATACCCAGTGCGTCCACGCCCGCGCGCTGGTCATCAACAACAGCTTGTGCCGCGTTGATGCAGAATGCCGGGTAATCATCCTCCGGGTCATAGGACTTCGGGCCGTGGTTGACCATTTCGTAGCCCTTGGCGGTCAGGTGCTTTACCAGGTAGTCGCTGAGCTCAAGTCCTGCATGGTCAGTAGCGATATGCACGCGCATAGTCGATTGCCTCATTTACTAGGGAGGGTTCTTTTACTTTCCTATCTAGGATAGCGACCGCGGCACGCGCTCCGGCTACTTCTCAGCTGCGCATCACGGAGTATGAACCGAATAAGTCTCCGAGGCGTCCCAAAGCGTGCAATTTCGGGACGCTATTGGAAAATTGAGTAAATTGTTCGGCCCGATGACTTGCGCAATGCCCGGTCAAAGGTGACACAATAGACAGATATTCAATATTCATTTCACAACTTCCACCGGTGGATAGCCATCGCCAAGAATTGGAGAACCCATGCCAGGAATGAACCTCACTCGCGCCGAGGCCAGCGAACGCGCAAATCTGCTCAACGTTGACAGCTATGAGGTAAGCCTGGATCTTACTCGCGGTGAGCGCGTCTTCACTTCCAAGACTACGGTGCGGTTCTCCGCCACCGCCGGCGCTTCGACATTCATTGACGCAGTCACCGACTCGGTACGCTCCATCAATCTCAATGGCGTCGAGCTGGACCCAGCGCAGCATTCAGATGGCATCCGTATCCAGTTGCCGAACCTCGCCGCAGAAAACCTACTCGTGATCGACGCGGACGCGCTGTACATGAACACCGGCGAAGGCCTGCATCGATTCGTAGACCCAGTGGACCAGGAAGTCTACTTGTACACCCAGTTCGAGGTCGCGGACTGCCGGCGCATGTTCGCCGTCTTCGAGCAGCCTGATTTGAAGGCCACCTTCCAGTTCTCGGTCACCGCGCCAAAATACTGGAACGTTGTTTCCAACGCCCCGACTCCTGCGCCAGAGGAAAACGGGAATTCAGCAACTTGGGCCTTTGCCCCAACCCAGCGGATCTCGTGCTACATCACTGCCCTGATCGCAGGCCCCTACCAGGTCGCCCGCGATTCGCTGGTTTCCTCCAGCGGCCGCACCATCGAGCTGGGTGTCTTCGCCCGCGCATCCATGATGCAGTACCTGGACGTCGAGAACATCGTCACCGTGACCCGTCAGGGTTTCGAATTCTACGAGAAGAACTTCGGCACCCCATACCCATTCGAGAAGTACGATCAGTTGTTCGTTCCCGAATTCAACGCAGGCGCCATGGAAAACGCTGGAGCGGTGACCTTCCTCGAGGAATACATCTTCCGTTCCCGTCCAACCGGTGCCATGATTGAGCGCCGCGCGATCACCATCCTGCATGAGCTGGCACACATGTGGTTCGGTGACCTGGTCACCATGAAGTGGTGGAACGATCTGTGGCTCAATGAGTCCTTCGCAGAATTCATGTCCACTCTGGCGGCCGCGCAGAACACCGAGTTCACCAGCGCTTGGACCACCTTCAATACGTTGGAGAAGAACTGGGCCTACCGCCAGGACCAGTTGCCTTCCACCCACCCCATTGTCGCGGAGATCAATGACCTTGAAGACGTAGAGGTCAACTTCGATGGAATCACCTATGCCAAGGGGGCCAGCGTTCTGCGCCAGCTGGTAGCTTTCGTAGGCCAGGAAGAATTCATGGCTGGCGTACGCGAGTACTTCGCCAAGCATGCCTGGAAGAACACCGAGCTGCCAGACCTGCTCAAGGAACTGGAAGCCGCCAGCGGCCGCGATCTCAGCGGCTGGGGCGCATCCTGGCTGGAAACCGCTGGTGTGAACACCCTCAAAGCCGAAATTGAAACCGGCAATGACGGTGCTATTACGTCCTTTGCCATTCGCCAGTCCGCCGTTGCCCAGTTCCCGACTTTGCGCCAGCACCGACTTGCTGTTGGCTTCTACTCGCTCGATGAGGCCGGAACGCTGCAGCGCGTGCACCGCGAAGAACTTGATATCGATGGCGAGCTCACCTTCGTTCCCGCGCTGGCCGGCATGAAGCGCCCGGATTTGGTTCTGCTCAATGACGATGACCTGACCTACGCGAAGATCCGCCTGGATGAAGTTTCCTTGGCGACTGCCACCGAGCATCTGAAGGACTTCCAGGAGTCGCTGCCGCGCACTCTTGTTTGGTCAGCCGCGTGGGACTCTGTACGTGATGCCGAAGCCCCTGCAAGCACCTACGTCCAGTTGCTGCTGAACAATATTGGCCACGAGGTGGATTCCACGGTGATCATGGTGCTGTTGCGCCAGCTGAACACCTCGCTGGATCTTTTTGTTGCTGCAGAACGCAGCGAAGAACTTTCGGTGCAGGCTGCCGACCAGCTGTGGCAGCTGGCTTCCAATGCTGAAGCAGGCTCCGACGCGCAGCTGCAGTTCGTCAAGGCCTTCGCGCACCGCTCGCGCGCCGCCGCCCAGTTGGATCGCGTCAGGAACTTGTTCGACGGCTCGGCAAGCTTGCCAGGCCTGGCCGTTGACACCGATTTGCGCTGGTCCTTCGCAATCGCGCTGAGTGCCGGCGGCTACCTGAGCGATGCTGAACTCGACGCAGTTCTGGCCAGCGACGACACGGCCAAGGGCAAGGCGTCGTGGTACACCGCGCGAGCTTCCCGCCCAACTGCAGAAGCAAAGGCAGAGGCATTCGGGGCGGCAACCGCTGCTACCTTGTCCAACGATCAGCAAAGCGCCGTCATTTCCGGTTTCAACAACGTGCACCAGAACGCGTTGATCTCCGGATACGCCGAGGACTACTTCGGGCTGCTCGTCAACGCGTGGGAATCCTACTCGCATGAGATGGCCAAGCAGATTGTGATCGGCTTCTACCCCAGCTCCAACGTCTCGCAGGAAACTTTGGACCAGACGGATGCATTCCTGGAATCCCTGGGATCCAAGCACGCGGCGATGCGCCGTCTGCTGGTGGAATCGCGTGCCGACGTGGTCCGGGCTCTCGCTGCGCGTCGGGCGGACGCCGAGGCACTAGAAATCTAGGGTCGCTCGGATGGTGGCGGCGGCTTCTGCTCAATGCGGAAGCCGCCGCCACCTTTCGGTTAAAAGTGGGAGAATAGACCTATGGACCTCTCGCAACATGAATATCGGGTAGGGCTCGAATGGACAGGCAATCGTGGAACCGGAACGGAAAGCTACCGCAGCTACGGCCGGGACCATGTATTGCGCGCATCGGGCTTGCCAGATTTGCCGGGCACCGCGGATCCAACATTCCATGGGGATCGCGATCGCTGGAATCCAGAACAACTCCTGCTTGCTGCCCTGAGCCAATGCCACATGCTCTCGTATCTGCATGTAGCAGTTACCCACGGCGTGAATATCACGGGTTATACGGACGATGCTTCTGGAACACTGCGTCTCAATCGGGATAACAGCGGTGAATTCACCCAAGCCATCTTGCGGCCCGTCGTTTACCTTGCCGATGAATCCCAACGAGAACTTGCCGATTCGCTCCACTCCCAGGCGAACAAGGTTTGCTTCATCGCCCGGTCCGTCAACTTCCCGGTTCTCCACGAGCCGGTATCCCCTAGCTCCTCCTGAGGATTTTTACGAATGACTGAAAACCTGCCACTTGCACATGACCCGAAAAAGGATCCCTTCAGCAATCCCCTGGTTCTAGGCCGATCCAGCCAAGAATTCTTGGATGCCGCCGAAACGCCGATCGACGTTGCCAACTATCCCGGTACCTTCTACGCAGAGGTTGGCGGTCGCGAGATTTTCGCTCAGCTGACCAAGAATTTCTACAGTTCCGTTGCCGAAGACGAGGATTTCCGTCGGATGTATCCAGAGAAGGAGCTTCGGGCTGCCCAAGTTCGCCTCCAGCTGTTCCTGGAACAATACTGGGGTGGTCCGACAACGTTCTCCGAGCATCGTGGCCACCCTCGGCTCCGCATGCGTCATGCAAATTACCCGGTGAACGGCCACTACCGTGATGTCTGGCTGGGCCATATGAACAAGGCTATCGACCAGCTAGAGCTGCCAATGCTGCAGGCCGAAACCCTTCGGGACTACTTTGAGCGTGCGGCTCACTCGTTGCTGAACACTCCGGATGAACACCGGAATCTGCTCTAAGAATTTATGGACTAGAACCGCCACGGGCGAGTTCTAGTCCATATCCTTATTACTGCTTAGCCGAGCAAAGAGGCTTTGCGGACAAGGACATGCCCTCGCTCGTTACTCAGTCGAGTCCAACTGCCATTGCGGAATACTCGGCTTTGCCCGCCAGGCGCCAGGAAACCCAAGGCATGCATGGCAAATGCGGAGCCCATAGGAATCTTCAAATCTTCTCCTTGCACATCCGCAGCCCAAATTCGCTGCCGTATCTGCACAAGCACAGGCAATCCCGGGTTTTCCGGCAATGCTTGGGCGACGGCGTCGATGCCGTTTTGAGCTGAGGAAGTTAGCATGTCGTTCGCTACGGCTCCTGCATCTTCCCAGCCTGAGACCGGCACGGAGATCCCAGCCCATTTAGGGTTCTCTTCAACCGGTGGGAGCGCGAAGTCGACGGTTGACTCCCCCATGCGAGCAAGGCGATCCTGGATCGATGCCAAGGAATAGCTGGCCTTGAGATCTGCAGGCTGCGCCAAGCGATGAACTCGCATTCCGAGGATGGTATAGCCGCCTTGACCGAGGTCGGAAGGGACCAAAACAGGTACATAGACAGCCAAGGCCGTATTTCGAGCGACGAATTGGGCCGCATCATCTTCAATTGTTTTCGCCCGGCTAATAAAGTTCGCTAAGTCGCTTACTGAATTACTGTCGTCGAAAATCACCGCATCACTAGCCATATATTTATCGTCTCACGGAGCGGCAACTACGCGTGGCGACTTTGCTCATGGCGTGATGCTGCTCCGTGAAACGTATAGTTTTCCTATGAGCCCGAATCTCAACTGAAAATATTACTTTCGAGTAGCATTAAATTTGGTTTTGTTCCGCTATCGCATTCCAAGGAGCCCGCACAGTGACCGAAGACCTAGGCACCACCCAGATCCTGCTGGATCTGTTGAATCTGGATGGAGAAGACCAGGCGCGCACGGATGAGGATATCTTCATCGGCCATACCCCTGAGCAGACTCGACCTCGCGTCTTTGGCGGGCAGGTTCTGGCCCAATCGATCATGGCCGCCACGCGTACAGTTGAAGCGACCCGTGCGATCCATTCCCTGCACGGTTACTTCCTGCGTCCGGGAGACCCGAACCAGAACATCACTTTCGGCGTACAGCGCCTGCGCGATGGCCGCTCATTTTCCGCACGTCGAGTGCACGCCTACCAAAATGGCGAACCGATCCTGTCAATGATCACCTCATTCCAGGAACCGGCAAACGGCCTCGAACACCATGATCCAATGCCTGCCGGAATCCCGGATCCCGAGTCGCTTCCGACTACCGCAGATCTCGTGGGGCACCTGGACCATCCAGTGGCAAAGGAATGGGCTTTCGAACGGCCTTTCGACGTCCGGCATGTTTCGGAACCGATCTACCTTCCAGGAAATTCGGCCAAGCTTGCCGATAGTGCGGTTTGGCTGCGCACCACCTCGGCAATGCCCAATGAGCCCGCCCTGCACCGAGCTGCCTTGGCTTACGCGAGCGACTACATGCTACTTGAGCCTGCCCTGCGAGCCCATGGAGTGCCATGGGTACATCGCGGCTTGAGCATCGCCAGCCTCGATCACGCAATGTGGTGGCACCGGGATTTCCGAGTCGATGAATGGCTGCTCTACGTACTTCATTCGCCATCGGCCTCGTCGGCCCGCGGACTTGGTGCGGGAAAGTTCTACAACAAGGCAGGCGAGCTCGTCGCGACCGTCGCCCAGGAAGGCATGATCCGCCTGCCTGAGTTCGCAGAGGGGCACTAGCCCTCAATCGATAGCGCACCGCCCGCGTGGTTCATGCGTCCAGTTCAATATCGCCTGCTGGTACGGCCATACAGGCGAGGATCTGGCCCGGTGCTACGCGGGCGCTCGGCTCCAACGGGTAGGAAATCCTGCCCCTGAGCAGGCTAACGGCGCATTCGCCGCAAGAACCCGAGCGGCAAAGACTAGCCGGTTCAAGCCCTTGCTCTTCCAGCGCATCAAGCAACACTCCATTCTCCGCACTCCAGGTGAAATTCTTTTCGCTCCCACGACAAGAGACTTCTGCGGGCGGATAGTTCTCAAAAAGGCGTTCCAGATCGGTCGCCGGTGATGCGAAGGTTTCGCTGTAAATCTGCGAAGCAGAAATTCCCGCTTGCTCGCACGCCTCGAATACCATCTTGGTGAACTCTTCAGGCCCGCACACCACCACCCTGCTGCAACCGCGTAGTCGTGCTGCGATCGCAGCAGCCGCTGGCCGCCCCTCGGAGGTGTCGATGCGATCCAAGCTGATTGGCGCCTTCAGCCCGGCAGCCATCTGTTCCAGCCGGCAGTACAAGGCACTGGCTCCGCCACGTTCGACATGGATGAACCTCAGATCTTGGCTGCCATTCACCGCTGCAGCATCCCCGAGCAGCCCCAAAGCAGGAGTGATGCCAATTCCAGCGCTGACGATGGCAGTGCTGGAGCCTAGTACATTAGCCGAGGTCAGCACACCGTACGGCCCTGAGACAAGAAGTTGCTCGTCCTCCTGCAGCTGTGCTATTTTCGCTGAAGCTTCACCTTGGATGCGAACGGCGATACTAATGCCCCGGTCGCTCACCGAGGTGATGGTGTAATTTCTCCACAGCGGATCTGGCAAGTGAACCCTTAGATGCATGCCCGGTTCATACTCAGACTTAATCCATCCGTAAGGATCGTGAAGCAGCAGTTCGACTACTCCTGAGCCCAAGTCCTCGTTTCGAAGTATGGTCATGAACCGTGGAGAGATCTTCACTGGAACCAGTTCTTCGGCTTCTGTTGCTTCGTTTTCTATTTCAATTGAGGCGCCAGTCTCCAAGACCCCGGATTCCAGAACGGTTCCATAAATGCCACAGTGAACGTGGCCAAAGTGCGTTGCCAGCAAACGGGGTCCGTTGGTATCGACTTCGGTAGTATCCGGATTTACCGAGGTTGCTGAGCAACGGGCGATTGATTTGGTAATGGCAATACGGGTTTCGCCTATGCGCAGCACTTTGCCAATAAGCCCATATTCCGAGTATGCGGGCAGGCCTTCCACCACAAGGTTGCCTCGATACCGCCGGGGATCCAAGTGCACCCCGGATACTCGCGACAGCTCCGCAACCGTATTGGGGTTAATAATCGAAATGCCCGACAGTCGCGAATCGAACATTCCTTGCGGTGCAGACACCAATCTTCGCGGTTTTGGCCCCTGCGCCGGCAAGTGATTCGACAGATAGGCGCTGGCGGCATCCCTGCCATGCTGGCTACTGGCATCAAAGGTCAATGGTGCCGCACCTGTAGATGCTGGCGCGGTCATGGTGATAAGTGGAAAACTGGATTCAACTTGCCACTTTTGCAGGCTCTTGTTGTTCTTGAGAATAGTGAAGCTTAGGCAGCTCTGCCACTGCCCGTCTTGGTGCTCAATTGTGCCGTTTCCGAAGGCGACACAGCGATCGCCCTCTAGCCCGCTTCCCTTTTTGGCTGCGACCGAACTGACTGCTTCGCCTGGTAGCCCTTTAACAGGAAAGCGATATATTTGAGCAATTTTCATGATTACATTCTAGTAAGTGCCGAGTTCAGTACGGGAGTTCCAGGCGGCGCCAATCGAAGGCGCCAGAGGATATCGGAATTTCAAAACAGGTAATGTTCTGCCCCTCCGGCTACATGGACTGCTCCCCGGCATCTGCGGGTGCTTCCAATCGCCGCGCGCCCACACCTTCACGCGCCAATTGGTCTTCCGGATTCAGGAGGCTGCAGGCCTGCATCGACAGGCAGCCGCATCCAATGCATCCCATAAGCCGATCTTCTAATTCCTCGATGGCACGCCGCCTCGCTTCGAGTACTTTCTTCCATTCCTCTGTCGCGCGAAGCCAGTCTCTTTCCTCGGGGATTTTTCCCATCGGCACTGGTGCCAAAGCACGCTTGATGTCGCTGAGTGGGATGCCCAACTTACGGCCGACACTGATCAACGAGATACGACGCAGCAAGTGGCGAGGATAGCGTCGCTGATTCCCCGCTGTCCGCATGGAAACGATCAGCCCAATATCTTCGTAATAATGCAGTGCAGATCTGGCCACACCAGTGCGTTCGCTAACCTGCCCGATGCTTAGCAGCTCACGCCCGGGAAAATCTTTTTCGCAATCCCCAGATTCCGCTGTGTGAAGCATCACCACCCCTTTCCTTGACCTCAAGTTTACTTGAGGTCTTAGGGTGGAAGTATTCAAAGTTGTTGGCAAAAGCTCGGGCTTTTGCATCAGTTACTGGAGTTTTATTCCAACTCCAGGCAAAGGAGCGGCTCAGTGAGCGAATTATCAGATGGATTCCGTACAGCCTTCCGTCACCATCCTGCTGGAGTAGCAGTGATTACTGCAGCGGTCGACGGGGCATTCTACGGTTTAACTATCTCTTCCCTCGCTTCACTTTCCATTGATCCCGTTGCCGTTTCGTTCTCGCTGGCCAAAGAATCCGGCGCTGCCGGCGCTGTGCTAGCAGCACCGAGTTTCGTGATCCATATGCTCGGCGAAGACCAGCACGAGCTGGCAAATAATTTCGCGCGCCCGGGTGCCCCACGATTTACCAGCGATCAACATTTCCGGGTCTTGCCCACCGGCGAGCCACATTTCATCGAGGCTCCCGTTGCTTTCCGCGCCAGTATCCACTCCTCCATCAGCGTTGGAGGCTCCCGCCTGATTGCTGCTGAAGTCCATGCGGTACTCTTCGGGCATGCGCAACAGCAACACCTGCTTTACCAGGATCGCGAGTATCTGAAATTGTCCGGATTGCGTGCCGATTCGACGACGAGCTAATTGAACGATGCCTCCTGCGGCATAAAAATAGCCGCCACAAATGTGGCGGCTATTTTCATGCCCGTGGATTAGTCGCGGGTCAGGCGACGGTGGGTAACACGGTGCGGCTTAGCCGCGTCGGCACCCAATCGTTCAACCTTGTTGCTCTCGTAAGAGTCGAAGTTGCCTTCGAACCAGTACCAGTTCGATGGGTTCTCCTCAGTGCCCTCGTACGACAAGATGTGGGTCGCGACTCGGTCCAGGAACCAACGGTCGTGGGAGACCACTACAGCGCAACCCGGGAACTCAAGCAGCGCGTTTTCCAACGACGACAGGGTTTCAACGTCCAAGTCGTTAGTAGGCTCATCGAGCAGCAACAGGTTGCCACCCTGCTTGAGGGTCAGTGCCAGGTTCAGACGGTTGCGCTCACCACCGGAGAGAACACCTGCCTTCTTCTGCTGGTCTGGGCCCTTGAACCCGAACGCCGAAACGTAGGCACGCGATGGCATCTCAACTTGACCGACGTTGATGTAATCGAGGCCGTCAGAAACGACCTCCCACAACGACTTCTCTGGGTCGATATTTTCGCGATTCTGGTCGACATAGGAAATCTTGACCGTGTCGCCGACCTTCAGGGTGCCACTGTCAAGCTCTTCCATGCCAACGATGGTCTTGAACAGGGTCGACTTGCCGACGCCGTTGGGACCAATGACACCCACGATGCCGTTGCGCGGTAGCGAGAAGGACAGACCATCGATCAATACACGATCGCCGAATCCCTTCTTCAAGTTTTCGGCTTCGATTACCAGCTGGCCCAGGCGCGGGCCTGGCGGAATCTGGATTTCTTCGAAGTCCAGCTTGCGGGTGCGCTCGGCTTCCGCAGCCATTTCCTCGTAGCGCGCCAGACGAGCCTTCGACTTAGTCTGACGGCCCTTGGCGTTCGAACGAACCCACTCGAGTTCTTCTGCCAGACGCTTAGCAAGCTTCTGGTCTTTCTTGCCCTGAACTTCCATGCGCTCGCGCTTCTTCTCCAGGTAAGTGGAGTAGTTGCCCTCGTATGGGTGCAGGCGACCGCGGTCAACTTCACAGATCCATTCGGCGACATGGTCCAGGAAGTAGCGGTCGTGGGTTACGGCCAGCACGGCGCCCGGGTAAGATGCCAGGTGCTGTTCCAGCCACAGTACGGACTCTGCGTCCAAGTGGTTAGTAGGCTCATCGAGCAGCAGCAAGTCCGGCTTCTGCAGGAGAAGCTTGCACAGTGCTACACGTCGACGTTCACCACCGGAGAGGTGGGTAACTTTCTCGTCGCCTGGTGGGCAGCGCAGCGCGTCCATTGCCTGTTCGAGCTGATTGTCAATGTCCCAAGCGTCGGCAGCGTCAATCGCTTCCTGCAGCTTGCCCATTTCTTCCAGGAGCGTGTCGAAGTCGGCACCGTCCTGTGCCATCTCTTCCGAGATTTCGTTGAAGCGAGTGATCTTTTCATAGATCTCGCCAACACCTTCCTGGACGTTGCCCAGGACGGTCTTTTCTTCATTCAGTGGGGGTTCCTGCAGCAGGATGCCTACCGAGTAGCCCGGTGAAAGACGCGCTTCACCGTTGGAGGGAGTATCGATCCCCGCCATGATCTTTAGGATCGTTGACTTACCAGCACCGTTGGGTCCCACGACGCCAATTTTGGCACCGGGGAAGAACGACATGCTGACATTGTCAAGGATGACTTTGTCGCCAACGGCCTTGCGAGCCTTGGTCATCGTGTAAATGAATTCCGCCATGTTCTTAAGGCTAGTCTGTTGCGGGGGTCATTTCCGAATCCACACACCACTATTTTGGGTTGGTGGTGCCCGGATTCACACGAAACCCTCAAACACCACCAGAACACGCGTCTTCAGGCCGCTTCCCCATCCTCGCTTTGCCAGCTCGCTTCAGTGTCGGACGAACGTGACGGGTGCTGCACACGCTCCATTTCGCCGGTATCTGTCCGTACACGGTTGAAGGAACTCGTTCCAAAACGCAGATCGTGACCAATTGAATAAGCCTCGATATCTGCGCTATTCCCTCGCGAGCCATCTGCTCGTTCGAATTCTCGGATCTGCAACTTTCCGAAAATCATTACATGGTCGCCTTGCCCCAGGGATTCCATGGAATTCTCTCCCAGGGTACGGAACGCCGAAACCGCATACCAATTGGTCGGCCCGTCGACCCACTGCCCTGTTTCAAGATCGCGTTTTCGCTCATGCGTCGCTACTCGGAATTTCAAGATAGAAACGCCCTTGGGCGTAATGCTGAGTTGAGGTTCCGTTCCGACAATTCCGCGGATTGTCACAAGATCGCTCATTGGACTGCCTCCTATTGGATACAAATGGCAGAAGCCTTTTCTGCCATTGAATCCGATGATGGCGCACCGCAAGATCCGGTCGGACGCAAAGTCAACGGCCTGTGGATAAATCTTTAGCCCATTGAGGTTTGAATGCGCCTTTCAATAGCATGGCGGCTATGACGATTCCTGGCAAGATCCAGCCGGACCAACCCATGATTGATGCTTTTGTTGCGTCCAAAGGAACTCCCATCACCATAAACAGTGAAACCAATCCCACGCTGGCGTTGAAGGCTCCATGCGCCAAAGCCGCTGGCCATACGGAATCACTGTAGGTACGCAACCAGCCAAGGAAGGCGCCAAATACGGTACACATGCCGCACATAGCCATGACTCCCCACGCGCCCGCAGCCATCGGATAGTTGTAGCCCAGAAGCACCAATGGTGCATGCCAGATTCCCCAGACGACGCCGGATACAAGAATTGATACAAGTTGCCCATAAGGCTGCAGGCGAATCCAAAGCCATCCCCGCCAACCAATCTCCTCTCCTAAAGCAAACAAGGAATTCATGAGGCCAGCGACAACTATCAACCCCGCCTGTCCGAGAAGGTAGATTGTCGGGCCTTCCTGGCCGGAGACAACGCGCAGTACGGTGAAATTCTGCAGATCACCAGGGAAGACCCCTAGCCATGTTCCGATGAAGGGCGCTTGAAGTATGAGCCCGAGCGGAATCACATAGGACAGCACCAGTGCGATGGCAAACTTCCCCGGACGCTTGATTGGCCAGAGCCCAACCTCGGAGGTGAAGCTCGTTAGCCGGCGTTCGACAATGGCAATCACTAGAGCAGCGATGGTCGGGGTAAACATCATTGCCATGGCGATTCCTGGAAGCTTGGCATCATTTATGCCTTCTCCCATCCAAAGCGGCAACGCTACGGCCCAAGCTAAAACCACGCTTAGCACACAGAAGCACACGATGCTCAACACGCTACCGATTCTCAATTTCGGCAACTTACCTACTCCTAATCAGATGATGATCTACATTCGCTTCTCCAGCCTATCGGCCTCAAGTCGTATTTTTGGTGATCAATGAGCTAAACTATTTTCGGTTATGCCTCCGTAGCTCAGCTGGATAGAGCAAGAGCCTTCTAATCTCTAGGTCGCCGGTTCGAATCCGGCCGGGGGTACGAAATAAACCGCCGTTCACTTGGTAATACAAGTGAACGGCGGTTTTCGCATCTATCCAGATCTAGGAATTTGACCAGTGTTAGGCCTCATTTCTAGCTTGAGGCCCTTTCCGGCCGAGCCTGTCAGCCAGCCCTCGTCCTATTTGCCGGCCACTAAATATGCACCCGCCCAAGAAAGTTCCTTCCAGCGCGTTGTACCCATGCATCCCGCCGCCCCCGAATCCAGAAGCTTCACCGGCCGCATAAAGCCCGTCAAGAACTGTTCCGTCGTATTTGAGGACTCGCCCAGATAGGTCTGTCTGCAGTCCGCCTAATGACTTTCGCGTCAGAATGTGCAGCTTCAGAGCTATCAATGGCCCCGCCGCAGGATCGAGTATCCTGTGCGGAGCAACTGCTCGGGTCAAACGGTCTCCGATGTACTTTCGGGCATTGCGGATAGATTGAATTTGGCGATCTTTGCTAAATGGATTTTCAGTTTGCGAATCACGAACCATTAATTGCTGGTGAAGCCGCATCGGATCAATATGTGCTTCCGGCGCGATTGCATTCATCTTCGTCACGAGCTCCTCGACGGTAGTCGCTGAAACGAAATCCGCACCTTTGTTCAAGAAATCCGTGACCGGCCCCGGAGCACCCTTGCCAAAGAACCGGTCCTTGATAACTCCGGCTTTATCCCGATTAGTCAGATCTGGATTTTGCTCCGACCCTGACAGCGCAAACTCCTTCTCGATAATTCGCTGATTCAGCACGAACCATGAATAGTCGTACTTTCGCGCAGTGGGATCGGTGCGCAGGTATTTCAACGTGCCCAAAGTGTCGTGCCCCGGAAGGCAAGGAGGACGAAGGCGGTTCCCTTCGGCATCGAACCACATCGGGCTTGGACCGGGCAAAATTCTAATTCCATGAGCGGGCCAAATTGGGTTCCAATTCTGGATTCCCTCTGTGTAATGCCACATTCGATCGCGGTTAACAAGACGCGCCCCCACCTCCTGCGAGAGTTCAATGCCGCTGCCGTCAACATAATTCGGAACGCCGGTAATCATGCGCCCCGGCGCGATGCCGAGCCTGTCGGGCCAGAGTTTCCGAACCAGGTCCTGATTTCCGCCTATTCCCCCGGTTGCAATCACCACTGCTTCAGCCGAAAACTCGAACTCCGAAACCACGTTTCTTGACGACTGTTGCCCGCGTGGAGCGTCATCAGGCGACAAGACCTCACCGCGAACGCCGGTAACTGAACCGTCAGTGGTCACCAATCCAGTAACCCTGTGGCGGTTGAGCAACTCGGCATGTCCCGTTTGCAGTCCGTCGAGCACCCTATTCACAAATGGCATCGATACCCCGGTGCCAGTTCCCCAGGCGATGTGAAATCTGGGTACAGAATTCCCATGCCCTTCGGCGCGACCATCGCCGCGCTCTGCCCAGCCCACAACTGGAGTCAGATCTATGCCTTTTTGCTTGATCCAGGACCGTTTTTCAGTAGCTGCGAACTCCACGTAGGCTTTGGCCCAACGTTGCGCCCACAGGTCCTCATCGTCCAACCGGTCAAATTGTGCACTATGCTGCCAATCCGACCAGGCAAGGTCAAAAGAATCACGAACTCCCAAGCGGCGCTGTTCAGGAGTATCAACGAGAAACAGTCCCCCAAAAGACCAGTAAGCCTGGCCGCCGAGATTACCCCTGTTTCCCTGATCCAGGATTCGGACTCTCAGTCCTGCATCAAGTGCCTCGGACGCTGCAACCAGCCCGGCCAATCCAGCACCCACGATGATCACTCCGCATTGTTCGGAACTCAACTTCACGATCCCACCTCTGCACGCAAGAAATTTACGAGTTTTCATCTCGAGCGTACTTCCCGGTGGGCAATGCCACCATACCCGTATTTTCCGCAAAGAAATCTGCTGACTAGCGAGAACTTTCGTTCTTCACCACCGTTTCTTTTCCTGGTCCGGCCGTCGAATCTGTGAATGTCATGATCGTGAGCCGTGCAGCGGCGCATAATCACTCAGAATCCCGACTGAACAGTAACTTATCCCCCTAATTTGAGATAAACTCTAGGAATTGTAGAAATCGAAAGGGACAGTGCCCGATGACCCAACTGGTCGCCCACCTCGCGCGACAGAGAATCACGGAACGCACCAGCATCAATCTAATATTCCTTCTTGCAGGATTATCTTTTGCGACTTGGGCAGGCCGCCTCTCCATTATCGACGCTGTTTTCGATTTCTCTGGCTTGAACCTCGGATCGTTCTTGATTTGCAGCACCATCGGAACTTTGCTCGGAATCTCCCTTATTCCGTCGGTGAGCAAATTCGTTCCAACACGCCGCCTGTTGTGCTGTTTGCCCATCGGATTAGCAGCATGCTTGGTCGTACTGGGCATAGCCATTTCGATAACCGAGGAAGCCACTCTTGCCTACGTAGCCCTGTTCTTTTACGGGCTTACTTTTGGCTGTTTGGACATCATGATGAACGTCAGCGGCGCACAGGTTGAACGTCGTGTCGGCCGCAGCATCATGCCTTCCCTTCATGGGTTCTTCAGCCTGGGAACCCTAATTGGCGCCGGGGTGGCAACAGCAACCATTTCCTTGAATATCTCGAGCCTTTGGCACTTCTCGTTTGTCGCGGTCATCATTCTTCTTCTCGCTTACGTTGCCCATCGAGGTATTACCTGCTGGGAAAACGAAAATTTGGTTCCAATCAACAAGGATGTCCCCCAGAACCGAATTCAATCAACGCACAAAATGGGACTCTTGCTGCTGCTTGGCATAATGGTCGCCGGTTTAAGTTTCAGCGAGGGTGCGGCCAATGATTGGATTGCCGTTACTTCGGTTGACGGGCACGGTTTCAAGCATCAAATTGGCGCGCTCATGTTCACCTTGTTCGTCGCAGCAATGACGCTGGGACGCTTTGTCGGCGGTCGCCTTGTGGACCGCTTCGGCACGAAAAATACACTCCTGATCATGGGAATTATCGGCCTTCTCGGCGTCGGCTTGTTCATCACCGGCACAAGTCCCTCCCTAGTAGGCCTCGGTGCAGCATTGTGGGGCCTCGGTAGCTCGCTCGGCTTCCCCTTGGGCATGAGCATCGCTGCTTCCCGCGGAGAACGCCTGGGTCCAAAAGCGGTGAGCATCGTCAGTGCGTTTGGATATGGAGCAATGCTTGGCGGTCCGCCATTTATTGGTTTCGTCGTCGATACCTTGAAGTTGCCTCAGGCCTTATGGATTTGCGCGGTAGTTCTGATTATTTCGTTGTCCTTGACGCCGGCGGTAACCCGCAACCGGAAGCCGTCCGACAAGACGTCCTAGACGGGCAGAACCGCACGCTCCTTGATGTTTCGCATGACTATGGTGCTCGTCAATTTTTCCACGCCCGGTAGATCAACTAGGACCTCGTCGTATACACGCTGGTAATGCGGCAGATCCTTGGCAAAGACTCGCAATAGGAAGTCTGGCTCGCCGAAAAGGCGCTGCGCATCAACTATTAGCTCTTCCCTCTCTACTGCTAATTCAAAATGCTTAAGCTGCGCTCTGTCTTTCAACGTGACGAAAACCAGGGCCTCGAATCCCAGTCCAACCTTCTCCGGGTCAATCACCGCTTGGTAGCCGCTGATGACTCACCTGCGCTCAAGATCTTTGATCCGGCGATGGCAGGGAGCCACCGATAGCCCAACTTTTGCAGCTACCGCGGTAGCGCTCATCCGTCCGTCATTCTGCAACTCGGCCAAGATCGCACGGTCTAGTTCATCCACGAAATCAGACTACAGCACAAATAATTTGCGCCATTTAACGCCAGAGCAATTTTTTCTTGCCGAAGGGCCGGGTATCCCCAAAGAATCGGCAAGCACATTTCACGATTTTTTCCTTACTGTTATCAGAGCACAGGTTTCTAGATTTGGAGAAGCAATGGATCTCTCGCAGTTCACCGGGTTCCTCTTGGTATCGGTGACGTTGGCGTGCACGCCCGGCGCCGACTGGGCGTATATCATTTCCTCTGCACTGGGCAAAACCAGCTATCGCCCAGCCGTATGGGGATTGCTCTCGGGATACCTGGTTCATACTGCATTGCTGGTGTGCGGAATTGCGGCCCTGGTCGCGAGTTCCCCGTCACTTCTCCTCTGGCTCACGGCAGCCGGATCGGTCTATCTGCTGTGGCTAGGCATTGCGACCCTGCGTTCCGGCAGGAACGCCAGGTTCTTTGATGCCAATGCTCCATCTACCTCCGAAATTGAAGCACTCGATGGCGATTACCCTCGGAGCAATCCCGAACCTACCGATAGCACCGTCGCGCTGTTGGACAAGGTCCGGCATCGATCGCTACGCGGCCAATTCCTCAAGGGCCTGCTCACCAGCGGCACTAACCCCAAGGCACTACTGCTGTATGTGGCCCTCATCCCGCAGTACCTGGATTCATCCCTGGATCTTCCGCTCTCCCTGCAAACCGGCGCTCTTGGGCTTACTCATTTCGCGGTATCGATCCTCGTGTACTTCTCCGTTGCATTGGCTGCCAGGGTGCTGCTTCGCTCCCGGCCCATGGCGGCACGCAACGTAACCATGTGCTCCGGAACCATAATGATCCTCTTGGCCCTGGGCTTGGTCTACGAACAATTCTTCGTTGCATAAGAATTTATTGAACACTGATCAAGACAATTGAACGGTGATCAAGTATGCTCTTAATCGATGGCTCTTCGGTCATCTGTAACGCAAGCATGAATGGCTGTCCGATCATGGAGCCCGCCGTTCAAGCTACGAACCTTGCGCTGGAGCACTCGTGGAACTACCCCCAATTCGATTTGAGAATGTCACTGTCCGCTTTGAAGAGCGCGATGTCCTCAAAGATGTGCGCTTGACTCTCAACGAACAGCGCATCGGCATTATCGGGGCAAACGGTGCTGGGAAGAGTACGCTCTCCCGGCTCATCAATGGCCTCGTTTTGCCTACTGAAGGATCCGTGCACGTTGGCGACCTGAACACTCGGAATCATGCAAAGCAGATCCGCCGCGATGTGGGTTTTGTCTTCCAGAATCCAGCAAATCAAATCATCATGCCGCTGGTCTATGAAGACATTGCGTTCGGACTGAAGAATTTGCAAATTCCCAAAGCAGAGCGCCAATTGCGCGTGCATGAGACACTGGCAGAGCTCAACATCTCGCATCTGGCAGATCGCGAAAGCCACACTCTTTCCGGCGGCGAGCAGCAAATGGTCGCACTCGCTTCCGTCCTTGCCATGCGGCCACGAACCATTGTTTTCGATGAACCCACTACGATGCTGGATCTGCGCAATCGACTTGCTTTCCAACGCGAAATTGCCAAGCTGGCACAACGTGCAATTGTGGTGACGCACGATTTAGAAATACTTGAAGATTTCGACCGCGTTCTCGTGGTCACCGACGGAGCTATCGAATTCGATGGCCGACCGGAAGAAGCAATCGCCCATTACCGCCAATGGAGCCACGCATGATCGCGTCCAAGAATACTTCGTATCTAGCGCGTGTTAAGCCGGGATGGAAATTCGGGACATTGCTGGTTCTGAGCATCGGGCTTTACTTGATTAGCTCGTGGCAGGTCTTGCTGCCCCTGTTCATTCTCAGTGCGATACTGCTGCTTTCGGCTAGGGTCTACCTCAAGCAGCTGCGCATGCCACTGTTCTCATTGGCCATGATTCTCGGCATCGTCTTCATTCTTCTCGGCCTGCAAACCGATTGGGCCAACGCCGTGGTCTCGGTCCTGCGGCTGCTGACCATGTGCCTGATGGCCTACGCCGTCAGCCTCACCACAAGCTTTGACGCGATGCTCGAGCTCTTCCAACAGGTTGCCTCTCCATTACGATTCCTTGGAGCTAATCCAGCGCAAATCGCATTGGGATTGTCCATGACAATACGGTTCATTCCGGAGTTGAAAAAGGTATACCTCGAAGTCCGCGAAGCCCAGCATGCTCGGGGTCTGGGCAACAATCCGTTGGCCGTGAGTGTCCCATTAGTTATCAGATCACTAAAAATCGCTGACGAGACAGCCGAAGCGTTAGACGCCCGCGGCTACGATTCAGCACCTTACCGACGCTAAGCGCATCAGCTACTTCCATCTCGCTCGCACTTCCAAGGAAACACAATGCCAACTCGCACCGACTCAACTTCGCAAACTCGCAATACGGTATACGTCGCAGTCTTTGCCGCCATGATCGCGGCCATGGGGCTCCTTCCCCCTATTACATTGGGGATCATCCCGGTACCCATTACCCTGCAAACCCTGGGTGTCATGCTGGCCGGCGCCTTATTGGGACCTTGGCGAGGTTCGTTGGCCTCACTGGTTGTCGTAGTCCTGTCTTTGGCAGGGCTGCCCTTGTTGGCTGGTGGGCGTGGTGGGCTTGGAGTCCTGTTCGGGCCGACCGGCGGATATCTCATTGGATGGATTTTCGGCTCACTCGTTATTGGAGCCCTCTTCAAATACTGGGTTCTGCGCAACGAAAACAAGGTCGCCCGATTCATGTCCGGACTGGCCTCGGCTCTCGTTGGCGGAATCGTCGTCATCTATCTGTTTGGCGTTCCGTGGACCGCTGCTGTTACCGGGCTTGATCTGGGCACATCCTTGCTGGGGTCTCTCGGATTCCTGCCCGGGGACGTCCTCAAAGCCGTAGTCGCCACCCTGGTGGCCCTGACCGTGCACCGTAGCTACCGCGGGTTGATGAAGTAGCTCGATGGAACTGTGGCAGGCACTGGCAAGGTGGGCCAATCAACGACCGGATCATCTTGCCCTGCTCACGGTTGAAAGCCGGCTGACTTATGCGCAGTTGGCCAGCAGAAGCGGTGCTCTGGCCAAGCGGCTAGAATCCGTTCCAGGCAATCGGATCGCTGTGCACACCAGCGATCCGATTGAGATGGCCATCGCTTTTTATGCGATCGCGCGCAGTGGCAAGACATTGGTGGTGATTGACCCTGCTTGGCCCGGAAATCTGGCCACTTCCATGGCAACCGCTCTTCAATGCGATTTCGTGCTTGAATCGACGGTTCCGCGGCCTTTGCCCGGCGTCCCAAGATTCGCCTTGCCGCCCGAGCCACCCGAGCCCGGTGAATACATTGCGCCCGCGACCAAGACTCATTGCGCTGAAGACCTGCTGATCATTTGTACTTCTGGAAGCTCATCGCGTCCCAAGGCTGTGCTCCGGAGTGCTGCATCGTGGGAAGCGTCCCTGAGTGCCGGTGCCACGATCTTGGGCGCTTCGCCAGATGATTCCACTCTTTGCCCGAGTCCCATTTCCCACGGTCTGGGCCTCTACGCGATGGTCGAGTCCCTGCATACTGGCGGCACCTTCGTGGCTTCCGGAAAATGGGATCAAAAGGGCGTTGCATCATTGCTGGCGCGCGTCAGCTGCACCCGTATCGTCAGCGTACCGACAATTCTAGGCAAGGTGCTGGCCCTGGATGACCCGGCACGGTTCTCCAGCCTGCGATTGGTCATCAGCGGAGGGGAATCCCTGGACCAGGAGACCATGCAAACTCTTCACCAGATGGCTCCCTCGGCGCGCTGCGTTGAATATTTCGGGAGCAGCGAGCACAGCCTCATCGCGTATCGCGAGCGACTGGCCAACCATCCGCGAACTCCCTATTTCGACGGTCAGCTGTTTCCCGGGGTGCAGGCTCACACCCATGAGGCAACGCCGGGTTCAGGCTTTGGCTCGCTCTATATCGATAGCCCGTTCAACGCCAAGGGGTACGACCTTAGCTCGGACTCTGTCATCGCTCGGTGCGGCACAGCAATCGGCATTGGTGATCAGGCGAAGCTCCTGGGTTCAAATCGCATCGTCCTGTCCCGTCGCAACGACGGGATGATGAATCTCAACGGAAACAATATCCACCCGGGCGAAGTGGGCGCAGCGCTTAATGCCGAGGGGCTGGCCAATGCCGTAGTGCGGATCGATGCATCGAGCGCACCAGCCAGGTTGCTGGCCTACACGGTTTCGCCACCCCGCAATCCGTCCGCTCTTCTCACCAGCCTGCAGAAGCATTTGCCCCAGTACAAGATCCCGCACCAAATCATCTACTTGCGATCGTGGCCCGAGACCTTCAGCGGAAAATTGAATGCCTCGGCTTTGGACTTCCAGGATCTGGACATTGAACGGAGCGACTGGCTCAGATGAATGACGCCTTCATTATCAATGCAGCACGCACGCCCATCGTCAGAGCAGGCAAGGAGTATTCCCGCATTACCGCAGACCAACTGCTGGCTCGGGTGATCAACGCGCTAATAGATCGAAGCGGCATCTCCCCTGCGGATGTAGACCACGTATTTGCCGGCAATGCGGCGGGACCGGGCGGAAATATAGCGCGAGTGTCTGCTTTGGCGTCGGTGCTGCCCAAGACCGTCAGCGCGACCAGCATCGATGCCCAATGCGCCAGTGGACTGGACGCAATTGCCGCCGCTGCGCGGATGATACGTTGCGGTGAAGCGCATGTCGTGGTGGCCGGTGGCGTGGAGTCGGTGAGTACCGCGCCATGGCGGGTTGAAAAGCAAACCTCCGTAATCCAGCCTCCGCGCCTCTACTCGCGTGCCCGATTCACTCCAGAGCGAGACCCGGACCCCGAAATGGGCGAAGCTGCGGAGAATATTGCCCAGTCCTACGGCATTGCACAAGAGCGGCAAGATTCTTTCGCATTGCAGAGCCACCAGCGTGCGCTGCGCGCTCAAGCGGCTGGACTCTTTGATCGCGAGCTTGTCACCGTGGATACAAGCAACGGGCAAGTAGCGGCCGACACCTGCCCCAGGCCCGGACTGACACTTCGCAAGCTCGCTGCGCTCAAGCCGGCATTCCTACCCGGTGGCACCGTGACTGCGGGAAACTCCTGCCCGATTAACGATGGTGCAGCCGCGGTAATCTTGGTGAGCGAACAAATGCGCCAGAGACTGAACCCAACCTTCGCAATGCGCTACCTTGCTTCTGCTTCAGGTGCTTGCGATCCCGGCATTCTCGGCATGGCGGCGGTACCGGCGTACCGCAAGCTCATCGGCCTGCTGCCATCCGCTGCTGCTTCCAGCACTCCACTGATCGAGTTCAACGAAGCCTTTGCGGTCCAGGCCCTGGCATGCCTCGATGAGCTAGGGATCACCGAGGTGACGGTGAACCAGGGTGGCGGGGCCTTGGCGTTGGGACACCCCTACGGTGCTAGCGGCGCGATTCTTGCGACTCGGCTGTTCTGGCAGGCCAACCAGGCACGGATACCTGGGCAAAGGGCGATCGCGCTCATGGCCGCCGCGGGTGGCACCGGAAGCGCGGTTGCTTTCGAGTCAGTACCGCATTGAGCCCTTGGGGCATTGGCCTAGATGTTGAACCCCAAGGCCTGCATCTGATTCCGGCCGTCGACAAGGTTCTTCAGCACTTCATCAATCTGCGCTTCGAGTAGATCGGTCAGCGGGCAGGCAGGCGTCGTCAACGTCAGGTCGATTTCCAGGACTGAATCGCCGTCGAAACACCGTCCGTAAAGCAGGCCCAGGCCAACAATGTTGACTCCCAGCTCGAGGTCATTCACGTCCTTGGGTGCTTCGTCGATTTCTGCGATCGGCCACGTTGCGCTCTCATGTGCACCATTTGCGGCTTCGGACATGCGCTGCTCCCCGATTCTGCCCCGGGTACCCCTTTCGCTTTCGGCTCTTCCACGAGATACCTGAAGGAATGCAGGCCCCTCGGGCGTTAACGAACAGAACCGCTCACCCCCGTAGGGAGCAAGCGGTTCTGCTTGAAACAGCCTAAATTAGATGTTGAAGCCCAGGGCTCGCATCTGATCGCGACCGTCATCGGTGATTCGTTCTGGGCCCCAAGGCGGCATCCAGACCCAGTTCAAACGGTGGTCGTCCACAACGCTCTCCAGCGCCTGGCCGACCTGCTCTTCGATAATATCGGTGAGCGGGCAAGCGGCGGTTGTCAGCGTGAGGTCCAGCAAGAGTACGCCGTCATCCGCGTACTTCAGGCCGTACAGCAAACCCAGGTCGACAATATTGACACCCAGTTCAGGGTCAATGACGTCCTTGAGCGCTTCCTCAACGTCTTCCAGAGGAGTCGTAGCGGCTCCCGTGCTCTGTTCGGTCGATTCGCTCATGATTGTAACCTTAGGCCTTGACGTTCAGGTAACGGTCGTAGCCTTCTTCTTCCAGACGGTCAGCCAGTTCCGGGCCGCCCTGTTCTGCAACTCGGCCATCCACGAACACGTGCACGAATTCTGGCTTGATGTAGCGCAGGATGCGGGTGTAGTGGGTGATGAGCAGGGTGCCCATTTCGTTCTCGTCCTGTGCGCGGTTAACGCCCTCGGAGACAACCTTCAGAGCGTCGACGTCCAGGCCGGAGTCGGTCTCGTCCAGCACTGCGAACTTGGGCTTGAACAGTTCCAGCTGCAGGATCTCGACGCGCTTCTTCTCGCCGCCGGAGAAGCCTTCGTTGACGTTACGGCCAGCGAAGTCGGCATCGATCTTCAGCTTGCTCATAGCTTCCTTGACGTCCTTGGTCCAAGTACGCAGCTTTGGAGCTTCGCCGTCGATGGCGGTCTTGGCGGTACGCAGGAAGTTGGTCATGGTTACGCCTGGTACCTCTACCGGGTACTGCATAGCCAGGAACAGGCCAGCCTTGGCGCGCTCGTCGACGCTCATCTCCAGGACATCTTCACCATCGAGGGTGATGGAGCCGGAGGTGACGTTGTAGCGCGGGTGGCCAGCGATGGTCGAAGCCAAGGTCGACTTGCCCGAGCCGTTAGGGCCCATGATTGCGTGGGTTTCGCCGGTCTTGATGGTCAGGGTTACACCCTTGAGAATTTCCTTCTCGCCCTGCTCGGTGTCAATCGAGACGTGCAGGTCCTTGATTTCCAGAGTAGACATACGTCGTTCCGTTTCTTTCTAAAAAGCGCTAAGGCTAAAAAGCTGGTGAAGCGAGCACTACCTAGTTCTCGGTAGCAGCCAATTCTTCTTCGATGGTGTCGGTCAGTCGCTCCTGCAGAGCCTCATCGCCGATCTGCTGAACGATTTCGTTCAGGAATCCGCGAACTACCAAGCGGCGTGCGGTCTTTTCATCGATGCCGCGAGCCATCAGGTAGAAGAGGTGCTCATCGTCGAAGCGGCCGGTGGTCGATGCGTGGCCAGCACCATCGATCAGACCGGTTTCGATTTCAAGGTTCGGAACCGAATCAGCGCGGGCGCCATCGGTCAGAACCAGGTTGCGGTTGGCTTCGTAGGAGTCGGTACCAACAGCAGCCTTCTGGATCAGCACATCGCCAACCCACACGGTGTGTGCGTCCTTGCCCTGCAGCGCACCCTTGTACAGCACGTTCGACTTGCAGTTGGCCACAGCGTGGTCAACGAACAAGCGGTGCTCCAGGTGCTGGCCGGCATCTGCGAAGTACAAGCCGTAGAGCTCGATCTCAGCGCGTTCGCCGGTGAAGCGAGCCGACGGGTTCACGCGAACCAGGTCGCCACCGAAGGAAACAACAATGTGCTTGAACGAAGCGCCAGCAGCTACCAGCGCCTGCTGCGAGGAAGCGTGAACGGCGTCATCTTCCCAAGCCTGCAGGGAGATCACGGTCAAGCGGGCGTTGGCCTGGACGTCGAACTCGACGTTCTGTGCCAGCACTGCCGAACCGACGTGGTCCAGCACAACAGTAGCCTCGGAATTTTCCTCGGCAACAACGATGAGGTGCTGAGCCGCCGCTGCCAGCGACTCGCCGGTGATGCGCAGGGTTGCGTTGGCACCTTCGGCGTTCTTCGGGATCGTCACAACGTGGGTCTCGGAAGCGAACTTCCAAGCGTTGGCCGACACGCGGTCATCCGGGGTATGCGCAACACCGTTCAGCGCGTCGCCAGCCGGAACAACCGACAGCTTGGCGATTCCGTTGCCGGCGAGCTCTATCTTGGGAGCCGCGCCGGTGAGGTCATCGCTGTGCAGGCCCTTCAGGCGCTTGAGCGGGGTGAAGCGCCAGTCCTCTTCACGACCGGTCAGCTTGGCGAAGTCATCTACATTGGTGCTGGTCAGTCGACCGGCACGCGATGAATCGGGAACTCCAACTCCGCCGCCGTGGCTGTGCGCCTTGGTGGAGGCACCGGCCAGCGGCGAGCTGTCGTTGTCGTTGATCGGCGAAAGGTCTTCGCCCTCTTCGGTGAATCCAGGAATCGATGGTGCGCCGATGCGCGCCTTCTCTGCTGGGATATGGGTGGTGGTCTCCGACATTCTTAGCCGACCGATCCTTCCATCTGAAGTTCAATAAGGCGGTTCAGTTCCAGCGCGTACTCCATAGGCAGCTCGCGTGCGATTGGCTCAACGAAGCCGCGCACGATCATTGCCATGGCCTCGTCCTCGGCCATGCCGCGGGACATCAGGTAGAACAGCTGCTCTTCGGAAACGCGCGAGACGGTCGCCTCGTGGCCCATGGTTACGTCGTCCTCGCGGACGTCGATGTACGGGTAGGTATCCGAACGCGAGATCTGGTCGACCAGCAACGCGTCGCAGACCACCGAGTTCTTGGTGCCCTTGGCGCCTTCCTGGACCTGGACCAGGCCGCGGTAAGCCGAGCGGCCACCGTTACGAGCCACCGACTTGGCCACAATGGCCGAAGAGGTGTTCGGAGCGATGTGGACCATCTTGGATCCGGTGTCCTGGTGCTGGCCCTCGCCGGCGAAGGCGATGGACAGGGTCTCACCCTTGGCGCGTTCGCCAACGAGGTAAACGGCTGGGTACTTCATGGTGACCTTCGAGCCGATGTTGCCATCGACCCATTCCATGGTGGCGCCTTCTTCGCAGACGGCACGCTTGGTCACCAGGTTGTAGACGTTGTTCGACCAGTTCTGGATCGTGGTGTAGCGAACGCGGGCGTCCTTCTTCACGATGATTTCCACAACGGCAGAGTGCAGCGAATCCGACTGGTAGATCGGTGCGGTGCAACCCTCGATGTAGTGAACGTAGGAGCCCTCATCAGCGATGATCAGGGTGCGTTCGAACTGGCCCATGTTTTCCGTGTTGATGCGGAAGTAAGCCTGCAGCGGGATCTCCACGTGTACGCCCTTCGGGACGTACACGAACGAGCCGCCGGACCACACGGCAGTGTTCAGCGAAGCGAACTTGTTGTCGCCCGCTGGAATGACCGAGCCGAAGTACTCCTGGAAGATCTCCGGGTGCTCCTTCAGTCCAGTGTCGGTGTCAAGGAAGATGACGCCCTGGGCTTCAAGGTCTTCACGCAGCTGGTGGTAGACAACCTCGGACTCGTACTGGGCGGCAACGCCGGACACCAGACGCTGCTTTTCAGCCTCTGGAATACCCAACTTGTCGTAGGTGTTCTTGATGTCTTCTGGAAGTTCTTCCCAGGAGGTCGCCTGCTTCTCGGTGGAACGCACGAAGTACTTGATGTTGTCGAAATCAATACCCGAGAGGTCTGGACCCCAGGTAGGCATTGGCTTGCGATCGAAGTACTTCAGCGCCTTCTGGCGACGCTCCAGCATCCATTCTGGCTCGGACTTCAGGGCGGAAATATTCGCCACTACGTCCTTGTCGACGCCACGGCGCGCATTTGCACCCGCGTCGTTCTTGTCTGACCAGCCGTATTCGTAATTGCCGATTCCGTGGAGTTCGGGGTTCTTCTCCAGAATTTCGGAAATTACACCCGGGTCGGCAGACTCCTGTGCAATCTGATCCGTCATCGCGGCCTCTCCTGCTTCGTGAACTGAATTCGAGTTCTTTTCTCAGCGCGCATTGGCGCCTTTTCACGCCCCACAGGGATGTGGGTCGTGCACACGTGTCCTCCACCGGCCAAGGTCGACAGTCGTCGGACGTCGACGCCTAGCAAGCGGGCGAACATTTCCGTTTCCATGTCGCAAAACACTGGAAACTCTCGTGCCAAGTCTTGTATCGGGCAGTGTCCCTGGCATAGCTGCACGCTATGCATCAGGGCAGTTGCCACTTTGGTATCCACTTTTCGGGTGTATCCCACGAATCCATCTGCACTGAGCAAATTGCCCAGCACCTCGGCTCGTGCTTCCAGCCCTTCAACGCCGACCAGCGCCTTGGCGTATCGGTCTTCCATTGATGCGAAGCGGTTACGCGCAAACTTGCGAATCGCGTCCTCTCCGGCCGCATCGCCGAGCATCTTCAATGCGTCGGAAGCAATCTCCAGGTAATCGTTGCCCAACTTCGTCTGCCCGCGGTGCGAAAGCACGTAGCGACGCGACGGACGTCCAGCACCGGTTTTCTGGTTGGCTACCAGTTTCACCTCTACGAGTCCCGATTTTGAGAGCGCGTCGAGGTGACGGCGGACCGCAGCAGGCGTGAAGCCCAGCTTGCTTCCAAGCTCGGCAGCACTGACCGGCCCGTCCTCGAGTACTGCGTACAGGACGCGGTCGCGCGTACGCTCCTCGGTATCCCCAACTGCGCCAACTGTCGCGGCAGTGGAGCCACTAGCTGATTCTGAATTTGATGAATACACAACACAATCATGCGTAAATTTTTGCTCTAGGTCTAGTAAGGAAGGACTTACTAAGGACATGCTTGCCCGACTAGTGCGTTACTTGAATCGAACCTCTGACACTCCCATTGTCCCGCCCACTTCAACGGAACTCGAGGGTTGGTGACAAAACACTCAGCTCAGCCAGTTCGACATGTCGTAGAATGTTTCAGTGTCTTCTGTAACTCCCAGCCTTGTCATCAACGAGCTGGCTAAAGATTTAGGTCCAGTCCCCGCCTTGGACAATCGCATGTTGCGAGTCCTGGAGTCGGTGTCCCTAAAAGCTTATCCGGGTCAGGTCACCACGCTTTTAGGAGCTAACGGAGCCGGCAAATCCACGACCCTCGCTTGTGCCCAGGGGCTGCTTCAGCCCGAAGGCGGAACCGTCGAACTCCTGGGCCAGAACCCCTTCGGCGACAATCCCGAATTGCGTTCCCGCGTCGGAGTCATGCTCCAAGACGGAGGGTTGCCACCCTCAATGCGACCGGTTCCGCTCTTGAGGCACGTCGCTTCCCTCTATCAGAAGCCCATTGATATTGATGCGTTGATCACACGGTTGGATCTCGAATCATTTGGCACCCGCACGATCCGCCGTCTCTCTGGTGGCCAGAAGCAGCGCGTCGCCTTGGCCCTGGCGCTGGCCGGAGATCCGGAAGTGCTCTTCCTCGATGAACCAAGTGCTGGGCTGGATCCGCAGTCCCGCCAGGTAGTCTTCGACCTCATTGCCGAACTTCGCGATGCAGGAAAGGCCATCATCCTCACCACCCACCTCATGGATGACGCGCAACGCCTCAGCGACTACGTCTACATCATCGACAAGGGCTGCACCGTGGCGCAAGGCACCGTGGCCGAGCTGACGGCCCGCGCTGCCGAAGACCAGGACACCCGCCCGGTGTCCTTCTCCGCCCCAGCAGGGCTGCGCCTACCTGAACCACCGGCAGGATTGCACCTGGAGGAGACCGGAGCCGGCCAATACCGGCTCGACGGGGTCAACTCCCCCGAACACTTGAACTGGCTAACCCATTGGTGGCTCCAGGAGGGCATTTTGCCAACCGAGCTCAACTTGCAGTCACGAAGCCTCGAAGACGTTTTCCTTGAAATCGCACAGAAGGAGGGAAGGGCATGAGCCAAACACAGGCACGTTCCAATGCTGTCTCGCCACTGCGCCGAATCCTGAACCAGGGTAAATACGAATCCATCCAGATGCTCAGCAATGGTGAACAGCTCATTCTCGCTGTTGTCATGCCGCTCATTGCGCTCTTCGTGCTCACCCTGACCGATCTGGTCAAGGATGTCGCAGACCGCAGCATTGATGCCGCCGTTCCTGGCGTCTTGGCCTTGTGCGTCATTTCGACGGCTTTCACCGGGCAGGGAATTGGCACCGGATTTGACCGCCGCTATGGCGTGCTGACCATGTTCTCCACTACGCCGCTGGGGAAAACCGGACTGATTTTCGGCAAGGTCATTGCCGTGCTGTCGGTCCTGCTGATCCAGGTCGTCTTAATCTGCTCTGTCTCCTTGTTGTTCCTGGACTGGCATCCGAACCCTTGGGGCATTGCTCCGGCTATACTCTTCCTGCTCTTGGGCGCAGCCGCGTTTACCGCGCTAGGCCTGCTGATTGCCGGCACCGTCCGCCCTGAAGCGACGTTGGCGATCACCAACCTTGCCTGGATCCTGCTGGCCGGTGCCGGCGGTGTCCTCTACCCCTTGAGCATGGCCCCTGATTGGGCCCAGCCAACCCTGAATGCGCTGCCATCGGCAGCGCTGGGCGATGCCATGCGCGATGCCCTGATCCACGGCCAGTTCAGCATTGCTGGCCTTATCTTCTTGATCCTTTGGTCAGCAGTTGGCTCCTTTGCAGCCATCAAGCTGTTCAAATGGAGCTGACCACCACCCAAATTCCGAAAAGGGAGATTTCAATGTCTTCAGCCCAAGCCACCCAGAGCTGGGCCGATAAACTGCCCACGAAGGTCACTCGCCTCGTGCATGGTCTCGCGATCGCATCCCTGATCTCGCAGATTGGCATTATCGTCACCGGTGGAGCCGTACGCTTGACGAATTCGGGCCTCGGCTGCTCCCACTGGCCCAATTGCGTTCCCGGTTCGATGACCCCTGTCCCGGAAATGGGCATCCATGGAATCATCGAGTTCGGCAACCGCCTGCTGACCTTTGTCCTGCTGGTCATCGCTGTCGCGTTCCTGATCTCCATCTGGAAGATGCGCCCTACCCACCGCACCCTGTTCAAGCTGTCCATCGGCTTGCTCGCCGGCATCGCGTTGCAGGCACTCATCGGAGCCATCACCGTGTGGACCGGACTGAACGCTTGGGTCGTTTCGGTGCACTTCCTGATTTCCGGCGCACTGGTCATCATGGCAACATTCCAGGTGAACCGCACCGCCAAGGAACTGAAGAACCGCAAGTTCGATCAGAGCAGCAAGTCGATCCGCCAGCTCTCCTTCGCCGCATGGATCTTCTCCCTGCTCGCAGTGGCATTCGGAACTATCGTGACCGGCACCGGACCGCATGCAGGCGATGCCGATGCCCCGCGCCACTTGTTCGATCCGCTGCTGGTAACCCGCATGCATACTGCTCCGGTGTACTTGCTCGTTGCCGCAACCATCGTGGTGCTGATTCTGGCCTACAAGCAGGGCGGAAACATCCAGCTTCGCATCGCCATCTGGTGGCTTGTCGCGGCAATTGCGGTCCAGGCAGCAATTGGCTACATCCAGCATTTCAATGGGCTGCCAGTCGCCCTGGTACTCTCCCACATGCTCGGCGCGAGCTTGCTGCTTGCCGCCTCCGCAAACGTCTGGGATCGGGCTGCCATCCTTCCGGAATACCAGCGCAACGATTCCTAGAATCCTGAGTAAATGACTGGGGGTTGCCCTGCACTCGATGTGCAGGGCAACCCCCAGTTGCTTAACGCTGTTCCCCGGCCGTTCCACGGCGCGTGAACCACATCAAACCATAAAGTCCAAAGAAGAAATAGACTGTTCCGGCTAGCCAGAATGCCGCAAGCAGCAGCCCTTGATCCACGGTGGAAACCGCAAGAAGGGCGGCACCGTTAGCGCAGGTAGCCCATAGAGCAATCCGGGAATTGGACAAGAACCCGATGCCGCAGGCCAAGCCCAGGGCAAGGTATGCGTATACGGCGACGTTCGGCTCGATACTCGTGAACGATGCGGCTCCCAGGAGCACGACTGGCAATAGCAGAGCAGTGCCACCAATGATGCGGATCAACTTTGAACGCGGTTCTCGATTCACCGATTTGGACGAACGCCCATTGATTCCGACTAGCATCCATGCTGCGACCATTGACGGGATATAGAAGATTCCACTGCTGGTAATTAATCCGGCAACGAGCGCTGTCATGCACAAGGCCGCCGCGTAGCCGTAGATTCGTGCCGTTTTTCCCTTCATGACCGCGGTGGCCGCTACGCCAAGTCCGAATATTGCGAAGATCAGCAGTTGCAATGCGCCTTGCTCATATATCGAGTCGTAGCTACTGCCCTCACCTTCTGGCACAGAAGCGCCAAAAATCAGGTCACCCAGGGTATCTGCCAGAGTCGTATCGATGATGGAGACAAGGACACCGAGGACCAGTGCCACCGCACCGAGCACTAAGCTATTCCTGCGTAGGATGGCCCGCTCCTGCGGAGCCGCGTACTCGGCCATCAGAGGGGCTGCAACAGTTTCAGGACTGCCTAGCGCGGCGAGGATTTGGTCATCATCCCTGCCTAGGGCTCGGCCATCCTCGATATGCTGCGCCACATCCTCCAGAAGCTCTAAGCCCATATCCCTTGGAGCACCGCGCAGGAGCTTCCCCAATTCCCGCAAATACGCTTCCGCACTGTACTGCTCAGCTGTCGATGCCATGTTGCTCTCCAAGTAGATCGGTGACTTGCATTGAAATTGCTTCCCATACCCCGCGGAACTCGCCAACCATCAGATGCCCGTGCTCGGTAATGGTGTAGTACTTCCGTTTGCGTCCCGACGCGCCTTCTTCCCAGTAGGTTTCTACCAGCCCAGTGGCTTTCATGCGCGCCAGCAACGGATACAGGCTCCCCTCGCCGGCGGTAAGCTTCCGCGCGGTGAGCTCTTCTGCCAGCTCCAACCCGTATTTATCTCCGCTGGCTAACGAAGCCAGCACACAGTACTCAAGGACGCCCTTGCGTATATTCGTGGCGATTTTCTCGCGTTGATCGGACATGCGATAACCATACCTTGCGTAGCAAGACTTGCATAGCAAGATCTAGTCTTATTTCCCTCGATGAGAGTAATTTCTGCCTAAACGCATAGTGCGCATGCATTGGCCGATGCGAAGGGCAACTACGCTCGAACGCAGAAAAGCGCCCTTCCTGGAATCCATTTTCATTTGGATTCCAGGAAGGGCGCTAACCGACGCTCAGCTGCGGCGTTGAACCTAGCCGAACAGCGGGCTACCCACGAACGGGTCAATGGCCAAGGCCAGGAATACGATCGACAAGTAGGTAATGGAGATATGGAAGACCTTCATGGCCTTGCGGTTGATCTCAGCCGGCTTATGGTCGCTCTGCGCTTCGCGGTAGAGCACGTGCGATTCGTAGACGAACCAGATGCCCGCGCCGCCAGCGATTGCGGAGTAAACGATTCCTGCGCTACCCAGTGGGACCAGCAGCATCGAGCAAACGACAGTGGCCCAAGCGTAGAGCACAACCTGTACCGAAACGCGGCGAGCGTTGGCGATCGCGCCCAGCATAGGCACTGAAGCCGCGTTGTAGTCATCCGCATACTTCATGGACAGCGGCCAGTAATGCGGCGGGGTCCAGAGGAAGATCACCAGGAACAGGATGATCGCTGGCCATTCAATTGTGTTGGTCACTGCGGCCCAAGCGATCAGCACAGGCATGCAGCCGGCGATGCCACCCCAGACAATGTTCTGAGCGGTACGGCGCTTGAGGATCAAAGTGTAGAACACGACGTAGAGGAGGATTGCAGCCAGGCCCAAGGCGGTCGTCAGCGGATTGGTGCCAACCCAGAGAACCACCAGGGAGGCTATGGCCAATACCCAAGAGAAGACCAGTGCTTCCCTCGGGGTGAGGTCCCCAGTGACCAAAGGGCGCCCCTTGGTACGCTTCATCAACTTATCCATATCGCGATCGATATAGCAGTTGAATGCACCAGAAGCACCTGCGGCCATAGCTCCACCAACAAGGGTGGAGATCATGAGCCAGACGGAGGGGAAACCCCGTTCGGCAAAGATCATGGTCGGAAGGGTGCTCACTAGCAGCAACTCGATTACGCGAGGCTTCGTCAACGCCACATAGGCATTGGCCTTGCGCTTCAGAAAATCGCCGGCATTTTCATCAGGCTGACGCGATGCGCGGGGCACTGATGCTGCGGCGACACTTTGAGTCTTCAATTAAACGCACTCAGTTCTTCACGGGTACAAGACAGACACTGTCATTCTACGCTGGATAGAAATTGATTGAAACTCCCCAGGAGAGGATCACAGTTGAAAAATGGTGATTTGGCTCAATTCAAGACGCTACAATCGCCTGCCCGGCGGCTAGCCATGCACCTTTGCGGCTTCACCCTCCCATCGGATTCTGCTCCTCGAACCGATCTTCCGCAGGCAGCCCCCGCCCCAACCAGCGTTTCCCGCGAACCGTTGCAGCACGCCAAAGCCGACAAGCCGGGAGCCTTCGATGGAATAACCCCGCGCGGCGGGAGAACTCATCCGGTTCCAAATGCCCAACAGCATTTCGGCAGATCGCGCGTGGTCCCCCGGACCCTGCTCCCAAATGAACAAAGATGGCAACTGATGGCCGCTAGTGGAACAAATCTTGTTCTTTGTAGCGTTGGCTGGTTGCCGTGCACCGGCTGGCAGAAGCGCCCGGCCACCCATATCCCCCGGCTGCCACCTGCGCACGAATGCGCAGAATGCCTGAGCAATTCGCTCACGCCGTGGCATGAATAGCCGTATCAAGTCCACCTTCTGCGCAAACCGAATAATTCTGTGTCATCTTGCTAAATCCAACGCCCCAATACGCCTTTTCGCGATAGAGTTGACTCAGATTGCGCCGTCGCGACCTGCATCCCTCTGAATAAAGCACAGCCGGAGGAATGGGGAGGCGACGGCGTATTGCGTGTCAGCGGGAGATATCTCCCGTCCAAGCCTGAATGGAAGGAACGCCGCTGTGGCGACTGAATCCTTAGTTGAAGAATTCTCACTGACCGAGTTGGACCGTAAGGCCATCGACACCACCCGTGTCCTGGCAGCCGACGCCGTCGAAAAGGTTGGCAATGGCCACCCCGGTACCGCAATGAGCTTGGCTCCGGCCGCCTACTTGATTTTCCAGAAGCACCTGCGCCACGATCCGAAGGATCCGAACTGGATCGGCCGCGACCGTTTCGTGCTTTCCCCGGGCCACACCTCGCTGACCCTGTACCTGCAGCTGTTCCTCTCGGGCTACGGTCTAGAGATGGAAGACATCGAAGCGCTGCGCACCTGGGGCGCCAAGACCCCGGGCCACCCGGAGTTCGGCCACACCGCCGGCGTTGAGATCACCACCGGTCCGCTGGGCCAGGGCCTGGCTTCCGCCGTTGGTTTCGCCTACTCCCAGCGCCGCATGCGCGGCCTGCTGGATCCAGCTGCCGAGGCAGGGACCAGCCCGTTCGACCACACTGTCTACGTCATCGCTTCCGATGGCGACCTGCAGGAAGGCGTCACCTCCGAGGCCTCCTCGCTGGCCGGCCACCAGGAACTGGGCAACCTCGTTGTGATCTACGATGACAACAAGATCTCCATCGAGAACGACACCGACATCGCCTTCACCGAAGACGTGCTGGGCCGCTACGAGTCCTACGGCTGGCACACCCAGCGCGTGGACTGGACCGTCACCGGAGAATACGTCGAGGACATGGCCGCACTCGATGCTGCTGTGCGCGCCGCGAAGGCCGAGACCTCCCGCCCATCGATCATCAGCCTGCGCACCATCATCGGATGGCCATCGCCGACCAAGCAGAACACCGGCGGCATCCACGGCTCGAAGCTGGGTACCGAGGAAGTTTCCGGCCTGAAGACGATCCTGGGCTTCGACCCCGAGAAGAACTTCCAGATCGAGGACGATGTACTGGCTCACGCCCGCGAGGTCGTAACCCGCGGTGCGCAGCTGCGCGCCTCGTGGAACGAGACCTTCGAGGCCTGGAAGTCAGCCAATCCGGAAGAAGCCGCCCTGCTTGAGCGCCTGCAGGCTGGCGAATTGCCAGAGGGCTGGACCGAGAAGATCCCGACCTTCGAGCCAGGCTCCACCATGGCTACCCGCGCCGCGTCGGGCAAGGTCATCAACGCGATCGCCGATGAATTGCCAGAACTCTGGGGCGGCTCTGCCGACCTCGCCGGTTCGAACAACACCACCATCGAGACCGCGAAGTCCTTCGCTCCCGAGCGCCGCTCCACCGATTCCTGGTCCGCCAGCCCGTACGGCCGCGTGCTGCACTTCGGCATCCGCGAGCACGCCGCCGCCTCGATCGTGAACGGCATCGTGCTCTCCAGCCCGACCCGTGCATTCTCCGGAACCTTCCTGATCTTCTCGGACTACCAGCGTCCGGCGATCCGCTTGGCCGCGCTGATGGGTGTCCCCTCGATCTTCGTGTGGACCCACGACTCCATCGGCCTGGGCGAAGACGGCCCGACCCACCAGCCAGTGGAGCAGCTCGCTTCGCTGCGCATCATCCCCAACTTCGACGTCGTCCGCCCAGCGGATGCCAACGAAGTCGCCTACGCATGGCGCGGCATCCTCGAGCTGACCGACACCCCGTCGGGCATCGTCCTCTCCCGCCAGAACCTGCCAATCTACGACCGCGCGGCCACCGGCTTCCGCGGCGCCGAAGGCACGCTGAAGGGCGGCTACATCCTCGCCGAGGCTGTGCGCGATGGCGCGGAGACCACTCCGGATGTCATCTTGCTGGCCACCGGCTCCGAGGTCGAGCTGGCTATCGAAGCCCGCGAAGCCCTGGCTGCCAAGAACGTCGCGGCCCGCGTCGTTTCGCTGCCGTCGCTGGAATGGTTCGCCAAGCAGGACGCGGCCTACCGCGAAGAGGTCCTGCCGGCAGCCATCACCGCCCGCGTTTCGGTTGAAGCCGGCGTGGCCCAGGGCTGGCGCGAGCTGGTCGGCGCGCACGGCGAAATCATTTCGCTGGATCACTTCGGCGCTTCCGCCGATTACAAGAAGCTGTACTCCGAGTTCGGCATCACCACCGAGGCTGTTGTAGCCGCTGCCGAAACCTCCATGCAGAACGCTGCCAAGTAAGGAACCGAAGTAAAGATTATGAGCAACCCGAATACCCAGGCCCTGTCCGATGCCGGCGTCTCCATCTGGCTGGACGACCTTTCGCGTGAACGGCTGACCAGCGGCTCGCTGGCCAAGCTGATCGAAGAGAAGAACGTGGTCGGCGTGACAACCAACCCGGCAATCTTCGCGGCATCGCTGTCCAAGGCAGAGGTGTACGGCGAGGCCATCGCCGAGCAGAAGCACCGCTCGGTGGAAGACGCGATCACCGAAATCACCAGCGACGACGTGGCAGCTGCCTGCGACCTGTTCAAGGGCGTCTACGAGTCCTCCCAGGGCTTCGACGGCCGCGTGTCCATCGAGGTCGATCCCCGCCTGGCTCACGAGACCGCACCAACCATCGCCCAGGCCAAGGCCCTGTACGAACGCGTGAACCGCGAGAACGTGCTGATCAAGATCCCGGCAACCGTCGAGGGCCTGGAAGCCATCACCGAAACCATTGCCGCCGGCATTTCGGTGAACGTCACCCTGATCTTCTCGCTGGAACGCTACCGCGAGGTCATCAACGCCTACCTGCTGGGCCTGGAGAAGGCCCACGCTGCCGGCGTGGACCTGTCCAAGATCCACTCGGTCGCTTCCTTCTTCGTTTCCCGCGTGGATTCGGAAATCGACAAGCGCCTGGACGCCATCGGCACCGATGCCGCGGCCGCCGTGCGCGGCCAGGCCGGCGTGGCCAATGCCCGCCTGGCTTACCAGGTCTTCGAAGAGTCCTTCGCTTCGGCACGCTACGAGGTGCTGGCAGCTGCCGGCGCCAACGTCCAGCGTCCGCTGTGGGCTTCGACCGGCGTGAAGGATCCTGCCTACCCATCGACCCTGTACGTGACCGAACTGGTCGCGCCGCAGACCGTGAACACCATGCCGGAGAAGACCCTGGACGCCACCGCGGCTGAAGCCGAGGTGCGCGGCAACGCGATCGCCGGCGGCTACGATGCGGCCAACCGCGTGCTGGACAAGCTCGCTGCACTGGGCATCGACTACAACGAGGTCGTGGACCTGCTCGAGGTCGAAGGCGTTCAGAAGTTCGACGTCGCATGGAACGAGCTGCTTGAGGACATGGCTGTGGCATTGAAGGGAGCCAAGTAGATGGAGCTTGGTCTGGTAACCTCCGGCGAGGCCCTGGCCTCCGTCGATGCGTTGCTCCCGAAGCTGATCGAAGCGAAGATCGGCAGCCGCATCGCCGCCCAGGACCCGACCATTTGGGGTCCTGAGGCAGAAGCTGAATCGGCCATCCGCCTCGGTTGGGTCAACCCCTTCGAGGCAGCTGGCAAACTGATCCCGCAGATCCTGGATCTGCGCGATGAGCTGCAAGAAGAGGGCCTGACCCGCATCGTGCTGTGCGGCATGGGCGGCTCCTCGCTGGCTCCTGAGGTCATCACCGCCCATGACGAGGTGGAACTGGTCATCTGCGACACCACCGATCCGTCGATGGTCAAGCAGATCGTGGAAACCGACCTGCAGCGCACCGTCGTGGTGGTTGCTTCCAAGTCGGGTTCCACCGTGGAAACCGATTCGCAGCGCCGTGCGTTCACCGCAGCTTTCCAGGCTGCCGGCATTGATCCGGCGACCCGCTTGGTGCTGGTCACCGATCCGGGCTCGCCCATGGATAATCCTGATGGCGTGCGCGCGGTATTCACTGCGGATCCGAATGTCGGCGGGCGCTACTCGGCGCTGACCGCTTTCGGCCTGGTCCCTTCGGGCCTGGCCGGCGCGGACATCGAAGCCCTGGTTGAAGAATCCGGGCTGATCAACGATGTGCTGGCTCTGGACGACGAGGACAACCTCGCGCTGCACCTGGGTGCCGCCATGGCTACCGCGGGCCGCGACAAGCTGCTGATTGCCTGTGTGGGCGATGCCCTGCCGGGCTTCGGCGATTGGGCCGAGCAGCTGATCGCCGAGTCCACCGGCAAGGAAGGCAAGGGCGTGCTGCCTGTTGCCGCGCATGTGGATGCACCGGAGCTGGCGAACCCGGCTCAGGACGTGCTGCCGCTGTTCGTCTACGACGCGCTGCCTGAGGATTTCGACGAGGACGCCACCGCCGTGCACTTCAGTGCACCGCTGGGCACCGCCTTCATGATCTTCGAGTACGCCACCGCCGTGGCCGGCTACCTGCTGGGCATCAGCCCCTTCGACCAGCCTGATGTCGAGGCCGCGAAGATCGCCGCCCGTTCCATGCTCGATGCTCCGGCGCAGAGCGCTCCGGATGCAGTGGACGGACCAGTTGAGCTCTACGGCACCGGGGCCAAGACCTTGGAGGCGGCTGTGGAGCAGCTCGCCGCGCAGCTTCCGGCAGACGGCTACCTTGCCATCCAGGCATACCTGAACCGCATTGCGGACCAGGAGCTTGCCGCGCTGCGCGATCTGCTCGCCAAGAAGACCGGCCGTCCAGTCACCTTCGGCTGGGGTCCGCGCTTCTTGCACTCCACCGGCCAGTACCACAAGGGCGGCCCGGCACAGGGCGTGTTCTTGCAGGTCACCGCGGATCACAAGGAAGACCTTGGGATCCCGGAGCGTCCGTACTCCTTCGGCGGCCTGATCACCGCCCAGGCGATCGGCGATGGCGCAGTACTGGCTGACGCCGAACATAACCGCCCAGTGCTGCGCGTGAACCTCACGGACCGCGCCGCCGGAATCGCTGCCCTGCTAGAGGCAGCGAAGTAAGGCACTATGAGCAACCCACTACGCGACGCCCGCGACCGGCGGCTTAACCGCATTGCCGGTCCGGGCGCGCTGGTGTTCTTCGGAATCACCGGCGACCTTGCCCGCAAGAAACTCATGCCAGCGGTCTACGACCTGGCTAACCGCGGACTGCTTCCCCCGAATTTTGCGATTGTCGGCTTCGGCCGCCGCGACTGGACGGCACAGGACTTCGCCGACCAGGCCCGCGAATGGATCCTCGCCAGCGCCCGCACCCCCTTCAACGAAACCGTGTTCGCCCAGCTGGCCGCCGGCATGCGCTTCATCTCCGGCGCCTTCGACGATGATGGCGCCTACGAGAAGCTGGCCGCGACCCTGGACGAACTGGCCGAATCCCGGTCCACCGGGCGCAACCACGCCTTCTACCTCTCGATCCCGCCGAGCTGGTTCGAGGTTGTCTGCCAGAAGCTCTCCGAGCACAAGCTGGCCAAGGACAAGAACCCTGGCTGGGAACGCGTGGTCATCGAGAAGCCCTTCGGCCACGACCTGCAGAGCGCCCGCGAACTGAACGAGATCGTGGAGTCCGTGTTCCCGCCGGACGCGGTGTTCCGCATCGACCACTATCTGGGCAAGGAAACCGTGCAGAACCTGCTGGCTCTGCGTTTCGGCAACCAGATGTTCGAGCCGCTGTGGAACAACAAGTACGTGGACCACGTGCAGATCACCATGGCCGAGGACATCGGCATTGGCGGCCGCGCCAGCTACTACGACGGTGTGGGCGCGGCCCGCGACGTCATCCAGAACCACCTGCTCCAGCTGCTGGCGCTGACCGCCATGGAGGAACCCATTTCCTTCGACGCGGACCACCTGCGCAGCGAAAAGGAGAAGGTGCTCACCGCCGTCCAGCTGCCCGAGGACCTGGGCGCGGCCAGTGCCCGAGGCCAGTACACCTCTGGCTGGCAGGGCGCCGAGGAGGTCGTCGGCTTCCTCGACGAGGAGGGCTTCAACCCGAAGTCCAAAACCGAGACCTACGCGGCGGTGCGCCTGAACATCAATACCCGCCGCTGGTCCGGGGTGCCGTTCTACCTGCGTGCCGGCAAGCGCCTGGGCCGCCGCGTCACCGAAATTGCGGTGGTCTTCAAGAAGGCGCCGAACCTGCTGTTCACCGACCACAAGGACGACGAATTCGGCCAGAACGCGTTCGTGATCCGCGTGCAGCCCGATGAAGGCGCGACCATCCGCTTCTCCTCCAAGGTGCCCGGCACCCAGATGGAGATCCGCGATGTGACCATGGACTTCGGCTACGGCAACGCCTTCACCGAATCCTCGCCCGAGGCCTACGAGCGGCTGATCCTCGATGTGCTGCTCGGTGAGCCGCCGCTGTTCCCGCGCCATGAGGAAGTCGAGCAGTCCTGGCGCATCCTGGATCCTTTCGAGGAGTTCTGGGCCTCGCAGCCCACCCAGCCCGATCCCTACGCTCCGGGCTCCTGGGGACCCGAAAGCAGCGATGAGCTGATGGCCAAGGATGGAAGGACCTGGAGACGACCATGATGATCGATCTTCCCAACACCACCACCTCCAAGGTGGCCAAGAAGCTGATCTCCTCGCGCCGCACCCACGGCGTGGTAGCGCTCTCCCGCGTGATGACCCTGGTGGTCATCACCCGCGAGGGGTTCGCCGAGAACGCGATCGAGGCGGCCAACCTGGCCAGCCGCGAGCACCCCTGCCGGATCATCGTGGTGGTCCGCGGCAACAAGTCCGAGGCCAACCGACTGGACGTGCAAATCCGCGTGGGCGGGGACGCCGGCGCCTCCGAGGTGATCGTGATGCGCACCTACGGCCCGGATGTCGTGGCCGACGAGGCGCTGATCTCCGCACTGCTGCTGCCCGATGCGCCGATCGTGGCCTGGTGGCCGCATGGCGTGCCGCAGGATCCGGCCGGCACCGCGCTGGGCAAGCTGGCGCACCGCCGCATCACCGATTCGGCGGAAACCGAAGACCCCACCGCCGCGCTGTTCAGCCGCATCGAGACCTACCAGGCCGGCGACACCGACCTCGCCTGGACGCGGCTGACCCTGTGGCGTGCCCAGCTGGCGAGCATCATCGACCTGATCGGCACCGAGGGGCTCTCGGGCATCACCGTGAAGGGCTCGGATAATTCCCCGTCCACCACCTTGCTGGCCGCCTGGCTGACCCTGTGCCTGGACGTCCCGGTGACCATCGCCGCGGACAAGTCCAATGGCGGGCTCTCCAGCGTCCGGCTGGCACGCGAAGCCGGCGACGTGGAGCTTTCGCGCCCTTCCGGCGCGGTAGCCCACCTTTACCTGCCCGGATCGGCCCCGCAACGCATCTCCCTGCCACGGCGTTCGGTGGCCGAATGCCTGGCCGAAGAGATGCGCCGCCTGGACGCCGATGACGTCTTCGGCGAGGTCATCACCAAGGGCCTGAACCTGACCAACCTGAGGAGCATCAGATCCAGTGATCGCTAGGCAAATACTGATCCATGAGAACCCGGAAGCTACCGCCCACGCCATTGCGGCCCGGCTGATCACCGCGATCGCCGATGCACTGGCCGCCCGCGGAGTTGCCCACGTGGTGGTGACCGGCGGTTCGCTGGGCATCGCCGCCCTGGAAGCCGTCGCGGCCAACCCCGCCAAGGCCTCGGTCAACTGGTCGCAGGTGCACTTCTGGTGGGGCGACGAGCGCTTTGTCGCCACCGATTCAGCAGATCGCAACGTGCTGCAGGCCGCAGCCCTGTTCGACGCGCTGGATGAATTGGGCCTGGACCGCGCCACCGTGCACGCCATGGGCGCCAGCGACAAGTACGAGTCCGCCGAGCAGGCCGCCGCGGCCTACGCCGAGGAACTGGCCGGGGAAGCCGAAGACAGCGCCTTGAACCCCGCGTTCGATGTGCTGATGCTGGGCATGGGCCCGGACTCGCATGTCGCCTCGCTCTTCCCGAACCACACCCGGTCCGATGAGCCAGGAGTCATCGCGGTCCACGACTCCCCCAAGCCGCCTGCGCACCGCGTCACGCTCACCATGGGCACCATCAACACCGCCAAGGAGGTCTGGCTGATCGTGGCCGGTGCCGACAAGGCGCCGGCGCTGGCCAAGGCCCAGCACGAGGTCAACGAGACCGCTGTCCCGGCCTCCGCCGTGCACGGCACCCAAGCGACCCGCTGGATCATCGACCGCGCCGCGGCCACCTTGCTCTAGCCTGCACCGCATCGCCGGTGCCGCGATCCTGCACTCCAGGATCACGGCACCGGCCTTTGCTTTCCCCTCGCCACCTGCCCGAAAGGTTCCCATGCATTCCGCCCCGCTGCCCGATGCCGCGCAGCCATCCCGCAAGGTCACGGTGATCGGCGCCGGCGTCATCGGGCTCTCCACCGCCCATGAGCTGGCTGCCGCCGGCCACCAGGTCACCGTCATCGCCGACCAGCTGCCGCTGCAGACCGTCTCCGCGGTGGCCGCAGCCATCTGGTTCCCATACCACTCGGAGAACTCCGCAGCCGCCGATCTGCTGCTCGCCCGTTCGCTGGCACGCTTCGAGGAGCTCTCCGGCATCAAGGAAACCGGCATCGACCTGCGCCGCGGCCTGAATCTGGAAGCGTCCCCGGAGGAAGACCGCTCTTGGGCACAGATCGTCGCCAACGCCGCCGAAGCCCCGGCAGAAGACATCCCGCGCATTGCCGCCGCCGGCATGCGTGCCACCGTCCCGGTGATCACTATGCCTCTCTACCTCTCCTGGCTGCATGAACAAGCCTTGGGCAAGGGCGTCAAGTTCATCCAGCGCACCATCGGATCCATCGACGAGGTGCAGGAAGAGGCCGACACCGTCGTATTGGCCACGGGCCTGCGCGGCGGCGAACTCACCGGGGATGACGGCACTGTCTACCCCATCCGAGGCCAGGTGATTCGCCTGGCAAACACCGCAGGGTTGGTCCACTGGCTCTGCTATGACGAGCATTCCCAGGGCGTCACCTACATCATTCCGCGCCGCGATGACATCATTGTTGGCGGTACCGACGTGGCCAACGACTTCAACGCCGAGGTCGACCCGCAGACCGCCACCGACATGCTGCGCCGTGCCATCGGCCTGGTCCCCCAGCTGGCCGGCTGCGAGATCCTGGAGCACAAGGTGGGGCTGCGCCCGGCACGCGAGACGATCCGCCTGGAGCGCGTCGACGGGCACGCGGTGCCTGTCATTGCGGCCTACGGCCACGGCGGGGCTGGGGTCACCCTTTCCTGGGGTACCGCACAGCGGGTCGTGGAATTGCTCGGTACCTAGCAGTACCAGCGTCCAACCGGCAGCCACGCGTTTTCCGCGTGGCTGCCGGTCTGCTTTAACCGGCGGCGCGGCTGCGGCAGATCGGACCACGCGCCCCCGCAGGTCCGCCATCAACCACGCGTCAGGTGACGGGAATCACCATTGACACCGGCTTTTCCGAGCGTATTATTTCATTCGTACTACTCGTCCCACGGTTTCGCGAGACGTTATTTCGACCATTGCGATCTCCATGAATCTTCCCAATGCGCGGTCCGCCGCGCAGCACAGCGTGCTGGCCAAACCCGCACGCGCAGTAGCCGTCGCCTTTGCCGGCGCAATCCTCATTGGCGGATTGCTCCTGTCTTCACCGGCGGCCAACACGCAAGGCACCTTCACATCCTTGGTGGACGGGATCTTCACCGCGACGTCAGCGGTGTGCGTCACCGGCCTGACTGTCTTGGATACGGCAACCCACTACACCCTCTTCGGCAAGATCGTCATCCTGGTCCTGATCCAGGTCGGCGGCCTGGGCCTGATGCTCGTCGCATCGTTGCTGAGCATGCTGGTCATGGGCCGCATCGGCTACCTCACCCGGCTCTCCACCCAGCGCGAAAGCTCCGCCGTTTCGGGCGCCGACGTGCGCACCTCGGCATTGATGATCATCAAGCTGTCACTGGCCATCGAATCCGCAGTGGCCCTCGTCTTGGCCCTCCGCTTCTGGCTGGCCTACGACTACGAACCCGCCAGGGCGATCTGGCATGGCCTGTTCCATGCGGTCTCTTCCTTCAATAACGCGGGATTCGCCCTCTACTCGAATAACCTGATGGATTTCGTCGCGGACCCGTGGCTATGCATCCCTATCAGCATCGCCATCATCCTGGGCGGCTTGGGCTTCCCGGTTCTGGTCCAGCTCAGGCATCACTGGCGGAATTCGCTGAAGTGGACGATGAACACTCGCCTGGTCCTGCTCATGACCGCATTGCTGCTGCTTGGCGGCACCATCTTCATCACCGCCATGGAATGGTCCAATCCGAAGACGCTGGGCGAGCTTGAACCTGCCCAGCGGATCCTGGCTGGATTCTTCCAATCGGTGCAGACACGTACCGCTGGCTTCAATTCCATCGATATCGGCGCGATGCATCCAGCCTCCTGGCTGGGCATGGATGTGCTGATGTTCATCGGCGGAGGGCCTGCCGGCACCGCCGGCGGCATCAAGATCACCACGGCTGCGATCTTGCTGTTCATCATCGTGACCGAACTTCGCGGCGAGACCGCCGTCAATGTCCTAGGCAAGCGCCTGTCCCGCTCGGTGCACCGGCAGGCCATCACGGTGGCGCTGATGGGCGTAGCGGCGGTATTCGTCGGCACCATGGGCCTGCTGCTGCTGACCGGCTATTCCCTGGACCGCTGCCTCTTTGAAGCCACCTCGGCATTTGGCACCGTCGGGCTGTCCACCGGCATTACCCCGGATTTGCCGGACCCTGCCAAGGGCATCCTCATTGCATTGATGTACCTGGGCCGCGTCGGGGTCCTCTCGCTGGGCTCCGCGCTGGCCCTGCGCGATCGAAAAGCGCTCTACGAACTCCCCAAGGAAAGGCCTTCAATTGGCTAAGCTACTGAATTTTCGAAATGACGCCAAGGGCCTGTCTAAGGCGGACTCCGTTGCAGTGATCGGGCTCGGGCGATTTGGCGAATCCCTGGCCCTGGAACTGATGAAGTCCGGTACCCATGTCCTGGGCATTGACGTGCACGAGAACATCGTCCAGTCCCTGAATGGGGAATTGACTCAGGTGGTTCGCGCCGACGCCTCAAGCCGGGAAATCCTTGAACAGCTCTCGATCCACGAGTTCGACCGCGTGGTGGTTGCCGTAGGCAGCCACCTGCAGTCATCCATCCTGTGCTGCTCGCTCTTGGTCAGCATGGGGATCCCGCAGATCTGGGCCAAGGCGCAGGACGATCGGCACGGGCTGATCCTGGAGCAGCTCGGAATCCACCACATCGTCTACCCGGAGAAGGACATGGGCAAGCGAGTCGCCCACCTGGTGCGCGGATCCATGATGGACTACCTGGAAGTCGATCCCGGCTATGCCATGGTGAAAATGAGCGCACCAGCCACATTGCACGGTGTGAAACTCAGTGATGCCGGGGTACGCAATAAATACCGGGTGACCATCGCTGCCACGACCAATGCGGCCGGCGAATGGAAGAACACGGACGGAAACACCGTCCTGCAGACCGGAGACAAGATCCTCGTGCTGGGATCGATTGCCGATACCGAGAAGTTCGGGCAACTGGCCTGAGACGCGCAATAGGCGCCTTCCACATGATGTGGAAGGCGCCTATTGACTGCTACGGAAGGGTACTGCCTAGGCTTCGATGCTGAATCGCAGGACCAGAGCGAGGCCGATGATCACGGCACCCCAGATCAGACCAAGAATAATGGTGATGCGGTTCAGGTTGCGCTCGGCTACACCCGAAGATCCCATTGAGCTGGTCATGCCGCCGCCGAACATGTCGGACATACCGCCACCACGGCCCTTGTGCAAAAGAATCAGCAGGGTCAGCAGGACGCTTGTAATGCCCAGCAATACCTGCAAAATGATCTTGATAATATCCAAGTCGACGGTTCCTTAGTTAGATTCAGTCGGTGACGAGATGATGCTCGAACCTGACAATATTAGCAAATTCCTCGGCATCCAGGCTGGCACCGCCAACCAACACGCCATCAACATCGCGTTCGCGCATGATCGATGCGGCATTTGCTGCCTTAACACTACCGCCATAGAGCAGTTGAGTCTTCTCGGCAATCTCTGCACCGAAGCGTTCAGCCAGCGCACCGCGAATTGCGGCGCACATTTCCTGCGCGTCAGCTGGTCCGGCAACTTCGCCCGTACCGATGGCCCAGACTGGTTCGTAGGCGATGACCAGGCTTGCGGCCTGCTCAGCGGTTACGCCTTCCAGCGACTGAGCCAACTGGTCCAGGGTGAATGCCACATGCTCGCCGGCCTTGCGTACTTCCAGGCCTTCGCCGACGCAGAGCATCGGGGTCAGGTCGTGGCGGTAGGCAGCAGCCAGCTTGGCGGCAATCACCTGGTTGGTTTCATTGTGGTACTCGCGACGCTCGGAGTGGCCTACCAATACGTAGGTGCAGCCGAGCTTCTTGAGGAACTGCCCCGAAATTTCACCAGTGTACGCACCTGAGTCCTGTGCGGACAGATCCTGGGCACCGTAGACGATATCCAGTTTGTCGCCCAGGGTCAGCGTCTGCACGCCGCGGATGTCGGTGAAGGGAGGGAACACTGCGACCCCGGCACGATCGTAATCGTGCTCGTGGTCCTTCAGGGTCCACGCCAGCTTCTGCACCAGGGTGATGCCCTGGACGTGGTCCATGTTCATCTTCCAGTTGCCGGCAATCAGCGGCTGGCGCACAAAGGCGCCGTTCTGCGAAATGGTCATTATTAGCCTTCCAATGCAGCAACACCCGGCAGGGTCTTGCCTTCGAGGTACTCCAGCGAAGCGCCGCCACCGGTGGAGATATGGCCGAAGTCATCCTCCGAGAAGCCCAGTGCGCGCACGGCTGCAGCGGAATCGCCGCCGCCTACGACGCTGAACGCTTCCGAGTCCGCCAGAGCCTGCGCGACGGTACGGGTACCTTCGGCGAAAGCAGGGATCTCGAAGACGCCCATCGGGCCATTCCAGAACACGGTATTTGCGCTGGTGATGTAGCTTGCGAACAGTTCAGCGGACTTTGGTCCGATGTCCAGGCCAAGGCCGTTGGAGCCGAAGCTGGCTTCTTCGATCTTGTCTGCGGCCAGCACCTCGTGCTCTGCGTCGGCACCGAACTTGCTTGCCACTACGACGTCGCTAGGCACGATGATGTCGCAGCCGAGCTTCTCGGCCCGCTGCAGGTATTCCTGGCAGGTCGCGATCTGGTCTTCCTCAAGCAGCGAACTGCCAATGGCGAAGCCCTGCGCCTTGAGGAAAGTGAAGGCCATGCCGCCACCGATCAGCAGCTGATCGGCCTTGCCCAGTAGGTTGTCGATGACAGCGAGCTTGTCCGATACCTTGGACCCTCCGAGCACCACAACGTATGGGCGCTTCGGGGCCTCGGTCAGGGTCTTGAGGACCTTGACCTCGGTAGCAACCAGGTCGCCCTGGTAGCTAGGGAGCAGACTGGCGATGTCGTAGACCGAAGCGTGCTTCCGGTGCACAGCACCGAAAGCGTCGTTCACGTAAGCGCCGTTCTGACCGGTCAGCGCAGCCAATTCCTTGGCGAACTCTTCGCGCTGCGCATCATCCTTGGAGGTTTCGCGAGCATCGAAGCGGACGTTCTCCAGAACCAGCACGGAGCCCTCTTCGAGGTTTGCCGCCAACTGGCGAGCGGAGTCGCCCACCACGTCTTCGGCAACAGCGACGTCGAAGTCAGCCAGTTCGTCCAGGCGGCTAGCCGCAGGAGCGATGGAGTACTTGGCATCGAACTGGCCCTTGGGGCGTCCCAAGTGGGCCATTACGATGACCTTTGCGCCAGCTTCAGCCAGCTTGCCGATGACTGGCAGCGACGCGCGGACGCGGCCATCATCGGTCACAGTTGCACCGTCGAGCGGTACGTTCAGGTCACTGCGGACCAGAACGTACCGTCCGCGGACGCCGTTGTCAGCGATCAATTCGTCAATGGTGTGAGAAGACATGTCTCTAGGTTATCGACTAGAGGCTGGATCCCACGAATTCAACGAGGTCAACAAGTCGCGAGGAGTAGCCCCACTCGTTGTCGTACCACGCGACGACCTTCACGCTGTTGCCCATCACGGTGGTCAGACCGGAGTCGAAAACTGCCGAGTGGGGGTTGGTCACGATGTCCGAAGAAACCAGTGGATCGGTGGAGTACTCAAGGTATCCGCTCAATGCACCCTCGGCAGCTGCCTTCTCGAATGCTGCGTTGATTTCTTCCACAGTTGCGGTGCGGGCCAGGTTCACGGTCAGGTCGGTGGCCGAACCGGTTGGAACTGGTACGCGCATAGCGTAACCGTGCAGCTTGCCCTTCAGCTCTGGGAGCACCACGCCGATGGCCTTTGCGGCACCGGTCGAGGTCGGGATGACGTTCAGCGCCGCGGCGCGGGCACGGCGTGGGTCGCTGTGCGGTGCATCCTGCAGGCGCTGGTCTGCGGTGTAAGCGTGAATGGTGGTCATCAGGCCATCAACAATGCCGAACTCTTCGTTCAGCACCTTGGCTACTGGAGCCAGGCAGTTGGTGGTGCATGACGCGTTCGAAATGATGGCGTGGTTTGCAGGATCGTACTTGTCCTGGTTGACGCCCATCACGATGGTGATGTCTTCATTCTTGGCAGGAGCCGAGATGATGACCTTCTTTGCGCCAGCAGCTACGTGCTTCTTGGCGTCTTCTGCGTTGGTGAAGAATCCGGTCGATTCAATGACGACATCGACGTTCAATTCGCCCCATGGAAGGTTGGCTGGCTCGCGCTCAGACAGAACCTTGATACGGCGTTCTCCGACGACGATGGTATCGCCGTCCACGGATACCGGCTCGCCCACTGGGCCGAGCACGGAATCGAACTTCACCAGGTGAGCAAGCGAATCGATTGAACCAAGGTCATTGACGGCGACGATTTCAATGTCTGCCTTATGGGCCAGAACTGCACGCAGGAAGTTGCGTCCGATACGACCGAAACCATTGATTCCAACACGGGTTGTCACGTGACTATCTCCTCTAAATGGGATGATGATGCCACGACCGCACGCGAGCGGAGGTGGCCTTCTTTAAGAGGACACTCCGTTGTGCCGTGCTTGCGGATCCCAACGAATTGCCGGGATCCGCAACACACTTGAAACATACTACGCTACATTAGCGCAGAATGTGAGCTAACTTACCAGATAAGTCTTACTTACCTGGAAGGATCAGCGCTGCTGCGCCGTTGCGGGCAGCTTCGAAACGAGCCTGGACATCTGCCCAGTTCACGATGTTCCAGAATGCCTTGACGTAGTCAGCCTTGACGTTGACGTAGTCCAGGTAGAAGGCGTGCTCCCACATGTCCAGCATCAGCAGCGGGGTGGTTGCCACTGGGATGTTGCCCTGCTGGTCGTACAGCTGCTCGATGACCAGCTGGCCGCCCAGTGCGTCGTAAGCCAGCACTGCCCAGCCCGAGCCCTGCAGGCTCATGGCCGAAGCGGTGAAGTGGCCACGGAAAGCGTCGAACGAACCGAAGAAGTCGTCGATGGCCGCTGCCAGCTCGCCCTCAGGCTTGTCGCCACCCTCTGGGGACAGGTTGTTCCAGAAGATCGAGTGGTTGGTGTGGCCACCCAGGTGGAAAGCCAGGTCCTTGGACAGCTTAGGGATGTTGCCGAATTCGCCCTTTTCGCGAGCTTCAGCCAACTGCTCCAGTGCCGAGTTTGCGCCAGCAACGTAGGTTGCATGGTGCTTGGAGTGGTGCAGTTCCATGATGCGAGCCGAGATGTTCGGCTCCAGTGCGGCGTAGTCGTACTGCAGTTCTGGCAGTGAATAAACAGCCATGATTCTCCTCAATCTTCTCAATTGGTTGAATCTCCGCGGGAGGGCTCCCGCGGGGACATTTTAATGTTCCAGTTCATCTCCTGGAACGCTGGACTCCGTACCTGGTATTCCCAGATCGCTCGCCTTTTTATCCGCCATAGCCAAAAGGCGGCGGATTCGGCCAGCGATGGCGTCCTTGGTCATTGGCGGTTCGGCCATGCGGCCGAGCTCATCCAAGGAGGCTTGCTTGTGCTCAAGGCGCAGCAGTCCCGCATAGCGCAAGTGCTCGGGAACCTCGTCGCCCAAGATGCCCAGTGCACGCTCAACGCGGGCACCGGCAGCTACCGCTGCCTGGGCGCTGCGGCGCAGGTTGGCGTCGTCGAAGTTCGCCAAGCGGTTCGCCGTCGCGCGCACTTCCTTGCGCATGCGCCGTTCTTCCCAGACCATGAGCGCATCGTGAGCGCCCATGCGGGTCAGCAGTTGGGCGATGGCATCGCCATCACGGATCACAACGCGGTCCACACCGCGCACTTCACGCGCCTTGACCGTCAGTCCCAGGCGGCGAGCTGCACCGACCAGCGCCAAAGCGGCTTCTGGCCCAGGGCAGGTGATTTCCAAAGCGGAGCTGCGCCCGGGTTCGGTCAACGATCCGTGGGACAGGAATGCGCCGCGCCATACAGCTTCAGCGTCGGCGGTAGAACCGTTGACGATCACCGAGGGCAGGCCGCGTACCGGCCGGCCGCGCTGGTCAAGCAGGCCAGTTTGGCGTGCAAGCACTTCGCCGTCCTTGGAAACACGCACAATGTAGCGGCTCCCCTTGCGGATGCCCGATCCGGAAACCATGACGATTTCGGCATCGTGGCCGTACAGCTCGCCGATAGCAATCTTCAACCGCCGGGCCGTCGCCGCGAGGTCCACTTCTGCTTCGATGACAATTCGCCCGGAGACGATGTGCAGCCCGCCGCTGAAGCGGAGCATGGTCGAAACCTCGGCCTTGCGGACCGATGGCTTGCGAATCTCTACCCGCGACAGCTCGTCTTTGACGGAAGCCGTCAATGCCATGAATCAAACTCCCTTACTTGGATCTTCCTAAGACCCGATCGCGGTAAACACCTCGTGATAGGCCGCCGCTAGTCGCAACGGGTCGTGCACAGCACGACCGTCAGATACTCCTACTGTACTAAAAAAGACACGCGCACCGAGTTTTTGCGCTGCCAGCTCAAATCGATCCCTGTTAAGAATCTTTGATTCGTCGGCAATAATTGCATCGAATTTGACCTCGGGTGCGTAACGTCCCAGCACCTCCAAGTGCGCCGCGGCGTCCATCCCGGAAGTCTCTGCCGTATCAAAGGCCAGGTTCATGGTCAGCAGCTTCTTGGCCGTGGTAGATGCCAGGGCCTGGCGCATATCCGGCAGCAGCAGATGCGGGAGCACCGAGGTGTACCAGGATCCGGGACCGAGAATCACCCAGTCCGCCAGATCGATGGATTCCAGCGCTTCGGAGCAGGCCGGCGCATCGGACGGTTCCAGGTACACGTGGGTAACCAGGCCGCCGGAACCGGCACGAGCTAGCTTGGCCTGCCCATCGATTCGGCGACGCACCAAGGTGTCGTTCACCGGGTCGGATTCAAGAACCTCGCCATGGATGGACAGCGGAACCGTGCTCATTGGCAGGACCTGCCCGCGCGCGCCAAGCAGGGCCCCTGCCCAACGCAGGCCAGCTACCGGGTTATCGAGCAACTCCCACAGCGCCAGGATCAGCAAATTGCCAACGGCATGGCCGTTCAATGGCTCGTCGGCGTTTTCGGTCGATTCAAAGCGGTACTGCATGACATCGCGCCAGGTACGGCCCCAGTCATTGTCGTCGCACAGCGCAGCCAGCGCCATGCGCAAGTCTCCCGGGGGCAGCACATCGAAGGATCCCCGAAGCCGCCCGGAACTGCCACCGTCATCGGCCACCGTGACGACGGCGGTGAGGTCGGTAGTCAGACGGCGCAGGGCAGAGAGCGACGAGGACAGCCCGTGTCCCCCGCCCAAGGCAACCACCGATGGGTTGCGGTAATCATCACTTCGAGTCAGTCCCTGGATCGGGATCGGACCTGTAGCAAAGGCCATGGCGGCTACTCACGCCCCAGATCACGGTGGCTGATGTTCACCCTGACGTTCGGGAACTGCGCCAGGCGCCGGCCCAGCTCAATGGTGGTTGCTACCGAGCGGTGCTTGCCGCCGGTGCAGCCCACGGCAATAGTCGCGTAGTGCTTATTCTCGCGGCGGTAGCCTTCAAAGACCGGTTCCAATGCCTTGAGGTAGTTCTCGATGAACTCGCTCGTGCCTTCCTGGCTCAGCACATAGTCCGACACTTCCTTGTCCTTGCCTGTCTGCGGGCGCAGTTCGGGTACCCAATGGGGGTTGGGAATGAAACGGACATCTGCCACGTAGTTGGCATCGGCGGGCAGGCCGTACTTGAACCCGAAGCTCATCACGTTGATGCGCAGGATGATCGGCCCGGATTCGCTGAACAGTTCGTTGACTGCACGTGCCAGGTCGTGCACCGACATGGTCGTGGAATCCAAGATGATTTCGGCAGCTTCACGCAATTGATCGGTGATTCCGCGTTCGCGCTTGATGCCGTCGACAATGCGGCCGTCATCCTGCAGCGGATGCGGCCGGCGACCCTGCTCGAAGCGGCGGATCAGCACCTCGTCGCTGGCGTCGAGGTAGACCAGGCGGAACTTCACCCCGCTGGCTGTCAGGTTCGCCAAGGCATCGCGGATTTCCGGGAACATTTCCTTGGAGCGCACGTCCATCACGACAGCCATCTTCGGGATGGAGCCCTGCGAACGGCTCATCATCTCCGTCAAGGGTCCAAGCATGGCCGGTGGAAGGTTCTCCACTACGTACCAGCCCTGGTCTTCCAGAGCATGCGCGACTGTGGTGCGACCGGCACCTGACATGCCGGTTACGATCACGAGTTCGGACTCAGGGGGTTTTACTGCTTCATACTCAGCGGTCATATCACAAGGCTAGTCGACAATTTCGCCTGTAGTCATATTCACACCGGTTAATGAAGCGTCTTCTAGGGACTCTTTGATGGAAGTCGCAAGTTTTTCACCGACTCCTGGCACGTCCATCAGCTCCTCGATGCTCGCCGCACGGATCTTCTTCATCGACCCGAAGTGCTTGCGCAGGGCAGCCTGCTTGGACTTGCCCAGCCCGGGGATCGCGTCCAAATCCGAGGCGATCATGGATTTGGCACGCTTGGCGCGGTGGAAGTTGATCGCAAAACGGTGCGCCTCGTCGCGAAGCCGCTGCACCAAATACAGGGCAGCTGAGGCACGCGGCAGGATCACCGGGAACGGATCGTCGGGCAGCCACAGTTCTTCCAAGCGCTTAGCCAGGCCGACCACAGGAATGTCATCGATTCCCAGATCGTCCATGGCCTTCTGCGCCGCGGCCACCTGGGGCGGTCCGCCGTCAACGATCACCAGAGATGGCGGGTAGGAGAATCGCTTCTTTTCCTGCTCGCCGGTTTCTTCATCCATTTCCCCGGTTGCAAAGCTCTTGGGGTCGATCTTCTCCTTCAGATAGCGGCTGAAGCGACGGTAGATCACGTCGTACATGCTGGCGGTATCATCGCGTGCTGCATCACCGGTGATGGAGAACTTTCGATATTCGCTCTTCTTGGGCAATCCATCTTCAAAGACCACCATGGAAGCAACCACGTTGGTGCCTTGGGTATGCGACGCGTCATAGCATTCGATGCGCAGCAGTGCTTGTTCGGCTCCCAGTGCATCCTGCAGTTCCTGCATGGCCAGCGAACGCGTGGTGATATCACCTGCTCGCTTCGACTTGTGCAGGCGCAGCGCTTGTTCCGCGTTCTCCACGACGGTGGATGCCAATGCCGCTTTGTCGCCGCGTTGGGCGACGCGCAAGGAGACTTTGGAACCGCGCAGCTCCGTGAGCCAGGTCGTGACATCCTCAATGTCTTCGGGCAGAGTCGGAACCAGGATTTCCTTGGGAATCCGGTCCGCGTGATCTGCGTAGACCTGGGTAAGAAGCTGCTCGACGAATTCAGCGCCGGTGGTATCCGCAACCTTTTCGACGACCCAGCCTCGTTGCGAACGGATACGGCCGTCGCGGACATGGAATACCTGCACGGCGGCTTCCAATTCATCGCCATGAATGCCGAAGATATCAGCTTCGGTACGGTCGTCAAGGACCACGGCGTTGCGTTCAAAAACTTTGTTCAGTGCGGCAATGTCATCGCGATAGCGGGCGGCCTTCTCGTATTCGAGTTCGGCCACCGCCTCTTGCATCTTGGCTGTCAGGGCCTTGGTGAACTTAGTAGCCTCGCCGCTCATGAAGGTGCATAGGTCATCAGCCAGTTGACGGTGGTCTTCTTCGCTGATCCGCCCCACGCAGGGAGCCGAGCATTTGTCGATGTACCCCAAGAGGCAAGGGCGACCCGATGCTTCGGCACGCTTGAATACGCCCGGCGCACAGCTGCGCACAGGAAAGACCCGCAACAGCGTATCGAGGGTTTCCCGGATGGCCTTGGCCGGATAGAACGGCCCGAAATACTTCACGCCCTTGCGCTTGTCCCCGCGCATGACCAGGGCGCGCGGGTACTTTTCGTTCAAGGTGACAGCAAGGTACGGGTAGGTCTTGTCATCACGGAAGACAATATTGAACCGGGGATTGTATTCCTTGATCCAGGAGTACTCCAGCTGCAGCGCTTCCAATTCGGAACCCACCACGGTCCACTCCACGCTGCCGGCGGTGAATACCATGGCCCGGGTTTTGGGCGTGAGCCGGTCAGGATTGGCGAAGTAGGAGGTCAAGCGGTTGCGCAGGACCTTGGCCTTGCCAACGTAGATAACACGGCCGTGTTCATCGCGGAAACGGTACACGCCCGGTTTCGTGGGAATGTCCGAAGTTCTCGGACGGTAACTTGCCGGATCAGCCATGGTCTATTTCGCGTCCGGTGGCAGCTGGTTGTAGGAATCGACGCGTTCCTGGCCGGAAAGCTCGGCAATCGCATCGACGATCCGGTCCGTGGCCTGGCGGCGCTGCGGCAACGGGTGCTTGCGTCCGAGCTGGTCGAAGTACAGCGGCTCGCCATAGTGGATATGGAATTTGGCAGGACGGAAACCCTTGGAACCAGCAGGCTGCAGCTTCTCCGTGCCGATCAAGCCCACCGGCACCACTGGTACACCGGTGGTCAGCGCCAGCCAGCCCACGCCGGTGCGTCCGCGGTACAACTTGCCATCGCGCGAGCGAGTGCCCTCGGGGTAGATGCCGATGCCCTTGCCGCCTTCGACGATTTCCACCAGGGAATCGAGGGCGGCAACCGAAGCTGCCTGTTCGCCACGCTGCACCGGAATGGATCCCACGGATTCGAAGAAGGTCTTCATCACCTTGCCCTTCAGTCCCGGAGTGGTGAAGTATTCCGCCTTGGCGAAGAACGCCACGTCGCGCGGGGTCAACGCCTGAATGATCAAGGAGTCGAAGAATGACAGGTGGTTGGAGGCGACAATGAAGCCGCCTTCCTTGGGAACGTTCTCAAGCCCGGTCACTTCCGCACGGCATACACCGTGGATGACGCCCCGAATCGACGAACGGGTCATGGTGTAGATGCTCATCTACTTTGCACCTTCCTGCATGAGGTCATCGTCGAGGTTCAGCGTGTTTGCCAGCTGTGCTCCGAGCAGGAGCTCAGCAAGGTCCCGGGTTGTCGCCACAGTTGCGCCTGCCTGCTGCAGTTCATCGTCCTGGGCAAATCCCCACGCGACGCCGACCGAAGCCACCGAATTCTCGCGGGCGGCATCCCAATCGTAGTAGCGGTCCCCCACAACGACGCTGCTCGCCGGGTCCAGCTGCCCGTGCTCCAAAGCCTCAGCGACAATGTGCGTCTTGCTCGAACCCATGCTCCCGTGCTCATCCGCGTTGCCGTGAATCGCATCGAGATGCTCATCCAGCCCCTTGCGTGCAATGAGCTGGCGCGCAATGTTGATGGGCTTGGCCGTGGTCACTGCGACGTAGATCCCGGCCGCGCGCAACGCGTCCAGGAGCGCCGCAATGCCCGGGTAGATCACGGATTCGGCCATGCCCACCTCGGCATAGCGGGCGCGGTAGGCCGCGATGATGGAGTCGATGTTCCCGTCGGAGACGCCGTCAAGCGTACGCAGCCCGATTTGGAGGGGCGGGCCTACCAGCGCTTCAACTCGTGCTTCGCCCGGATCGGCCAAACCATGGGAGGTGACCGCGTGGCGGATACCCGAGGTTATGGCACCGGCAGGGTCCACGAGGGTCCCATCCAGATCGAAGAGCACACTTGTTACCGACATATTCACCTAGCCATCTTCCCATGAAGCGGACGCGGGTTAGCAATCCATAACTGAAATCGCATATGTCGAACATTCTCCGCCAGGCATTACAGGATCTCGGAGAGGAACTTCCCGGTGTGCGATTCGCTCACCTTGGCCACCTTTTCCGGGGTGCCGGCAGCCAGGATCGTGCCGCCGCCTGAGCCGCCTTCCGGGCCGAGGTCGATGACCCAGTCAGCCGACTTGATGACATCCAGGTTGTGCTCGATGGTCAACACGGTGTTGCCCTTGTCGACCAATCCCTGCAGCACCTTGAGCAGCTTGCGGATATCTTCGAAGTGCAGACCGGTGGTCGGCTCGTCCAGGACGTAGATGGAGCGGCCATTGGAACGCTTCTGCAGTTCCGCAGCCAGCTTCACGCGCTGGGCCTCGCCGCCGGAGAGGGTGGTTGCCGGCTGCCCCAGGCGCACGTAGCCCAGGCCCACGTCCACCAGCGTGCGCAGGTGGCGGGCGATCGGGGTGAAGGCACTGAAGAACTCGGCGCCTTCGGCAATCGGCATATCCAGCACATCGGCAATGTTCTTGCCCTTGTACAGCACCTGCAGGGTTTCGCGGTTGTAGCGGGCGCCCTGGCAGACCTCGCAGGGCACGTAGACGTCCGGCAGGAAGTTCATCTCGATCTTCAGCGTGCCGTCACCCGAGCAGGATTCGCAGCGTCCGCCCTTGACGTTGAAGGAGAAACGGCCCGGCTGGTAGCCGCGCAGCTTCGCCTCGTTGGTCTCCGCAAACAGCTTGCGGATGTGGTCGAACACGCCGGTGTAGGTCGCAGGGTTCGAACGCGGGGTACGGCCGATGGGCGACTGGTCCACGTGGACCACCTTGTCCAGGTGCTCCAGGCCCTGCACGCGGGTGTGGCGGCCGGGCACCTGCTTGGCGCCGTTGAGCTTGTTGGCCAGCACCTTGTACAGGATGTCGTTGACCAGGGTGGACTTGCCCGAGCCGGACACGCCGGTCACCGCGGTCAGCACGCCCAGCGGGAACTCCACCGACACATTCTGCAGGTTGTTCTCGTTGGCACCGACCACCTTGAGCTTGCGCTCCTTGTCGATCTTGCGGCGCTTGGACGGGATGTCGATCTGCTTGCGGCCCGAAAGGTAGTCTCCGGTCAGCGACTTGGTGTTCTGCTTCAGGCCCTCCAGGGATCCGGAGTGCACCACTTCGCCGCCGTGCTCGCCGGCGCCCGGGCCGATGTCCACGATCCAGTCGGCTTCGGCAATGGTGTCTTCGTCGTGCTCCACCACGATCAGGGTGTTGCCCAGCGATCGCAGGTGCAGCAGGGTGTCGATCAGGCGGCGGTTATCGCGCTGGTGCAGGCCGATGGACGGCTCGTCCAGAACGTAGAGCACGCCCACCAAGCCCGAACCAATCTGCGTAGCCAGGCGAATGCGCTGCGCCTCGCCGCCGGACAGGGTGCCGGCAGCGCGTTCCAGGGTCAGGTACTCCAGTCCGACGTCCAGCAGGAACTTCATGCGCGCGTCGATTTCCTTGAGCACCTGCGCGGCGATCTGCGCCTCGCGTGCGGTGAGCACGATCGTGGAGAGGAATTCCGCGGCGCTGCGCAGATCCATGGCGGCAACTTCAGCGATGGAACGCCCGCCCACCAAGACCGAGAGCGACGCCGGATTCAGGCGTGCGCCGCCGCAGGTAGGGCACGGGATCTGGCGCATGTACTGCTCGTAGCGGTCGCGGGCGTGATCCGATTCGGTTTCCTGGTGCTTGCGGTGCACGTAGGAAATGACGCCTTCGAAGCCGGTGGAGTACTTGCGCTCGCGGCCGAAGCGGTTCTTGTACTGCACGACCACCTTGTGGTCCTTGCCATTCAGGATCGCTTCGCGGGCGGCAGCCGGCAGCTCCTGCCACTGGGTGTCCATGGTGAAGCCCAACTCATGGCCCAGGCCTTCGATCAAGCGGTTCCAGTATTCGGTGGTGGCCTTGCCCAGCGACCATGGGGCGATCGCGCCCTCGGCCAAGGTGACCTCGCCGTCCGGAACGATCAGGTGCTCATCGACTTCCAGCTTGGTGCCGATGCCGGAACAGGCCGAGCAGGCACCGAACGGGTTGTTGAAGGAGAAAGTGCGCGGCTCGATCTCATCGATGGCCAGCGGATGCTCATTGGGGCAGGCCAGGTTCTCGGAGAACGCGCGCACGCGCTGGGGATCATCCTCGTCCAGGTCCACGAAGTCGGCCAGCACGCGGCCTTCGGCGATACCCAGGGCCGTTTCGATGGAGTCGGTCAAGCGCTGGCGGGCATCTTCCTTGATGGCCAGGCGGTCGACGACCACTTCAATGGTGTGCTTGACCTGCTTGGCCAGCTTCGGCGGATCGTTCAGCTGGATGGTGGTGCCATCGACGCGGGCACGGGCAAAGCCCTTGGAAGAGAGCTCCGCGAACAGGTCGACGAATTCGCCCTTGCGCGAGCGCACTACCGGGGCGAGGATCTGGAAGCGGGTTTTCTCCGGTAGCTCCATCAGCTGGTCGACGATCTGCTGCGGAGTCTGCTTGGAGATCGGTTCGTGGCAGATCGGGCAATGCGGACGGCCCACACGTGCCCACAACAGGCGCATGTAGTCGTACACTTCGGTAATCGTGCCCACGGTGGAACGCGGGTTGCGGCTGGTCGACTTCTGGTCGATGGACACCGCTGGCGACAGGCCCTCGATGAAATCAACATCGGGCTTGTCCACCTGGCCGAGGAACATGCGGGCGTAGGCAGAGAGCGATTCGACGTAGCGGCGCTGGCCTTCGGCAAAAATGGTGTCGAAGGCCAAGGAGGACTTGCCCGAACCGGAAAGGCCGGTAAAGACAATCATTGCGTCACGCGGGAGATCAATGTCCACGTTTTTCAGGTTATGCTCGCGTGCACCCTTGACGACCAGGCGAGTCAGATCAGTTCTTTTACTCTGCGATGAAATAGCCACGAGGCAATACTAATCGAAAACTACTTCGAATACGTGTACGAATGGACGCAACTCACAGTTAATTCTCCAAACCCCTGATCCGGCGCACGACGAGCGCTATGCGTGCTCGTGCATCCACCCGAAATGTCGACCGGTGAGCCGGCATCCCTGCGAACCCAGACCGGACCACGACGACCCATTCGAGGTACCGGTTGCCCTTGGAAACCCGCGCTCACGGGATGGACTGACCGGCTCCCAAGTTTCTCGCTGGCATGCTGCCTCAGCGCCGGCATATGCCGGACCTCCCCGAAGCCTGCTGTTCCGAACTGGAATCGACGGGCCCTATGGTCGAATACGTTGGCTGGCGAATCACCTAACCGTTCGGGATCCACCGAGCGCTGCCAACCTGCCGCACTCAACTCTGGCGTTCACCCAACAGGTGACCGTCTCCGGCTCAAGCCGTTTGAGCAACGTCATGAACCATCGCGCTCCTGCGCCTGCCACGTGTGCAACACCTCCCGAAGATCGCAGCTATCTCGTGGATGCCAATGAGCGGCGAGCGCATACCCCGTGTTGCATGAGCGATAAAACGGATAAAGTTCATCATTCGGTTCACGCCGTCAATCAGGGGCATCGCAATCACTGATCCGCAACGCAATTGCATCGCGAACCTCGCCAAACGTTCCGCCTAGTGGCGTCATCCGCGGTGTCGAGGCCATCCGGCAGCAATTTTTTCCTTGCGAGCATTCAACATCTTGAGGTACCGCCAGATCGTTTCGTTTCATGCCCCTCGCCTGTCACTACACCAGAAGGGGCATACGAAACGGCCGGCTTTCCTGTGAATCCATGAAAGTTCTGCAATTCAAGTCAGCATGTGGTGTGCTCCTGTATGCGACCGGCTTACGGGACAGCCTCGTGTGGTGGGCTCTCGAGGCTATGTGTGGTTCTGCGATGAACTTAGCCAACAACTTTTCGTCTGGAGACTGCCTGGAAACAGGGATCATTCGATCGAGTAATGTAACGGATGTGGCTCAACTTCGTGCCGCTTGACCTTGGGAGCACCAATGACCGATCTGACCGCTGATTCGCCATGGACGCGGTTCTGGAACCACGGAGCTTGGTGGAAAGCAATAGGACTGGCCGTTGCCTACCTCGCCCTCTATGAGGGAGCGAGCCTCTTGATAGGGGTTGTAGTCGGGGGTGACATCGGCGAGCCCAACAGTCCGAAGTATCTCCTGCTCGGATACCTTGTACCGATTGCTATTGGCGGGCTGATTTTGGTGGCCTTCGCTGCATCCGTCGGGTGGCTAAAGGACCTTTTTGGCCCTCAGCCGATTCGAGGTGGGCGCTGGATGTGGATCGCCGTCATCGCGGTGCTGCTGTTCAACGTCTTACGCTTCGCATCGATGGACTACGCGAAGGCTGGCTTCACTGTCGTGGCGCTTTGGATTCTCATCGGACTGTTGATCGGCTTCGCCGAGGAAGTTCTCACCCGTGGACTCGTGGTCAACATGTTGCGCAAGGCGGGCCACGGTGAGATCGCAGTTGCGCTCGTCTCTGCCGGGGTTTTCGCGCTGCTTCACTCGGTCAACCTTCTCAGCGGTCAGGCTCTGGGACCGACGCTACTTCAACTCGGTTATACCTTCATGTTCGGTATCCTCATGTACTTCGCGCTGCGCGTGACCGGCAACCTCATCTGGCCGGTGTTGCTCCACGCTAGTACCGACCCCAGCATCTTCCTTCTCGGTACCTACCCCTCGGGTAGTGCCCTGGGCAGCATCGCCAGCCTCGGTAACGTCGTGGTTATCGCTGTAGGCCTAGTCCTAATGTTCTTCATCCGCGGGCGCCTGGTTGATAGCTCCAGACTTGCCGTTTGATGGGTGAGCTAGCGGGCTAGTTGATGGAGGGGGCGCCCCCGTCGAAGGTCTGAGGGCCGTCGGCGCGAATAGAGGGCTCATGGATCAAATGACGCTCCACAGGACAAAGTATTGACCTGCTCACGCAAATTAACCGCCCCTCCGCCTCCAAATTTCTTCATTGACCCTCAAGCGACCACACCGTCCCGTAGACCGTTCGCTTACTGGGACTGTTCGTCTCTGGCTTTCTGCCCACCAGGCAGGATATCGAGCATGATGTACATCAGATTACCCACAGGGCCTTCCCCAGGAGGCGGATTTTCCAGCTGGTGCTCCATCCGAGCGCGGAGCTCTTCGCCGGTGTCGGGCCATGGAACAAAACTTGTAGGTCCGGTGTATCTGCCGAGCTGGGCATACCCCTTGGAGCACAGAGCCAACACAGTACCCGTGGCCTCTGCAATGGCCTCGTCCTCGCTCAGGACATTGCCCTTGGCTTCGTTGATGATCCCCATGATGTGGAGGAACAGGACCCAGTCGTCTACGCCGTTTTCGATGATCTCAAGTTCGATGTCGATCAGCGGATCAATCATGGAGTCTCACCGATGCCTAGGAAATAAATAAGCCTTCTCATTCGCGTTCACCTTGCCTGGTCACTTAGATCACCGCAGCCTGCAACAAGCCGTTCTGGATCAGTTCAACGAGAGTCTTCCCATCCCAGGCAACGTCCCGTTGGACGTTCCCCACATGAGCATATGGATGGGTACAACCCGATACATATGCTCGTAATAAGACCTGCTACTTCCTTTTCCCTTTCATTACTGGTCAAATCGTCAAATACGGAAATTAATATAGTAAGCATCCGCACTGCGAAGCGGCATCTGGCGCCTTCCTGCCAGACCAGTGCCACCAAGACCAAGACATCGGCCACCACACCCAAACTGAAAAAGTAGGAGCAACACCGTGAAAATTGGAGTCATCGGCGCCGGCGGCGTCGGCGCATACTTCGCCGCCGCCCTGGCCAAAAGCGGATCCGAAGTGCACCTACTGGCCACCGAACGCCACATCGCACCAATCACCGACCACGGGATCACCATCACCACCGGGGACGGGAGCCCCGGCTTCACCACCCTACTGGCCAGTGTCAGCACCACGGCAGAATCCATCGGCACGTGCGACGCGGTCATCCTGGCCTGCAAAGCCGGCCAGGTCGCCGCCGCCATGAGAGGGGCACGCGCCTTGATCGGGCCGAACACCGCTGTCTTGCCGCTGCAAAACGGCGTCACGGCCTCCGAGCGCATCACCGAAGCGGTCGGTCCGGGCCACGCCCTGGGCGGGGTCGCCATGATCATTTCCTACCTCCAGCAACCCGGCACCGTCCACCACGTCGGCGGGCAACCAGCCATCACCCTGGGCGAACTCGACGGAACAACCACAACCCGGGCCGCGCAACTGGCCAACGCCCTGGACGCAGCAGGAGTCGCAACCACGGTTTCGGCCGACATCATCACCGACATGTGGCGAAAATTCATGCTCATCACCTCCTACGGCGGAGTCGGCGCACTATGCCGCGAACCGGTTGGCCGAACCCGCACCAACCCGCAAACCCGCGCCCTGGTCGAAGACGCCATGCGAGAGGTTGCTACCCTCGCCGGCCATGCCGGGGCAAATCTGGGAGAATCGGACGTGGCCCGGATGATGGCACAATTCGACGCCTTCAGCCCGGACAGCACCGCCTCCATGCAACGCGATCTGGCCGCAGGACGGTCCTCGGAACTTGAGGAGCAAAACGGCACCGTCGTCCGACTGGCGCAGCATCACGGAGTCCATGTCCCCATCCACCACACCATCTACCGCGCTATGACCCTGCTCGACGGTGCCGCCGAGCACGCCACAGCCTAACGGCTCTCGCCTTCTTGGGGCGGCGCTGTGGTTTCGCCAGTATTGCCCCGGTCAGGGTTCCGCTTGCGGACCGGCCAGGCGTTGAACTTCATGCGTGCGTTCACCCAGAATCTGTCCACCGGCCATCGACCCACTTGCGGGACGGTGAGTGGATTCCTGCATGAACATATCCCCCATTGATCCGCGCTATGTCAGCGAAGAAAACCTCACTCCGGTGTACCGCGTGGACTTCTGGAATGAAAACTGCGACAGCAGCGAGCACCGGATCGAGAACGCAGCGTGCGTGGAAGACGTTCTTGCGTGGGCGGAAGCCAATAGGAATGAACGCCAAGAAGTGGTCTGGGTCGAGTACAACTATGGAGGCGGAATCGGAATGTGCCCGTTGCACGGGCAGGAGCCCACCGGGGAGGAAACGCCATTGCCGCCAAGCCCATTGCTCGAACCGTGATCATGAAGGGAGAATATGGAATCCTACCGATCTAAGCATCCCGCTGAACGTTCGGCGACTGGAATGCATGCCTGATTTGACCTGATTGGGCCTCTCCGCAGTGCTGAGCGTCCTCGATAGACGCCGGTGGGGAGATCTGGAAGAGTTGCAGCATGGAAAACACTTGGTTTCTCGTTGTTCTAATTCTCGTTAATCTCTTCGCGAGCATAAGCATCATTGGTGCGTTGAATCGGATCAGGAATGCGAGCGAAAAAGCCCTTGTGCTCCTAGAAGAACAATCTGCCCGGCAAGGTGCAGGGAAAACGTCCCAATAACGCTTCTTGAACAGGACAGTAATCTGTGCAACTCACGGTTTATCGAATTACTCCGTGATCCAGTTGATTCCACAATTGGTCGCGCTCGGTACCGATGACTCTGGTGGCAGTAAAGCTGGTCTCTTGACCATTCCTGGGATCATCGGAGACGAAATGCCCTTCTCGCAGTTCTTCGACTGAGTACCATGAACCGTCCCTGATTTGATGCCGCTGTCTTTCGAGAGAAAGATAGCAACCATGCCCAAGAAATACCCTGCCGAAGTTCGTGAACGCGCCGTAGC